>NZ_JACHCG010000002.1:0-600000 GCF_014200595.1 Pedobacter cryoconitis
GCAATAAACTGTTGTTTGTTCTTCATAACTAACTTCTTTCAATAATATGTCATCGTTTGATAGCCGGGTCCGCAGTGGACAAAGCGAAACAAACATTAACAATATCAATCGAGCAATTGCTGTAAAAAGCGATCAATAAACAAAAGCTGGATAAAGACATTTAGGTGCCTATATCGGTGGTGTCCACCTCTTCCCATTCCGAACAGAGAAGTTAAGCCCACCAGAGCCGATGGTACTGCGGTAACACGTGGGAGAGTAGGTCGGTGCCAAATCTTAAAGAAAGCCTGTAGGAAACTACAGGCTTTTCTTGTTATAGGACATTTTTGTACAGATATTTCTAAATACGTTTTTTTAATCTGAGCAGTACAACGTGCTTATCGTTACCTCTATAGATCTCAATCAAGAGTTGTTTCCCATTACGATCTTTTAGCATCTCTGTCAGATCATTCAGTTTATAGTGTATAACACTGGCAAAATTTATAGCAGTAATTTCATCATTTTCTCTCAACCCGGCTTCCTCCGCAGGAGAACCAACTTCAATTCTGCCGATGTAATAGCGGTCTTTAATTCCTTGTATCACGTAAATTTCAAGACCAGACATGTCATGCTCGAATTTTGGAATATCATTATTGTTCTTCTTCAGGTATAAAAATCCGCCTGTGTAATCAAACGTAACTACAAAATGCCGGAGTATATCAGAACCCAGGCTACCATTTCGCGGTCTTCCTTCCATTGCAGAGCGTTCAGTATTATATTCTGGAAAGCCTGTCAGCACTTCATTGAAAGTATAAGTTCCAAGTTTAATAGCAGCAATTCTGCCCATGGAGCCATTGATAATACCGTTAATTCCAACACCGAGATTAGCAGGGATTGTTTTTAATGGCAATGGAAAGGGTTTATCATTCAGAGATTCCATCATTAGCGGATGGCTGGAGCCATTATCAATTAGCAGGTCAACATTTATAGTGCCTAGTTCATTCGTCTGTATTTCTGTGTTTAAATAAGGTTTCCCACCTGTGATCTGTATCGGAATAGTTGTCCCTTTGTGCTCAATTTTGGTGTCGGGATTATAAAACGTAAGTTTATTCGTATAATAATTGATTTTCACGGTAAAGCTATTAAAGAAATAGTAGCCCAGTATACCGTGAATTTTAATACCAAGATAATTGGACAGGTCGAAGATGTCTTTTTTAAAGATTGCTGTAGGAATATTTTTGATGGTAGCTCTGCCTATTCTGGCATTGATATTCCTGGTTAAAACAGCTTCGATATTGTCACCGAAACCATAACCCTGAACTTTCACAGTCTGAGCTCTTTTAAGATCAAGGTTCTCCAGAAAAGTGGTATCTGTAATAATCATTTGCGCCACACCTGTATCCAATAAAAAATTGTAGGGACCTTTTCCATTAATGTAGAGTGGAACGATGATCAGGTTTTTGACTAAGGTAAAAGAGATGGACTGTTTTTTCCGCTTTCCGCTGAACTCAAATTTCTGTGCATACACAGGAGGAGCTATTACAAACAGCAGGTATATCATTACGCCTCCGGTAAGCAATAACTGAGCATAGCTAATTTTCCTGGAGCGTCGTTGGATCATCATCATACTGATTATAATTTCCAGAAAATATGCTTTTTGAAAAATATAAGACAGATATACCCCAATGAAAGCCGGGGAACGCTAAGCTTAGGAACAAGAAGTATATTTGGTTAGAAATTCTTTATATTAAATATACAAAAAATAATTGTTAAGCTAAGATTGAATAATTTGTTATTTATAGGGCTAATGTGATATTTTTAGCTATCTTTGAGCCATCAATAAGACATAAAAACATGAACTGCATTAGCAGGGATTGTTCAAAAATATTTAGGTGTCTATATCGGTGGTGTCCACCTCTTCCCATTCCGAACAGAGAAGTTAAGCCCACCAGAGCCGATGGTACTGCGGTAACACGTGGGAGAGTAGGTCGGTGCCAAATCTTAAAGAAAGCCTGTAGGAAACTACAGGCTTTTCTTGTTTATAACCTTTTTATCAGGGTAAGCAGGCTTAATAACTTTCAATTATCTTAAAACTGTTAAGGAACCCGAGAGAATTTTCCTTCCATTTTTTGGATCTATCACATAATAATATACCCCTACAGGCACATATTCACCGTTATATTTCCCATCCCAGCTCTTTGCAGCACCAGTTGCACTATATACTTTTGCGCCATACCTGTTAAACACATTGACGGTAGCTTTGGGATAACTGCTCAAATATTTAATATTCCATTCATCATTGATACCATCACCATTGGGAGTGAAGGTATTGGGGATCTCCGGATTTTGTAAAACATGTACAAAAAGATCATCTGTAGCAGAACATCCCTGGGGCGTTGTTACTGTCAGTTGATAGGTAATATCCCTTGAAGGTGAGGCGACGGGATTAAGTATATTATCCTTATCCAGTCCTGTTGACGGCGTCCATTTATAGCTTAAAGTTAAATCGGGTGAAGCAGTTACTATCGCTGTCAGCTGTACTTCTCCGCCTTCCAAAACCACCTGGTCTTTCCCGGCATCTACAGCTGGCGTACTAAAAACGATAATATCCTGTGTTTTGGCGACTGAAGAGCAGCCATTGTCCGTCGTAAATGAATAAGTTAAAGTATGTTTTCCTGTACCTGCGGCATTAGGGTCAAACAGACCGGAAGAACTGACTCCGTCCCCGGTATAAATACCCTTACCTGGTAATTGGCCGGAAGCCTCTCTGCCCTGGGTGAGCTGAAAGGGGGAGACTGAACTGCATACTGATGTTGGTATGGCACCGAAAACCACGTCGGGTACCGCCTGTAAAGTAATTGTGATAGTCTGTTCATCGATGCAGGAAAGCCCGGAATAAACCACCATTCGTACCTGGAATACTTTAGTGGCTGGGGTATTGAATACGGGATATAGGTGTTTGTATAACTTTGGCGTGGCAAGCCGTAACCCCGGACTGTTGTCTGTTTCCACAACCGTGGGATTATTTTGTGCATCATAATACCAGTCAATGCGGGTGATCTCGCCAAAATCTACTGTTGCGTGATCTTCGAATAAAACTTCTCTGCCACTACATAGCGCCTTACTATTTTTCACGGTAAAACCGGCTTTTGGCGCACTGCCGTTTACGCGGAATGTTTTCGTTAGGGTACGGCCACAGCCATTTCTGAATACGGTCAGTTTGGTGAGGTATTCTCCGGTATGGGTATAAACATGCTGTCCATCCCTTGTTGTAGCGGTTGGGTTCGCCGAACCGGGATCTCCAAAATCCCACAAATAAGTAATCTGGTTAGCTGCATCATCAGTAACTATTGTTTTATTGTTAAATTTTGCCGAAGCATCTTTTAAACAAATGTCTGGCATATCAAAATCCACTGCATCAGGTGGCATAATTACATTGAACTTCACAACATTACTAATTAACTGTGTAATGGTGCAGCCAGAGTAGGATATAGCCCGGCGGTAGTATATGGTTTGCTGAATCAGGGGTGGGGTATAATCTTTGGCCATAGCGCCTGCAATGTCCTGGTAGGTAATTCCATCCGAAGAAGATTGCCACTGGTAAGTATAAGAATCGATTCCTGCTAGGATTGAACTTCCTTCAATCAGGTCAGGGTTTCCTTCCGTACAAAATGTCGTAGTCAGGGGAGCCTTAATTTCGTTTTGTATATTAGGCACGCCTACAGTTACATCACTTGTAGTAGAAAGATTACCGTTATAATTACTTCCGGCCACCGGGCCGGAAATTCCTGTCTCATAAGAAGTGTTACTGCCAGCGAAAGCATTTAAAACAGGGGTAATTTTGCGGACAGTATCAGCGAATGTCCGCGTAGGATCTAAGTACAGGGCCTGGGCATTGCTTCTATAAATTCCTGTTTTCGTACCGCAAGGAATACTGGCGGTCAGGGTAAGCTGGACCTGATCTCCTGGGGAAATGTTAAAGTTCCCAAATAAGAGTTGATTGGTATCTTTGCTGATATTTTTGAGCTTAACTGGCCCGTTGGCGTCTCCTGTATAGGTAACGGTTGCCGAACTGTACATAAATCCAGTGGGAAGTTTCACCTGGATTTGCACACCTGCTGCTGTTCCCCCACCAGAATAATTAGTAGTATTGATTTGGTAGCTGACCGTAGCTCCGGCATATTGAACGCCCGGGGAACTAACATTGGTAATTACCGTATTGAGTTCGGGATAACAGAAAGCTCCTCCGCCTTGTATATAAGACGGCAGACTTGATATTGTAAAGGGAACTGCGTGTCCATCCTGTCCATCTTCAGCAAACTGATGCGAATTAGTCCCATCTATAAATCCGGCTGTACCTTTCCCTACGTCTATATTGACTGAAGCGGGGGGAAGGGAATAGAAAACCTCACCACCTCCGCCACCACCACCGGGGCCACCCTGGTTAGCTATTGTATTCCCTCCATTACCGCCTTTAGCTTCAATGATAAGTCTTGCTGAAGGATCAGGATTGGTAACTTTTATTAGTATCGTACCACCTGCATTTCCACCACCGGCCCCGTCAAAAGAGTTATCGTGATGAGCGGCATATCCGTCATAACCATTTGCCAGTATTTTACCCGTACCTATAATCCGGCCAGCATTTATCAGGATGATCCCACCACCAGATTCTCCTCCTGAATCAGTTCCTGCACCAGCACCGGCACCTCCGCCCATCATTAACCTGCTCATTTCTGGGGCTAATGGGGCATAACTTGCCGAACCGGGTCTCCCACCATTTGGGAAGGAATCATTTATATTTAAGGAGATAGTTCCATTACCACCCACACCACCTGCACCTCCATTCCCACCACCGCCACCACCGGCATTAAATCCATTCCCACCGCCGCCGGCGTTACCTGGAGCCCCTTTGCCATAGGCACCTGCGGGCAGCCCTTCTCCTAAAGCCCCATAGCCCGGAACGCCCCTCTTCAGCGCATCCTTTGGTGTACCGGCAATTCCTTCCCCTTTACTGGAACCGTGGCTGTCTGTAGAAAGTGTGACATAGCCACCAGGGACACTGCTCGGTGAAACGCCGCCTGGCCCAAATCCGCCCCGAAAACCACTTCCTGAGGCATCTATTCGAAAACCATTCAAATTCATTGTTCCCGATACGTCAAATGCAATGACACCTCCTGTTTTTCCATTAAAGTAAGAGGGGGAGATGTTGTTGGGTAAACTCAGATTAGAATACTGAGGAACCCGGATAACCTGAAATGTCCTTGCCCCATGATCGGGGGTTGCAGTAGCATTGGTATAGGTATTAACGGTGCCTTTTCCTGGTCCGGCTCCTTTAAATGTTAAAATGCCCCCGGCAAGTGGAACGGCATTGGTGGCAATTACATATTCAAACTTGCCAGTATTGCCCAGACTGGTGTAGCCTGTACCACCAAGCCCATCATTCCCTGCTTTATCATTATTTGAACCGTAAAAAGCATCATTAGTGTATTGTATGGTTGCATCCTGCATTTGGATAATCAATAATATATCCCCGGCACGAATAGGTATAATGCCGTAACTAACACCTTGATAGGTGCTATTGAATACCGCGTCAAGCGCTACAATTTTTACCCCCGCTGGTAAGCTCATATCTGACTTCGGCGGGAAATAAGTATTTATGGTACTCAAATAATTCGCTGCCGTGGGTAGAGAATAAACACTCATCGGCCCGTCCAGCCCTGGTGTGCCACAGACTTGTGCCTGTAGTGCTGAACATAAAAAAAACAGCACTAAAAGTAGAGATATTCTTTTCATTCTTTACTGAGCGTATCAATAGATTTTGAATGAAATTAATGATAAGATTTAAAATTATAGTATTTTATTAATAAATTCATTTACAGTGATATATGTGTTTTATTGTAAAGGAAAAACTAAAACATTATAGCAAATGAAATCCCTGGAGAAATCAATAAGATAGATCAAAATCATTTATCTTAATGTCGGGATCTTTCCAGGGGTTTCAGTTACTCTGTAATTAGCAAGATCCCTTACCCACCACATATGGATCAGTTAGAATTGGTTGTAATCTTTGGGCTATCATGAAATTCGTAAGATAAAGAAAGACATTATTAGATAAAGGGTTTATTGGTTTTCCAGGAGCCCCAGTCGTTGATTTAATTGCGCAGAGTATGCACCCATCTGGACAGGGCGGTGCAGCATTAAAATCAATAGGATTAAAAATAGTATAACTACTGCTTGCAAATATGCTACCCGAGTTATACAAATACCATGCTTTTGCCATAATAAACGATTCTTTTATAAATCAAAAAGAGATCAGAAAACTTTAATTTATGCCTACTCTTTTTCAGGTTTTCGGCTGCTCCATGATTGGTTATTCATCATATTAATTTACGAATACATGTGCTGTTTTACTAGGGTCAAAGTTTACAATCTGCCATGATCCTGATTTTAAACCCTTATCATTCAGGCACTCTATAAACTGGATGTAAAACAATGAAATATCATAAGTTAAGCCCAAAGAATATACCTAGTTTTGTGCCGTCAATTGAAAATGAAATGAAATTAGCAATTAATGGTTTTGGCAGGATAGGACGTAAATTTTTACGTACTGCACTGGAAAAAAATATCAATGTGGTCGCTATAAACGATCTTGGTGATCCGGCAACTTTAGCGCACCTTTTTAAATATGATACGGTTCACCGTGGTTTTAAAGGTGAAGTAACTTTTGATCAGGAAGCGCTGATTATTAACGGAAAACGAATTAACGTTTACCGCGAAGCCCAGCCGGAAAATCTGCCATGGAAAGCTTTAGACATAGATATCGTACTGGAATCTACTGGTAAATTTACAACCAGAACAGGAGCGGGCAAACATTTGCTGGCAGGTGCGAAACAGGTGTTAATCTCTGCTCCGGCAGATAAAGACATTCCTATGTTTGTACTGGGAGTGAATGATTCAGTCCTTGACTTAAGTGCAGAGATCATTTCCAACGCTTCCTGTACCACGAATAATGTAGCGCCAATGGTAAAGATCCTCGATGATAAATGGGGGATTCTTGATGGTTATATTACCACGATACATTCCATGACTGGTGATCAAAACCTCCATGATGCACCACATAAAGATTTAAGAAGAGCAAGAGCTGCTTCTGCTTCGATTATACCTACCAGTACAGGAGCTGCAAAAGCAATAACCAATATCTTCCCTCATCTGGAAGGCAAGCTCGGAGGAGCAGGTATCCGTGTTCCGGTATTAAACGGTTCACTGACTGATTTTACCTGTATTCTTAAAGAGAAAGCTACCATAGAAGAAATCAATGCAGCTTTTAAATCGGCTGCTGAAAACGAAATGAAAACCGTACTGGAATATACAGAAGATCCGATTGTCTCCGTAGATATCCTGGATAATCAGCATTCTTGTATTTTTGATGCACAACTTACCTCTATCGTAGGTGACCTGGTTAAAGTAGTAGGCTGGTATGATAATGAATCTGGTTATTCTGCAAGACTGGTAGATCTGGTACTTAAAATCTCAGAAAATCGTAATTAGAAGTTTTTTTTGCAATCAATGAGCTCAGATCGGTTCATGCTGCTTATATTTGGTGTAATGCAAGGACTGTTGCTGTAGGTTTTTACAGCAGATCAGGGTTTGAAGTTATTTCTGAGGAATTCGAAATTCCAGGAGCAGGCCCGCATTTTGATAGGTTTAGCCAAATAGCCGAAAAATAAATTTATAACATAAAAGTTGTGATCCATCGTTGATGATGTGATTGACTTTTTTAACACCTAAAAATTAGATACAAGATGAAAACAATTGACCAATGTGATTTCAAGGATAAGAAAGCTTTAGTAAGGGTAGATTTTAATGTGCCTTTGGATAAAGATTTCAATATTACAGACGACAAAAGAATGCGTGCTGCTTTACCAACGATCACTAAAATTTTGAATGATGGTGGTGCTGTGATTTTAATGTCACACTTAGGCCGTCCAAAAGGAGGTCCTGAAAATCAATTTTCGCTGAAACATATTTTAGGTGATTTATCAAGAATGCTTGATCTTGAAGTTAAATTTGCTGATGATTGTATTGGTGCTTCTGCTGTTGATGCAGCCAAAAACCTTGTTCCGGGACAGGTTTTATTATTAGAAAACCTTCGTTTTTACAAAGAAGAAGAAAAAGGAGATAAAGATTTTGCAGCTAAACTTGCGAAATTGGGTGATGTATATGTGAATGATGCTTTTGGTACAGCTCACCGTGCACATGCTTCTACTTCAATTATCGCTGAGTTTTTCCCTACAGAAAAATACTTCGGTTACCTGATGGCAGAAGAGTTGAAAAATGCAGAGAAAATTAACCACAATGCAGAGAAACCTTTCACTGCAATTATGGGTGGCGCGAAAGTATCAGACAAAATCCTTTTAATCGAAAGTTTACTTGAAAAAGTAGATAACCTGATTATTGGTGGTGGTATGGCCTATACTTTCAGTAAAGCACAAGGTGGTGAAATCGGTACTTCTTTATTGGAAGCAGACCGTATGGAACTTTGCTTGCAATTACTGGAAAAAGCGAAAGCAAAAGGTGTAAATATCATTTTACCACTGGATACTGTTATCGCAGACAAATTTGACAATAACGCTGAAAAGAAAAATGTTGATGCAGGTCATATCCCGGCAGACTGGATGGGATTGGATATTGGTCCTAAGTCAGTTGAACTTTTCTCTGAAGTAATTAAAAAATCAAAAACCTTATTATGGAATGGCCCGATGGGTGTTTTCGAAATGGCTAATTTTGAGCAGGGTACGCGCGCAGTTGCCAATGCTGTTGTGGCGGCTACGAAAGAAAATGGTGCATTTTCTTTAATTGGCGGAGGTGACTCTGCTGCTGCAATCGCGAAATTTAACCTGGAAGATGAAGTGAGTTATGTTTCTACCGGTGGTGGTGCATTGCTTGAATACATGGAAGGTAAAGAACTGCCTGGTGTTAAGGCTATTAACGGATAAGGTTAAAACCAATAAAATTTCCACAGGATTACGATCCTTTTCGAAGGCCGCTTTTTAAAGCGGCCTTTTTGCATGTATGGTGGTAGAATGTGGGACATAATTTATGTTGATAACTTTTTTGTGGTAGATTGTGGTAAAAAGTGGTAGAAGTGTCTATTTTTACACTACATAAAAAGTGTAGATACTAAAATGGTTCAACTACTTGGAGAATTTGATTGTAAATTGGATACGAAAGGCCGCATGATGGTCCCTTCGAATCTGAAAAAACAATTGCCAAACGTTGAGCAAGAGGGACTTGTGATAAACAGAGGTTTTGAAAAGCATTTAGTGATCTACCCTAAAAAAGTATGGGAAGGAATAGTGGAAGAGCTGAGTAAACTGAACCAGTACGAGAAAAAAACGAGAGAATTTATCCGGTTTTTTACACGTGGTGCGACGGAATTGACGCTGGATGCTTCGGGTAGAGTCAATCTTCCGAAGTCATTATTGGAATTTGCAGGTATAGATGGCGAAGTAATCCTGTCTTGTCAGTTTGATAAAATAGAGCTTTGGTCTAAAACTGCGTACGACAATTTACTGGATAGTGAGCCGGAAGATTTTGCAAATCTGGCGGAAGAAGTGATGGGAAATAAAAACAGGGGGGAAGATGGAAAATAATTATCATGTGCCAGTACTTTTGCAGGAATGTATTGATGGGTTAAATATTAAACCCGATGGCGTATATGTGGACGTTACTTTTGGCGGAGGTGGCCATTCAAGAGAAATCTTGTCTAAACTGGGCAAAGACGGTGTACTCATCGCTTTTGATCAGGATCCTGATGCCCAACGTAACAAGATTAATGATCCCCGCTTTTTATTTGTTGATCAGAATTTCGCTTTCTTAAAAAACAACCTTCGTTTGCTGGGCTATAAGCAGGTAGATGGCATTCTGGCTGACCTTGGTGTTTCTTCACATCAATTTAATGAGCCTGAAAGAGGCTTTTCTACCCGTTTCGAATCTTCTTTGGATATGCGTATGGATAAACAAGGCAAGCTTACTGCTGCTGATGTTTTGAATACTTATACTGAAGATAAACTGCATAAAATATTTGGGATCTACGGGGAGGTTAAAAATGCGAAATCATTGGCCAGAGCGGTGGTAACATCCCGCGCAGGACAGCCTATTGTAACCCTGGCTGATTTTAAAGCTGCCGCGGGTGCGCACATCCCTAAAGGAAAAGAGAATAAATACATGGCACAGGTATTTCAGGCCTTACGTATCGAAGTCAATGCGGAGATCGAAGTACTGGAAAGCTTTTTATTACAAACTGCTGAGGTGTTAAGCCCGGGTGGCAGATTGGTAGTGATGTCTTACCATTCACTGGAAGACAGGCCGGTAAAGAATTTTATTGCTAAAGGAAAGATCAGAGGGGAAGCAGATAAAGACTTCTTTGGTAATGAAGAAAAGCCATATAAAGTGATTACGCGTAAAGCAGTGATTGCTGAGCAGGACGAGCTGGAAAGAAACAGCAGGTCCAGAAGTGCAAAATTGAGAATTGGAGAAAGGATCTAAGATATGAACAACCAGTTCAGAGCAGATGAGGTAGAGGACGAAGAGGAATTACCAGAAGAACCGGTAATTCGCTTAAAGAAGCCTAAAAAAGAAAAGAAGGAGTCTGAAAATGCTAACCTTTTCTTTAAAAAGCTTTTTGTGGATGGCGTAGTGACTAAAGAAGCCGCTACTGCCATGTTGCCTTTTCTTATCTTTTTGTCGCTGTTGACAATGCTTTACATTGCAAACAGCCATATGGCGGTTAAGAATATAAGAGATATAGATAAACTGAATAAAGAAGTAAAAGAACTAAGCTGGGAATATAAATCACTGAAAGCCGATTTAATGTTCAAAAGCAAGTTAACAGAAGTAGCTAAAAAAGTAGATACGTTAGGCATTAAGGAGCTAACAGAGCCTCCTAAAAAAATTATCATAAGTAATGATGAACATTAGAGCTAACATACTATTACGTGTTTATCTGTCCTTCGGACTGATTGTACTGCTTGCCGTGGCAGTATTAGTCAGATTATGCGATGTACAATTTGTAGAGGGGCATAAATGGCGTGCCATGGCCGATAGTCTCTCTACAAAGTATATCAATGTGGATGCTGCACGTGGTAATATTTATTCTAATGATGGAAGCCTGTTAGCTACATCTGTACCGGAGTATGAATTGAGAATGGATTTGTACGCTGGCGGAATTAGTGAGAATAAAGTTTTTTATGCTAAAGTAGATTCTCTGGCTATGAAACTTTCACAGTTTTTTGTGGATAAAACGCCAAAGGAATATTCGCGTATGCTGCGTACTGCCAGAGCAGATAGCGTGAGGTACTTATTGATTAAGCGTAAAGTGAATTATCAGCAGCTCAAAGAATTAAGAACTTTCCCATTGTATAATATTGGAAAGTATAGCGGTGGTTTGATGGCCATTCAGCAGAATAAAAGGATTTTACCTTTTCAGAACCTGGCAAAAAGGACGATCGGATATAAAAATGAAAACGTTTCCAACGGTGTAGGACTGGAAGGTGCTTACGGCAATTATATTAATGGGGAAAGTGGTAAAAGACTAGTACAACGTATTGCTGGTGGTGTCTGGATGCCGGTTAACGATGAGGCTGAAATTGCACCGAAAGAAGGAGCTGATATCATTTCTACAATCGATATCAATATGCAGGATCTGGCGCAGAGTGCATTAGAGAAGCAAATGATTAAAAGTGATGCAGATCACGGGACAGTGATTTTGATGGAAGTGGCGACTGGTGAAGTCAGGGCAGTTGCGAATTTTACCAGGGAGAGTGAAGGGGTTTATAAGGAAATGTTCAATTACGCGATAGGTGGAAGCCAGGATCCGGGATCTACTTTTAAGCTGGCCTCTTATATGGCTTTACTGGAAGATAAAAAAATAGATACGAACACGACAGTGGATACTGGAAATGGAGTTTACAGGCTTTATAACCATAATATAAAAGATTCTCACGGGGGCGTAGGAGTGGTAACTGCTAAAAAGGCATTTGAAGTTTCATCAAATACCGCGGTGGCCAAATTTGTTTATAGCGCTTATAAAGATGATCCTAAGCAGTTTACAGATCATTTATACCGGATCCATATGAATGAAAGACTGAAACTGCAAATTACCGGAGAAACAAAACCGGTCATTAAAAACCCTTCTTTTAAGTCATGGAGTGGTTTGACCCTGGCGCAGATGGCTTATGGGTATGAAATGCAGATTACCCCGCTGCAAATTTTGACGTTTTATAATGCCATCGCAAATGATGGAAAATATATAGCACCAATTTTTGTAAAAGAAATCAGAAGGCTGGGAAACCCGATTGAGCAGTTTCATGCGCGGGTGATCAGTGAAAAAGTTTGTTCTGAAGCTACGGTTAAAAAATTACAGGCGATGCTGGAAGGCGTGGTCACAGAAGGTACTGGTAAACTGATGGGCTCACCGTTTTACCGGGTAGCTGGAAAAACTGGTACTGCACAGGTGGCGGATGGAAATAAAGGTTATAAAGCTAAGAGAAGTTATCAGGCTTCTTTTTGTGGTTACTTCCCGGCTGATAAGCCTAAGTACTCGATTATGGTTTCTATCAACGGGCCAAAAAACGGGTATTACGGTGGATCAGTTGCCGGGCCGGTATTTAAAGAAATTGCAGATCGTATTTACGCAAGTGATGTGCAAATGTATAACAATGTGACTGACCACCTGGTTGGAAACACGAAAAGTCCGGAAGCGAAAGCAGGACAGAGTAAAGCAGTGAAAAGTGTTTACAATGCGTTGGGAATAAAAGCCCTTTATGCTGCCAAATCTGACTATTTCAATAGTGTGGATACCAGCAACGGGATTGTTTACCAGGAATATAGTTCTGTGAAAGGCATGATGCCTAATGTAAGCGGAATGGGCTTAAAAGATGCTTTATATCTTTTAGGAAACGCCGGTTTAAAAACACAGGTGAAGGGAAGTGGAAAAGTAATAAGCCAGTCGATTCCCTCAGGGATGAAGATTGGAAGAGGATTATTGGTACAATTAGAATTGAAATAAGATGCAGTTGCAGGATGTTTTATATGGAGTGGCGATTAAAAACCTGGTTGGAAAAACCAACAGGGTAATTAGTGCGCTTACGTTTGACTCACGTGAGGTACAGCAAGGTGTTGTATTTTTTGCAGTAAAGGGAACTTTATCAGACGGACATACTTTTATTAACCAGACTATTGCTGCCGGAGCAACAGTTATTATTTGTGAAGAGATACCAGCAGAGGTAAATCCCGAGGTGACTTATATCGTGGTAGAAAATACTTCGGTGGCTTTGGGGATTATGGCTTCCAATTATTATGGAAACCCTTCTTCTTCGTTGAAACTGGTTGGGATTACCGGAACAAATGGTAAAACAACTATTGCAACTATTTTATTTAAGTTATTCAGAAGCCTTGGTTTCCATACCGGATTAATTTCTACGGTACAAAATCAGGTAAATGATAAAATCATTGCGGCGACACATACTACACCAAATCCACTGGCACTGAACCAGCTGCTGAAGCAAATGGTTGAGCTGGGTTGTACTTACTGCTTTATGGAAGTAAGTTCTCATGCGATGGTGCAGCACAGAATAGAAGGATTGACTTTTGCAGGCGGTGTGTTTTCAAACATCACACACGATCACCTTGATTTTCATAAGACGTTTGACAATTATATTAAAGCGAAAAAATCATTTTTTGACGGCCTTCCGAAAGGTTCTTTTGCCCTGACCAATGCCGATGATAAAAACGGGATGGTGATGCTTCAGAATACGAAGGCTTCTAAAAAGACCTACGCTTTAAAGCAACTGGCTGATTATAAAGTAAGCATTATTGAAAACAGGTTCAGTGGTCTGAATCTTGAAATTGACCATACTGATGTGTTTTTTAAATTGGTAGGTTCATTCAATGCGTATAACCTGGCTGCTGTTTACGGTACGGCCATGTTATTAGGCCAGGATAAACTTCAGGTATTAACGCTATTGAGCAACTTAACAGGTGCTGAAGGCAGATTTGAAGAAGTACCTAATTCAAAACAGATTATTGGCCTGGTGGATTATGCACATACGCCTGACGCTGTTCAGAATGTATTGAGTACGATTCATGACATCAGAAAAGGTACAGAGCAGGTGATCACAGTAATTGGTTGTGGTGGTGACAGAGATAAAACTAAACGTCCGGTGATGGCTCAGGTAGCTTGTGACTGGAGTGATAAAGTAATCCTGACCTCAGATAATCCAAGAACGGAAGATCCGCATCAGATTCTGGCGGATATGGAAGCTGGTGTATCACCAACTAACCGCAGAAAAACATTAACGATTGCAGATCGTAAAGAAGCTATAAAAACAGCTTGTCATTTAGCCAGACCAGGTGATATCATCCTGATTGCGGGTAAAGGACATGAAAAATACCAGGATATCAATGGAGTAAAGTATCATTTTGATGATAAAGAAGTGTTAATGGAACAATTAAACTTAATCAGCTAATGTTATATTATCTATTTGAATATTTAAACGCACATTACGAATTCCCTGGCTTAAGGTTGTTCCAGTATATTACGTTCCGTACTTCACTGGCGATTATTATCTCGTTGATTATTACCACTGTTTTCGGAAGGAGAATTATCAACTATCTGCACAAAATGCAGGTGGGGGAAACAGTAAGGAATTTAGGTTTGGAAGGACAAATGCAGAAACAAGGCACACCAACGATGGGTGGGGTGATGATTCTGATGGGTATTCTGATCCCAACTTTATTACTGGCCAACCTGACCAATGTATACGTGTTACTGATGATTGTCACTACAGTATGGATGGGCGCGGTAGGTTTTGTGGATGATTATATTAAAGTATTTAAGAAAAATAAAGAAGGGCTTGCTGGAAGGTTTAAAATTGTCGGACAGGTAGGATTAGCCTTAATCATTGGCTGGACAATGTATTTCAATCCTAATATCGTAGTGAGACAAACTGTGGATGAAACCGGGGTGAGCAAAAATGCGGCACCGATGGTCCTTAGACAAAAAGGGGAAAAATTCTATTACACGCAGGATGTAAAATCAACGATTACCAATATTCCTTTTTATAAAAATAACGAGTTTGATTATGCGAAGGTGCTTAAATTTTTAGGCCCTGGTTATGAGAAATATGCGGTTTTTGTTTTTATCCTTTTTGTAGTGATTATCATTACGGCGGTTTCTAATGGCGCGAATTTAACGGATGGGATAGATGGCCTGGCAACGGGTACTTCTGCGATTATAGGCATTACACTGGGCTTACTGGCCTATGTTTCGGGTAACACAGTGATTGCGGATTACCTGAATATCTTATATATCCCCAATTCCGGGGAGCTGATGATTTTTGCAGGTGCCTTTGTAGGTGCTTGTGTTGGGTTCTTATGGTACAATTCTTATCCTGCACAGGTTTTTATGGGGGATACAGGAAGTCTGGCGATTGGTGGTATCATCGCTGCACTGGCGATTATGATCAGGAAAGAACTGCTGATCCCGATTTTATGCGGGGTCTTCCTGATTGAGGTAACTTCGGTTATGCTCCAGGTATCTTACTTTAAGTACACGAAAAAACGCTTTGGAGAAGGCAGAAGGATCTTCCTGATGTCACCACTGCACCACCATTATCAGAAAAAAGGATACCATGAAGCGAAAATTGTTACGCGCTTCTGGATTGTAGGAATATTATTGGCCATCATTACCATAATCACTTTAAAACTGAGATAATGGAAAAGCAGAGAATCGTCATACTTGGAGCTGGTGAAAGCGGTGTAGGTGCAGCAATACTGGCACAGAAGCAGGGCTTTGATGTTTTTGTTTCAGATTTCGGGGCTATTGCCGACCGGTATAAAGAAACATTGGTAGAACTGAATATTGCTTTTGAAGAGAAGCAGCATACGGTTGCCTCGATCATCAATGCAAATGAAGTGATCAAGAGCCCTGGAATTGCTGATTCTGTGTCTATTATCAAAGAACTGAAGAAGAAAAACATTCCGGTGATCTCAGAAATTGAGTTCGCTAAGAGATATACAACAGCAAAAACTATTTGTATTACCGGGTCAAATGGTAAAACGACCACCACAATGCTGACTTACCACATCCTTAAGAAAGCGGGCTTGAATGTAGGCCTCGCCGGTAATATAGGACATAGTTTTGCAGCTCAGGTAGCCACAGAGAATTTCGATTGGTATGTACTGGAAATATCGAGCTTTATGCTGGACGATATGTATGATTTCAGAGCTGATATCGCTGTACTTTTAAACATTACGCCTGACCATCTGGACAGGTACGATTACAAAATGACAAATTACGCAGCTTCAAAAATGCGTATCGTACAGAATCAGAGACCTGAAGATCATTTTATCTTTTGTGCCGATGATGAAGAAATCCTGAAAGCTTTAAAAAGCACGAAGGTAAATTCACAGAAATGCCCTTTCTCTATTCGTAAAAAGGTAGAAGGCGGAGCTTATCTGGAAGGCAACAATATTCATATCAATATAAATCCAAAAGACCATTTAACCATGTCAATTTCAGAGTTAGCTTTACAAGGCAAGCACAATATCTACAACTCTATGGCTTCGGGCATAGTCGCTAAAGTGTTGGAAATCCGCAATGCGACTATCAGAGAGAGTATGGGAGATATTAAAAATATTGAACACCGGTTGGAGCATGTTGCCAAGATTTCTGGTGTGGATTATATCAATGATTCAAAAGCTACCAATGTAAACTCTACCTGGTATGCGCTGGAAAGTGTAAATACGGACGTGATCCTGATTATGGGTGGTGTGGATAAGGGTAATGATTATGATATGCTGAAAGACCTGGTAAAGCAAAAAGTGAAAGCTATTGTTTGCCTGGGTAAAAATAATAAACGTATTCACGAAGCTTTTGAGGATGATGTGGAAATTATTGTCAATACGTTCTCTGCAAATGAAGCTGTACAAGTAGCTTATCACCTGGCAACAAAGGGAAATACCGTGTTGTTGTCACCGGCTTGTGCAAGTTTTGATTTGTTTAAGAATTATGAAGACCGTGGAAACCAATTCAAAATGGCTGTAAAAGAATTATAACAATGGGTACAGTACAGGCGCTTTTAGAGAAAACCAAAGGGGACCGCTGGATATGGCTGATCATAATCCTGTTGTCTCTGATCTCTATTTTTGCGGTTTATAGTGCAACTGGAACACTAGCATATAAACAGGGCAAAACTGTAGAGAAAATACTGCTCACCAAACACTTGATTTTTGTGGTGATGGGGATTGGTATGATCTATATTGCGCATTTGGTGGATTATCAATATTATGCTGGGATTTCAAAAATTCTGATGATTATTACAATTCCACTGTTGTTTTATACACTGGTTTTCGGAACGAGCTTAAATGATGCTTCCAGGTGGGTTAAGATTCCTATTATCGGATTGACTTTTCAAACGTCCGATTTGGCAAAACTCGCCCTGATTACGTTTCTGGCCAGGATGCTGACCAAGAAGCAGGAAAATATTAAAGATGTAAAGACTTCTTTTATCCCGATTATGGGCTCTGTTTGTGTGGTTTTTGTTTTGATTGCATTAGCCAATTTATCAACGGCGCTTATGTTGTTCGGGGTAAGTATTTTATTGTTAATTATAGGCCGGATCAGTATCAAACAAATACTGGTAGTTTGTGCGGGTGGTTTTGTACTGCTGATGTTTGTTGTTTTCCTGGGCCCAAGACGTGAAACTTATAAGTCACGTGTTAACTCTTATCTGCACCCTGAGACTCAGCATTCAGATAAAACATACCAGGCAGATCAGGCGAAGATTGCATTGGCATCTGGTGGGATTTTTGGAAAAGGGCCGGGAAATAGTACCCAGCGTAACTTCCTGCCTCACCCATATTCCGATTTTATCTTTGCGATTATCGTGGAGGAATATGGGTTGTTTGGGGCATTGATCATTATCATCCTCTACCTGGTGCTGCTCTATCGATGCGTCAGGATTGTGACGCAGAGCCCGAAGGCTTTCGGGGCACTGCTCGCAGCCGGACTGAGTTTTAGTTTAACGATACAGGCTTTTGCAAATATGGCAGTAGCTGTAGGTTTAGGACCCGTAACTGGTGTCCCTTTGCCGTTAGTAAGCATGGGTGGTACATCGATGATCTTCACGAGTATCGCTTTTGGAATTATCCTGAGCGTAAGCAGGGATGTAGAAGAGAATGGTAAAAAAGGGTTAAGCGAAGATTTAGCTAAACCAGCAAGTAAAGTAAATAAAGTAATTGTGGGTGAGTTACCGGCAATGACATAAAATATATAGAATGAGACCAACAAAAATAATCATTTCAGGAGGCGGTACTGGCGGACACATTTTTCCTGCCATTGCGATCGCAAATGCGCTCAAACGCATAGAGCCTGAGTGTGAAATATTATTTGTAGGTGCGACAGGCAGAATGGAAATGGAAAAGGTTCCTGCTGCCGGGTACAAAATTGTAGGCTTGAATATCAGCGGAATTCAAAGGGGGTCAATACTCAAAAATCTGAGTTTACCTTTTAAACTGGTTGACAGCATGCAGAAAGCATTGAAGTTGATCTCAACCTTTAAGCCTGATGTGGTGGTGGGTGTTGGTGGTTATGCTTCGGGACCGGTTTTATTTGCGGCTTCCTGGAAAAATGTTCCATACCTGATACAAGAGCAGAATTCTTATGCGGGTATGACCAACAAAAGACTGGGGAAAAAGGCTTCGAAAATATGTGTGGCTTTCGATGGAATGGAGCAGTTTTTTCCGGCTGACCGTATCCTGAAAACGGGGAATCCGGTACGTAAAGATGTAGTCGAGATTTACAATAAACGTTTCCACGGATCGGAATTGCTGAAACTGGATCCGTTAAAGAAAACTGTTTTAGTAACAGGCGGAAGCCTTGGTGCTGCTACATTGAATAAAAGTATTGAAAAGCATTTGCAGGATTTTATAGACCAGGATGTACAGTTAATCTGGCAGACCGGTAAATATTATTATGCAGGAATTATAGAGCGACTTGGCGGAAGTTTTCACCCGAATGTACGGATACTGGAATTTCTGAACCAGATGGACCTGGCTTATGCAGCTGCCGATGTGATTATCTCAAGAGCAGGGGCAGGAACAATTGCTGAACTCTGCCTGATTAAAAAACCGGTAATCCTGGTGCCTTCGCCTAATGTGGCTGAAGATCATCAGACTAAAAATGCGATGGCATTAGTGAAAAGAAATGCAGCCCTGTTAATCAATGACCGCTCTGCGGAGGATACTTTGGTGAGAGAGGCGCTGGAATTATTAAAAGATGATGTTCGTTGTGAACAGCTTTCAGTAAATATTGGGGAGATGGCTTTGCCACAAGCTGATGAGCTGATTGCAAGAGAAGTATTTAAACTGGCAGTAAAGAAGGATATATAAATGGAACTGGATTTAATCAAACGCGTTTATTTTATTGGTGCCGGTGGTATCGGAATGAGTGCGCTTGCGCGGTATTTTAAAAAACGCGGCTGCCTGGTTGGCGGATATGATAAAACCAGAACTGTTTTGACCAGTCATCTGGAGGAGGAAGGAATTCTGATTTCTTATGTGGATGTGCTGAGTGAATTGCCTTCGGAATTTGAAGTGACAACGGCGGAGACGCTGATTGTCTATACTCCGGCAATTCCGAAAGATTCGGTATTGCTGAATTATTTCAGGGATAACGGTTTCAATTTACAGAAACGTTCCCAGGTATTGGGGATCATCAGTAAAGGACAGTTTTGTATTGCTGTGGCGGGTACGCATGGTAAAACAACTACTTCTTCAATTATAGCCCATATTCTGACGGATACCGGTTATGGATGTACTGCGTTTTTAGGCGGAATTACGACGAACTATCAAAGTAACTTCCTGCTGGGCGACAACAATGTCGTAGTGGTGGAAGCAGACGAGTATGATCGCTCTTTTTTGACCTTACATCCGGATATCGCCGTGATTACTTCTATGGATGCAGATCATCTGGATATTTATGGAGACGCAGCACAATTAGAGGAGTCATTCCAGTTGTTTGCAAAACAGTTAAAACCAGGAGGAACTTTGTTTTTTAAACAAGGATTACCGATTGCTGAAGGGATAACTTATGGTAGTGAGACAACGGCTACTGTCCGGGCCTCAAATATCAGGGTAGAAGAGGGGAATTTTGTTTTTGATTATCAGGATGAAAATGTGAGTATTACGAATATTCCATTGATGCTTCCTGGAAAACATAATGTAGAAAATGCTACAGTAGCGATGGCAGCTGCACTAAAATTAGGAATTGATCCGGTTAAAGTGAAAGTCGCGGTTGCGAATTTTAAAGGCGTAAAAAGACGTTTTGAATATGTGGTGAGAGAGGATAAGCATATTTATATTGATGATTATGCACATCATCCCGAAGAGTTGCGTGCTTGTTTTCATGCGGTCAGACAACTGTATCCGGACAAGAAGATGACTGTTGTCTTTCAGCCGCATCTTTTTAGCCGTACGAGGGACTTTGCAGCTGATTTTGCGGAAATTTTAAGTACCGTTGACGAATTGTTGCTGCTGGATATTTATCCGGCCAGAGAGTTACCGATGGAAGGGATTACTTCTGAGTTTTTAAGGGCTAAACTAATGCTTGAAAACAGTGGGGTTTATTCGAAAGAAGAGGTACTGAAATATGTAAAGGAAAACCAACCTGAATTATTGGTTACTGTGGGTGCAGGGGATATTGATACTTTGATTCAACCGTTAAAAAATATTTTGACCAATGTTTAAAAGGATTGACTGGAAATTTGTTTTTAAATGTTTTGCCTGGATTTTTTGTCTTGGCGGAATAGTTACCCTTATGAGCTTTGTATCGGTAAAAAAACATACAGTTAATGTAACGAATATAAAAATCCTTATTCCTGGAGCAGATAATTTTATCGAAAGAGAAGAAATTGATGCGATATTGAAACAGAGCCAGGGACAGCTGATCGGGCGTAAACTGGAAGACATTAACCTGCACGCAATTGAAGAAAAAATTAAGTCAAATCCATATATAGCATTGTCTACAGTTTATGCAGATATGGACGGTGTAATCCATATTGAAATTAGTCAGAGACAACCTTTATTGAGAATTATCAGTTCAAGCGGACAGGATTTTTATATTGATAAAAATGGACTTAAAATGCCTGTGTCTCCGAACTTTACGGCAAACGTAGTGGTAGCAAATGGTAAGATTTTAGAGCACTTTAGTGGCAGGGTAGATACCTTGATTACGAAAATGGCTTCAGATTTGTATAAAACGGCATTATTTTTGAAAAAAGATACGTTGTGGGACTCACAAATTGAACAAATATTTGTTAATGATAAAGATGATATTGAATTGATACCAAGAGTGGGTAACCAGCGTATCATTTTAGGGAATGCAGATTCTCTTCAAACGAAAATGACCAATCTGATGACCTTTTATAAAGAGGCCATGCCGAAGGTAGGTTGGGACACTTATAAAACCATAAACATAAAATACACCAATCAGATTGTTTGTGAAAAGAACAACATGGATTCCATATTGGGTTCGGTTGGCAGGGCTAAGCCTGCAAAACCAACAATTGCTTCTGCAAGGAAAGTAATGGATTCACTGGTGAGGGCTGAAGTTGCAGCAGAGCTTAGAAATAATCCCCAGGGAGTTCAAGAGGGGGAATCTGCGGATAAAGTGAATACTCCGGCTGTAGTTAAAGCTACGCCAAAACCAGGGATGGTAATCCATAAACCGGTAAAAGTTGTACCGCGTCCGGCAAAAGTTGCGGCCGTAAAACCGGAGCATAAGCCTGTGAAAACAGAGCACAAGCCAGTCACGCCGCAAAAAAAATGGGTGAAACCTGAGCATAAGCCGGTGAACACCGGACAAAAACCAGTAAAGGCCGTCATTAAGCCAGCTGTAGCAAAGCCAGTAAAAGCTAAAGTGACGACAAAACCAGTAAAAGAAACAAAACACACCAGTGATAATAATTAGTATATAATTCGACAAATAAATATAGTTATGGGCAAAGAAAAAACCACCGTTCAGTCTCCAATTGTAGTGGGATTGGACATCGGTACCACAAAAATCTGTGTGATAGTTGGTCGCAGAACACAGCATGGCAAGATTGAGGTTTTGGGTATTGGGAAAGCAGAGTCTGCGGGCGTAACCCGTGGTGTGGTTTCCAACATACAAAAAACTGTACAGGGTATTTCACAGGCCGTTGAATTGGCGAGCGGTCAGTCCAATGTGGAAGTACGTGTAGTAAATGTTGGTATTGCAGGTCAGCATATCAAGAGTTTACAACACCGTGGAATCCTGACAAGAAGAGAACTGAATAATGAGATCAGTAAAAAAGATCTGGATAAGTTAATTGATGATATGTTCAAACTGGTTATGCCCCCGGGAGAAGAGATCATCCATGTACTGCCTCAGGAATTTACTGTCGATAATGAACCAGGAGTTAAAGATCCGATCGGTATGGCGGGTGTTCGTTTAGAAGCGAATTTCCATATCATTTCGGGCCAGGTAACTGCGGTTAAAAATATTATGAGATGTGTAACCAATGCCGGTTTACAGACTCAGGAACTGATTTTAGAGCCGCTTGCATCTTCTGAATCTGTTTTAAGTGATGAAGAAAAAGAAGCTGGAATTGCTTTAGTGGATATAGGTGGTGGCACTACTGATATCGCTATTTTCCATGAGGGTATTATCCGCCATACAGCGGTTATCCCTTTCGGTGGAAATAGTGTGACTGAAGATATTCGTGAAGGCTGTTCGGTGATGAGAAATCAGGCTGAACTGTTGAAAACACGTTTCGGTTCTGCTTTAGCTGAAGAAAATAAAGAAAATGAAATTATTTGTGTACCAGGTCTGCGTGGCAGAGAACCAAAAGAAATTTCAGTAAAAAACCTTGCTTATGTGATCCAGGCCCGTATGGAAGAAATCATTGAGCACGTTTATTACGAGATAAAATCTTCTGGTTATGAGAAAAAACTAATCGGTGGTGTAGTAATTACCGGTGGTGGAGCGTTATTAAAGCATCTCTCTCAATTGGTTGAATATGTTACAGGACTGGATTGTCGTGTAGGTTATCCGAATGAACATTTGTCGAAATATGAGGATATGCCAAAAACTATTTATGATGACCTGAAAAGCCCGATGTACGCGACCAGTGTTGGCTTGCTGATTAAAGGAATTCAAAAAGCTGAAGAGTTGATTGAAGAGTTGAAGCAGCCTGGTGTTTATGTCGAGAGACCAGCAGTTGTAAAAGATAAAGTGAAACGCCCGGGAGGTGGATTATTTGATAAATTATTAGCAAAAACTAAAGATTTCATCAAAGACGACATGAACGTAAGCGATGAGGATTATATAAAACCGTAATATTTATCCACAATGGACGATTTTTCCACATTTTAAACACTTGTGGAAAACGTGTGTTGAAAAAGTGTTAATATTACAATGAGAGATGAACAGGTAAAACCAATTTTTAAGTAACTGATTCATAAATATATGTATTTTGAAATGTTAAAAGATAAGTCATCAATCATCAAGGTAATTGGTGTTGGTGGCGGTGGTGGTAATGCGGTTAACCATATGTACCGTCAAGGAATTGCAGGTGTAGACTTTATAATCTGTAACACTGATGCCCAGGCATTGGAGTTCAGTCCTATACCGAATAAAGTACAGTTGGGTGCAAGTTTAACCGAGGGAATGGGTGCAGGCTCAATTCCGGAAGTGGGGAAAAATTCGGCTATTGAAAATATAGACGATATCAAAAGCATGTTAGGCAGTACTACAAAAATGCTGTTTATTACTGCGGGTATGGGTGGTGGAACAGGTACGGGTGCTAGTCCCATCATTGCGCAGGCAGCGAAGGAACTTGACATTTTAACTGTGGCTATTATCACAACCCCTTTCTCTTTCGAAGGTAAAAGACGTAAAATGCAGGCCGAAGACGGTCTGGATGAACTGAAGAAATACGTGGATTCTTATCTGGTTATTTCCAATGATCGTTTACGTGAAATATTTGGTAACCTGACTTTAGGTTCCGCTTTCGCACAGGCAGATGATATTTTAACTACTGCGGCAAAAGGTATTGCCGAAATCATAACGGTGCCGGGATATATCAACGTGGATTTCAAGGATGTGCGTACAGTGATGAAAGACAGCGGTGTTTCTATCATGGGTAGTTTTGCCTGTGAGGGTGAAAATCGTGCTTTGAGTGCTGTTGAAGGTGCATTGGCTTCTCCGCTGTTAAAAGACAACGAGATTGAAGGTGCAAGGTATATCCTGTTGAACATCAGCTCTGGTTTAAAAGAAGTGACGATGGACGAGGTCGCTATTATCACGGATTATATTCAGGATAAGGCTGGTTTAACCGCAGATTTGATCTGGGGTAACTGTATTGACGAAAACCTGGGTGAGAAACTTTCTGTAACCATTATTGCTACAGGGTTCCAGACTACCGAACAACGTGCACACGATAAAAAGAACGTAAAGAAAATTTCTTTATTAACCCCTGAAGAAGCTCCGCTGGTAAAACCATTAGAACCTGTTAACTCTTTTATTGAGCCAAAAGCAGGTGCTTATACGAATGAGCCGGTGATGAAACTGAAAGACGATCTGAAACAATCTGATCTTTTCGGTGATATGTACAGCGGAAACAGAAACAGAAGAGATGACGCAGATAGCGGGATCATCAGACACACTTTAGTGGAAGAAGAATCTACGCCTGCTGAAAATAAACAGGAAGCAGGAACAGATTTTGAATTGAAAACATCAGAAACTGATTTTGTTTTTGAAGCACCTAAATCAAATTATAACGAATCTGCTGTGCCTGCGCAGGAAGAGATCGTTGTACCAGGTCTGGATGATGACAAAAGCGATGAATCTATTGAAGATCAGCTAAAAAAATCTAAAGAAAGGATTATGAGGCTGAAAGATCTGAGCATGAAATTGCGTACAACCAATGGATTGCAGGAGCTTGAAAACGAACCTGCTTATAAACGTAAACAAACACAATTACAACAGGTACAGCATTCTTCGGAATCGCAGGTATCAAGGTTTACTTTAAGCAATGATGAAGAGGGCAGTACAGAGATCAGACCTAACAATTCATTCCTTCACGATAACGTTGATTAATCAACCGGTATAGAAAAAGAAATTAAAAGCCTTAGCAATTTATTGTTAAGGCTTTTTTGGCATAATAATGGATTGCTGGACAGCGGGATTACTGGTTTTCGGGCAACCTTGTATTTCAGCCCCAGAAAGCTTAAATTTGCATAAAATAATAAGACAACTTAAAGACAGATACATTGGATATTTTTGAAAAGATAGCAAAGCATATGGGCCCGCTTGGGCAACACCAAAAATGGTCACATGGATATTTTTCCTTTCCGAAGTTAGAAGGAGCCATTGCGCCGCATATGAATTTTCGGGGTAAAGAACATTTGGTTTGGAGTTTAAATAATTATCTGGGATTAGCTAATCACCCGGAAGTAAGGGAAGCGGATTCAAAAGGTGCAGCAGATTTTGGGATGGCTTACCCGATGGGCGCCAGAATGATGTCTGGAAACTCTAAATATCATGAGCAATTAGAACAGGAGCTTGCAGAATTTGTGGGTAAGCCTGATGCATTCCTTTTAAACTACGGTTACCAGGGAATGTTATCTATCATTGATTGTCTGGTAGACAGAAATGATGTAATTGTTTATGATGGAGAATGCCACGCTTGTATTATCGACGGTTTGCGTCTTCATTTAGGTAAACGTTTTGTTTATCAGCATAACGATATTGACAGTGCCCGTAAACAACTGGAGCGTGCTACTAAACTGGTAGACAGTTCAGGAGGAGGGATTCTTGTGATTACTGAAGGTGTTTTTGGTATGTCAGGTGCACAGGGTAAACTGAAGGAAATTATTGAATTGAAAAAAGACTTCAATTTCCGTTTGTTAATCGATGATGCACATGGATTTGGTACGATGGGTAAAACTGGTGCCGGAACACATGAAGAACAGGATTGTATTGAAGGTGTAGATATCTATTTCGGAACATTTGCAAAATCAATGGCTGGAATCGGTGCTTTTGTTGCATCTTCAGAAGAAATAACTAATTTTTTCCGTTATAACATGCGTTCTCAGACTTTTGCGAAAGCATTGCCAATGCCAATGGTCATTGGTTTACTGAAGCGTTTAGAACTGCTTAAAAATAATCCAGAGCTGAGAGAGAAACTATGGAATATCGCAACTACCTTACAAAAGGGGTTAAGAGCGCGTGGTTTTGATTTAGGAATTACCAATACGATGGTTACCCCTGTATTTTTAAAAGGTGAATTGTTACAAGCTACTGCATTGACAATGGATCTTCGCGAGAACTATAGTATCTTCTGTTCTATTGTAGTGTATCCGGTTATTCCTAAGGGCTTAATTGAGCTTAGACTGATACCAACTGCAATGCATACTTTAGAAGACGTAGAGCGCACGCTTGAAGCTTTTAGCGAAGTTGCAGAGAAGCTGAAAAGCGGCTATTATAATGACAATAAATTCAGCCCGGAATAGCTGATTTCTATAAATAAAAAAAGGCCCTTTACTTAACTGTAAAGGGCCTTTTTTGTTTTACTTATTTTGTATCTTATTGTTTTTCAACGATATATCTTATATTTTTTGATGAATTTGTGAATAACCATGCTTTTTGTGGATAAAAACAGGGTTTTATAGGTTCTAAATGTGCTGTTAATCTTTCATTTATTAGAATAAAGCGCTTACATTAGTAATTGAGTATTAATCAACCCTAAAAAATAAACCAAAAGGTAATTAGAAATGAAAAAATTTGATGAGTTAAAGAAGCTTGTTACCACATTAGAAGCTGATGCAGACAAGTTTTACAACAAAGCCAACAGTGCTGCCGGAACACGTGTCCGTAAAGGAATGCAGGATCTTAAAAACATAGCTCAGGCTATTCGTTTAGAGATTCAGGAGACCAAAAACAAAGAGGCTTAAACCCATTTTCTTGTTTTGAATTTATAGCGCCCCGGTAGTACCGGGGCGTTTTTTTTATTTAAGCGCGGGGCTTATAAACTGATTTGTTTAATTTGAGTGCTGATCAGCTGGGCCAGGCGGCCGGATGCAGGCACTAATGGCAAGCGTACCTGGTCACCACAAACGTTAAAGTATTTTAAAGCAGCTTTAATCCCTGCCGGGTTACCTTCTTCGAAAACTAACCTTGTAAATTCAACTACTTTCAGGTGCAATACCTGAGCGGCTTTGAAATCGCCTTTCAGGGATAACCTGATCATTTCTGAGAATAAAAGAGGGAATGCATTTCCAACTACAGAAATTACACCTGCCGCGCCTAATGAAATCATTGGCAGGGCTACAGGATCATCACCAGAAATCAATAAGAAGTCTGCTGGTTTATCTCTCATAATCTGGTTGAACTGATCAAAACTGCCTGAAGCTTCTTTGGTCCCGATTATATTCTTGCAATCTACTGCTAAACGGCAGGTAGTTTCTGCACTTACATTACTTGCTGTACGGCCAGGGACATTATAAAGTAATACATCCAGGTCTGTAGACTCACTGATCGCTTTGTAGTGCTGATATATGCCTTCTTGTGTAGGTTTATTATAATATGGACTTGCTGAAAGTATAGCGTCGTAACCTGAAGCATCAAATTCTTTGATCTCCTGAATAACTTCTGCTGTATTATTACCGCCGATACCAGCGATCAATGGTAATCTGCCGTTATTTATTTCTGCTGTAAATGCCCAGATCTTCTTCTTTTCGTCCTTATTGAGTGTTGCTGTTTCACCTGTAGTACCTAACGATACCAGGTATTCTACCTTCCCGTCAATCTGATAGTTGATCAGTTTTTTCAAACCGTCGTAATCTACCGATCCGTCTGCGTTAAATGGTGTAACAAGAGCTACACCCGTTCCATGAAATTTGTTCATTTTTTTAATCTTTATTCAACATCTCTAATAAGTCGTTCTCCGAAATCAGGGGAACATTCAGCTTCTGGGCCTTTTCTAATTTTGAAGGCCCCATATTATCACCTGCGAGCAGGTAATTCAATTTAGCGGAAATACTGCTTAATATCTTTCCACCATTGTTTTCGATCAGATCTTTCAGTTCTTCTCTGCTATATTGTTCAAAAACTCCCGAAATTACGAATGTTTTTCCAGTTAATTTGTCACTATCCAATGTTATTATAGTCTGAATAGTCTCAAATTGTAATCCATATGCTTTCAACAGGTTAATCTGATCAATATGAGCCTGTTTACTGAAGTATTCAATGATACTTTCTGCAATACGGCCGCCGATTTCATCAATTGCTGTTAATTCTTCGAGTGTGGCAGTAATTAAGCGGTCAATATTTCCGGTTCCGATAGCTAATTTCCTGGCCACTGTTTCCCCGACATATCTGATCCCCAAACCAAAAAGCACTTTTTCAAAAGGCATCTGTTTGGATAACTCGATGCCTTTTAACATATTTTCAATAGAACGTTCTCCGAACCTTTCTATGTTTTTTAGTTCTTCAGCTCTGTCTTTTAAAGTATATAAATCACTGATATGGCCTATTAAGCCCCGCTGGTAAAAAGATTCTATAGTTTCATCACCTAATCCATCAATGTTCATCGCTTTTCTGGAAATGAAATGCTGGATTTTACCTACAATCTGCGGACGGCAGCCTTCATCATTCAGGCAATAAAAAGCAACTTCTCCTTCTTTACGAACCAGTGTGGTACCGCATTCAGGGCAGGTGACCGGATAAATAACGGGTTGTGCGCCTTCTTTCCTTTTTTCCAGGTTCACTTCGATGATCTTTGGAATAATTTCACCGCCTTTTTCTACAAATACACTATCACCAACATGTAAGTCTAATCTTTCGATCTCATTGGCATTATGTAATGTAGCCCGCTTAACGGTTGTTCCGGCAAGTTGTACTGGTTTTAAATTCGCTACTGGAGTTACCGCGCCGGTACGTCCAACCTGGTAACTTACGCTTTCCAGGATAGTTTCTACTTCTTGTGCTTTGTATTTATAGGAGATTGCCCAGCGTGGAGATTTGGCAGTAAATCCTAATTCCTGCTGCTGGGTAAAGCTGTTTACTTTGATAACGATCCCGTCAATGTCATAGCTGAGTTTGAAACGTTCATTTTCCCAGTAATGGATAAATTCCAGTACTTCTTCAATATTACTGCTCAGTTTAGTATGTTCAGAAACATGAAAGCCCCATTTGTTGAGTTCCTGTAAGCTTTCCCAATGTGTTTTGAAATATTCTTTTTCAGTATGCAGGGAATAAAAGAAGGCGTCTAAGGGCCTTTTGGCGACTTCTTTGGGGTCCTGCATTTTTATAGTGCCTGAAGCAAAGTTCCGGGGATTTGCATAGGGTATTTCTCCGAGTTCTTCTCTTTCTTTGTTCAGTCTTTCAAAAGCTGCACTGTGCATTAATATTTCCCCTCTGATCTCAAATAATGCAGGTGTATTTGCTTTTTTTAAGTGGTGGGGGATATTGCTGATTGTTTTTACATTGGCAGTAACATCGTCACCTTTGGTTCCGTCTCCACGGGTAACTGCTCTTAAGAGTTTGTTATCCTGGTAAGTCAGGCTAATAGAAAGTCCGTCGAATTTCAATTCGCATACGTACTCAAAATTATCACCTATTGATTTTTTGATCCTTTCGTCGAAATCACGCAGATCCTGCTCGTTATAGGTGTTACCTAATGACAGCATTGGCCATCTGTGTTTGACGGTGACGAAGTTTTTAGTGATATCACCCCCAACTTTTAAAGTCGGAGAATCAGGATCTGCGAATTCGGGATGTTCTTTTTCAAGTTTCCCCAGTTCTTCCAGTTTCTTGTCAAACTCGTAATCGGCAATGGTTGGCATTGCAAGTACATAATAATTATAACTGTGCTGGTTAAGTTCATGAACCAACGCGTCCATAGTGTCTTTAATAGTGGATTGCGACATAAGGCGAAGTTACTAAATCGGCTGATTTGCTTGTTTATTTTAATGGTTTTTTTTGTAATCAGAAGGATTGTCCAGCCAGTTCCTGCTCAATCTGATCGAATATGGTCAGAAATCCCTGCTTGTCGAGTTGTTGTTTAAACTCTTCCAGTTTCTGCGTCAGGATTTCCAGCTGCTCTTCTGTAAATGGATTGAGCCATAACCGCATACAAATGCGGTTGAGTGCATAGGTAATATTCTCAATTTTCTCATAGCTGAAAAGGTATTCACTGGAGATAAATTTGTCCAGAAAGTGGGCAAAACGTGGCTGATCTGTTAACCCGGCATATTTTAAAAAGCCGGTTAGAGATTCAGTATGGGCACGGCCGAGCTGCTGATAAAGAAGAGCAGTGTCTACTTTGTTCTGGGTTAACAGCAGGTGATCAAGGATCAGTTCCAACCCGATGTGTGCTAAAAAGAATGGCTTTACCGGGCCGGTTTGCAGGGCTGGTAAAATCAGTTGTTTAAGAATAGCGGTTTGTTCTTTAAAAAATCCGGAAGAATGAAATAAACGGTCTACTTCCAGGTGTCTTTTCCATCCGCTAAGTAAGGCTGCATAATCAGGCACATCCCTGAAAAGGTATTCATCTTTTTGCGGATTAAGGTTCCAGTCTTTGTCTGCATTTTTAATCAGGTCGGGCAATACAACCCCCATCACCATATAATCATTGGAGTTTTGCCGTTCAAAATAAAAGTGCGAAAGAAAGTTCATCGTTTACAAAATAGGGATTTTTTTATCAGAGAGCCGTTGAAATGGGCCAAATAACCCATAATTATTTATACCTGACAAGAATCTGTCCAAGATCGGTTTTTATCAGCCGCTAAGTTTAAACGGTTTCTTATCTTTGCCGAAATTATAAAGCGATGACCAATTTTGTTGATGAATTAAGATGGAGAGGCATGTTACATGATATCATGCCCAATGCAGAAGATAAATTAAATGAAGGCATGTGCTCAGGATATATAGGTTTTGATCCTACGGCTGATTCGTTACATGTTGGTCACCTGACACAGATTATGACATTAATCCATTTTCAACGTGCTGGCCACAAACCTTATGCACTTGTTGGTGGCGCAACTGGTATGGTTGGTGATCCGTCCGGTAAATCTGAGGAAAGAAACTTGCTGACTGAAGAAATACTGGCGCATAACCTGGACGGGATTAAAAAACAGCTGAATCAATTCTTAAACTTCAGCGCTGAAGGTAACGGTGCGGTGATGGTTAACAATGCGGATTGGTTTAAAGGGTTTAGTTTCCTTGATTTTATCAGAGATGTAGGTAAACACATCACTGTGAACTACATGATGGCCAAAGATAGCGTGAAAAAGCGTTTGGAAGGTGATACTGGTATGTCTTTTACGGAGTTCAGTTACCAGCTGATCCAGGGTTATGATTTTTATTATTTATGGAAAAATAATAATTGTACGATCCAGATGGGTGGTTCTGATCAATGGGGCAATATTGTGACCGGAACAGAATTTATCAGAAGAAAAGACAGAGGAACAGCTTATGGATTAACTACACAACTGATCAAAAAATCGGACGGTACTAAATTCGGAAAAACCGAAAGCGGAGCGATCTGGTTAGATCCTGAGAAAACTTCTCCTTATAAATATTACCAGTTCTGGTTGAATGCTACAGATTCGGATGCCAGATCATGGATACGTATCTTCACTTTGCTGACGCAGCAGGAGTTGGAGAAATTGGAAGCGGAACATGATGCAGCACCTCATTTGAGAATTTTGCAGAAAGCACTGGCTACTGATATTACAATCAGAACGCACTCTGAGGCTGCTTTAGAAACAGCGGTAAAAACTTCAGAATTCTTGTTCGGTAATGGTTCTTTATCATTCTTGGAGAGCCTGAGCCCTGCACATATCCTGGAAATCTTTGAAGGTGTACAACAGTTTGTAATTAGCCGTGAAGAATTAGCGTCAGGTATTGATGTGGCTACTTTACTGGCAGAAAAAACGACGGTATTCCCATCTAAAGGAGAAGTGAAAAAAACTATCCAGGGTGGTGGATTGAGTATTAATAAAGAAAAAGTAGCAGAGGTTACTGCCAGTTATACTGTCAGCAACCTGATTAATGATAAATATATTATCGTTCAGAAAGGTAAAAAGAATTATTTCCTGTTAATCGCGGAATAGTTTACTGAACCAGCAGGTTACAGCCTCTGATGTCTGCATTGTCAAAACGGCCAAGTACTTCAAAGGAACCGCCGGGCAATAACCGGCCCAGGTCCTGGGTAGCGATGAACGAGCAGGAGTTAATGTTGGCAAGATCAATAATGTTGATGCCTCCTGTCTGATTAGAATTGAGGAGTGTTAGGGGATCGTTCGTGTCCCTTAACACAATCTTCATCCAGTTTGGACAATCAAATACACCTTCTCCCGAAGAATAAGCTTGTGAAAGCAGTTCAGTCATTCCGTATTCACTGTGGATGGCAGTTACACCAAATCCGCTTTTTAATATTTCGTGCAGTTCTTCTCTGACCATTTCTTTCCTCTTTCCTTTCATACCGCCTGTTTCCATCACGATTAATTCGGGGAAGTCCAGTTGGTGGCTTTCAAGAAAGTCAAGCAGGGCATAAGTAACACCAATTAATAGTGTTGGCTGACCTGCCTTTTTTAAAGCGGTTAATTTTTGGAAAAGCTCTTCGTGGTTATGTAAGAAATAACCGCTATCGGGATGTTTGCTTTGATTCAGTAATGCGTCGATCATATAGATCAGCGAAGAGCCGTCTCTTTCCAGATAGGAAGGAAGTAAAGCCAGCAGACAAGTCTCTGCTATAGGGCCATAGAATTGCTCAAATGCTTTGTTAAAACTTTCTTCGTATACACTCAGGTCGGTCACTATATGTTTACTTTGCACCATTCCGGTAGTTCCGGAGCTGCTGAAAATGATTTCCTCCGGATCAGTATTACTGACTACCCGGTGACTTTTAAAAAAGCTGATCGGCAGATAAGGGATATCGGCAACCCTGGTGATCTGGTCTGGTTTAATATTCAGGTGAGTGATAAACTGACGATAAGGTTCACAAAACTCCGCCTGGTGTTTGAAGACAGCCAGGGCAGTTTCATTAAACTGCTGTTCATCGCGGATAGAAAATAGTTGAGGAATTAAAGCTTTCACGCCGCAAAAATACACAAAGAGTTAGACAAATGTTATGCCGTTGTTTTTTTAACCAGTACTGCTTTTCTGAACTGGTAACCACAGTAGCCGCTTACCGCAGCCACAAAACCGCCCAGTAATGCTGAAACCAGCAGGACTAACCACCAGGCATGCAGACCAAACATCTCTGCGACACGCGAAACCAGCAGGTTATTGTTTGGCAGGCTCTGGTATAAAGCGACACCTGTCCATAACAGCGCAATTGCAAAGAATGGTTGCCATAAGGATAGTTTTGCTGTTTTACCGATTAACCCGCAGGTCGCAAAACAAAGGATTACGATGATCCACCAGGGTAAGATCATTTGTAATAAAAAAGAGGCGATAAGTATAACGAGAAAGACCATGTGCTATTTTTTAGAGATTTTTAAACGTGAAAGAACTTTACCCCGGGTATCCTCCGCAGATTGCATCAGGTAGAGATCATATAATTTGCCATCTGCCCAGGTACCCAGCATATCATCATAGAAAAAGCTGCCCGGATTACCTGATTGTCCGCCTGGATATACACCGTGACCTTTTGGCGTTTTTCCAAGCTCAACGACCATCCTCCAAGATGGGCCATTTTTTTCACCCAAAGCATTAATGGTGCTTTTCGCTCCTCCGATCAGCAATGTTTCTGAGCCCATTCCCGGTATATTAGCTAAGTGAGGTACATGTGTTTGTTTCACATTTGCCCATTGCCATCTTTTCCCGATCGGCCCGTATTTTCTTTCCAGACTATCGCAGGTATATTTGAAAGCTTCGTTAACGAGGTCATTCAGGGTTTCTTTTTGTGGCGTATTCACATTATCAAACCATTTTGAACCTGGGTCTTTTAAAATCAATTCTACAGTCCGGTCTTTGGAAGGGTATCGCATAGGTACCGAGGCAATCGTAAATTCATCATCCCAGATGTCAATAAATAAACGTTTAGTCCACAGATCGAAAATACTGCCGCCAATTGCTTTGGCTGTAAAGAACTTGTCCCATTTGCTGGTGATTTCCAGTGCTTCTTTTTGTGTCGCGTTGAGCTTTGCCGGGTCAATTTTTGAAATGAGTGCGGGCAGCAGGTCCTGCGCCAGTATACTATAACTATCGCTTTGCATAATCCGGATGCTATCGGCGGTTGCTTTTGTCATTGCTTTAAGCCTGTCATTAATTCTTTTACCACGTTCATAAGAGCCAAATTCCCAATTGATATAATAAGGGTAGGATGGGTCTGTAGAGGACTGATTTGCTGAGCTGACGAAGTTTCTTTCCGGGTTTTTAACGGTTGGATTCTCTGCATAGGGGATCCATCCCTGCCAGTCATTTTTTGGATCAGAGCCATCGAGTATAAATTTGCCCTGATCTTTCCATTTCAACGGGAATTTTCCATTGGCTGTAATGGCGATATCATTTGCTGATGAAGCAAAAATAAAGTTCTGTGCAGGTGCTGTATAATAGGTGAGTGCTTTCCGGTAGTCGTTGTAGTTTTTGCCTCTGTTCAATAAATAGAAAGTCATCAGCTCGTTTGATTTATCATGCGCAATCCAGCGCAGTGCATTACCAGTAGGCACATTGTCGGCCATGCTGAGTTTTTCTGGTTTCTGGAAATAGACAACAGGGCCATGGTGGGTGTAAAAGACGGTATCTATTTCATTTTTAGCGCCTCTGATTTTTATTGTTTCCAGCCTTACGGTAGTATTTTTCCAGGCATTGTTGTATTTGTATTGCTTGTGCGTCTGGTCTTTAAATTTGATCTGGTAGAAATCCAGTACATCTGCTGCAACATTGGTTACGCCCCATGCAATGTCTTTATTGAAACCAATCGTGATACCCGGTGCACCAGGGAGTGAAACGCCATAGGCATTAAGTCCGGGTGCATTTAGCTGGATCTGATACCAGATAGAAGGTAATGTTAAATTCAGGTGCGGGTCATTGGCCAGGATCGGATATCCTGAAGCTGTTTTAGCACCAGAAAGTGCCCAGTTATTACTCCCGATCCCATCTTCCAATACTTTGGTTTTTACTTTACCGGTGGTCATTTCAGTGAAACCGGCAGGTGTTTTTGGAACTTGCAGGGGTTTGAAATCCCACTTTGTTCCTACAGGGATAATCGGATCTTCACGGAAGGGATAATCAGGGAATAAATCGGCTGTTACTTCAGGGCCGTATTTTTTCAGGATGTTGCTCATGTAAAATTCATCTGAACCCATAGCCAGCACTGCTGACATCTGTTTGAGCAGCAAGGCACATTTAAGTGGTGTCCAGTCTTCGGGGGTAAAATCCAGTATTTTATATTCTAAAGGAAGCTGCGCACTGGAAAGCGAATGGATATAGTCATTGATCCCGGCGGTATAAGCTTCAATCATGGCTTTTGATTTAGGGTCTTCCATCATTCCTTTTAAAGAGTTTTCAGCGCCGTAAACCATGCCCATGCGGCGTTGATATCTATCTACTTCAATAGCTTTGGCCCCTACAACTTCAGATAGTCTTCCAGCTGCAAAACGGGTCTGGAAATCCATTTGCCATAAACGGTTCATGGCCGTAATGTATCCTTGTGTGTAATAAACATCGTGGTCATTTTTGGCGAAAATATGAGGGATCATACGGTCATCAAAAACTACCTCTACCGTCTCTTGTGTCCCTTTTAGACTGATTGTGCTTTTTTTGGCAACACTCATTTTTTCTGCGTTCTGCCAGAAACCGGTAAAGGGGTTAAGGAATTTTAAAAGCGGGGGAACGGAACCAAATTTGGTATTGAGCACAAAGGCCAGCAGTATAGGTATAATGACGCAAATGAATGCTTTAAATTTGTTCTTCATATTCGATTGAATTACCGGTTAAAGAATTTGGTATCCCAGGGCAATTTAATATAAAACTGTATTGATTGCTAATCTTAATCATATTTGTGATTTTGGGCTGAAGATGGGTACTGATTTGTTCAACAAAATGCTAAATAGATTCAGCAAACGGTATTTTGATCTTACCTGTTGAAATTTCTGTTTGAATTATATCTGAAAAATCTTGTGTTTTGGCATAATAATTAACACTTTAGCTAGGTCAATCAGACATTTTATACATACAAATAGATTACGGAAACCTTTTTATGGAAGAATTCGAAGAGCAAGGAAACGAAATAACGGACAACGAAAATATCAAGGAAATAGTTGAATCCACTATTCAACATTTAAACAATCCGGTATTAGCTTTAAAACCGATAGTTAAGAAATATCTTACGCAAGTTCGGGAAGTCCGTCAGGATGGGAATAAATTTTTCTTCTCAGACGGAGAAGCCAGCGTAGAGGTGAGAGTAGTAAGTAATGAAATTATACGTGTCAGACTTGCGCCTCACAGTGTTTTTCTGGAGGATTTCTCTTATGCTGTTCCGGTGGTGGATCAGAAAGTAAGTACTTTCAATTTCGATGAGGAAGAGGATTATTATGCGATAGCAACCAATACAGTGACCTGTAAAATCAGAAAAGAGGATTTTCATATTTCATTTACGGAGAACTTGTCCCAGATTGTAATGAGTGAGGATGCCTCTCCAATGCACTGGGAAGAGAATGCGGACTTTGGTGGTTATTATGTTTTTGCTACTAAAAAATGTTTTCCGGAAGAGAACTTTTTCGGCCTTGGTGATAAATCAGGAAATATGAACCTGCGTGGCCGTCATTTTCAAAACTGGAATACGGATGCTTATTCTTTTGGATGGGATCAGGATCCTTTATACAGAACAATCCCGTTTTATACAGGAGTTCATCAAAAGTCTGCCTACGGTATTTTCTTTGACAATACTTTCCGCTCTTATTTTGACTTCGGTAAAGAAGACAATGATAAGACCAGTTTCTGGTCGGATGGTGGTGAATTGCAATATTATTATATTCACGGTCCACATATGATGGATGTGATTAAACGTTACCAGACTTTAACCGGAACACATCCTATGCCTCCTAAATGGGCGTTGGGGTATCATCAGTGCCGCTGGAGTTATTATCCGGAAACCAAGGTAAAAGAAATTGCAGATGGGTTCCGTTCCAGAGATATCCCTTGTGATGCGATTTACTTCGATATCGATTATATGGATGGCTACCGCTGTTTTACCTGGAATAAAAAGCACTTTCCTGATCCAAGAAAAATGATCAAGGAATTAGCAGACGATGGATTTAAAACCGTTGTAATGATTGATCCGGGAATAAAAGTAGATGATAATTACTGGGTCTTTAAAGAAGGAAAAGAGAACAATTATTTCTGTAGAAGAAGTGATGACTATTTTATGGAAGGCCATGTGTGGCCAGGCAGATGCCAGTTCCCTGATTTCACGAACCCAACGGTAAGAGAGTGGTGGGGTGGGTTATATAAAGAGCTCGTAGATATGGGTGTTGCAGGTGTATGGAATGATATGAATGAGCCGGCAGTATTTGGTGCAGGGACTTTTCCAAATGATGTACGTCATAATTACGATGGGCACAGAGGGTCGCACCGGAAGGCACATAATGTTTACGGGATGCAAATGGTACGTTCAACTTATGACGGCTTAAAAAAGCTGATGCGTAATAAGCGTCCTTTTACGATTACCCGTGCAGGATATGCTGGTATGCAGCGTTATGGTTGTGTATGGACTGGTGATAATGTAGCGAGTTGGGAACATTTAAAAATAGGAAATATACAGTGTCAGCGGATGTCGGTTTCAGGAGTCCCTTTTTGTGGAACTGATATCGGAGGGTTTAGTGGTGAACCGGATGGAGAGTTATTTACCCGCTGGATTCAGCTGGGAACATTTTCTCCTTTTATGCGGGCACACTCTGCGGGTGATACAGCCGAAAGAGAGCCGTGGAGTTTTGGAGAGCCTTATACCGCGATCAACCGTAAATTTATTGAATTGAGATACCGTTTAATGCCTTATTTTTATTCTGTATTCTGGGAGCATCACCGTTATGGTTTTCCAATCCTGAGACCTCTGGTGATGTTGGAGCAGGAAAATGTGAGCAATCATTTCAGACAGGATGAATTTGCCTATGGAGATAAAATCCTGGTTTGCCCGATTTTGGAGCAGGGGGCTGTTTCAAGGACTGTTTATTTGCCAAAAGGACAGTGGTATAACATCTGGACACATGAATTACTTGCCGGAGAAAATGAGCATTTAGTAGATGCACCATTAGAGAGCATGCCTATTTTCATTAAAGCGGGTGCTGTTATTCCAGAGTATCCGGTAATGCAGTACGTAGGAGAAAAACATGTGGACGAAGTATTGCTGAATATCTTTTATGCGAACTATGAGGTGAATTCATTCTTCTTTGAAGATCATGGGGACACTTTTGCCTATGAGCAGGATATTTATTCGGAGAAAAAGTTCACGGTTAAAGGAAATGATCGCCGTCTGCTGATCCAGCAGAAGCTGGAGGGTTTATATACACCAAATTATGAAACCTATAATTACAACTTAATTGGCATTCCTTTTGGAGTTAAGAAAGTCATTGTAGACGGATTGGAAATTAAAGACTATTTTACTGACGATAGAAACTGCTTACGTTTTAAAAGCAATAAAAACTTCTCTGTGATACAAATCCAGGGAGAAATATAAGTAACAGGAGCGGGCATTTCCCAGAAGGAAGCATTTTGAACTAAATATAATCCCTTAAAATAATGGCTAAAGCGAATCAGGGTAAACCTGTTAAAGAAAATATTGCCGTATCTGTAGATGCACCTGTCTGGATTTTTAGTTTACTGACAGACTTTGACGTCGCTTTATTTATTTCAGGCAAACATTTTCGTTTGTATGAAAAAATGGGGGCACATCTTTTAAGTGTAAATAATACCAAAGGAACTTATTTTTCAGTATGGGCACCGAATGCCCATGATGTATATGTGACTGGAGATTTTAACCAGTGGAAGGCAACTTCACACCGGTTATATAAACGACTGGATGAATCAGGAATATGGGAAGGTTTTATTCCCGTAGTAGGTAAAGGAGCGGTTTATAAATATTTTATCAAGGGATTTGACGGGAAAGATTATGAAAAGGGCGATCCTTTTGCAACCCGGTGGGAGCATCCTCCGCAAACGGCTTCAGTAGTCTGGGATACGGATTATAGCTGGAAAGATAAAGCCTGGCTAAAGAAACGTCCTGTATTAAATGCACTGGATCAGCCAATGTCTGTTTATGAAGTCCATTTGGGCTCATGGCAACGCGATCCTTCTGAGCCAGACCGGATTTTAACTTACAAAGAAATAGCCAATAGCCTGGTGCCTTATGTGCTGGAAATGGGCTTTACCCATGTCGAGCTGATGCCGATCATGGAATATCCTTATTATCCTTCGTGGGGGTATCAGATCACCGGATATTTTGCAGCGAGTTCCAGGCATGGAACACCACAGGAGCTGATGTATCTGATTGAACAGTTTCACAAAAATGATATTGCCGTAATTCTGGACTGGGTTCCTTCACATTTCCCTGGAGATGCGCATGGGTTGTTTCATTTCGATGGAACACATTTATATGAGCACGCGGATATGCGTAAGGGCTTTCATCCCGACTGGAAATCATATATTTTCAATTATGACAGAAATGAAGTCCGTTCTTTCCTGATTAGTAATGCCATGTACTGGCTGGATCAGTTTCATGCAGATGGTTTACGTGTAGATGCGGTAGCTTCGATGTTATATTTTGATTTCTCCCGGAAAGCTGGAGATGCCGCAACGAATGAATTTGGGGGTTCAGAAAATCTGGGTGCGATCCAGTTTCTAAAAGATCTGAATGAATCTATTTATACAAATTTTAAAGGTGTACATACGATTGCTGAAGAAAGCAGTACTTATCCGGGGGTAACACATCCGGTAGCTGAAGGAGGCCTGGGTTTTGGAATGAAATGGATGATGGGCTGGATGAATGATACGCTGAAGTATTTCAAAACTGATCCGATAGACAGAAAGTATAATCATCATCAGCTGACTTTTAGTATTACCTATGCATTTTCTGAGAAGTTTATGCTGCCATTTTCTCATGATGAGGTGGTGCATGGTAAATCTTCTATGATCTATAAAATGCCGGGTGATGAGTGGAGAAAACATGCAAATCTGCGTCTTTTATATGCTTATATGTTTACCCAGCCTGGTACGAAACTTCTTTTTATGGGGAATGAGTTTGCACAGAACGGAGAATGGAATTTTACCAATTCACTGGACTGGGATTTGTTGCGTTATAAGTCCCATTCAGGGATGCAGACTTATGTGAAGGCACTCAATAAGTTATACCGGACAGAACCCGGACTGCACGATTTTAATTTTTCTGCTGAAGGGTTTGAATGGATCAGCGCTGATGATAGCGATCATTCTATTTATGTGTATACGCGTAAAGGGCATAAAGCAAAAGATACACTGATTATAATTTTAAATATGACCCCTGTTTACAGGCAGAATTATAAAATAGGTTTGCCGTTTAAAGCGTCGTGGAAAGAAATCTTCAATAGTGATGCGACGGAGTATTTTGGTAGTGGTAAACTCAATACGACTGCTTTTTTGCCAGAAGCGGCTTCGGTGAATGGACGGGAGTATTCTGTTTCGATTAATATAGCTCCCTTAGGCGCAATGATACTAAAAACGGTATAACAAATGGAGCGCTGGATAGAAACGGAAAGGTTGATACTCAGAGAATATGTGGAAGCAGACTGGAAGGCCATTCATGAATACGCAAGCCAGGAGGAAATCCTGGTTTACGAAAACTGGGGGCCCAATAGTGTTGCTGATACTAAAGAATTTATACAGAATGCACTGAAATTGAAAGAAGTTGTACCCAGAACCAGCTTTGAATTAGCCATTGTACTGAAAGAAGAAAACAGGCTGATTGGGGGTTGTGGTTTTAGATTTGACAAGCAGGAAGCGCATAAAGGAAATTTAGGTTATATCATTAACCCATCCTATTGGAGAATGGGTTATGCTAAAGAAGCTACAAATGCTTTGATTCAATTTGTAGCTTCCGAATTAAGCGTAAAGACTATTGAGGCAACTTGTGATGTTTTAAACCTCGCCTCTCAGGCAGTGTTAAAGCATTGTGGCTTTTTCAGGATCAGGCTGATTAAGCAACATTTTGAGATGAAAGGAAGAATCAGGGATACTTTCGTTTACGAGAAAAATACTTAGTCCGCTGCTTTCTCCACCATAACATAAAACCTGTAATTGATAATAAACCGGGTAACAGACCTATCAATACATACAATGTTTTAACAGGGATACCACCGAAATTACCTGTGTGCAATGGGAAAAAAGTAAGTTCAGTTTTCTCCCACAGGCTTTTTTTATCTATAGTTTTAAGTGCTGTCTGCTGACCGGTTGCTGCATCAAAAGAAATAGAATTTCCACCCTGAAACAGCGGATTCTGTTCTTTGAGTGTACCGCTGACTTTGAAGTCACTACCGGGCTGCGTAGGTAAATAAACACTTAAGGGGATTAAACCGGGCATTTTCTGATAAGCCTGATTTAACAAATTTTCTAAAGACTGTTTTGCTAAAGTATTAGCAGGACAGGGGATCATTTGTTTCTGCCAGTAGTGCTGGTCAAAAGCAAAAATGTTCATCCAGAATCCGGTGAAAAAGATGATCAGGTTAAAAGCCAGTGACCAGACCCCAACTATCCGGTGTAAACCTGAGGCTATAGTATTCTTGTTTTTCCAGTTAATTCCTACCCTGAAAGTTAATACCTTCCAGATATATTTCCTGTAAACAATCAGACCTGTCAGGATAGAAATCAGCATGGTGATCCCAAATACTGTGGCCATTAAAAGTCCGGGTAAGCCCAGCTGGAAACTCCAGTGAAACTGGATGAGCCAATGCATAAAGCCAGTATTGAAATCTTTCAGGTTCCCCGCTCTTAATACTTTCCCTGTATAAGGGTTTATGCTCACCATTCCCAGATCATAAGTACTGATTTTACCATCATTCTGGTATAACCTGAATTCATAAGCCCGGTCTGGAGCTGCATCCGGATTAAGCCAGGCTATCCCTTTGATATGGGGATGGCTGCGGGTAATTGTCCGGTAAAAACTATCCAGTGGTAAAGGTTTTCCTACAGGTTTTACGGTTAATAACTTTGCATGCACTGCCTGATCTATTTCCTTCAGAAATACCAGGCCAGACCCGCTTATTCCCAGTAAAAGCAGGAATAAGCCGGTAACCAGGCCCAGCCAGCTGTGGATCGAAAAGAGCACAACCCGTGTTAGATTTAGCTTTCTCATTGAATCAGGTAGCTTATACCTAATCGGTAATTTAATGGATCACCTAAGCCACCGGTAACTGTACTTGACCTGCTGCCTGTGAAGTAACGTTTATCGGTTAAATTATAAGCGTTCAGCTGGATGTTGTATTTTCCTTTGCGGTAGTTAAGTGCAGCATCAAAAACTGTGTAAGAAGGGAATACAAAATTCTGATTGGTAATCTGGCCAACCTGATCACTTACATACCGCACACCAGCAGCTATCCCCACTCCTTTAACTGCCCCTTTTGCTATAGTATATTTAAGCCATAAATTGGCGATATGCTTTGGTGCATTGCTAAAGCGGTCACCCTTTTTACCAAAGGTACTTGTACTTAAAATCACGTGATCGTTATAAGCATATCCGGCGATGACATTGAAATTCTGAATAGTACCTGTAGCTGAAAATTCTATCCCGTTACTTCTTGTTCCTTTCAAAGCTTCCTGACGATGAGAATTCTCTTCTGTAGGTGCTGAGGCGAGGATGTTTGCATACCTGATCTGGTAAACAGCTACGCTGGTTGACAGTGCATTGTTAAAGAAATCACCTTTATACCCGATTTCATATTGGGTCGCTCTGCGGGTAGGGAATGGCCCTCCTGATAATACATTGTTAGAAGTCTGCGGGTTAAACGATTTTAAGAAGCTTGCATAAACAGAAATATTAGTGGCTGGTAAGTAGACTAACCCGGTACGCGGGATCAGCCCTGAGGCCTGTAATTCATCTCCCTGTTTATTATCCTTTGCTGAAAGGGGTGTTTCTTTTGCGTTATAGGAATCATAGCGGAGTGATAACAATGCTTTTATCTTTTCACCGATGCTGATCTGATCCTGAACATATACTCCGATAAGGTTTGTGATCCTTTTATTGTCATCCGATTCCTGCGCTTTAACGGACGCTGCGGGTGGGTCCTGATCATATGTCGGGTTAAAGATAGAAATGCGTGTAGCGGGCTTATATTGATAGTCATTTTTAGTCCAGCCGTAGCGGTTATAATCAACTCCTGTAATAATATTATGTTTGAGTGGTCCGGTATTGGTTTGATAAGCTAAATAAGCTGTGGTCTGCAAACTAAAACGACTGGTTTCCCAATCCTGATATCCTCTGCTGATTGAATCATTTCTAATTTTCCCTACTGGAATGTGATCTGTATAATCCAGTTTGCTGTTCACTGCGCGGTGTACGGCTGTCAATTTCAATTTATCGTTAAATTGATGGTTAAAGGTCAGTGTGGCTGATACATTATCTGTTTTTCCGTAATCGGTTGGACTTTGTACGGTCAGGTTATTCGGATAGTAGTTGAAATCAAAGGTTCCATCTGCATTTGTCTTAATATAAGTACCGTTATCGTATTGCTGATTCGTTTTTTGGTGTGCATAATTGATCTCCAGGTTTAAATCAGTACGCGCAGAGAACAGATAGGTAAGCGAAGGTGCGATGAATATGTTTTCTTTATCCTGATAGTCTCTGAAGCTTTTTGATTTATCATACCCGATGATTGCACGGTAAAGTAATTTCTTGTTTTTAGACAATGGCCCGGTTAAATCGGCTGATAGCCTTTTGAAATCCCAGCTGCCTATAGCCAGATCAAATTCATAGCGTTCTTTGGCCTGAGGTTTTTTAGTCACGAAATTAACGACCCCACCTGGCGAGCCTTCACTAAATAATGCTCCTGATGGCCCGCGTAGTAGTTCTACATTTTCAATGTTATATAATAAGGGTTGCTGACTCCATAGATATAAATTTCCCCGGATCCCGTTGTATAAAAGGAAACTGGCATCGGTAGGAGAGTAAGCTGTAAAACCACGGATACTAAAAGAACCGCTGCCATTGTTGGCTTTCATTCCGGTAAATGAGTTGGAGATTTCGTTCAGGGTAAATGCCTGACGGTCTTTAATCAGTGAATTGGAAACGATTTGTACGGACTGCGGAGTGGTTAATAATGGAATGTCTATCCTGGTGGATGTATTGGATTTTGTAATTTTATAGCGGTTTTTAACTGCGCTGACTGCAACCTCATTCAATTCCTGCCTGCTTTTTGAAAGCTGGAAATTGAGTTTCAGCTTTTTTCCGGGTTCAATGACCAGGTTTTGCCTGGTCGCTGTATAACCTACGTTAGAAACAATTAAGACATAAGTCCCTGCCGGAATGGTCTTGAAGCTGAAATTTCCATTCTCATCAGTTATTGTTTTGAGTCTGGTGTTTTGAAAGACAACGTTTGCGCCGGGAATAGGCTCATTGTCAAAAGAAATGATATTGCCATGTAATGATCCTGAAAGGGACTGGGCAGTAAGTTTGTAGGTCGTGAAAAGTAGAAATATAAAAAAGAAAACCTTGATTTTCATATGCTTTTAATGGTTTTGTTATAGGATCAGCATTTGAGCTGGCCTGTAGCATTGTATATATTCGGACATATAACCGGAAGAAAGCCGGCTATTTTGCTGTTTGAAATGCAGCGCATAGCAACCCGTATCCGGACAACGGAATTAATTCGCGTTATTCAGAGATAAACAGGGTATACCAATAAAGATTAAGAGAAAGTTACCTGTGGTGGTCTGAAGATATCGTTATGAAAAGAGGAAGGTTTGAAATGGAGATAAAACCGGTTGAAATTATCCTTTTGTGCGGCTGCAAGAAAACCTGTAAACTTAAGTTTGTTCAGTTTGCAGAAAAATAAGATGTTTGTGTTTTCCTGATTCTGATTTCTTTGCTTTTGCTCATTGTCTTCGGCCAGTTTTAACTTTCTAGCTAAAATACACCTGCCGTTACAATGCATTTCAGGCCTGTTTTTATTCTCGCAAAGCACAGTTGAAATATAGCGCTCATTCATTTTAAAAGATAGCGTGACCCACAATTTATTAAAGGATTGTGAGGCAATGATAACGAGTAATAAAATGCAGACTGATCTTCTCAATGACTATGCTTTTTTAATATCCCGCAAATGTAGCCATATTAAAGCGGTTGAGCAATTTCAGGTATGATGTTGTCCGCTTCGGGACTGAAATGTTTTATCAGATTGGGCTAAAGATGCACCTTTGCCTAAAATAAATGAGAGACCTGTTTTTTATCCTGACTATATTTGCTCCAATGAAAACGACGCTGCCCACGAAAAATATACTAAAAGTAAGCTGTTGTATTTCTTTGGTTATCTGCGTGTTTTCCTTTAGTTCTGCTTTTATGGAGGGGGAGGCTGTTCAGGGGGCACTATACCGGTCATTGATCTCTTTTTTTCTGCTGATGCTGATTAGTATCGTGAATACTTGTTTGCTGCTGATTTTCAGGAAAGAGAATGATACGACCGGGCGCAATTGTTCGGTGTGGTTTTACATTTCAAGTTTCCTGATCAGTACGCTGGTGATGTGGACGGTGTATAATCTTCAAAATTACCTGGTTCAACAAGGAATCTCAGCAAAAATGATTGTGGTGAGAGTTAAAGGGGATATCATCTATCTTTATATCTTACTACAGGGATTATTTATCAATAGTATATTACTGCTGCTGCAAAATTTTATTATTATACAGGATGCCAATAATAAGGCACAGCTAGAGAATTCACGTTTAAGTGCGGCAAGCTCGGAAGCAGCCTACCAATTGTTACAGCAGCAGATTCAACCTCATTTTTTATTTAATGCACTCAATATTCTGAAGTCACTGATTAAAAAGAGCCCGGAAAGGGCAGAAGATTACCTGCTGCGGTTGTCGGACTTTTTAAGAGTATCGGTGTCGGGAAATAAACGTGGACTGGCCACGCTGAATGAAGAAATGAAATTAGGGATAGACTATCTGGAAATGCAGAAAGTCCGCTTTGGTGAAGCTTTGCAGTTCTCTTTTGAAATCACAAAATCAGATAGATTCTTACCAGTTTTCTCCTTACAGCCGCTGCTGGAAAATGCGATTAAGCACAATGAGCTTACTGATGAAGATCCTTTGGTTATTGAAATCAGGCAGGAAGGTGATTTTATTATTGTACTTAACAATGTGAAGTTAAGAGCTGTGACTGAACATTCCACAGGAAGTGGTTTAGCGAATCTTGCAGAAAGGTATAAGTTGTTATCAGGTGATGAGATTGATATCAAAGATGATGGTCAATTCTTTTCAGTGCGTTTAAAAATTTTAGAAAATGAAGATCGTAATTATTGAGGATGAAAAATTAACTGCTGAGGATCTTGCGGATGTGATTTTAAAATTACAGCCCGATGCGCAGCTGGTCGCTTTTCTGAAGTCTGTTAAAGAAGCTGTAGCTTATTTTCAAAATGCACCTGCACCGGACCTGATTTTTAGTGATATTCAGTTAGGAGATGGGGTGAGCTTTGATATTTTTAAAGCTGTAAATATCACTGCGCCTATAATTTTTTGTACTGCTTATGATGAATATGCTTTAAACGCTTTCAAAACAAATGGTATTGACTACATTTTAAAGCCTTTCACAGAAGTATCCATTGCTCAGGCTTTGAATAAATACCACGCTTTACGCAGAGGTTTTTCTGAACAGCGTGTATCTTATGATGCGCTTTTTGATCTTTTTGTGAACAAGATGCCACAAAAGACTTCTTCCATATTAGTCACTTATAAAGACAAGATTATACCCATTAAAACTGATCACATTGCTTTGTTTTATATCGCAAATGAAGAAACCAGGCTGTTGACATTTGATCAGCAGGGTTATATGCTGAATAAGAAGCTGGAAGAGCTGGAGAAATTGTCTGGTGATGATTTTTTCAGAGTCAACCGTCAATACCTGGTGAACAGAAAAGCGGTCAAAGATGCGGCCCATTTTTTCTCCCGTAAGCTGGTGATCAACCTTTCGGTTTCCTTCAAGGAGACGATCACGATCAGCAAAGAAAAGACTCCTCAGTTTCTGGATTGGCTGGCTAGAAAATAGTGACATGTTTACCGGTTATTTTTGACTGTTCACCGCCATTTTTGTGCGCTTCGGCCTGAAATGCCTTTGGATAGTTGATTTGTTACCTCATCTTTAGCTTAGCAGTTTCTACCAGACCACGGCAAATTATTTGTCAGTAATGTCTGAATCTTGAACTATTTAACTATAAGTGATGAATGTAATTATATTTAAAACATCAGTCCAGGACAAAGATGATCTGGATTGTTTAAGGCCAGCACTCAATGCCTTTTTAGGTGAAAAGAACTGGACATTCGATTTAGAAGATGTGGATAAAATTCTGAGAGTAGTGAGCCCGGTGATTTGTACAATAGCAGTAGAACAATTGCTGTTGGAAAAAGGATTTTTATGTATAGAAATGCCTTATTCTCTGGATGAGTTTAATACTTAAAACCAGAAAGGGATCTTCCTTGCGGAAAATCCCTGTTCTAACTACCTATGAATCTGTGTAAACAGATATTATTTTAAGTTTCCGTAGTACTCTACGAATTTAGCTAATGCTGAAGAATAGCCCCATTCGTTATCATACCATGAAACAACTTTCACGAAGTTATCATTCAATGCAATACCTGCGTTTGCATCAAAGATAGAAGCGTGGTCATCACCGATAAAGTCAGAAGAAACTACTTCATCCTCAGTGTAACCTAACACACCTTTTAATTCACCTTCAGAAGCTGCTTTCATCGCATCTTTAATCTGTTGGTAAGTAGCTGGTCTTTCTAAACGTACAGTTAAATCTACTACTGATACATCAGCAACCGGAACACGGAAAGCCATACCAGTCAATTTACCTTTCAATTCAGGAATAACCTTAGTTACTGCTTTAGCAGCACCTGTAGCAGAAGGAATGATGTTAGAGAAACCACCACGTCCACCTCTCCAGTCTTTCGCAGAAGGACCATCAACAGTTTTCTGTGTAGCAGTAACTGCATGTACAGTACTCATCAAGCCTTCAGCAATACCCCAGTTGTCATTTAACACCTTAGCGATTGGCGCAAGGCAGTTAGTGGTACAAGAAGCATTAGAAACAACAGTTTGATCTGCTGTTAATTTATCATGATTTACACCCATTACGTAAGTAGGGATTGAATCATCTTTAGCCGGAGCAGAAAGAACAACTCTTTTTGCACCTGCGGTAAGGTGTTTCTCTGCATCAGCCTGAGTTAAGAATAACCCTGTAGACTCAATAACAGTTTCAACACCTACTTCATTCCATTTTAAGTTAGCCGGGTCTCTCTCAGCTGTGATACGGATAGTTTTTCCGTTAACGACTAAATGTCCGTCAACTACTTCGATAGTTCCATCAAAACGACCATGCGTAGAATCATACTTCAACATATAGGCCATGTAATCTGGCTCTACAAGATCATTTATTGCAACGATGTCCAGACCTCTTTTTAACGCAGCTCTAAAAACTAATCTGCCGATACGGCCAAAACCGTTTATTCCAATCTTTGTCATTATTATTAATTTGAATAGTAATTAAGTAAATTATATATTGGTTCTTTGGTAATCGTAGTAATTTCAAAACCATTCTTCTTTGCCACAGCGCGCAATCGGTCTTGAAAGTTCCCTGCCACTATCCCTACAAAATGTACTTCTTCACCAGGGTGAAGTTTGATCGTAGGCAACAGGTAAGTATCTATATAACGCTGAAATCCGTTATCTAGTAGCTGCTGAATATATTCATGTTCCCTGTTTTCTATAAAGAAGTCCAGGAAAGAGCTCAGAAACTGCTGAGCCATAGTTTTCTTGTATACTTTATCCAGTATTTCTGACCTGTTGAGGTCATACTTTTTACTGAATTTTTTCATCAGATCGGCTGGCAGCTTCTCCTGAAGGTAATATTTCAGGATCATTTTGCCCAGGTAGGTCGCAGAACCCTCATCACTGAGAATAAAACCCAGGCCGAAGTTATTAGGTTCAGGTTTGGTTCCGTCAAAATAGGCACAGTTAGCACCGCTTCCCAGGATACCGACAACTCCGCTTTTATTGAAACAGGCAGCGATAGCAGCACCGTATAAATCATCCTGAACAGTGATCTTGCTATATTTAAAGAACATCCTTAAAGAAGCCACTAATTCATTCCGGCGGTCTAAGGAAGTTGCTCCGGCAGCAAAAACATGGATCTTTTTAATCTGTTCTGCATTGTTGATTAAAATAGATTTTTTATTCAACTGCTGCAATAACGACTTCTGATCTACAAAAAACGGGTTTATACCAGGCATACTGCATTCTGCAATGGTTTTGCCGTCTTTAGCTATTTTCCACAGGGCAGTTTTTGAGCCGCTATATACTACCGCTATCATGTTAAATTGATAAAACTTTAGTCATTTCCAAAAGATCACTTTCTAATTTAAAACTATGCTCTGTCAACGCTTCGTCTAAGCTGGTTAACCGGATATCATTGCCACGTAAGCCTACCATCTGCTGTGTACTGCCTTTCAGCAATTCATTTACAGCGGCATAACCTAAACGGCTCCCTAAAATCCTGTCAAAACTGCTCGGGCTTCCGCCACGTTGCAAGTGTCCTAATATAGTGACCTTTGTGTCATAATGATTGAACTTTTCTTTAACATGTTTCGCAATGTCATATGCGCCACCTTGTTTATGCCCTTCGGACACAATTACAATGCTGGACGATTTTTTTGTTGCTGCTCCGATTTCCAATTGTTTAATCAGTTCATCAAGACTTGTTGCTTTCTCAGGCAGCAAGACAGCTTCAGCTCCACAGGCAATAGCACTCCTTAAAGCGATACAACCCGAATCCCGGCCCATTACTTCTACAAAAAATAAACGGTCATGCGAATCCGCAGTATCCCTGATCTTATCTATGGCTTCAATAACTGTGTTAATCGCAGTATCATAGCCTAAAGTAAAATCGGAACCGTATAAATCATTGTCGATCGTACCAGGAATGGCAATTACATTGATATGATGTCTTTGTGCAAAACGACGGGCCCCGGTAAAAGTACCATCTCCGCCAATCACAACAAGGGCATCTATTTGGTGCAATTTCAGGTTTTCATAAGCAAGGTCCATTCCTTCATCGGTTTTAAACTCTAAACAGCGTGCTGTTTTAAGTACTGTTCCGCCTAAATGGATGATATTGCTCACTGAACGGGCGTCCATAGGAATAATATTGTTAGTTATTAATCCTTGATAACCTTGCAAAACTCCAAACATATTTATACCATTGTAAATACCGGTACGTACTACTGCTCTGATGCATGCGTTCATTCCGGGAGCGTCACCCCCAGATGTCAATACAGCGATATTTTTGATATTTGGTTTCATCTGTTTATATTACGAATATACCGTGTAGATATTACACTAAGTAATTTATTTTGATTTATTTTATGTAAATCGCAAACAAGTATATTAATTTGCTTTAGTTTTTAAAAATTTAATGTTTTGAAAGAAGTCTTACCACAGCTTAATTCCACCTTCTCAATTGATTGTGTTTTGTTCGGATTTGATGAAGGAGAATTAAAAGTTCTGCTGATTGAAAGGAATGAAGAACCTTTTAAAGATTGGTGGGCCCTTCCGGGGTATCTTGTCAATGAGAACGAAAGTCTGGATCAGTCCGCGGCCCGTATCTTGCACGAACTCACGGGGATAGAGAATGTCTACATGGAACAGTTTTATACTTTTGGTGATGTAGGCCGTCACCCTCAGGGAAGAATTATATCCGTAGCTTATTATGCAATGTTGCGATTGGGAGGGGATAAAGCTCTTAAGCCAATCAGTAATTATGCGAAGCAAGCGCACTGGATTAATGTCAAGGATTTACCTCCACTGGCATTTGACCATCAAAAAATATTTGATCAGGGACTTGAAAAAATAAAAAGAAGGATCAAGCATCAGCCAATTGCTTTTGAATTACTTCCGGAGAAATTCACTTTGACACAGTTACAAAATGTGTATGAAGTGATCCTGGGCAAGAAACTGGATAAAAGGAATTTCAGGAAAAAGATGCTCAGTTTTAATGTTTTGAAGGATCTGAATGAAAAGCAAAAAGGAGTTTCGTTCCGTGCGGCGACCTTGTACCGTTTTGATAAAAGAAAATATGGAAAGTTATTTGGAAAAGAAATCTCCTTTTAAATTTCTCTCTGTCCTGTTTTAACATAAAAAAATCCCGGTTATTGATAACCGGGATTTTTAATATTGTTTGTTTTTTTTCTATTTGAGACTTCTGGCTGGTTGCATATGGTAATCAACAAGATCATCTATAGGAGAACGGATAATTTTTCCTACGCCCATTTCGTACCTGTCTGCAACAATACTTAAAATATCTCTGAAGCTATAACCTACAGAACCTACACAGTTCAGGCTATATTCTTTATAGTTAGGGTAGTGAATAACCAGATTTTCAAAAAATGCTGTAAAAGCATATTCAACTGTAGAGAATGCATAATCCTCGTAGTTATCTTTGAAATCATACAAGAATTTACTAAATCCTGCACAAAAACGGTTTGGAAGAGGTTTGTTGTAAATATGATCAAAAATATCTTCGTTCGTTAAAGCGAAGTTATCATAAAAACTCTCTCTCAGGCCTTTAGGCATGTAACCTTTCATGTAATCACCAAGGATACGTTTACCAATATAGCAACCGCTGCCTTCATCTCCTAAGAAATATCCCAGAGAGTCAATGTTTAAAGAGATATCACTTCCGTCATAAAGACATGAGTTTGTACCTGTACCTAAGATTGCGGCAAAACCTGGTTCATCACCCAGTAATGCTCTGCAAGAAGCCAGTAAATCATGGCCAATAAAGATGATTGCATTAGGGAAAACCTGTCCCATAGCATCCGCTACAATTTTTTTATTCGCGTCAGTTGAACAACCTGCGCCATAATAATATACTTCTGTTAGCTTATCTGCCTCTAAATGATCTGGTAAAGATTTTTTTAAAGATTCAACGATATAATCTGTACGGGAAAAATACGGATTGTAACCTTCGGTATTAAAATGAATTTTTCTACCAGCTTCATTAATTAAGCACCAATTGGTTTTGGTTGAACCACCATCTGCAATAACTATCATCTTAATTTGTTTTTTTTGGGGTAAAAGTAAATATTCCTGACACTTCAAACATGTTTTTTTCCATTTTCAGTTTTTTTTTCTGATTCCTGCGTTTATCCTTGTAAGTTATTTTTCAATTTTATTATTATTCCTTCTATTTACTAGCTGTTAGCCTTCCCAATTCAAATATCTTCTTCCCTATGCTTCTTCGTAAACCGCAAATATTCAGGTCTTAAGCCTTCGTAATTAAGATATTGTTAAATTAACACTAAGATAAAATTACACTAGTTATTTTAAATTCCAAATTTTAATATTTTATCGGGGAGAACAAATGTCATAATATTCTTTTAAAATACCCAATCATTCAATTTTAAAACACTCATAAAGAGCAATTAAAGAATTTTATGTGGTATTTAACGAACACACGAATAAAAATACTTTGATGTGAGCTGTAATTGTGATAATTTCACCTTTAAGGATTAAAAGAAGCGCAAAAAACTAAAATTGTATGCTGTCCTGTTTTTTCTATGCAAAATAAAATAGATTTTAGAAGTGATACCGTAACTATACCCACACCAGAAATGATCGCTGCGATGATGACCGCAAAAGTTGGTGATGATGTATATGGAGAAGATGAAACCGTAGCTGCACTTGAAAGTAAATTATCCAGGCTTTTTAATATGGAAGCCGGACTTTTTTGTCCTTCGGGAACAATGACAAACCAGATCGCAATCAAATGTTTTACTCAGCCTATGGATGAAGTGATATGCGATCAGACTGCTCATGTTTACCGGTACGAAGGCGGAGGGATTGCTTTTCATTCGGGAGCATCGGTCAGATTACTGAACGGGCCAAGAGGGATTTTAAGCCCCGAACTCATCAGCCCGGAAATTAATGAAGATAATATCCATTATCCGGATTCAAGTTTAGTTGTTCTGGAAAATACCGTGAATAAAGGGGGAGGGGCCTGTTACACGCTGGAACAGATTGCGCCAATTGCGGAATTATGTAAAAGTAAAGGGTTGAAACTTCATTTAGATGGGGCAAGGATATTTAATGCACTGGTTAAAACCGGGGATGCTGCGGAAGATTACGGACAGTATTTTGATGGGATTTCTATCTGTCTTTCCAAAGGACTGGGGGCACCGGTAGGCTCCGTATTGTTAGGTACTAAAGAAACTATCCACAAGGCAAACAAGATCCGTAAAGCATTTGGCGGCGGAATGCGACAGGCAGGTTTTCTTGCTGCTGCGGGTATTTATGCATTGGATCACCATGTTGTAAGGCTTGCTGAAGATCATCTGCATGCACAGTTACTGGCTGATGCTTTGAGCGCTGCTGATTTTGTAGCTGCTGTGATGCCTGTTGAAACAAATATTGTAATTTTTAAAATAGCTGAAAGTTATACGACAGCAAGTGTATTGGACAGTTTGATCAAAAGCGGGATTTTATGCGGTGCTACTGGCCCGGATACCTTAAGGTTTGTGACGCATTTGAATACAGATGCCAATCAGATTGCACGGGCTGTCCAGTTGATCAAAGAACTGAAACCAGTGAAAAAATCCTAAACAGATCGATATGAAGAAGATTTTAATTGCCAACAGGGGGGAGATTGCTTTGCGTATTATGCGCTCTGCAAAGGAAATGGGTATTTTGACAGTCGCTGTGTTCTCAGAGGCTGATAGAGAGGCGCTGCATGTACGTTATGCAGATGAAGCAATTTTTATAGGGCCAGCCCCGGCAAGTCAATCTTATTTAGCCGGTCAGAAAATCATTGATGCTTGTTTACTGACAGGTGCAGAAGCGATCCATCCCGGGTATGGGTTTTTATCAGAGAATGCAGAGTTTGCGGGAATGGTGAAGGAGGCAGGTCTGATTTTAATTGGCCCCTCACCCGAGGCAATGGCTATTATGGGGAATAAATTGTCTGCAAAAGCTGCTGCGCTGAAATATCAGATCCCTATGGTTCCTGGAACTGAAGAAGCAATTACTGATATTGAAGAGGCGAAACGCAGAGCACAGGAAGTTGGTTTCCCAATACTGATCAAAGCCGCCGCTGGTGGTGGTGGAAAAGGAATGCGGATTGTAGAAGAACTTGCTGCTTTTGAAGAGCAGATGCAATTGGCAGTGAGTGAAGCGAAATCGGCATTTGGTGATGGCGCAGTGTTTATAGAAAGATATGTGTCCTCTCCCAGGCATATAGAAATACAGGTTTTAGGTGATAATTATGGAAATATTGTCCACTTGTTTGAAAGGGAGTGTTCTATTCAGAGAAGGCATCAAAAGGTGATTGAAGAAGCGCCTTCCAGTGTACTCAGTCCTGAAATCAGGGCGGAAATGGGTAAATGTGCTGTGGATGTAGCGAGATCTGTTAATTATACAGGTGCGGGGACAGTAGAGTTTATTCTGGATGAGAATCTTGATTTCTTTTTTCTGGAAATGAATACCCGTTTACAAGTAGAACATCCGGTGACAGAATTGATCACGGGATTGGATTTGGTTAAAGAACAAATAAAAATAGCCAGAGGTGAAAAGTTAAGCTATAGCCAGGAAGATTTAAAAATCAATGGCCACGCGATAGAACTCAGGGTTTATGCGGAAGATCCTCAGCACAATTTCCTTCCGGATATTGGTGTTTTGAAAACTTACCGTACACCAAAAGGCAACGGAGTAAGGGTAGATGATGGGTTTGAACAGGGAATGGAAATTCCTGTGTATTATGACCCTATGATCGCCAAGCTGATTACTTTTGGTGCAGACCGCAAAGAGGCTATTGCGAGAATGCGCAGGGCGATTTCAGAATATGACATTACAGGCATTCAAACTACTTTGAACTTTGGTAAATTTGTAATGGAACATGAGGCGTTTACTTCCGGAAATTTTGATACCCATTTCGTTGGTAAATACTTCAATCCCGAAAACAAGGAAGATACAGACGAAGATGAAGCCCTGATTGCGGCAATAGTCGCGTTGAAAAGCCTGAAGAAAAAAAATAGTTCTGCTGTGAGCATAGCAGCAGAAGGAACATCGAGCAACTGGCTTAAAAACCGGACAAAATATTAAAATTTATGTTTACAGGAATTATTGAAACACTAGGTACAGTAAAAGAGATTGTAGCAGAAGGAACAAATCTTCATTTTACAATCGAATCTGCACTGAGTAATGAATTGAAAATTGATCAGAGTGTATCTCATAACGGCGTATGTTTAACTGTTGTGGCATTAAATGATACGACCCATACGGTTACGGCTATTCAGGAGACACTGGAAAAAAGTAACCTTCAACACCTCAGTGAAGGGATGAAAGTGAATCTGGAGCGTTGTATGCAGATGAACGGACGCCTGGACGGACATATAGTACAGGGGCATGTAGACCAGACTGCGGTATGTGTGCTGAGAGAAGAACTGGATGGCAGCTGGGAATACCGTTTTAAATATGATAGCAGCAAAGGCAATGTAACGGTTGAAAAGGGATCTGTTTGTATTAACGGAATCAGCTTAACAGTGGTTAACTCTGCTGCTGATGAATTTTCTGTATTTATTATTCCTTATACTTTTGAACATACTAATTTACAAGAAGTAAATACGGGGGACACGGTTAACCTTGAATTTGATATTATTGGTAAATATGTAGCAAGGTTGCTTCATAAATAAGTGGTTTGATTTTTTGATTTTAAAACTAAAATCCCTTATGTCGTTGTTTATCTTACGTTTATCCCATTTTCCGGAAGGACTTGAAATCTATGGCAAGGTAATTGGTTACTACTTATTGTAAATAATTACAGCAGAATATAAAAATTTAGTCATATGGATACTTTAAAAAAGTTTGAATTAATGGAGAAGATTGTAAGAGAATTAGAAGACTTACAACATTCGCAACAAGCAATTATTCAAAAAATCGGCAAGATTGAAGTAGATAATATTGAATTAGGAGATAAAAAATTAGATAAAGATTTACCAGATATGCATCAGCGTGTTGCTGATAACCTGGATACAATTGTGGGGATATTAGCTTATTTTGCTGATAAAACTCAAAACTTTGGTAACAAGAATAATGTTGAGGTGCTTAAAGAAAAGCAAATCATCGATGAGGCGACAAAGGGTTAGTAAACCTGATTGTTGTGTGAAAAAAGGGCTGTTTTTTAAACGGCCCTTTTTTATGCCTGGTGTCTGGGAATTCGCAGGTTGAATAAAGTTCCTGTACCTAATTCGCTCTCAATGGTAATACTTCCTTCGTTACGCTCCATAAAATCCCAGCAAACCATTAAGCCGATTCCGGTACCTTTCTCATTTTGTGTGCCCCGGCTGGAGAAATTCTCTCCGTTAAAAATTTTCTGAATATTTTCGATTGCAATACCCACGCCGTTGTCCTGAATTTGTAAGCCTATGTATTCTGCATTAATGTAAGCAGCTGTAATGTTAATCTGACAATTTTCGTGGCAGAATTTGATTGCATTAATGATCAGGTTACGAATCACAATCTGCATCATCAGCAAATCGGCATAAGCAACCAGATCATCTGTTAATTGCTGAACAATCTTTATCTTTTTTACTGACGCAGCTTTAAGATGGTAACTAACTTCTGAACTAATCAGTTTTTTCAGGTCAAAAAGGTCTTTATTAATTCCATATCCTTTCAGCTGGCTTCTTGACCAATGCAGAATGTTTTCTAATAAATCAGTCGTATAAGAAATGTCTTTAGTCAGCGTAGGAGAAAGATCTTTAAATTCTTCTGCACTAATGGTATCATCAGAGGTCATTTTTAAGACCTCAGCCAGATTCAGCAATGGCCCTCTGAGGTCATGTGCCATAATAGAAAATATCCGGTCTTTGAGTTGATTTAATTTTTGAAGTTCTTCTGCCTGACGCTGAGATTTTAAAGCTTCCTGCCTGGCATTCGTTAAATCCTGAAGTTTAATAATCGTTGCATTTCTATTGAGCTTGTTTTCATTTAAAAAACAAACATCTGCTTCCAGATCAAATACGCCGTTTGCCGTATGTACCAGTAACTCTACTTTCCCGGACTCTTGCTGATTGAGCAGATCCAGCAATTCTGGCTGGTATTGCAGCAATTCATTCACATCTTTACCAATAATTTTGTCTGCGTGATAGACACTGATATATTTCTTAAAGGCAGAGTTATAATCGATAACCCGGTTGCGGTGATCCAGCACCATGAATCCGTCTCCCATCAGCTCCAGAACTTTTTCTCTGGCAACGGGCAGTACATTCAATAGTTTAAATCTATAAATCGCTATAAAAATCAGAAAGGTAGAGACCTGAAAAGCGAAAGGAGTGATATCCAGGTTTGGAATTGGCCTTAAGCCGATTAAATAAGAGAAATTCGCTATCCATGGAAGCATTGCTGCGGTCAGGATAACCCTGTTTTGTTTTTTATAAACACGGTCAGAACGCCTGAATTTTTTAACCAGAAAATAGTTTCCGACGATCAGCAGTGCATAAAAATAACAGATGAAAAAATAAAAGGCAATTCCAGGAACGATTTTAAGCATAGGAAAGCTTCCGCTGTAATCAACACTGACCTTTTTATAATGCAGGTGATGCAGATTATTAGTCCAGACCAGCAGTAGGTACAGGACAGGGACAGCAGTGATCAGAAACTGATTACCTGGTTTTTTTAACCATTTTTCTTTTCCTGCCAGATCTAAACAGAATAAAAACCAGTAAAAAGGAACAGCCACAATACCCAGGTATTCAACGTCAATGAGCATCTTCATGTGCTCTAACGTTTTGCTGGCCAGCTCAAAGCCATAAGCCAGAGACCAGACTGAATTAGACAACATCAGGTAGCCTACCCAACGGACTGTACCTTTTTCATTACTTAAGATATATCCGGAAAGCAGAAGGGTAATAATGCCAGAAATAATCAGGCTTAATGCATAGAGGTTAAAATCTAAATCCATTAGAAAACTGATTGCAGCATAAGGTTCGGGAGCATAAACAAAGCTATGAAATAACGTGCGATTAATTTAAATTGACGTAATTTAGTTTGCAAAAAAAATAATCCTAATTTTACTCCATATAAAAGCCATATTGTGCTTGATTACCTTTAAAATAACAAACAAATAAAAATTTATGAAAAAAATTGTTCTATTCTCATTGTTTATCTGCTTTAGCGCAGTAGCTTTTGGCCAGATACTGCCATCTTTTCAATTTGGTGTTAAAGGAGGAGCCAATCTTTCTAAATTAAGTACCCACAATACATTTAGCAGTGATAACTCAGCGGGTTATTATGCAGGTGTTTGGGCCAGAATCGGAGCAGCAGGGATACATTTTCAACCGGAGCTTTATTTGTCAGGTAAAAACACGACAATGGTGAGCAACGATCCTGCATTTGCTGGTCAGGAAAACAAAGTTAAATTTACAAGTCTTGATGTGCCTTTATTGATTGGTACTAAAATTGGTGCGGCTGGTATCGGAGTGCGTTTAAATACAGGTCCTGTAGTTTCATTTATTTTGGATGATAAACAATCTTTTGGTGCTGCTACGAGTAATATTTTTAGTGGTGATTTCAAAAAACAAGCTGTTGCATGGCAGTTTGGTGCTGGTTTAGATCTTGGTAAATTAGGTGTAGACCTTAGATATGAGGCTGGTATTACCAAATTGGGAAAACAAAACTATGATGGCCAGAGATTAAACTTATTTACTTTAGGATTGGCACTTAAACTTTTTTAAGCCCGGAATTTATTGAGTAAAACGATTAGCAGTCCTTTAAAGTCCTGCTATGCAAAAAAGGAGTAAACGGATCACGTTTACTCCTTTTTTTTGGCGTTAAATTTGCTGGAATAATCTTCCCTAACCTTAAATCCTTACGCTATGAGTATCAAAGAGTTATTATTGAATGGAACCAGCTTTTTATTGCTGATGAAAGAGTATGCTATCGATATCGCCGATATTAAAATAAAGGACGAAGAAGTACTAGCTGTACAGTTTTTGCAACATCCTGAGGTCTCTAAGGAGAGTATTTGTATCGAAGGCAAAAATAAAGACGGAATTATTAATTTTTTTGGTACCCTTCACTATAATCTCCTGAACAAATTAGCTGTATTTGAAATGCAGGGATTTGAGCGGACTGCTTTGCCGGAACTGACTTAGGATGGCTTTAGGATTTCTTTGATTTCATAATTAAATGCTCCTTTAATGGGGCGTATGGGAGTATCTTTGGCATCACTCAGCACTTTCACAAAACAAGCTCCGAAATAAAAGATAAAGGAAGAATAAAATACAAAAAGCATAATCAGTACAATAGAACCAGATGCCCCATAGATGTTTCCTATGTTGCTCATTGGTAATGCGATACGTAGAATGTATTTCCCAAGTGTGAAAAGTATTCCAGTTAGAATGCCACCTCTGATTGAAGATTTCCATGTCGGTCTTCCACTTGTCAGAAAGCGGAATAAAACGCTGAACCAGGTGGTTACAATTGCAACAAACAGCAATTGGTTTAAGATCATTAGAAATACCCTTGCGAAAGTAGGAGAGGCTGTGTTGATATATACACCAATAAAAGCTTGCAGACTATCTGTTAGCAACCCTATAAAGAATAATAAGCCTGCCAGCAGAATAATCACCATGGATCTTGCTCTTATTTTTAGTTTAAACAGAAAACTTGTATGTTCTTTCATGCCGATAGACCAGATCTGATCCATGGAATTCTTGATCACTGCGAAAAGTGTGGTCGCCACAAACAGGAAAAATACAAAACTCAGTAATGTGGCGTACCATTTATGGTCCATTCCCCTGATATTTCTTAAAGTTTGCCTGATTTGTTGGGTACTGCTGTCATCCAGTATGGTTCCCAGACGTTCGAAAATCCGGTTTGCCATAGTCTTGCGGTCGATGAAAAAGCCGAACAACCTGATCAGGATCAATAATATAGGTGGTAAAGCAAAGTTGGCGAAAAAGGCTGTTGCTCCGGCCAGTCTTAACGGGTCATTCTTTTGAAAGAGTTTAAATGCTTTCCTGAAATGCACTGTAAAAATATGAATTCTTTGGATAGTGATATTAAACATGCCTCTCTGGTTGCCGGTGAAGCCCGAAAGTACTTAAATTTTCCGAATGGAAGGATAGAAAAAAACAACTTTACCAGGGAAATCCCGCGGGAGACCTGAAAGGCCTTCCCACGAGTTATGCCTGGTTTTTGTAAACAATTTAGCTAAACACACCACATAATTAACTAAACAACACACCATATGGCTGTAAAACCACATTGGTAATAAGCTTACAGGTTATACATAACCTATTTAAGCTCAATAAGTTTGAAAATTAAACCAATAAAACTTGATTACTGTTTAAAGTACTGACTGATTAAACGTGCAAAAGGGGTAATACCCCTATTCGAATTTTCATTTTTTTTTATAAAAAACCATTGTTATATCATATGTTAACATTCGCTACCCCCTCAGACAGCGTAACGCAGCCAATAAATAACAATGGTTTTATACTATTTTAAAGGTTACCTCTTAGTTCTTGTTCACGCTCTAAAGATTCAAACAAAGCCTTAAAGTTTCCTGCACCAAAAGATTGCGCACCTTTTCTCTGAATAATTTCAAAAAATAAAGTCGGACGATCCTGAACAGGCTTAGTGAAAATCTGAAGTAAATAACCTTCTTCATCATGATCAACCAGGATGCCTAATTCTTGTAAAGGCGCAATATCTTCATCGATTTTACCAACACGTTCTATTAAAGTGTCATAGTAAGCTTTTGGCGGCGGGCTTAAAAACTCTACTCCACGTGCTTTCATCTCTCTTACGGTTTGAATAACATCGTGGGTAGCTACTGCAATATGCTGCACACCTTCACCATTATAAAACTCCAGGTATTCTTCGATCTGAGATTTCTTTTTACCTTCAGCAGGTTCATTGATCGGGAATTTTACGTAGCCATTTTTGTTGCTCATCACCTTACTCATTAAAGCAGAGTATTCTGTGTTGATCTGTTTATCATCAAATGAAAGGATATTTCTGAAGCCCATTACATCTTCATACCATTTCACAGCTTCGTTCATTCTGTTCCAGCCTACGTTCCCAACACAGTGGTCAATATATAAAAGACCTGTATTTCCTGGCTGATAGCCGCCTTCTACAGCAACATAACCAGGCATAAATGCACCTTTATAGTTTTTGCGTTCTACAAATAAATGGACAGTTTCGCCATAAGTATAAATACCCGCAGTGCGGACCTCACCAAATTCATCTGTTAAAGTTTGTGGTTCCTGGTAAGAAACTGCACCACGTTTAATGGTTTCTTCGTACGACTTATAAGCGTCATCTACCCATAGTGCAAGGATCTTTACTCCGTCACCATGTGTTTTAATATGTTCTGCAATTACGCCTTCAGAACCCATCGGTGTGGTCAGTACCAATCTTATTTTTCCTTGTTGTAATACATAGGAAGCTCTATCTCTCAGGCCGGTTTCCGGGCCTGCATATGCCACAGTTTCGAACCCAAAGGCTGTTTTATAAAAGTGTGCAGATTGTTTTGCATTACCTACATATAGCTCTAAATGGTCTGTGCCATTGAGCGGCAGGAAATCACGCACTTCTGTGTCTTTTTCTACAACTAGTGTTTGCATGTTTTTGTCTTTTTATTTAATTAAAAAAATTGTTCAGGTATAATAAGTTAGTTTTTGATTATTCTACATTGATTTGCCAGCTCTTGTGGTAGTCTGGATCCTCAATCGCCAATGCATCCTCTGTAAGCATTAAAGGGCGGAAAGGATCAATCATCACCGCAAGTTCTTCTGTACTTTCTTTGCCGATTGATTTTTCTACTGTCCCAGGGTGTGGCCCATGAGGAATACCTCCCGGGTGGAGTGTGATCTGACCTTTAACTACACTTTTTCTGCTCATAAAGTCGCCATCTACATAGTATAAAACTTCATCGCTGTCTACATTGCTGTGGTTATAAGGAGCAGGAATAGATAAAGGGTGGTAATCAAATTTGCGCGGTACAAAAGAGCAGATCACGAAATTATGTCCCTCAAATGTCTGGTGGACAGGTGGTGGCTGATGAAGACGACCGGTAATTGGCTCGAAATCATGAATAGAGAAAGCCCACGGATAATGGAAGCCATCCCAGCCTACAAAATCAAAGGGATGTGTACCATAAGTATAAGGGTACATTAATCCTTGTTTTTTTATCAGTACCTTAAAATCACCGAATTCATCAATAGTTTCCAGATCTGCTGGTCTTCTGATATCACGCTCACAATAAGGAGAATGTTCCATCAGCTGGCCATATTCATTTCTGTAACGTTTTGGAGACCTTACCGGGCTGAAACTTTCCACGATGAACAAACGGTTCTTTTCGTCATCAAATTCCATCTGGTAGATTGTACCACGTGGTACAACCAGGTAATCGCCGTAAGCAAAACGAATCTTTCCAAAGCCTGTTTTTAATGTTCCTGTTCCCTGGTGAATGAAAATAACTTCATCAGCCTGACTGTTTTTATAGAAATAATCAGTCATGGATTTCCTTGGTGCAGCGAGAGAGATGTGTAAGTCGCTGTTAACCAGAACCGGTTTTCTGCTTTTCAGATAATCGTCTTCCGGAGCTACATTAAAACCGATCAGAGAGGTGTGTTTCAGATGTTTCTCTCTGGCAATTTTAGGTTCTACAGAATAAGGTTCTCCGAGCGATTTAACGATCGTTGGCGGATGACAGTGATAGACAAGCGAATACAAGCTCGAAAATCCTTCGGTGGATACCAGTTCCTCTGCATAAAGTTCACCGTCTGGTTTTCTAAAAACAGTGTGCCTTTTAGGTGGAATGGTTCCTAAGGTATGATAAATAGGCATATCTATAGGTTATAAAATGGTTGAAATGTAGGATGAATAAAAAACGTGAGAACGTTTAATATGCGATAGCTTTAGAAAAAAGCTTAAATGGAGTATTGTGCAAAAATGAGCTTAGAGAGCATAGCATACCTGAACCCGGCCAGTACCTGGCTGGCAATACGATCCTGATATTTTAATTTGCGCTTTGTCATTGTTGCGAAGGCTAAATTAAGAATTATATTGTTAGCTATCAAATTTATGCCATATAATCTATTGTCATTTATTTCACAGGCTTTTGTTCATTGTGGGCTAAATTCTCTAGCTTTGAAGCACTGTACTATACATTGTGCTACCAAAAATAAAACTATATGAAATTAGTATCCTACAAAACAGAAGACAGAGAACACCTTGGTGTTTTCATCAGCGGGCATATCTACAATTTGAATTCATGCGATAAGCAGATCCCAAATGATATGAACGAGTTTTTAAAAGATTCCGAAGTGCTGATGGAACGGGCATTAGCGATTGATGCTAAAATTAAATCGGGTGAAATCGAACCTAAAGAAGAAGCTTTTTATGAAGTTGTAGCACCAGTTCCGCATCCAAGCTCTTGCAGAGATGGTTATGCTTTTCGTCAGCACGTTGCTGCCGCACGCAGAAACCGCAAAGTAGATATGATTGCTGAATTTGATCAATATCCTATCTTTTATTTTACCAACCATAATGCGGTCCAGGGACCTGGAGAAATTGAATGTATGCCTGATCATTTCCAGAAACTGGATTTTGAACTTGAGGTAGCAGTGGTTATCGGTAAAAAAGGAAGAAACATTAAAGCTGCTGAAGCTGATGCTTATATTGCAGGTTATATGATTATGAATGACATGAGCGCCAGAACGTTGCAGATGGAAGAAATGTTGTTAAACTTAGGCCCTGCAAAAGGAAAAGACTTTTCTACGGTAATTGGCCCGTGGTTAGTGACTCCGGATGAATTGGAACAATATAAAACCGCACCTAAAGCAGGTCATACTGGAAACAGCTATAACCTGGAAATGACTTGTACAGTGAACGGAATCCAGGTTTCTGCTGGTAATACAGCTGATATGGACTGGACGTTTGCCGAAATTATTGAGCGTTGCGCTTATGGTGTGGATATTTTGCCAGGTGATGTAATCGGTTCAGGTACAGTAGGTACAGGTTGTTTTCTGGAATTGAATGGTACAGGTTTGTTAAATGATCCGGACTTTAAACCACAATGGTTACAGGATGGTGATGTGGTAGAGATGGAAATCACTGGTCTTGGCCGTTTAAGCAATACAATCCGCAAAGTGGATACTGATTTTTCTATTCTAGCTCTTAAAAAATAATGCTGACAGTTAAAACTTCAGATTTGAGTCCGGCGCAACTGCAAAACTATTTACAATATGCAGTTGCGCCAAGACCGATATGTTTCGCTACCACAATTGATAAAGAAGGAAATATCAATTTAAGCCCTTTCAGTTTCTTCAACATGTTTAGTACGAATCCACCGCTTTGTGTTTTTTCACCGGCGAGAAGGGTGCGTGACAATACAACTAAACACACGCTTGAAAATATCCTGGAAGTTAAAGAATGCGTGATTAATATCGTGAATTATCCGATGGTTCAGCAAACCAGCCTGGCGAGTACTGAATACGCGAAAGGGATTAATGAATTTGAAAAAGCTGGTTTTACCATGCTTCCTTCGCAACTGGTTAAGCCGCCACGCGTTGCTGAAGCCCCTGTTCAAATGGAATGTATTGTAACTGAAGTAATTCATCTTGGGGATAACCCTGGTGCCGGAAACCTGATCCTTGCTGAAATAAAACTGATTCACATCAAAGAAGAGATTTTAGATGAGGATGGGAAAATTGATCAGGCGAAAATAGATTTGGTAGCCCGTTTAGGCGGTGACTGGTATTGCCGGGTAACAGCAGATAACCTGTTTAAAGTTGCAAAACCATTAACTACATTGGGTATTGGTATTGATGCTTTGCCACATGGTGTAAGAAACTCTTATGTATTGAGTGGTAATGACCTTGGAATGCTCGGAAATATAGAGAAAGTCCCTTCAGAAGAAGAAATTGATCTGATGAGGAATCATCCTGCTGTCAAAGAGGTATTGGATGCAACAATAGGCGATGGTGTAAACCGTCAGCGTGAATTACATGAACTCGCTAAAGAAATGTTAAGCAGGGGCGAAGTGCCTGATGCTTTGAAAGTAGTTTTGCTGGAAAGCTAAGTATAGTAGACTATTATAGAATACTAACTGCTCTCATCAGGCGGCTTTTGTAATATGGATTAAGTGTGGTAACGGTTACACCATGTGCTTTACCAGAAGTAGAATGGATGAACTTAATAGTATCTCCTTCAATGTCTGCAATAATGCCAACGTGGCCTACCACACGCTTTCTTGGATTTGTTCCGGTGAAAATAAGTACATCACCAACCTTTGCATTTTCCAGTTTAACCGGAGTTCCTGCCTGGTTAAATTCTGTAGAAGAACGCGGAACATTTACACCGAAGTTATGAAATACATAACTGACAAAACCTGAGCAATCAAATCCGGTAGCCGGGTTACTTGATGCATATCTGTAAGGAATTCCGATGAGTGTTTTTGCAAAACCTATCAATTGATCAGAGGTTTTATTAGCAACCATTTTTTTGAGTAATTCCTGATACTTAACAGGAATCGTCTGCGACTTGCCGGAAGCGGCAAAAAGAACTACGAAGCAGAATAATAACAGGCTTTTCTTCATATATCGTCCGCTAAGTTATTAAAATATTTCACAAAGCAATATAAAGTTGAGACTGATGCTTCCAGATTGGACCTTATGGATATATCGGCCTGATGAAAACTTGAGGGAATTTATAATTATTGTATTATTTGGATAACAAATTGCTATATTGGTGGCCTTAATCATCTTAAAGCTCATCAATTGAAGAATATATTTATTTTTTTAACAGCAGTAACTTTCACAATTAATACCTCTTATGCTCAGGATAATATTTTTTCTGTAAATGGTAATGTAGGTATTGGTATAGCAACTCCAGGGAATAAGCTTCAGGTTAAAGTAGCGAAAGATGTCAACTTTGGTGTTACTACAGGTATATCCGATCCATCCGCTCTATTAATAGGGGCAATTAATGATGCAAATACATCATTGAAACCATTAGAGTACAGAGCGGGTTATCATAATTTTTCATCTGGTAATGTTGGTATTGGTATAATAAATCCAGGAAATAAACTGCAGGTTAAAGCTGCTGCAGATGTCAACTTTGGCATTACTACAGGAATAGCAGATCCATTTGCATTATTAATAGGGGCAATTAATGATGCAAATACATCATTGAAACCCTTAGAGTATAGAGCGAGTTATCATAATTTTTCATCTGGTAATGTTGGTATTGGTATAATAAATCCGGGAAATAAACTGCAGGTTAAAGCTGCTACAGATATTAACTTTGGTATTACTACAGGAATAGCAGATCCATTGGCATTATTAATAGGGGCAATTAATGATGCAAATACATCATTGAAACCTTTAGAGTATAGAGCGAGTTATCATAATTTTTCATCCGGTAATGTTGGTATTGGAACTACGACACCAGATGAAAAACTTGCAGTTAATGGAGTAATCCACTCCAAAGAGGTAAGGGTTGATTTAAAGGCCTGGCCTGATTATGTTTTTAAACCTAGGTATAATCTCCTTACTTTGAATGAGGTTAAGACCTATGTTGAACAGAATCATCACTTACCAGAGATGCCTTCGGCAGCAGAAGTCGAAACCAAAGGTTTGAAATTAGGTGAAATAAATACACTCTTGACTAAAAAAGTCGAGGAATTAACACTCTATTTATTTGAAAAAGATGCTGAGGTAACTACGCTGAAATCCAACTTTGATTCGTTGGAGAAAAAATATCAGGATCAGCAAAATCAGCTCCATGCTATAAAGGATATGTTAGACCAGCTCAAAAAAGGTAAGTAATTGCCTTTTAGGGTGTAGTCACCGCAACGGGAAGTATCTTCCCATTGAAAAACTTATGGCCGGTTCTCGCAAAGTCAGCTACATATTTACCCATTTCGAAAGCCATTACAGGAGATTGATAACCCGGAAAAGCCTGTTCCAGCATTTCTGTTTGTGCCGACCCTAAAGCCAGGCAATTCACCTTAATCCCTCTATCAGCCAATTCAAAAGCTAAACACTCTGTTAAGGTATGCAATGCACCTTTACTTGATGAATAGGCTGCAAGTCCCGGAAATTTAACGCTTCCCTGGAAACCGCCCATACTTCCTATATTTACAATATGACTTCCACTATGCATTAATGGCAGCAAATTCTGAATCATATTAAAATGACCAGTCACATTACTTTGAAACATTTTATTTAAATCTTCAGCAGAAAGCTCTAAGAATGGTTTATTAATCAATGCACCCGCATTGTTGATCAGAATATCTATGGTACCCAGTCTTTCTTTTAAAAACGGGACTAAAGCTGCATAATCATCATTTACAATATCAAACTCAACCGGCAATAACGTGCAGTCCGGATTTATACCTTTTGCGATCTCTAATAATTTTCTCAGTTTATCAGCAGATCTGGCAATACAGACTACCTTATTTTCAGTTTGTAAAGTAAATTCCAAAGCAGCTTCAAAACCTATTCCGCTGCTTGCTCCTGTTAATACAATATTCATGTTTAGTCTTCTTCTGTAATTAATTGTGTAACAGGGTTCTCTATGACGTGTAAGCCATCCTGAATCAATTTTTGATGTTGTGGTTCAGCGGAAGCTTTCGTTTCCAGGTAAACTCTGATTTCCTGTTCCAGGTCGTGACCCGTTTGATTATAATGTGCTATTTCCAAAATCTCTAAAGCGCAAAGCCAGTCCTGAGGATAAGCAGTTTTTAAGTTTTCAAATAATGCAGATAAGCGCTCTTCACCAGTACCTTCTTCTCTGATCTGTCTTACTGTCTTGTAAATATTATGCAATTGACTCGTAGCTTCATCGTAAACAACCTTCTCAGTTTGTTTCTCACTGATATAAGTGATTTCCTCGTAAGCATCTTTATCGGCCGCGCCATTAAATACAGAAACAATTGAATTTCCTACAGCCATATCATATGTACCCCATTCAGGCTGGAAAAGTATATTTCCGTTTTGCTCTTTAACGGTACAATCTTCAAGAGCAATCAGGATCACTTGATTTTCATGTTTGTAAACAGCTTTAACAACTCCATTGACCTGGATACCGCTTTCAAAAACCAGTTCTGTAGTATTTCCTTCGATGATGCCAAAAGCAAAAAGCTCTTCGCTGCCAAAGTTTTCCAGTGGTAAAGCAGTGTTTTTCAGTTTACCTACCGGTGATGAAAAACCATCCTTATGGTATACTTTGCCATGTCCATCCAATTGAATATTGGCGACTGAAAGTGCAGAAGGCCCTGTAGTTTTAATAAAAGCAAGTTCTCCTGAATCATTTAGTCCCATATCACTGAATACGCCAGTTACCTGTAAACCTGAACTATAAACAGCCGTCGCCGGATTTTTAGAGTCCATCGCTTTGCGTATACTTTCAGCACCGCCTTTTCTAAAGGCCATCGTGTTGGCAAATTGTTCCAGTACATCAATCAGGTTTTGAAAGGTTTCTGTGACAAAAAGCTGTGGCTGTGTTTTAGTAATATCGTACGAATAGTTTAGCGTATCTATCGTATAAGGGAGTTTTTTAACGTTTGCTGTCATACAGCTTGAACTTTCCCCAATCGAAGAAAGCAGGCCTGCACCATATATTTTAGGATCAGTCAGGCTGCCAATCAATCCATATTCTACAGTCCACCAGTGTAACCTGCTTAATAAAGCCATTTCTGAAGGTTCGCCCATATTCGCTGAGATCTCCTGTAACTGTTCTTCAGCTTTTGTAATCTCAAATTCAGGTACGTCTACTGCTTCTTTCAAAATCGATAAAGCACGGATAGCTTCGTATAATTCGAAATCTTTTGCCGAGAACATGGCCTTGGCACCAATAGAACCGATATAACTCAGGTAGCTATTGTAATCAGCATCTGCAATAATAGGTGCGTGACCAGCCGATTCATGGATGATATCCGGGGCTGGTGTATATTCAATATGGTTAATCTGGCGGATATCTGCTGCAATAACCAGTACATGGTATGCCTGATACTCCATAAATGCCGCAGGTGGAATAAATCCATCCACAGTGACTGCACCCCAGCCTAATTTGCCAAGGTTATCATTCATCGTTTGTAAATCCGGGATATATTCAATGCTTAATCCCGCGCGCTGTAAACCTTTGATATATGGGTAATAAGCAACATCTTTTAAATAACTGTAATTCTGACGCATTACGTAACGCCAGACTGCCTGATCAACAGGCGTATATTTAGCATAGTTCTGATCTACGATAAATTGCCTAAGATGTTTCGGAAGCTGTGCTACGCGGGGGTTGTTAAAGTCATTAAAATCGCTCATTGCCTTTTATATTTGTATTTGTCTAAAGATAAGGTTGACCATACGATTTATCAAGAAAACCGTAACCCTTTTACTTCTAAATGATTTATTTTTTTACCTTGAAAGAAAAGTGTTTTTGGCTGAAATAGCTGAATACAGCAAGAATGACTGTACAGATAATTTTGGCGACGGTTGGATAAAGGTGAAAGGTTTCTACCAGTAATTTCAGCATGGCAAAATTGAGCAGGATATTTGTCGCTACAACGGTACCGTAGCGGAATAGCTGAACCCGCCCTTTTAATTGTGATTGTGTGAATACCAGGTATTTATTCAGGGAAAACCCGATGATAAAAGTGATAACAGACTCGATAATCAGCGCAGCAACAGGGGCTGTAATCATTCCCGGAGGAAATGGCAGGTCTACGTGTTGCTGATGAAGAATGAAGTTATAGACTATATAATAAACGATAATCCCTGTTGCAGCAGTTGTCCCACCAGAAATAATGTATCTGAAAGTGTGAGGAGATACCCAACGTGAAAAAGGAGGATAAAAAAAGTCTATAAATCTGAGTACGGCTTTACGCATGTGGGGTTAGAAATGTATAATGGCGGCAATTTATGAATTGATATCCGATATCGAAAATAACAGTCCATATTAACGGGTTGCAGGCTCGGAAATAAAGTCAATTACAGCACAATATTTATAGCCCGGGTGAGTACTGATATTGACGCCAACGAGGCTTAAGTTATAACTTGTCCCTAAAATTGTTTTCCGGTGGCCAAGATCCGGAACATTCTTATCAAGTAATAACATACAGACATTAGCAAGTCCTTTAGAGAAACCGAAAGCAAGGTTTTCTGAAACAGCCCTTCCTGGATAATATTTCCAGATCCGGTCTGATACAGATCTTCCGTCACTGGAATTATGTCCGGCAAGGTTATGCTTTTTCATGTCTTTGGCATGTTGTTGTGAAATCCAGGTCAAAGTTTCATCGGGGCTGAATAAGGTTAAGCCTTTAACCGTTTTCAGATCCTTTTCCAGACCTCTGTAGTATTTGTCCTTACGATTGACTTTCAGGTCATCATAGTTCCTGTATTGCTGCATGTCTACATTGTAGGCTTCTACGAAATCCTGGAAATAAGTGTTGAAAAACTTCTGTCCGTCAGTGCGTGCCAGGTTCATATAAAAGATAATCTTCTTCTCTTCGTCATTGAGGTAACTCGTGTTTTTAGCGGTATTCGCATTTTCGAGTTCTTCGGGTGTCCAGGTTTTGGCAGAGGACTGCGCTTTTATAGCATTTGTGCTAAAAAAAAATAGAAGGAATGCTATAGGGATGAATTTCATGTTAAGGTAAACGTCAGGAAGATGAATTTAATTATCTACGACTAACAATAATGAAACCAGTTTAGAGCAATGGGAAAATAAAAAGGCCTGCTTTTGTAAAGCAGGCCCTTATAATCAATGCTGTAATCTTGTTAAGGTTATCTCAACAGGTTTCTCCAGCTTACTTTATTTGCAATTAATTCTTCAAGATGTTTGATGTCAATTCTTTGCTGTTCCATACTATCGCGGTGACGAATAGTTACTGTGTCATCTTCCAGTGTCTGGTGATCAATAGTGATACAGAAAGGTGTACCGATCGCATCTTGTCTGCGGTAACGTTTTCCGATTGAATCTTTTTCTTCGTAAACGACATTGTAATCCAGTTTCAGATTATCCATGATCGTTTTCGCTTTCTCTGGTAAACCATCTTTTTTAGTTAATGGTAAGATAGCTGCTTTAATTGGCGCAAGACAGGGGTGTAAGTGAAGCACGATGCGGCTATCAGTTTTTTCACCTTCGCTCAGATCCTGTTCTTCAAAAGCACCGATCATAGTCAATAAGAACATACGGTCTAAACCGATTGAAGTCTCAATTACGTATGGAATATAATTACCATATGGTTTACCGTCTTCATTCAGGTCATTGTCGAAATATTGCATTTTCTTACCAGAAAACTCCTGATGCTGCGTTAAATCGAAATCTGTACGGCTGTGGATACCTTCAACCTCTTTAAATCCAAATGGGAATTCAAATTCAATATCAGTAGCTGCATTTGCATAGTGTGCAAGTTTAGCGTGATCATGGTATTTGTATTTAGCAGGATCTGTACCTAAAGCAGTATGCCATTTCAGACGTGCTTCTTTCCAGTATTCAAACCATTTCATTTCTTCACCCGGACGCACAAAGAACTGCATTTCCATTTGTTCAAATTCACGCATACGCATGATAAACTGGCGTGCAATCACCTCATTTCTGAAGGCTTTACCGATTTGAGCAATACCAAAAGGGATTTTCATCCTTCCTGATTTTTGAACATTCAGGAAGTTTACAAAAATGCCCTGTGCAGTTTCAGGACGTAAATAGACTTCTTCAGCACCTTCGGCCATTGCACCAAATTGTGTACTGAACATCAGGTTAAACTGACGTACATCAGTCCAGTTTTTTGTTCCGCTTACAGGACAGGCAATTTCATGTTCTTCAATCAGCACTTTAAGTTGCGGCAGGTTTTCAGCTTTTAAAGCTTCATCCATATCAGCTTGTAATTTTGCTGCTTTATCTGTTTTACCGTCTTTTTCATAACGGGTAATTTTATCTTCTAGTAACTGGTCTGCACGGTAACGTTTATTCGAATCTTTGTTATCGATCATTGGATCACTGAATCCATCTACGTGACCACTGGCTTTCCATACTTTCGGGTGCATAAAAATTGCAGAATCGATTCCTACAATGTTTTCATGCATCTGAACCATGGATTTCCACCAATATGTTTTGATGTTGTTTTTTAGTTCAGCACCTAACTGACCATAATCATAAACGGCACTTAAGCCATCATAAATTTCGCTGCTTTGAAATACGAAACCATATTCCTTGGCGTGGGAGATCACATTTTTAAATTGTTCGTCGTTATTCGTTTTGGCCATAATACTGCAAATATAGAATTTGGAGGGTAATTTTACCTTATATTAAATACGAATTATTACTTTTGAATTGATAGTTATCAGCTATCAATCACAATTAAAATTAGCCCATTGAGTATAAAGGTAGAAGGACTGTCCAAAATATACGGTCAGCAAAAAGCAGTAGACAGTATTAGTTTCCAGGCATCGCCGGGTAAAATACTTGGTTTTCTAGGGCCGAATGGTGCTGGTAAGTCTACCACAATGCGAATGCTGACGGGTTATTTAAAACCAACTTCTGGCAAATCCATTTTGGGTGGTTTTGATTCGCAGCTTCAAAGCCTGGAAATGCGCCGTATTCTTGGTTATTTACCAGAAAACACACCTTTATATACAGACATGTATGTACGCGAGTTTCTGACTTTTGTAGCGAATACTTATCAGTTGTCTCAAACTGAACTTAAAGTAAGAGAAGTTATTGAAAGAGTAGGACTGGGAGAGGAGCAGCACAAAAAGATTTCAATGCTGAGTAAGGGCTATAAACAGCGTGTAGGATTAGCACAGGCCATCATTCATGATCCTCAGCTGTTAATTCTGGATGAGCCTACTACTGGTCTGGACCCCAATCAATTGACTGATATCCGCGAACTGATCAAAAATCTGGGCAGGGATAAGACTGTAGTCCTTTCCACACACATTATGCAGGAAGTAGAGGCACTTTGTGAACAGGTAGTCATTATCAATAAAGGAAAAATTGTAGCAGATTCCTCATTAATTGAGCTGAAAAACCAACATAAAACTGACTCTTTGGAGGAATTGTTCAGACTGTTAACTGTTTGATAGTTAATTTTTTACGAAACTTATTTAGGTTTGGCAGACTTTTTGTTTAATCCCTGTCAGGATTATATCCGCTAACTTAAATTAGAAATCATGAAAAGGTTATTTTTACTAACAGCTATAGCAGGAATTTTTGCAGTCTCAAACGTTTCAGCTCAGAAAAAAGACCCTGCAATGTCAGGTCAGAAATTAGGTATTGGTGTTGATTTTGCTTTGCCTACAGGTGGCACAAACGATCTGTATAAATTAGGATTTGGTGGTTCATTGCAGTTTCAAACTCCGATTGCCCAAAGTCTGAATTTTACAGGTAGTGCAGGATATTTGAATTTCACTGGTAAAGAGATTGTTGGAAATCTGAAGTACCCTAAGTACAATGCAATTCCGTTAAAAGCAGGATTAAGATACTTCTTAGCTGAGAATTTCTATGTAGGTGGTGAATTAGGTGCGGCAATTGGAACTAGTGATGGTTCAAGAACTTCATTTGTATATTCTCCAGGACTTGGTGTTGAATTCCCGGTTGCTGACAAATCAACTATCGAATTAGGTGCACGTTACGAAGGATGGTCAGGTGATAGAAAAGACAATTCACTAATTGTACCAGTTAAAAGTTTCGTTGGTTTAAGACTAGCATTTAACTTCGGTATTTAATTAGGATTACTGGACGAGGTTTATAAAAAGAACCTGATATTTAAAACGCCTTAAATTTAATTTAAGGCGTTTTTTTATGTTCTGATAAACTGGAAAACTATTATAATGAAATTTTAAATTAATTTTGGTTAATTTTAATTGCGTTGTATTTATTTTTTATTTAATCTTGCAGACGTTTTAATATCTAAACGGTTAAATAAAAATTATGAAAAGATTATTTCTATTAACGGCTATTGCCGGAGTTTTCGCATTTTCTAATGTTTCTGCTCAAAATGTTAAAGGTCCAACGTTAGGAGTTGGAGCTGATTTCGCTATTCCGATGGGTAACTTAAGCGATGCTTACAAGTTTGGTGTTGGAGGATCTCTTTTGTTCCAGACTCCAATTGCGAAAAAATTGAACTTTACAGCTTCTGCTGGTTATCTTAACTTATTTGGTAAAAGCAACGTACAGTATCTTGCTCTTAATAATAATGGATTTTACGTTGATCAGACTGATGTTCCTAATGAAGGAATAGTCCCTGTAAAAGTAGGTGCAAGATATTTTATTTCTAATAACTTTTATGCAGGTGGTGAAATAGGTGCTGCTTTCTTTACTGGAGAAGGTGGAGGAACTGCTTTTGCCTATTCACCAAGTATTGGTTTTGAATTACCAGTGGGCAATAAAAATGCAATTGATTTGAGTGCGAAATATGAAGGATGGTCGAAAAACGGTTCGGTTGGTTTTTTTGGTCTTAGAGTAGCTTATAACTTCGGTCTTTAATTCTCAGGATTATAAGACAAGATATTATATCCTGATACTTAATATAAGGAAAGCGTCTTAAATTTATTTTAGGACGCTTTTCTATTTACCGCTCATATTTCCAGTTCCTGGATTTACCTTCCGCAATCCATTCTATCGCTGTATCCATTCTTTTATTCCTTGTTGCTTCAGTTTTAGCTTCGTTAAACCAATCCAGGTACTCTTTTCTTTTTGAAGTACTGAACTTCTCGAAATTAACTCCAGCATCTGCTGCGACCAATCTTTCAATAAAGTCATCAGGAACTAATAACTCTGTTTTAGGAGCAGCATCCTTTTTAGGTAACTTAATTCCCTCTTTATTCAGAATCACTGCGTTTTGTATATAAGTGATCAGCACATCATCACCAGGCAGGTCTTCTACCGATTCGAGCTTCCCCAGATGTCCCATTGCATGTGCTTTATCTTCGCCGACAAGGTGATGCAGATCCGGGAGCAAAGCCCCTTTCCAAAATCCAAAAGCACAGTGATTTTTGAAAGCAGCCATATGACATACCGGGCCTTTATAATCGAAATGAGGGCAGCCCCATTTTATCTTTTCTATAATTTCCGGACAAGCCTCATGTACAAGCATCCTGAGGTGATTTAATATCGGCTGTGCAAAAATAGCTGCATGATCAATGTATAGATCGATGCGATTATCTGATTTTCCCATGGTCTGTATGCTTTAATAGAAAACAACGGTCAACTGATACTAATTTAGGCAAAAATGTAATCTGTTTTCCATTCCCCCGATATTTACTAACTTCGGCATCATTATCATTTTTCATGTACGCAGTATTTAAACGCGAATTATTCAGTTTATTAAATTCATTAATGGCTTACATCACCATCGGTGTATTCCTGTTAGTTTCCGGCCTGCTATTATGGTTTTTTCCGGATACTTCTATTCTTGAATATGGCTATGCTGAATTGAATGGCTTTTTCAGCCTGACCCCATTTCTATTTATGTTTCTCATTCCTGCAATCACTATGCGTTCCTTCGCAGAAGAGCGCAGAGAGGGTACTTATGTCTTGCTGGCCAGCAGACCGCTAACTGACTGGCAAATTATCCTCGCTAAATATTTTGCCTGCCTGACGCTGGTTTTATTTGCGTTGATCCCAACCTTATTATATTATTATTCCATCGTGCAACTGGGGCTGCCCAAAGGTAATATTGACGGTGGCGCAGTCGCAGGTTCTTATATCGGCCTGTTATTGCTTGGTGCAGCTTTTGCAGCTATTGGTATTTTCTCTTCGTCGGTAACCAAAAATCAGGTAATTGCTTTTGCATTCGCTGTGTTATTATCATTTATTGCTTATAGTGGTTTTGATTCACTCGGCAAGATTTTCGCTTCTACTGTATTGGAAGATGTATTTGGCTGGTTAAGTATCAATATGCACTTTCAATCAATGAGCAGAGGAGTGCTCGATACGCGTGATGTCGTCTATTTTATCACTTTTATTCTTGTCTTTCTTGGTATAACCCGGATAGTGATCGGAGGTAGAAAATGGTAAATAAGAAAATTAAAATAATACTTTTCGCTGTTTTGCTTGTGTTATTAAACATCCTGGCGAACTACTTTTATACGCGTTTTGATTTTACGAAGGAGAAACGATTCACCTTAAATCCAAAATCCAGAGCAGTTTTAAATAAGGCACAGCAGCAAATTACCATTACCGTCTTTTTAGATGGAGAACTGCCTGCCGCTTTTAAACGTTTACAACATGCTACCGCAGATTTACTGAATGACTATAAAGCAAATTCTTCGGTAAAGATCAAAGTTGTGTTTACTGATCCGATTGGTGGATTACCAGCAGAAGAACAAGACACCGTTTTACATCAGCTCTATAATATAGGTATTGAACCTACAAATCTGAATATCAAAAAAGATGCGGGCTTTACACAGAAAATGGTATTCCCGATGGCTATTGTGCAAGCGGGGGAAAGACAAATTCCAGTGCGGTTACTTCAGAATCTTGATGCTGGAGGTAACTATGAGGATAATATCAATAACTCTATTCAAAATCTGGAATATGTATTCACTTCAGCAATTAAAAAGGTAAGTACAGGAGAGAATCCACGGATAGGATTTACAGAAGGAAATGGCGAACCATCAGACCTGTATTTAAGTGACGCAATGAAAGCCTTATCTGATAGTTATGAAGTAGGGCGGGTAGATTTGAATCAGATTAGTAAGCAGGGGCTGGACAAACTTAAAATTCTTTTCGTTACTAAACCTCAGCACGAGCTTTCGGAAGCGGTAAAATATAAGATCAATTATTTTGTAATGAATGGGGGCAGTGTGGTCTGGAGTATAGATCAGGTGAGTGCCAGTCTGGATAGTTTACAAGGCAAAGGGGAGCAGCTTGCTTTTAATAATAAGCTGAATCTGGATGATATGCTGTTTATGTATGGAGCAAGGGTAAATTATAACCTGGTTGCTGACTTAAATTGTGCAGAAATTCCTATTGCGATGAATGGGGGGGCAGGACGTGATATTCAAATGGCTCCCTGGATATATTATCCGGTATTAGTTCCGGATACATTGAACAATATGGTTAGGAATATTGATGGGATAAAAACAGAATTCTTAAGTACGGTTGATACGATTGGTGTAAAGGGAATTCATAAAACAGCAATTCTTCGTACTTCCCCTTACCATATTACTTACAATACGCCTAAACTTTTGTCTTTGGGAATTGTTGCTGAAGCACCGGACCAGAAATTATATTCCAACCCCCCGCAAAATGCAGCGATATTATTGGAGGGTGTATTTCCTTCGGTATTTTTAAACCGGGCTGTTCCTGCGGGGATTACGGAAAATTACGGTGGTACTGCGCAAAGTAAAAAGACTAAAATGATTGTGATTGGTGATGGTGATATTTTCCTGAACCAGGTAAGCGGCAGAGATGGTTCTGTTTTTCCGCTTGGTTTTGACAGGTACACGCAGCGGAATTTTGGAAACAAGGCTTTTCTGCTAAATGTTGCAGATTATTTGTCAAGTGATGATAATTTAATTGAAATCAGGAATAAAGAGGTAAAGGTCAGGCTACTGGATAAACAGTTACTTAGACAATCAAAAACTAAATGGCAATTTATTAATCTTATATTGCCATTATTACTGTTAATATCGTTCGCAATTTTTCAACATTATTACCGCAAGTATAAGTATGCAAGGTAATTTTTATATTTTTGAGAACTGACATAATCATATTATGAGATTTATTGTATCCACATCAACGCTATTAAAACATTTACAAACGGTTAATGGTGCTTCAAGCAGCAGTACTGTTTTGCCGATACTGGAAAATTTCCTTTTCGAGATTAAAGACGGAAGTTTAACTATTTCTGCCACAGATTTGCAGACCAGTATGACTACTTCTTTACCTGTTGAATCAAAAGAGGGCGGAAAAGTTGCTGTACCTTCAAGAATCTTATTAGATACTTTGAAAACACTTCCTGATCAACCAATTTCTTTCAATATTGATGATGCTACATTTTCTATTGAAATTAGTGCAGGTGACGGAAAGTACAAACTGAGCGGAGAAAATGGAGATGATTTCCCTAAAATTCCAGTAGTGGAAAATGCTTCTTCGGTAAACTTGCCAGCTTCAGTTTTAACAGAAGCAATTATCAAAACTATTTTTGCAGTGAGTAATGACGAACTGCGTCCGGCAATGACAGGTGTTTTTTGCCAGTTATCTGATCAGTTTATCACTTTTGTAGCTACTGATGCACACAAATTGGTAAGATACAGACGTATGGACAGCAAAGCAGATAAAACAGCTTCGTTCATTCTGCCTAAAAAAGCACTGACCTTATTAAAAGCAGCTTTACCTTCAACAGATATTAATGTATCAGTTGATTATAACGCAACCAGCGCATTCTTCAAATTTGAGAATATTAACCTGGTATGCCGTTTAATCGATGAGCGTTACCCTGACTATGAAGCAGTAATCCCTGCCAACAATCCTAATAAATTAATTATTGACAGGGCTTTATTCCTGAACACTTTACGCCGTGTAGTTATTTTCGCAAATAAAACAACACACCAGGTAAGGTTAAAAATCAACGGTAGTGAATTAAATATCTCTTCTGAAGATCTTGACTTTGCAAATGAAGCGCATGAACGTTTAAGCTGTCAATATGAAGGTGAAGACCTTGAAATTGGCTTTAATGCACGTTTCCTGATCGAAATGTTAAGCAATCTTTCTGGTGAAGAAGTGACTTTAGAACTTTCTACACCTAACCGTGCTGGCTTATTGATCCCTCAGACCAATGACGAAAACGAAGATGTCCTTATGCTGGTTATGCCAGTTATGCTGAACAACTATAATTAATTTTATATACTAACTTATCTGAACGTCATTATATGCGAAAATAAACACGCTATAATGACGTTTGCTATGATACACTATGGACATCATCAATCAGCTGATACAGTTTATTCTGCACACAGATGTAGAATTGGTTAAGCTGGTAAGCAATTACCAGACCTGGACCTATCTTATTTTATTCCTAATTATTTTTGCCGAAACCGGATTTGTAGTGACTCCATTTTTACCTGGTGATTCTATGTTGTTCGCAGTAGGAGCGTTGATTGCTAAAGGCAACACTGGTCTGGATATCTGGATTATGTTTCTTATCCTCGCTATTGCAGCTATATTGGGTAACAGTTTAAACTATCGTCTGGGTAGTTTCTTTGGGGTAAAGGTCTTCAAGGAAGGAAATAAAATCTTAAAGCTGGAATATTATAATAAATCACATATGTTCTTTGAAAAACATGGTGGTAAAGCGATAATTTTTAGCCGTTTCCTTCCAATTTTCAGAACTATAGCTCCTTTTGTTGCTGGTGTAGCGAAAATGCCATTTGGCAGATTTACTTATTACAATATCATTGGAGGAATAGGATGGATTGCAAGTTTACTTTTTGCAGGATTTTTACTGGGACAGATTCCGATTGTCAGAGATAACTTCTCTATCGTAATTCTGTTCATCGCCGTAGTTACATTTGCCCCTGTAATTTTTGCAGCAGTCAAATCAAGATTCAAACCTAAAGATATTATAGAGAGCTAATTCTCTCTGCCAATAATTTTTCCGGAGCTGAACTTCAGGTTCAGCTCCTTTATTTCCTTCTCTGTTGCCGCATCAGGCGGTACTTTAATCATCTTTTCGAGCTTTGGCTGTCCGGCATCAATCCATGCCGAATACCAAAAAGAACCCGTAGTTAAAATGGATGCCCGCATTTGCCTGGCAACCATGTGATTCATATGGGTATGATAAGCCTCTGCATATTCAAAAGCATATTGTTTCATCACCTGTTTATTTCTTTTGGAATAGCTGTATTTCCGGTAGGCTGGGAAACTACGATTTAAACGCGCTTCGATCCATAGAACACTATCAACGAGCTGATGGGTATGGGTAATGATTTTCCAGGTTTCTTTTAAAGGATCATCAATATATAAGGCTCCGCCCACTAAAAAACTATATTTTTCAGAGAATAATTCTGGTAAACGGCTTTCCCAGAAAGCATGGATGCCATATTGGTTAGTCAACTGTCCGTTATGGTTTTCGGTGGTGTGTAAAGGGACATGTGCATCCGAGATATAATGTCCTAAATAGGCAGAATGAGACAGTATTTTCAAAGAATCCTTTTCTTTAAATGCTTTGACCAATTGATAATAGGTACGCTGGATCTGCCAGGGTAATGTGCCATTTTTAGCTAGTTTTTGCAGTCCATACTTTTTAACGGCATCATTCCATTTCCTTGGGATACTATCGGTTTCCACCTCATAAGCTTCTATATCAAGGTAATGCCGGGGTGCTTCGGCGGTATCGGCATAGCGTCTTTTATCTGCATCTACGGCATGATCCGAAAGATATTGTATATTGGATTTGTAAAATCTGTTCATTCCGGCAGGAAGCGTAAATACGGCGAGCCGGTTAATCCGCATATGTGCAAAAAAGCCCCAGGAACTGGTGAGCAGGGTGAGCGCTAAAAAAAATACGAAAATGAAAGGTCTTTTCATTTTCGTAAATTTAATGCTATTCTGAGGTATTGTGGTAATGAATCTTTTTAATCGATTGTTTTCCCCTTCATAGCTTTAGAAACTGCGATGTCCATTAACCGCTCTGCGAATGGACGGGTAAATTCATTCAGTTCGTCCGCCTTCTTAAGGATTGTATCTTTATTGCCTTCGGTCAAAGCTTCTCTTAAAGCAGTGATATATAGTTTAGTGTTTTCCAATTCTTCCACAGTTAATACAAAACCGTTTTTATCAATAAAACGTTCTGCGGTATAAACCAGTTGTTCTCCTTCGCCGCGGGCTTCAATCAGCATTCTTTGTGCTACATCACTTTCCGCATGGGTAATACTGTCAATCAGCATTTTTTCGACAGTATCATCCGTAAGACCATAACTTGGGGTAATATCTATTTCCTGTTTCACGCCAGAACGTAATTCAACCGCCTGAACGGTTAATATACCATCGGCATTCAGGATGAAATTAATATCTACTTTAGGCATTCCTGCTGGCATCGATGGAATACCTTTTAAATCGAATTCGGCTAACTTCCTGTTTTCTTTAACCAGATCACGCTCTCCCTGGTAAACAGAGATTTTCATATTCACCTGACCATCTATTGAAGTCGTATACTGACGACCTGCTTTGGTTGGAACTTTCGCGTTTCTGGCGATAATCACATCCATTAAACCACCCATGGTCTCAATTCCCAGAGAAAGTGGGGTAACATCCAGTAACAGAATGTCTGAACGGTTACCAGCAAGGATGTCTGCTTGTATCGCTGCACCTAAGGCTACTACTTCATCAGGATTGATCTGATCGTGCGGCTGACGGCCAAAGAATGCGGCAACCTGCGCTTTTACATAAGGTGTACGGGTAGATCCGCCTACCATAACCACTTCGTCAATAGCAGTAATGTTTAGTTTGGCATCTTTCAACGCTTGCTGACAAGAATTTAACGTCTCTTTAACTTTTTCTTCGATCAGTTGCTCGAATGTATTTCTATCAAGAGTATACCAGATGTCTCCGGATTTCTCATTGAACAGATTTTGGGTGCTGAGTGCTTTTTTTGCTTCTTCGGCTTTTAAACGAAGGGTTTGCATTAACCCCGGATCTTCGGACAATACAGTTGCATCGAGCTTATTTTTCTCTATCCAGTAGTGAACAATAGCGCGGTCAAAGTCATCTCCGCCAAGGAAAGTGTTTCCATTGGTCGCTAATACTTCAAATATGCCGTTCTGAATCGCAAGAATAGAAACATCAAATGTTCCGCCACCTAAATCATAAACTGCAATCGTTTTCTGTTCAGTAGGATCAAGGCCTATTCCATAAGCTAAACTGGCTGCGGTAGGCTCATTGACAATTCTTAAAACATCTAATCCGGCTAAACGGCCTGCATCTCTGGTTGCTTGTCGCTGACTATCATTGAAATATGCAGGAACAGTAATTACAGCGCGGTTAACAGGTGTTTTTAAAGCATGTTCTGCTCTGGCTTTCAGTTCTTTTAATATCTCTGCTGATAACTCAATAGGGGTGTAGAATTTATCTCCGGCCTGTATTTTAACCAGGGAATCGTTGCCTTCATCTATCAGTTTGTAAGAGAAGGTATCCTGATGACCGGCGATGTCTTTATAAGACCGGCCCAACAAACGTTTAACCGAAAATATAGTGTTGGCCGGGTCAGTGATCAGAAATTCTTTTGCTCCATTACCCACCAAGGTATCTCCTGCTGCATTAAAATGGACAATAGAAGGGACTAACAGCCCTTTTCCGGTGTCATTTATAACTTTAGGGTTTTTGTCCGGGTCAATAAAGGCCACCAGACTATTGGTTGTCCCTAAATCAATTCCCACAATGATTTCTTCTTTTTGTAAAGAACCTGTTGCCAGGTTGATGGATATCTTTGCCATAATCACGGCAAATTTAAGATTTTAAATGTATTAGGGTTGTAATGTTTTATGCAATTCCTTTTTATGCAGGTTAAAGACCCATAAAACGATGTCCTGGTAACTGTCAGTTCCTTTTTTCTGGTTATTGATTTTAAGGAATTTATCAAAAGCTACACCGAAGTATCCTGACATTTCGGAGTTGTATTTTCTCCAGAATTCCTGTTCGTTCTTAAAATCGGTCAGTGTAGCTTCATTAATTTTTTTAAAGAGCAGGTCATAATCTTCGGGTGATTTAATCCTGATCTCGAAGAGTACGTTCCGAAGGATGTTATAGTAACCAGAATATTGGAAATTAAGATCGGAACTACTGGTGCTGACAAGGTAACCTACCAGATTGGCTTCATCTTCACGTGCTACGCCCAGTTCGTGTGAGATTTCGTGACAAGTGATAAAAGGTAAATCTATTGCAGGAATAAGCATGTTGACATTCGCTTCACCAGATGGAGGAGCATAATAGCCTTCTATACCCGATTTGGTGATGGTCTGCTCCAGGATTACAGCTTTAACGGCCGGCACGCGGTAAGTAAAAAGTGAATTGGTTTTCGCTAATTTATCATAAGCAGATTTAGAGCCGCTTTCCAGTTCTTTAATATTGAATTCCTTCTGGACACCAGTCTGTTGTATTTTTTGTTTAGTAGTATTGACCCGGTTAATCAGAAAATCACCTAACTGGACAAGGTCTTTTGTGGTATATTTTTGGTTACTGAGCCCTAATTGGCTGGAAATAGAGGGTCTGGAATAGTTCAGGCCCCAAAGCAGTTTAAATACTATATATAAGATCAGCGTAAAGTTAGCCAGTTGTAATGGGAAGAAAAATCGCAATTGCTGTCCCGGTATTCTGGTTTTTATTTTTCTAATCGCTTTAAAGATCGACCACAGGCAGTAAAGAATTAAAATCAGATACAGAAAATCGCCCACCGCAAAAGGAAACGGTGAGCTGATGAAGCGTTGAGCGACCGAAGTCAGTGGATAAAGACCGCTGGAATAAATTGTTTCCGTGAGTTTACTGTTAAGTCCCAGAAGGAAAATCAGTAAAGCAATACAGCTTAATATAACCAGTCGGTGTACTTTTGACTTGATCGCGGAATTCATTTATCTGTTAAAAGTTAATCGTTTTCCAGTTTCATTGGTCATAAACTTTCCTTTTTGATAAGCCAGATTTCCAGAGATAAAGGTATGGGTAATATCAGCTTTGAAAGTTTGTCCTTCAAAAGGAGACCAGCCGCATTTATATAGAATATTGGCTTTAGTTACTTTAACAGGGTCATTAAGTGCAACTAATACTAAATCTGCCCAGTAACCTTCTCTGATAAAGCCTCTTTTGTCAATTTGAAAGCAGGTGGCTACATTGTGTGCTGTTTTCTCTGCTATTTTTTCGAGTGTTATTTTTCCCTGGTGATACATTTCCAGCAGTGCAGAAAGTGCATGTTGTACAAGTGGGCCGCCCGCGGGGGCTTTCAGATAAGTTTGTGCTTTTTCTTCAATGGTATGCGGAGCGTGATCAGTAGCGATTACATCGATATGGCCATCTAATACACCTTTCAGAATAGCATCACGGTCTGCTGCGGTTTTAACAGCCGGGTTCCATTTAATCAGGTTTCCTTTTGTCGCATAATCCTGATCGCTGAACCAGAGGTGGTGAACGCAGGCTTCGGCAGTAATTCTTTTATCCTTTAAAGGGGTAATTGCATCGAATAACGCGATTTCTTTTGCCGTTGAGATGTGTAGAATATGTAATCTGGTATTGTGTTTTTTAGCAAGTGAAACGGCAAGCGACGAAGAAATGTAACAAGCTTCATCGTTACGGATCAGCGGATGCATGTCTATAGTAATGTTTTCTCCGTATTTTTCTTTGAAGGCAGCCATGTTAGTTCTGATAGTCAGCTCATCTTCACAATGTGTGGCAACCAGTATCGGGGCTTCTCTGAAAATATTATCCAGGACCTGTTCATTATCAACCAGCATATTTCCGGTAGATGAACCCATAAATACTTTAATACCACATACTTGTGCCGGATCAGTTTTCAGGACTTCTTCAATGTTATCGTTGGAAGCCCCCATGAAAAAGGAATAATTAGCCAGTGACATCTCTGAGGCAATTTGATATTTGTCCGCTAACAGGCTTTGTGTAAGTGTATTCGGAACTGTATTTGGCATTTCCATGAAGGAGGTAATCCCTCCGGCAACTGCCGCCATGCTCTCGGTAAAGATATCTGCTTTGTGGGTTAAACCCGGTTCTCTGAAATGGACCTGATCGTCAATCATACCGGGTAACAAGTGTAAACCTTCTGCATTGATTTCCTGATCGGCGGATCTGTTTATTACCGGACTGATTTCTTCAATTAATCCGTCTTTGATAAATACATCCGCAACATAAATTTTCCCTTCGTTAACTAAGGTTGCGGCTTTTATAAGGATGGTGTTCATATTGCCAAATCTAAGGATTTTGAAGCAATATTTTTAGGCATGATTACGATTGCTAAACTTAAAGGCAGTGTTAAATATACGATTATTTTTATACTAGTTATGGTCTTAACTGATTTAAAACCAATTAATATGACTAATTTTGGAAATGACTATTAAACACGTATTAACCAAGACACAGGAAAGCTTTATAAAAAAACACAAAATCCCGGCGGATTTGCTGTTTGACGCACAAGGAGAGGGGATGACAGAAGAGCTAAAGCAGCGTATGTCTGAGACAAACACAGTCTTCGCATACAACACTGTAGGTTGTACTAAAGATGATAATCATAATTTCAAAACTATCGGAGGTCATTGTCCACAATGTGAGACAGGTAAAATTGCAATTTTATTAAGAGAACACGAAGCTGGTTTCATTTACATTGCTGGTTCAAGAAAAGGAACTTTGATTAAGGTAGGTTCTACAAGTAATATCATTGACAGGATCAAAAGCTTAAACATGCCTAAAACCAGATATGCAGGTTTTGATGACTGGGTACTTTTATTTGATGCAAGAACGACTACACAAGGAAGAAGTGAACGTAAAATTCAGCAAAAACTAAGTGAAAACAAGGTGAATTACCTGGTAGAGAAAAGCGGAAAAGCAACTGATTCGGGTGAATTGTTCAGATGTTCTTACAATAAAGCTAAAGATGCTATCACAGCTTTGGAAACTGAAGAATCTTTCGAATTTACCCAGGTACATGAAAAAAGAGATTTAATTCCTGACTACCAATTTAAAAATTTAAAGGCAAGAGTACAGGCTGCTGCTGTTGAAGCATAAGCTGTTCTCAATTTATAGTTTTTGATGTACTTGTCTGCGTGTTTTTAAGATAGACAAGTACTGCTGGCTGAGTTTTTTTAATGCGTTTCTTTTAAAGAGGAAAGGCATTAAAAAAACTTATCTGTTCCGTGAGAAATTAGTGTCAATTTCTCTTTCCCCCTTTATTCATAAAAATAACATTTAAAGAAGCACTTAATTAGCTTCCTATTAATTATATTATATTTGCAAAATGCCAAAAACATTCGAAGAGTTCAACCTTAACAGACAGATTTTAAATGCTGTCGCTGATGCAGGGTTTACGGTTGCTACTCCAATACAAGAAAAAGCAATCGCACCGGTTTTATCGGGACAAGATATTTTTGGGATTGCTGAGACGGGAACAGGAAAAACGGCAGCTTATGTGCTGCCTATATTAATGCAGCTTAAATACGCTCAGGGAGATGCTGCACGTGCTTTAATTCTGGCGCCAACACGTGAATTAGCAATGCAGATTGCTGAGCATGTTAAAATATTTTCAAAATATACAGATTTACGTTCAGTAGTTATTTTCGGAGGAATCGGGCCGAAAACGCAGATAGAACAAGTAAAAGCTGGTGTAGATATTATTATTGCTACTCCTGGCCGTTTTCTTGATATTTATCTTGCCGGACATATTAATACACAATACCTGAAATTCCTGGTATTGGATGAGGCGGATAAAATGATGGATATGGGGTTTATTGGCTCTATTCACAGGATTCTGGAAGTTGTACCGCGTAAAAGACAGAATTTACTTTTCTCGGCTACCATGAGCGATCTTGTTCATAAGATTGCTGGTGATTTCCTTAAAAATCCAACGATTATTGAGGTTGGTCAGCAGGCTACTCCGGCGCAAACAGTTACGCAGGGGTTATATGAGGTTCCGAATTTCAAGACCAAAATTAATCTTTTACAGCATTTACTAAAGAATGAGATAGACTTCAAACGTCTGATTATCTTTTGTAAGACTAAAACTGTGGCTGATAACATTTTCAGTTTTATTGAACGCAGGTATGGTGCTGCTGAGGTAAGGGTGATCCATGCGAATAAAGGACAGAATACGAGGATTAATTCAATCAATAGTTTTAAAGAGGGAAATATTCGTGTGCTGGTAGCTACGGATGTTGCTTCCCGTGGAATTGATGTAGCTGAGGTTAGTCATGTGATCAACTTTGATGTTCCAATTATTATTGAGGATTATGTTCACCGTATTGGCCGTACTGGAAGGGCTTATGCAAAAGGGGATGCACTTACATTCTGTACAGAAGCAGAAATGTATTATGTTAAAAAGATTGAGAAACTGATGCGTCAGACCATTCCGGTTCTGGAGCTTCCTAAAGAGGTTTTTGTAGAGGAGACTCCGTATGAAGAGCGTCAGTATATTGCCAGGGAAATCGATAATCAGAAGAGGAAAGATGACCCTGATTTTAAAGGGGCTTTCCATGAGAAGAAACATGCTGCTGCAATTGCTGCTGCCGCTGCGGCTTCTGCTAAGAAGAAGATGGATAAAACCCCGGCCTGGAAGAAAAGAAAATTCAAAAAAACCTAGTCTTGAAATTAACTCCTTTAAATATTGTTAGTTCGGGCTGCATTGTATTTGCTTTATTGCTTTTCTTTAGCCCGGATAAGCAGCTTCCTATACAAAAGGGGGTGAATGGATTGTTAATAGGTCTTTGTGTTTTAACTGCAATTATTGCTTTCATTTCAGATCTGATTTTCCGGAAGTTTATACCTTTGCTGGGCAAATTATGGATAGTGGAGTGTGCTCTGATCATCTTCACTGTGGTATTGATGGTTATTCTAAGGGTTAGTTTAGGGTGATACTAGCAGAGATTTGAATTAATAGATAACGAAAAACAACAATTACATTGTAATGAAAACAGCAGAAATTAAAATAACGGTTGAGCTTGATGATAATAATGTCCCGGAGAATTTAATGTGGGAATCTACGGACGCAGAAACGCAGGAAAAAGTTCCTGTGAAATCTATGATGCTGGCGCTGTGGGACCATAATTATAAGAATTCAATGCGTATAGATCTTTGGACTAAGGATATGCCTGTAGATGAGATGAAAAGGTTCTTTTATGAGACTTTGCAGACTATGGGTGATAGTTTTCTAAAAGCAACTGGTGAAACTTTGATTATCGAAGATTTAAGAGATTATTGTGCGCATTTTGCGGATAAAATGGGGATTGATCCAGGGAAGTAAGAATTTATAAAAAAAGAGAAAGGCCATGTTTACTGTCGGCGCCCATCAGAAAAAGTGGCCAATGTCAGGAAACATGGCCTTTCTCTTTTTTTATCGTATCCACAATTGTATTGGAATCGGAGGGGTAGTGAACAGGATAATGTATATATATATGTTTCTAAAGTTAAATTGTTTATTTTTAAATTAAGTTTGGTAATTTTATTGCTGAAGATTTAAAGATATGGAACAATTGAAAGAACAGTTAGCTAACCTGGAGAAAGTTATTCAGGTATTAGTTGGTAGTATAGAAGGTCTAAGTATCAGAATTACCGGGGTTGAAGAAAGACTGGATAGGATTGAGGCAAGACTTGATCATATTGAGGCAAGGCTTGATAGGGTTGAATTGAGACTTGATCGGATTGAAGCGAGACTTGACAGGGTTGAAGAAAGATTAGATCGGATTGAAGTGAGGCTTGATAGGGTTGAAGCGAGACTTTATGTGGTCGAAGCCAGGCTTGATAAAGTGGATGGCAAATTTGATCTGATACAGTTTAACTTTGAAGATGTGCACAAGAAACTGGACTTTGTAATAGACGAAATCGTTAAAATTGATGGGGTGACAAGGTATGTGGATATTGACAAAAATCTAAAAACAATAAAATCAAGATAGAAGGTTTTTGCCTTTTACAAATAAACAAAAGCTCCTGCCGGGGCTTTTGTTTATTTTGAGTTGAATATTCTGTTTAGGAAGAGTATTTATGTAAGATCTTAGGTTAATTCAGTAAATAGATGATACTTTTGTAGCTGTTTATTTAAAATACGCTTTTTTTATGAAGATTCAAGGTGTAATTGGTGCCTTATTACTTGCTGTAGGAGGAATGTGCCCTTTGGTACATGTGCCTATTATTGGAAACTGGAACTATTTCGGGATAGATCAGTCTTTGGGAACTATTTTTTATGTGATTGTTGTACTGGCTTTTTTGGGAGCTTTCCTGAATAAAGCAGGGTTATTAAGAGCCTGTGGATGGGCAGCTATTGTAATGGTTATACTGACACTATCAGCTGTATGGTTCAAGTCACATGATTATTTCAGTTTTATACATTTCAGGAAATTAATCAATCTGGCTTCGGGTATGGTGAAATATAAGTGGGGCTGGTTCGTGATTTTAGCTGGGGTATTACCTTTGATTACCGTTAGAAAGAAAGCTATTGTTATCCAGCAGATACCAGAAGTTCCGCTTTCAGAAGTTTAATTGCAGTTCTATAACTGCTTTTTTATCATAGAAGTACAATATAATCAATATTTGAGGGTGAAATGACTCTGCTTCGGTAAAAAAACAATCCATAAAATTATATTTGTGCCGGAATGCAGTTAATAAAAGAAGTTAAGTATTTAATTGGGAAAGAGTTGTTGCTGGAGTGGCGCTCAAAGTATGCGTTGAATGGGGTCGTACTTTATGTAGTATCTACCGTATTTGTCTGTTTTCTTTCTTTCGTCTCTTTAAGAGGTGTAACCTGGAATGCTTTATTCTGGATCATCATGTTATTCGCTTCTATTAATGCAGTTTCCAAAAGTTTTCTTCAGGAAAGCAAGGGAAGGCAATTGTATATCTATACGATCGCAAGTCCGCTGGCATTGATTATATCCAAAACGATTTACAATATCTTTTTGATGTTGTTGCTCACATTGATTGCTCTGGGTTTTTATACCCTGGTATTTGACTATGTACCTGAGGATATGGGACTTTATCTGGTCGCTACTGTTTTGGGAAGCCTGAGTTTTTCGACCATCTTTACTATGATTTCAGCAATAGCTTCGAAAGCTGGTAATGGGGGAATGCTGATGGCAATTTTAAGTTTCCCTGTAATTATACCGGTTATTACTGTGCTGATTAAGCTGAGTAAAAATGCAATTGACGGGCTGGACAGGAGCGTAAGTCTGGATGAAATAGGAATCCTTTTGATTATCAATGTACTGGTAGCTGTGTTTTCACTGATGTTGTTTCCGTACTTGTGGCGGGACTAGGCAGCTTATAGCGCATTTAAAAAATTAACTAAAATATATAAAGCTTTGTTACCTTTGAACTCGCAAAATTAAACTGATTGCGATTGGTTTAACAAGCGAACTTAAATCTGAAATAAATGTATAAATCCTGGTGGAAAATTTTGGGAGCAGTATTGGTAGTTTATTCTACAATAGCTGGCTTCCTGGCGTCAGTTCCTGCTTTACCTATATTGCATCAAACAATCAGAAACCTGTACTTCCATGTTCCGATGTGGTTTAGTATGATCGTTCTTTTTAGTGTTTCTGTATATCACAGTATAAAATATCTGAGCAATAACAATGAAGAACATGATATGAAAGCAGTACAAAGTGTAAATGCTGGAGTATTGTTTGGTATCCTTGGAATTATTACCGGTGCTATCTGGGCGAAATTTACCTGGGGACAAGCCTGGAGTTTTGATGTGAAACAGAACTTTGCTGCGATTGCACTCTTATTGTATTTTGCTTACCTGGTATTGAGAAATGCAATTGATGAAGATCAGAAAAGAGCTAAGATTGCTGCAATCTATAATATTTTTGCCTTCCCGATGATGGTGGTTTTACTTTTTGTATTACCGAGATTATCAGATTCACTGCATCCGGGCAACGGAGGTAATCCCGGGTTTAATGCTTATGACCTTGACAGCCATATGAGAATGGTTTTCTACCCTGCGTGTTTAGGCTGGATATTAATTGGCTACTGGATATATACCTTACTTTTCAGGGTATCTGCTATAGAGAAAAACAAAACAGTATAAAATATAATCTGATGAAAAAACTTATTACTACAGTTCTGATGTTAATGGTTACACTGCAACTTTTTGCACAGGATCAGAGTTCTGCGATCACTGATACACTTGCCGGATCGGAAAAAATCTACGTGGTTGTTGTGTGCGTGGCAGTTATTTTACTGGGACTGCTCTTTTTCCTGTTCTCAATTGATCGCAGATTAAAAAAACTAGAAAAAAAATCTTAAGGTGAAAAATTATTTTTAAGGCCTTTAACACAGGTTTTTGAGTAGTTTTTAAAGAGGTGTTTCACTTACACTAAGCAATTATTAATTTGTATTAATCGTTTTTTTTAGTGCAATTTTGCAGCTATAAGAATAAGAACATAATTCAAATTCATAAAAATCAAATAATGGCTACTACAGCAAACGAGACAAATTTTTTTACAGATGTCTGTAAAAACTTTGATAACGCAGCACAATTCACCGGTCACCCAGAGGGTTTACTTTCCCAAATTAAAGCTTGTAACAGTGTTTATCGTTTCCAGTTTCCAATCCGCAGAGGAAATGGATTCGAAGTAATTGATGCATGGCGTGTTGAACACTCTCACCACATGAGTCCTACCAAAGGAGGGATTCGTTACAGTGAAATGGTTAATGAAGATGAGGTAATGGCATTGGCGGCACTAATGACGTATAAGTGTGCAATCGTGAATGTTCCTTTTGGTGGTGCAAAAGGTGGAATTAAAATTACGCCAAAAAACTATACAACAGGTGAATTGGAAAATATCACCCGTCGCTATACTACAGAATTAATTAAAAAGAATTTCATCGGTCCTGGTATTGACGTTCCTGCTCCTGATTATGGATCCGGAGAACGTGAAATGAGCTGGATTGCTGATACATATATGACAATGAACCCAGGTCAGCTGGATGCGTTAGGTTGTGTTACCGGTAAGCCAATTGCTTTACACGGTATCCGCGGACGTAAAGAAGCTACTGGCCGTGGTGTTGCTTATGCAGTAAGAGAATGTGTAAGAGTAACAGAAGATATGCACAAGATCGGTCTTAAAGCTGGTTTGGATGACAAAAGAGTTATCGTTCAGGGATTAGGAAACGTAGGGTACCACTCTGCAAAATTCCTTACTGAATTTGGTGCTACTATTGTTGGCCTTTGTGAGTTTGAAGGTGCTATTTACAATGAGAACGGACTGAATGTTGATGAAGTGTTCGCACACCGTAAATTAACAGGTTCAATCTTAGGTTTCCCTGGAGCCAAAGAATTTAAAAATTCTATGGAAGGATTAGAGCAGCCATGTGATATCCTTGTTCCTGCGGCATTAGAAAATCAAATCACAGCAGAAAATATCAGAAACATCAAAGCGAAAATTATCGCTGAAGGTGCAAACGGACCATGTACTCCTGAAGCTGAAGAAATCTTCACTGAAATGGGTGGTATTATCATTCCTGATATGTACTGTAACGCAGGTGGTGTAACAGTTTCTTACTTTGAGTGGTTGAAAAACCTTTCTCACGTAGCTTTTGGCCGTATGGAAAAACGTTATGCAGAAAACTCAAATGCTAACCTGATCAATACACTGGAGAGCTTAACAGGTCAGAGTATCCCTGCTGAACATCGCTTAATGATTGTTAAAGGTGCTTCTGAATTAGAATTAGTAAATTCAGGATTAGAAGATACAATGATTCATTCTTACCATGAAATCAGAGAGACTTTAGTTACTAAACCTGGTATCCAGACATTAAGAACTGCTGCTTTTGTTGGTTCAATTGACAAAATCGCTGTTTCTTATATGAACTTAGGTATCTGGCCATAAGCTTTAGTTAAATATATTGGATCCGCAACGTGTAAAACGCTGCGGATTTTTTGTTTACGGTTTATATGACATTCTGATTGAAATCTGCATAACCGGCTTTTCGTATATTGGTGTGGAGGAATGATTCTTATAATCATCCAGCAATGAGAACAGGCATATATCTATTAATGATCAGTTTATTGTTTGTTTCCTGTTCAGACAGGAAGCAGCAGATAGCAAGTAATAACGGGTTCGCCGTTTTACCCATGCGTAAATCAAATGAAGACGTGGCCACTTTTGCAGGAGGGTGTTTCTGGGCAATGCAGGAAAGTATGGTTCAGTTGAAAGGTGTAAATACAGTCATCAGTGGTTATGCCGGTGGCACTACTGTAAATCCTACCTACGAGGATGTTTTGAGTAAAAATACTGGTCACGCGGAATCTGTTCAGGTTTATTATAATCCTGAAGTTATTTCTTACGCACAACTCCTGCATGCTTTTTTCCTTGCACATGATCCTACCGAATTAAACAGACAGGGACCTGATGTAGGAAATGATTACCGTTCGATTGCTTTTTATCGCAGTCCGGAAGAAAGGAAGACAATTGCTAAAGTTATAGCAGAGATGCAGACTGCTAAATACTATCCCGATAGTTTTGTTACAGAACTGGAACCATTTCAGATCTTTTATCCCGCAGAAAGTTCACATCAGGATTATTATGAGCGTAATTTGTGGGATCCTTATATCAGAAGTGTCTCTAAACCAAAAGTGATGCATGTGAGAAAAGAACTGCCGCAATTGATTAAAAACGAGTATCTTAAGTGAATATAAGGTTGCCACTGCAATTACTTTCTCTGGCATAATGTCGTTTATTTGTCAGCCGACTATCAATATTTTGTCATCTAAAGTATTAGCCGCCGTGTAACGGACATTAGGTACTTATATTTTTTATCTTTGTGTACTCTTTTAATGGGTTAGGGGAGGAGGCTCGTGTAATCAAGCTATGTCCTGTTTAAATTGGCGGAGCCAGTTTATGTTTTAACCATGAAAAGGCAGCAAATATATAACGTATAGCTGCAAACATCAATTTTGACAAAAAACGATATATTCTCATGAAAAAAAGTGCAATTATTGGCTTAATTACAATTGCTATCTGTGTGTGTTTCCTGGTCAGCTTAAATGCGGATACCAGTAACTATTCGACCTTTACAGAAGCTGCTAAAGACTCCAGAGAGTTTCACGTAATGGGCCATTGGGCAAAAGAAAAGGGAACTTATTATGATGCCTTAAAAGATGCCAACCATTTCTCTTTCTATATGAAAGATGAAAAAGGTGATATTGAGAAAGTTATTTATAGTGGGACTAAACCACAAGACTTTGAACGTTCTGAAAAACTTGTATTGATCGGTAAGATGAATAAAGGAACTTTCTACGCCTCAAAAATTTTAATGAAATGCCCCTCTAAATATAATAACGACCTAGTAGAGATAAAGCAGGACGGACAGGTTAAACGATACAAATAATTTTAATGGACATACAATTCACAGGAGAAACCCTCCTCCCCGGCAAAGTTGGGCAGTTTTTTATTGTTTTAGCGTTTGCCGCTGCACTACTTTCAACGATTTCTTATTTCTTTGCGACCCGCAATAAAGACCTTGCAGATAAATCCTGGCAACGTTTGGGAAGAATAGCATTCTTAACTAATCTCTTTAGTGTAATTGGAATTGGGGTAACACTGTTTTATCTGATCCTGAATCATTATAACGAATACTATTACGTTTATTCTCACTCTTCAAAAACACTCCCTGTATACTATATTGTTTCTGCATTCTGGGAAGGACAGGAAGGTAGTTTCTGGCTTTGGGCTTTCTGGCAGGCTATTTTAGGAACTATCCTGATCTGGAAAGCAAGAACCTGGGAAAATGGGGTGCTGACTGTTGTTGCTTTTTCACAGGTATTTTTAACTTCTATGTTATTAGGCGTTCAGATTTTCGGTGAACGTATCGGAAGTTCTCCTTTTATCCTGTTAAGAGATGCTGTAAACCTGAAAGAAATGGCTCCGGTAGTATTTGCCGATGCTGAAAACTATAAAAACTATCTGAAGTTTATCACTGACGGAAGAGGTTTAAACCCACTTCTTCAGAACTACTGGATGGTAATTCACCCGCCAACCTTGTTCCTTGGTTTTGCGAGTATGATTGTTCCTTTTGCCTATGTAATCACTGGTTTATGGCAAAAAAGATATAAAGAATGGGTAAAACCTGCTATGCCATGGGCGCTGTTTGCTGTAATGGTTTTAGGAACAGGAATTATCATGGGATCTTTCTGGGCTTATGAAGCACTGAACTTCGGTGGGTTCTGGGCATGGGATCCGGTTGAAAATGCGTCTTTAATTCCATGGTTAACCTTAATTGGTGCAGTCCATGTCATGATTGCTTTCAAAAATACCGGTCATGCTTTCTTTACTTCTATTGCCTTAGTGTTAGTGAGTTTTATCCTGGTATTATATGCTTCTTTCTTAACCAGAAGCGGTATTCTTGGAGAAACATCAGTACACTCTTTTACAGATTTGGGGATGTTTGGTCACCTGATCCTTTACAACGTAGTATTCCTGGCTATTCCGGTAGTCCTGATTATTTTGCGCTGGAAAGAATTGCCGATTACCAATAAAGACGAAGAAACTTATTCAAGAGAATTCTGGATGTTCATCGGTGCGCTTGTCGTAACTGTTGCTTGTATCCAGGTTATTTTTTCTACCTCTGTTCCGGTATTCAATAAAGCTTTCGGAACTAATTTTGCACCACCAATTGATGCGATCAAATATTACAATCAGTGGCAGGCTCCGTTTGCGATCCTGATTACGATGATATCTGGTTTCTCTCAATTCTTAAAATATAAACGTACCGATACGCGTAAATTCTACAGCAGCCTGGTGGCTACACTGATTATTGCAATTGTAGTTACAGCAGGTTTCGTTTATATCACTAACGTATACAATAACCTGATCTATATCCTGCTTTCGTTCAGTTGTATGTTTGCTATTTTATCTAATGCACGTGTACTTACCCAGGGATTCAGTGGTAAAGGTAAATTGGTAGGAGCAGCAGTTGCGCATATTGGATTTGCCTTATTATTAGTAGGAGCACTGGTAGCTGCGGCAACCAGTAAACCTGTCTCTATCAATGCAACAAACTTTATCCCGGTAAAGGATTTCGAAAAAGTAGAAAAGCCAGGTGAGAATATGGTACTGTATAAAAATGAACCAAAGAAAATGGGTCGTTTTACAGTAACTTATACAAATGATACTACAATAGCACCTAATACTTATTATACACTGAACTTTAAAGTGATTGATGAGAAAACAGGTAAGCTTAAAGAAGACTTTAACTTGAACCCACGCGTTCAGATCAATGAGAAAATGGGTCTGATTGCTTCCCCGGATACCAAACATTACCTGACTTACGATGTCTATACGCATATTACCAGTGCCCCTGATAAAAAGGATGCACATGCAGACAGCGATGCACAAAGTGATGAACAGAACTATAAAAAACCAAGAGTTGTTACCGTAAGTACAGGTGACACCTTACATACCAGCAGTGGTATTATCACTGTAAAAGATCTTAACTTCAAACCAACAGCGAAAAGCCTGGCTTTAGCAGAAGGCGATATTGCAGTAGGTCTTCCACTGGAAATCAACCTGAATGGTAAGATTTACAAGACTGAACCAATATTCCTGGTCAAAGGAAATAACACGTTCGATTTTGCACGTAATATCCCTGAGTTAGGCTTAAGAGTGAGATTTACGAAAATACTTCCTGATCAGAAAAAAGTAGAATTGCAAGTGTTTGAAAAACCACAGCAATCTAAAGACTGGGTTGTATTTAAATCTATCGAATTCCCTTATATCAATTTATATTGGGTTGGTTTAATTGTCATGGTAATTGGATTTATAATTTCTATTATCAGAAGACAAAAAGAAATTAAGTCAGTTTAATAAAAAGTATTTTTACCAGGGAAATTTAAACTGACTCTCCATGAATATTGTTTGTATAGGCTCAGGAAATGTGGCTACACATCTCGCAATCGCTTTTAAAGCGATTGGAGCTGATATAGTTCAGATCTGGAGTCAGGATAGCAGAAATGCAGAAATCCTTGCCGCTTTAACTAAAGCAACACCAATCAGCAACTGGGACGATCTGGATCGTTCTGCTGATTGTTATGTGATTGCAGTAAAAGATAGCGCAATCGCATCAGTTGCTGCTCACCTGACAGACGTAAGGGGCATTGTTGTCCATACCTCAGGTGCTACACCAATGAGTGTGCTTTCTGGAGTAAAGAGTGGTTACGGAGTATTATATCCTTTGCAAACCTTCTCTAAATCCAAAGCAGTAGCTATGACCCGTGTGCCTTTATGTATTGAAGCAGACCGGGAAGAGACATTGGAGAAGATTAAGATAATCGCTCAGTTATTAAGCTCAAAGGTTTCCGTAGTTACTTCACAGCAGCGGAGTATTCTGCATGTTGCAGCTGTTTTTGCTTCTAATTTCAGTAATCATCTTTATCAGCTCAGCAGTGAATTACTGGAACAACATCAATTGAACTTTGATTTATTAAAACCACTGATCCTGGAGACTGCCGAAAAAGTGCAATCATCGGCACCAGCTGAAGCACAAACCGGCCCGGCTATCCGTAACGACCAGGAAACTATAAAAAGACACCTTGATTTACTAAGCGGTACACCCGAATTACAGAAAATCTACCAAACGTTAAGTAATAGCATTAAAAAAACTGATCTATAACAGGATTGCGGTTTTTGCTGCTTATTTTTGAGAACAATTATGAATATTTATCAATTAACAGTCAATTTTGAAGAAAAGGGTAAAGCACAAATTCAATTACCAATTGCAGGTGGAGAATCAGTGCTGGAAGTCTGTTTGGATAATGGAATAGATTTACAACACAACTGCGGTGGTGTTTGCGGTTGCAGTACCTGTCACGTATATGTGACTAAGGGAATGGATAACATTCAGGAAATATCTGACAAAGAAGAAGACTTCATTGACAGGGCAGTAAGCCCGAAAATCTCTTCCAGATTAGGTTGCCAGTGTATAGTGATCAACGGAAATATCGAAGTCACTATCCCTAACCAATCAGAATTTTTAGGCCATTAATATTATAAAACAAGAAAACATGCAGGATAAGTTTGCTTTACCAATTCACTGGCAGGATCATGAAGATATTGCGCAGGAATTATATGAAAAGTTTGGAGATGATTTTAATGAATCTAAAATCTACAGAATCAGGTTTACTGAATTAGTGGACTGGGTTCTTTCCTTACCTAATTTCAAAGGTACCAGAGAAGAAAGCAATGAAGGTCACCTGGAGCAAATCCAGTCTGCCTGGGTTTATGAATGGAGAGATAATCAGGACTAGATGTTACTGCAAAAGCTTAAAGGAATTACCACATTTGTTTTTGATGTCGATGGCGTTTTAACCAATGGCGATGTTATTGCTACCGATTCCGGAGAGCTGATGCGTACTTTCAATATTAAAGACGGCTATGCTTTACAGCTGGCCGTTAAAAAAGGATACCATGTGTGTATCATTTCCGGAGGCCGTGGTCAGGCAATGGAAAAACGCTTTGAAGGTCTGGGCATACCAGATGTATTTTTAGGCGTATCTGATAAAGTTGAGGTCTTCAACGATTATCTGGAAATCTATAATATTAAAGCCAGGCAAGTCTTGTATATGGGAGACGATATTCCTGATCTGAATGTGATGAAACTCGTGGGGATACCTACCTGCCCTTCAGATGCCTGTTCAGATATTAAAGCAATCTCCGAATACATTTCGCCTTTTAAAGGAGGTCAGACAGCGGCCAGAGATGTCATCGAAAAGGTCCTGAGAATACAAGGAAAATGGTTTGATGCCAACCCTTCGGCTGCCGATTCCAGTAAATAAGTTACACAACAATTTTAAACCTTCCTTTGACTTTTAACTCTATCTCTAAAAAAGAATAGATATGAAGAAATTATTGATGATTTGCGGAATGTTATTCAGCGTAATAACTTTTGCACATGCACAAGGTGGTGACCGTAACGGAACACCAGAAGAAAGAGCAACAAAATCTACTGCGCAGCTGACTGAGAAATTAACTTTGACTGCCGATCAGCAAACCAAAGTTCACGATATATTGCTGGATCAGAATACACAGATGAACAAAGCACGTGAAGAAGCTGGTGATGATAGAAAAGCGATGCGGACTAAAATGATGACGCTGATGCAAAGTAATAATGAAAAGATCAAAGCTGTTTTAACTGACGATCAAAAGAAAGCTTATGATACGTTTCTGGAAGAAAGAAGAACGGCAATGAAAAACAGAATGGGTGGACAGGGGACTGGTCAGCCGGCAGAGAATAAATAACAAAAATAATAGAAGCGGCTTTGGGCCGCTTTTATTATTTTTGCCCAAAATGTATTCATATGTATAAGCAAACAACTCCTCTTATTCTGGCTTCTAAATCACCCCGCAGACAAGAATTAATGCAATTGATGGGACTTGATTTTAAGGTATTATTAAAAGATGTAGACGAGAGTTATCCTGAACACCTTGCTCCGGAAGCAATTGCCTGTTATATCTCGGAAAAGAAAGCGATGGCATTCGCAGAAGAGCGCTTAACAAGCCTGGTGATTACTGCTGATACTATTGTCGCTTACAATGGGGAGATTCTGGGTAAACCAGCAGACGCACTGCACGCTAAAGTAATGCTTGAAAAACTATCAGGTACCAGCCATCAGGTATATACAGGAGTAAGCCTGGCTTATAAAGACAAGCTTAAAACCTTTTTCGATCAAACAGAAGTGCGTTTCAGAATACTCAGTACAGAAGAAATAGAACATTATATCAATAAATATAATCCACTGGATAAAGCAGGTTCTTATGGTATACAAGACTGGCTGGGCTTTATCGCAGTAGAACGTATTGAAGGTTCCTATACTAATGTAATGGGCTTACCAACAGAGAAACTTTACTTAGAGCTTTCAAACTTCTGATCTTCCCGGATCTTGTATAATACACCCATTTTTAAATCATATGTAGATAAGCTGATTGCTTTTAATCCCGTTTTGTCCAGCACATAATTGGTCAGGATGGCGGCGATGACAATCATATCCACTCTGAGTGGAATCAGATTTGGCATCACAACCCTTTCTGCATGTGCAGAAGCAATCAGCTTTTCAGCAAGGCTGCGATACTGACCGATATCAAATGACGCTGAACTTATTGTTTTCAGGTCAATATCTTCCAGTAACATCGCAGCGAAAGTTTCAAATGCACCTGCTGAACCAACCAGCACCTGCGGCTCATATTGCTGACAAGCCACCAGCAGATCTTTCAGCTCCTGATCAAGATGATTTTGTATAGCTGACTGGTCTTCTTCGCTTATAGGATCGGAATGAAAATAAGCCTGTAATAATCTGGCAGCACCTATATTATAACTTTTCTTCCACAGCGGGCCATGCTGATTACAAATAATGAACTCAGTGCTTCCTCCGCCAATGTCCATAATCAACGATTGTTGATTGATCACCCCTGTTGCTTTTACACCATTGAATATATAAGCAGCCTCTTCCTCCCCACTGATCACTTCAATAGCTATACCCGCTATTCTGAGGGCAGCGATAACAAAATCCTTTCCATTTCCGGCACTGCGTACCGCAGAGGTTGCAGTGGCGCGGACAATAGTAACCTGCTGTGCATCTATTTCTTTTTTAAAGCCTTTTAATGCCGCTATGCCGCGCTCAAAAGCTTCAGGTATAATCAAATTCTCATTGATCCTGCCCTGGCCTAATTGCACCAGTAAATTAGTCTTGTAAATAACCTCCACACCCGCAGGTGTAAGCTCAGCTATTACTAAGTGAAAAGTGTTCGTTCCTAAATCAATAACCGCTGCTTTCATCTGTTTCGTTAATACTGTAATTTAATTCTTGTAACTGAACCATTTGAACATTTCCTTCAAACTGGTTTTTTTGCCATACATTAAGATACCCACTCTGTATATTCTTGAAGCTACCCACACCGTTCCTACAAATCCCGCTATCAATAAGCCCATAGACAAAGCAAGCTGCCAGTCTGGTACACCATAAGGTAACCTGACCATCATTGCAATCGGAGAAGTAAATGGGATCATAGATAACCAGAAAGCAAGCGGGCCATAAGGATCATTCACCACAACGCTCAAAGATAAGGCATAACTTAGTGTGAGCGGCATCATAATAGGCATCACAAACTGCTGCGTCTCTGTTTCACTATCTACTGCCGAACCAATTGCCGCATAAAGGGAACTATAGAATAAATAGCCACCAATAAAAAAGAATACAAAGACCAGCAGGATTTTAGTCAGGTCAAGATTGGCCATGCTTTTTTGAATATAAGCGACCGGGCCATTGTCTGCCCCTTGTTTTCCTATCGAAGCTCCCGTCTTTGCCTGTACAGCGGAAACCGTGTTTTTCTGTAGTTGTTTATCACCCGTAAAGGCTTGAACAGCGACAGTTGAAATCGTTGCCGTCAATAAGATCCAGAGCACAAACTGTGTTAATCCTACCAAAGCGATACCGATGATTTTTCCCATCATCAGCTGAAAAGGCTTGACAGATGAAATCATTACTTCAATAATTCTGCTTGTTTTCTCTTCAATCACACCCCGCATCACCTGGATACCATAAATCAGGATAAAAGTAAACATCAGGATACCAGATGCATAACCAATCACAGTGGTCGCGCCAGCACTGGAATCCTCTTCCTGGCCTGCCTGATTAATCTTCTTATTATCGATGTTGACAGTAGCTTTTAATTTATCAAGATCTTCCTGTGCAATACCACTTTCTTTCAGTTTTTGAATTCTGATCGTATTCTCCACATCATCAACTACTTTTCCATTCATAGAAAAACCAGCCTGTTTAGTTCCTAAAAGTTGTATTCCTGAAGGATTATCCAGGCTAAACTCAGGCAGGTAAAGAATATAATCATAATCTTCATCCTTCAGGCCGGCCTTCATTTCTGCCAATGATTTATGAACATAAACGTAGGTCGTATTCTTAGTAGAAGCGATTTTTTCAGTCAGTGTTTTGTTTTCATTAACGACAGCTATCCTGTTATTGGTCGAAGTTGCTCCCTGAATAGAGAAATAAATGATCATGCCATAAAATCCTGCAACAATAATCGGTGTTAACAGCGTCATGACAATGAATGATTTTTTTCTGACCCGGCTCAGGTATTCTCTTTGTATAATGAGTAAAATCTTGTTCATAACGTTAATTCTTTAGTTTTACCTGGTCAATAAAAATGTCATTCATGGTAGGAATCACTTCGTCTAAACGATGAATATTCACCAGAGGGAGCAAAGCTGATAAGAGCTGATTGGCTGTTTTTCCTGCGCTGATTTGTACCTTAATCCTTGTTTTTCCTTGCAGTATTTCTTTATGCAGTATTTCGAACAGACCAGCTGATAGTTCAACAGGGTACTCACCATCATACTCTACCCAGTACGTATTGTTCCTGTATTGCTCCTTAATATCCGATACCGAACCATCCAGGATCTTTTTAGAACGATGAATCAATGCAATATTGTCACATAATTCTTCTACAGATTCCATCCGGTGCGTAGAGAAAATAAAAGTTGCTCCTTTTTTATTCAATTCCAGAATTTCATTTTTGATAATATCAGCATTGACCGGATCAAACCCAGAAAAAGGTTCATCCAGAATAATCAGTTCAGGTTCGTGTAATACAGTGGCTACAAATTGTACCTTCTGCTGCATCCCCTTACTTAAGTCTTCTACCTTTTTATTCCACCAGCTTCCCATTTCCAGTTTCTCAAACCAGTATCTGACCTTTTTAGTGGCTTCAGCAGTACGCATACCTTTGAGTTTGGCCAGGTACAATACCTGTTCGCCAATCTCCATTTTTTTATATAAACCACGTTCTTCCGGGAGGTATCCTATTCTTGCGATGTGAGAGGAATTGAGGCGTTGCCCGTTAAAAATTACTTCGCCGCTATCTGGTGCAGTAATTTGAGTGATAATTCTGATCAGTGATGTTTTGCCTGCACCATTGGGACCCAGCAGCCCGAAGATTTTGCCCTGCTCCACTTTCAGGCTTACGTCGTCCAGTGCAAGATGCGTAGCATATTGTTTAACAATATTATTTACGTTAAGCATTTAGTCTTTTATTTAGTTCTTAGTTACTCTTTAGACTGAAATCAGACAAAATGTTACAGATTTAGCGTGCTGTATCTGTCAATGCGATCAATTGCTTTGCATTAGTTAATGCCGATGTTCCCCAGGTATTGTTGAAATATACGAATACTTGTTTAGGTCCCTGCAAGATAGATTTAGCGAAGGCAATTATTTCCTGCCCGGTATACAGTGATTTGTATAACACAGGCTTACCATGAAAACGGTAGTAAACAGGATCATTGAATAATACTACCCCATCTGGTAAAGCCGAAGGATAACTTAGTCCGCTGAAGGTCAGATGATGTTTTTTAAATTCGTCCATCACCGTATTGTTCCACCAGCTGATATGTCTGAATTCAACTACATTCTTAAATGCCGGGTTTAGATTTTTCAATAGTAAGGCTAATCTTTCTTCCGTATAAGTGAAAGAAGGAGGAGTTTGAAACAATACGCAGCCCAGTTTCTCCTGGAGACCAGCAGAAATTACCCCGTAAAAATCAGTAACCAGCTTTTCCACCTCATTAAACTTATTATAATGTGTAATTGCCCGGGGTGCCTTAATCGTAAACAGAAAATCAGCGGGGCTGGTTTCATACCAGGTATTAAAGCTTTTCAAAGAAGGCTGTTTGTAAAAAGAAGAATTAATCTCTATCGTATTAAAATGCTGGCAATAATAGCTAAACCATTCTTTTTGAGGAAGACCGGCAGGGTAGAAGACCTCTTTCCATTCTTTGTAATAAAATCCGGAGCAGCCAATTCTCCAGTCTGCTATTGCTATCCCATCCATAAATATTTTTTAGATTAAACAACGGTTACAGGCTAAAGTTTTTTGCATAAAAAAACAGGCTGCATCCTTTCGGATACAGCCTGTTTTAATTTATAATCAAGAATCGGTTACTCGAAATACTCTTTCATTTTTTCAAAGAAACTTTTGTCATTTTTACCTGGCTGAGGTTTGAAATTTGGAGATTCACGTAGTTTCTCCAGCATATTCCGTTCTTCACTGCTCAGGGCTTTAGGCGTCCAGATATTCACATGGATAATCTGATCACCACGGTGATAAGAATTCACTTCAGGAATACCTTTAGCTTTCAGGCGTAATAACTTTCCGCTTTGTGTACCAGGTTCGATTTTGATTTTAGCTTTACCATCAATAGTTGGTACTTCGGCACTGTATCCTAAAGCAGCATCAATGATACTTAAGTGTAAATCATAAACGATATTGTTTCCTTCACGTTTCAATGTTTCATGAGGGATTTCTTCAATCAGGATGATCAGATCACCAGGAATACCACCGTTAGGGGCTGCATTACCTTTTCCGCTCATGCTCAATTGCATACCATCACTTACACCAGCCGGAATGTTGATTGTAATCGTTTCCTCGCCACGAACTGTTCCTTCACCATGACATGATGTACATTTTGAAGTAATCTGTGAGCCGGCACCATTACAAGTCGGGCAGGTAGATGTAGTCTGCATCTGGCCTAAAATGGTATTGGTCACTCTGCGGACAGAACCACTGCCACCACAAGTTTTACAAGTGCTGATAGATGATTTGTCTTTAGCTCCCGAACCATCGCAGGTTTTACAAACAATCTGTTTATTAACCTTTATTTTTTTCTCTGCGCCATGCGCTATTTCTTCAAGGGTAAGTTTGACTTTTATACGAAGGTTAGAGCCTTTAGCTACGCGTCTGCCGCTGCTGCGTTGTTGCTGTCCGCCGAAAAAACTATCGAAAGGACTGCCACCGCCACCGCCGCCACCAAAGATATCGCCAAACTGGCTGAATATATCTTCCATGTTCATGCCGCCGCCGCCATAGCCACCACCGCCACCAGAAGCTCCGCCAACACCTGCATGTCCATAATGGTCATAGCGTTGTTTCTTCTCCGGGTTGCTTAATATCTCGTAAGCCTCAGCAGCTTCCTTAAATTTATCCTCAGCAGTATGGTCATCAGGATTTTTGTCCGGATGGAACTTTATAGCCAGCTTTCTATAAGCTTTTTTGATCTCTTCCGGAGAAGAACCTTTGCTTACACCAAGGATATCGTAATAATCTCTCTTACTCATAATTAACTACCTACAACTACTTTTGCAAAGCGTATAACTTTGTCATTTAAAGTGTATCCTTTTTCTAATTCATCTATAACTTTTCCTTTCAACTCTTCAGTTGGGGCAGGAACTTTAGTGATTGCTTCATGAAGGTCTGTGTCAAAAACAGTATTTGCACATTCCATTTCTTTTAAGCCTTTCTGACTTAAAATGCTTTTCAGTTTGGTATGTACTAACTGAATCCCTTCACGGATTGCAGCCACATCAGTAGCATTTTCAGTTGCTTTATTTGCACGGTCAAAATCGTCCAGCACAGGAAGCATAGAGATAATTACATCCTTACCAGCAGTCTGTAAAAGCTCAACACGTTCTTTTTGTGTACGTCTTTTGAAATTGTCAAACTCAGCAAAAAGGCGAAGATATTTATCATTCAACGCTGCATTATCAAGTTTTAATTGCTCTTCAGCAGAGATTTCCTCTACAGGTTCAGTGATAGTATCCGCATTTGCGTCATCTGTAAGCTCTTTGTTTAACTGCTCTTCAGCAGTATTTTCCGTAATAGGATTTTCTGTATCGTTTGTTTTCTTCTTGCTAAACATGGTATAGTAGAATTTTATGATGCAAACTCAAAAGGTTTGCCAATGAAGTATATCAGCCATGCTGTCAGTTTTGTTTGAACAACACTGTACAGAATGGCTGAAATGAAAATATTTTGTCAGGAATGGTCAGTTTTTTGGAACAGACACTTAGTTAATTGTTGCATCATCATGGACAATACCTGCTTCACATTTGATAATACGTGAAGGCAGGGTACGGATGATATGATAATCATGCGTAGCCATTAATACAGCAGTACCGCTCTGGCTGATTTGTTTCAGCAGCAATACGATTTCTTCGGATGTTTCAGGATCTAAATTCCCTGTAGGCTCATCCGCAAGGATAATATCCGGATTATTTAATAGCGAACGCGCAATAACTACACGCTGCTGTTCACCACCAGAAAGCTCATGCGGCATTTTTCTGATTTTTGAACGCAGACCTACCTTTTCCAGTACATCTTTGATACGTTCTTCGATTAGTTTCTTGTCTTTCCAGCCAGTTGCTTTCAATACAAAATCAAGATTCTTCTCAATTGTACGGTCTGTTAACAATTGGAAATCCTGGAATACGATCCCTAACTTTCTGCGCAGATAAGGAACATCCCGCTCGGCCAGTTTTTTAAGGTCAAAACCTGCAATTTCCCCCTCACCATTACCGATATGAAGTTCACCGTAAATGATTTTCAATAAACTGCTCTTTCCAGATCCCGTCTGTCCGATCAGAAATACAAACTCACCCTTATCTATGTTAAGATTAACATCAGAGAGTACAAGGTGTTTTTGTTGAAATACATCTACGTTCTTTAAATTTATAACTGCGTTTCCTGCCATGTCTTAAATATCTAATTTTGCAATCTGACCAAATGGTAAATCTTTTACCATATCCATAATATAAGGCAACTTGTCACCCAGACCTAATTTTTCCAGAGATTTATCAGGACGGTCTACCCTGAAATAGGCCAGTAAGGTGAATTTATCATCCCTCAGCTGGACGTAATCCGGGATTTTGGCAATACCTTTTACTTTGATTACATACATTTTGTTCAAAAATAGTGTTTCAAAATGATAAAATGAGAGCCTGTTTAAATTTGTAGCTTAAACTTATAACTTATTTAAAAAGTTAATCGTATTCACATTATCCGCATAATCCCATAACTGAGGATGCTGACTTTGTCCAAAAGTTACCGAATCTACATCCAGTTGTACAGCCGTATTGGTGACTACACATTGAATATTGTCCTGCATACCTTTCAGCTTATCGTTTAATTCCTCTATGTTTTTATAGTATTCAAAGTATAAAACAGCAAGCGGAGAAGATAACCCTTCATCTTCTTTTAATAACAAAAAGCCATTGTCAAAATGCTGGACAGTATTGACCAGGTAAATAGATTTGTTATAATCGTAGTTATTATTGTATTTGAAATGATTGATAATATCCTGATACTGTTCCAGCGGTTCAAAGAAGTTTTTAATCTCATAACCTTCAGGAATATAGATTTTGGATACATTTCTGCAACCCAGTCCGAAGTAATCAAAAATATCATGACCTAACTGTCCGATCTCGGCTATACTTTCTTTACCATCCAGTACCGCAACGCTATTCCTGTTTTTTCTGATAATATTAGGCACTTTACCGAAATAGTAATCAAAATATCTGGAGGTATTATTACTTCCGGTTGCAATAATTGCGTCAAAATCTTTCAGCCTTTCTGCATAGACAATTCTATCCGATAAAAGTGGCTCAAATTCAATAAGTTGTTTCAATAAAGCCGGTAATAACTGACTATCAGAAGAGGAAAGTTTGATAATCGCTATATTTCCTGTAGCCAGCACAGATAAAATATCGTGAAAACCTACCAGTGGAATATTCCCTGCAAGGATCAAACCTACTTTTTTAGGATTCTGGCTGACTGTAATTTGTTCAAACCATTTTTCCAGTGCAGGCAAATTCAGCATTTCCTGAAAAGAAGCCAGCGATCTCCGCACTTCAGCCACAGTAAACCAGGCATTATGATTAGGTGCTGAATCGATCGTATTACTAAATTCATCATCCGGGTGATTTAAGAAATCACTTAGTTTATGGAATGCAATAATTAACTTTTCAGCGGTAAGGATTGACATGTTTGAAGTAATTTTAAAGTATAAATGTTATATTTGCAATGCAAAGGTAACTTTAGCAAATAGATTTATACGAAGACATGGCTATTAAAATAACAGACGAATGTATTAATTGCGGAGCATGTGAGCCTGAATGCCCAAATAATGCAATTTATGACGCAGGTACAGCCTGGAGATTTTCTGATGGAACCAACTTAAATGGTATCATTGATTTTGGCGATCAGGAAGTAGATGCTGGCGCGGCTCAGGAAGCAGTTTCTGATGAAGTATATTATATCGTTTCAGATAAATGTACAGAATGTAAAGGGTTTCATGATGAACCTCAATGTGCGGCAGTGTGCCCGGTAGATTGTTGCGTGGACGATGAAGATATCCGTGAAACTGAAGAAGAATTATTAAAGAAAAAAGCCTGGTTACACCAGGAAGACTAGTTCTTTAATATCTATATAACAGAAAAAGAGAAAAGGACGCATATGCGTCCTTTTCTCTTTTTCTGTTATATAGATATTATACCTCTGCCTTGTTCGGAATAATCAATACAGGACAGGCTGATTTTCTGGCCACATGTTCAGCCACACTTCCCATTAAAAAGTGATATAATCCTGTTCTGCCATAAGTTCCGATCACAATCAGATCAGACCCCCATTCGTCAGATTGCTGAATAATTCCATGTGCTGCGGTATCTACTACACTTAGATATGTAGTTTTAATGCCGTTACCATAAGTATCTTCTATTTCTTTCAGCAGCTGATGGCTGTTCTCTTCACTGTTATCATAACTTTCCAGGAAAACAGGAGCCAGTGTAAGATCCTGATTAATAGTGGCTGGCATTGGCTCAATAATATTGACTAAGGCAACCTCAGCATTAAAGGTCTTAGCCAGCTCGTAGCCTGTTTTTGCTGCCTTTTCTGAGCAGGTACTATTATCTACTGCGATTAATATCTTTTGGAGGTTCATAATTTCTGGCGCTAATGAATGTAATACTTGTATAACAAATTTATCAATCAAATGTTTATCCTATCGTTTTGTAAATCGCTATCCTTACTTTTGAGTACTAGATTTCATTATGGAACAGACATTCGCAATTTGCAGGGTAGCCGTAGCACCAATAAGAGCATCATCATCCGATAAAGCCGAAATAACGACGCAATTATTATTTGGAGATCACGTAGAAGTATTGGAAAAAGCTGAGCCCTGGTGGCGGATTCGTAATGGTTATGATGACTACGAAGGCTGGATAGACTTTAAACAGCTTGCAGTACTTACTGAAACTGACTACGAAGCCTGTAAACAACGTATTGCTTTGGTACCGGCAGCAGTTAATAATCAGGTGCTGGCAGCCGATGGAAGTGTCTATTACCTGGCTGCATCGAGCAGTTTGCCAGCTTACAGCAATGGATTCTGCCAACTGGGTAAAGAGAAATTCCAGGTCTTATTTGAACCTCATCAGCCGCCAGTACAAGCAACCGGGGCAATGCTTGCAGATGCTGCTCTTTTCTACCTGAATGCACCGTATTTATGGGGAGGCCGTACCCTGTTCGGTATTGATTGTTCCGGATATGTACAGGCCGTTTTTGCTTTATATGGTATTACCCTTCACAGAGATGCCGCTCAGCAAGCAGAACAAGGAGAAACAGTTAATTTTTTGCCGGAAGCACAAACCGGGGATCTTGCTTTTTTTGATAATGCCGATGGCAAAATCATTCATGTAGGCCTGATGCTCAATGCGAATCAGATTATTCATGCTTCAGGAAAAGTGAGAATTGATCCTATAGATGACCAGGGGATTTATAATCCTGAACTTGGGCGTTATAGCCACAAACTCAGGATTATTAAAAGGTTTATAAATCCCATTCCCACACCATAACTAATTTGTCATCGCCAGTGGTTAATAAATATTTACCATCCAGGCTCCAGATTAGTTTATTGATAGAATGGGTATGTCCGTGTGTGCTCTTTTCAATGCTCAGGATTTTGTATAACCTTAGATCATCACTGCCCCACAGTTTGATACTTTTGTCCTGGCTTACTGTGACAAAATAGGGCAGCGAAGGATGAAATGCAATTCCATAAACACTAAATAGATGTGCTGGAATGGTATGCTGAAGCTGATAATCCGGCAATGACCAGAAATTTAACTGTGCATCTCTTCCTCCGGAAATCAAGTATTTACCATCAGGCGAATACTGGACAGAAGTAACCGGCAAAGTATGCTGCTGCAAGATATGCAGCAAGCTATAATCACTCAAATCATAAATACGGATTGCGCCATCTTTACAACCAAAAGCAACCTGCAAGCCATCTGCACTAACTGCTATCGCTCTGACTGTATCGGCAGAAACCCTGATCCGGTAAAGTAAAGACCAGTCGGTCAATGACCATACCCCAACAGTACCATCTTCACTTGCAGTTAAAAACTCCTGTTTTGACGGGATAGTGACCAGATCAAATACAGGTTTTTCATGTGCCTGAAAGGTGGAGATGATTGTTTGTTTATTTAGGTCAAATATACTGACCTCACCACTTCTCTGACCAACAAAAAGCTGGTCATTGTACTGATGAAGATTATACACAGAAGTTTTTACCGGCATTAAAACCTTCAAAAAGGACATCTTTTTCAATGACCATTCTACCACACCCTTATCATTTCCACCGGTAAAAAAGATACCTGGTTCACTAGAATTGGTTAAAGCATAAACAGGGTTCTGATGACCGCTAAGCGATCTTAAATGTTTCAGCATAATTAACGGTGTCTGCCTTCCAGGTTGACCCCGATATCAGCAAGTGTTTTACCTTTTTCTCTTAATAAGACTAATAAATGGAAAATTAAATCAGAACTCTCATTCACAAAGTCAACATCAGTTTCGTTTAATGCTGCAATTACAGTTTCTACGCCTTCTTCTCCAACTTTCTGTGCAATCTTATTTAATCCCTTTTTGCGGAGCTTGTTCACATACGATTCTTCCGTAGGATGATCATATCTATCGTGAATAATTTTCTCTAGTTCAAAGATGAAATTCTGATTGAAATTAGTTTTAAAACAGCTTCTGCTCCCTGTATGACACGTTGGGCCTACTGGGGTAACTTTAATCAGTATCGTATCTTTATCACAATCAATATGCGTCTCTTTTACATATAAAAAGTTACCGCTTTCTTCTCCTTTAGTCCATAAACGGCTTTTAGAGCGGGAATAAAATGTAACTTTCCCTTCCTGCTGTGTTTTTGACCAGGCTTCCTGGTTCATATAACCCAACATTAACACTTCCAATGTTTGTATATCCTGAATGATTACAGGAACCAATCCATCGGTTTTCTTAAAATCTATAGTCATAACCTAACTGGTATGTTGTGTTTTTTTAATTCGTTTTTCAGGTGGGGGATAGGGATTTCACCGAAATGAAAAACCGAAGCAGCTAAGGCCGCATCCACACCCGTTGTGGTAAAAACTTCTGTGAAATGTTCAACTTTTCCTGCTCCGCCCGAAGCAATAACCGGGATATTGATCATTTTACTGATACTATCCAGTAATTTACAATCGAAACCCTGTTTAGTACCATCATGATCCATCGAAGTTAACAGGATTTCTCCTGCACCCAAATCTTCCGCCTGTTTAATCCAGTGTTCTGTTTCGATCTCTGTAATTAAACGGCCTCCGTTCAAATGCACCATATTTTTGCCTGCAACCAGTTTAGTATCTACTGCAACTACTACGAACTGCACGCCAAATACTTTTGCCAGGTCGGCAATAAGCTGCGGATTTTTAACGGCTGCCGAATTGATACTAATTTTATCAGCACCAGCATTCAATAAAGCTTCTGCATCGGCAATCTCTGTAATTCCTCCACCAATGGTAAAAGGGATATTGAGCTGTCTGGCCACCGACTTCACCATTTCGATCATCGTTTTACGACGCTCATGGGTAGCGGTAATATCCAGGAATACCAATTCATCAGCACCTTGCTGCGCATATTGCCAGGCCAGTTCTACCGGATCTCCGGCATCTTTCAGGTCCACAAAATTAACGCCTTTTACTGTCCGGCCATCTTTGACGTCCAGACATGGGATGATACGTTTGCTTAACATCGATTATAAAGAAGTCAGGGCTTTAAGGTTCCATTCCTTGATTTCTTCAATAGAAATACGGTTTTCATAAATAGCCTTTCCAACTACGCAAGATCTGATTTCAAGCTTTGCCAGTTCTTCAATATCCTCCATTGAGCTGATTCCGCCCGATGCAATCAATTTGATAAACGGAGAATGTTCCAGTAATTTTTTATATAAATCCACAGCAGCACCACCTAATTTACCATCCTTGTTGATATCAGTACAGAGGAATCTGAAAAAGCCTAACTGCAAACATTTATCAACGTAATCCATTAATTTGATAGGTGAACTTTCCATCCATCCAGAATATTTGATTACTTCATCCAATACATCAATCGCAATGACGATACGGTTTGCATAATCATATTTTTTACCAACTTCTTTGCTTAATTCAGCCAGGAAATCAGGATTGGTAATCGCTTGTGTACCGACAATAACCCTGTGAATACCTGCATCAAGCAGATTAGTCACTTGTTCAATGGTACGGATACCGCCGCCGTACTGCACACGCATCTCAGTTTTTTTGATAATATCAAAAAGCTCAGCTTGATTACTAAAATCTCCTTTAGCACCATTTAAATCAATAATATGTATGAATTCAGTACCGTTAGACTTATAAGTCTCAATCATTTCAGCAATTGATACATCATATACTGTCTTCTGGTTATAGTCACCTTCTCTGAGGCGGACAACTTTACCATCTAAAATATCTATAGCGGGGATAATGTACATCTTATTGTTTTAAGTTAGAAAAGTTCAATAATAATTGTTCGCCTGCGGCGCCCGATTTTTCAGGATGGAATTGTACCCCGTAAAAATTGTCTTTTTGTATAGCTGCTGAATATTTCAGGCCATACTGCGCCGTCGCTATTTCAAAAATAGCGTTATATTCAATAAAGTACGAATGCACAAAGTAAAATTGTGTCTGATTTTCAACACCTTCGAATAGTAAATTGTTTTTAATCTCTATATTATTCCATCCCATATGCGGGATTTTAATACCCAGATCCTTATCAAATAGTTTCGTTTCCAGTGGTATAATATTCATCAGCTGCGCGTCACCTTCCTGTGAATGTGCCGTGAGCAACTGCATCCCTACACAAATCCCTAAAACAGGTTTTTTAAGTTGTCTGATGGACTCTACCAGTCCGGTTTGGTTCAGCTTCTCCATCGCAGCCCCTGCATGTCCTACACCAGGAATGATAATATGAGAATACTGATCAAAATCATGTTCCGTATTAATCATGCCATAACTGAGCCCCAGTCTGGATAAAGCAGAAGTCAGAGAAAAGATATTTCCTGCACCGTAATTAACGATTCCTATCATTTTATAACATTCCTTTGGTACTCGGTAAAACTAATTTTTCAGCATCTCTTTTGATAGCCATTTTAATCGCTTTTGCGAAAGCCTTAAAGATAGCTTCAATTTTATGGTGTTCGTTGTCACCCTCAGCTTTAATATTGAGGTTACATTTTGCCGCATCACTGAAAGATTTAAAGAAGTGATAAAACATTTCTGTTGGTACATCGCCTACTTTTTCTCTTTTAAATTCTGCGTCCCACACAATCCAGTTCCTGCCCCCGAAATCAATAGCTACCTGCGCCAGGCAGTCATCCATCGGTAAACAGAAACCATAACGTTCCAGTCCCAGTTTATTGCCTATAGCTTTGGCAAAAGCCTCACCCAATGCAATTCCCGTATCTTCAACAGTGTGGTGCTCATCAATATGTAAATCACCTTTGGCACTGATATTTAAATCTATTCCTCCATGACGTGCAATTTGATCGAGCATGTGGTTAAAGAAATTCAACCCGGTTTCTATCTTCGCTTTTCCTGTACCGTCCAGGTTAATTTCAATGTCTATATCCGTTTCGTTGGTCTTTCTGATATGATGAAATTGTCTGCTTCCTGCACTTAAAAAAGTGTAGATATCCACCCAGTTTTGTGTTTGCAAAGCAATTACCTCAGTCAAAGTCTCTGCTTTATCCAGCATTTCTGCTGATCCTAGTAAATCATTATTCCTTAACCAGATTGCTTTTGCACCCAGGTTTTTAGCCAGCACGACATCATTAATCCGGTCGCCAATCACAAAAGAACCTGCCAGATCATATTCACCGGTCAAAAAATGCTGTAACAAACCTGTATTTGGCTTGCGGGTAGGTGCATTTTCATGTGCAAAGGTCTTATCGATAATAACCTCAGAAAATACTACCCCTTCACCTTCAAAAGTATCCAGAATAAAATTGTGTACCGGCCAGAAATTTGGCTCAGGATGGGAATCAGTACCCAGGCCGTCCTGATTGGTCACCATAACCAATTCGAAATCCAGTTCTGCGGCTATTTTAGCCATATAGTACAAAGATTTCGGATAGAATTTAAGCTTTGAAAATGAATCTATTTGTTCATCTTCTGGTTCAGTGATCAGTGTACCATCACGGTCTATGAAAAGTATCTTCTTCATGCTTAGTTAGTTAACGATTTTAAAGCGGATATTAGTATTTCGTTTTCTGAAGGAGTACCTACAGTAATTCTTAAACAGCCCTCACAAAGGGTTACTTTTGCACGGTTACGAACAATAATGCCACGGTCTACCAAAGCATCATACGTACCATTGGCATCAGCTACTTCGGCCAGGATAAAGTTTGCATCAGAAGGATAAACCTTTTTGACCATTGGTAAATCCAGCAGTAATTTTGCTAAATGTTCCCTTTCCGCTACTGTAGTCTTGATCCAGTCATTTACCTGTCCGATATTTTGAAGGGCAGCTAAAGCAAGATCCTGTGTCGATTGGCTGATATTGTAAGGTGCTTTAACCTTATTTAGAATATCGATGATAATGCTCGATGCAAAAGCCATCCCCAAACGTAATCCTGCAAGTCCCCAGGCTTTCGAAAAAGTCTGTAAAACGACAAGGTGCGGGTATTCGGTTAATTCCTGTATGAAGGTACGTTGTTTTGCGAAATTGATATAAGCCTCATCAATCACAACCAGCCCATTAAAATTGGCCAGTATGGTTTCTATATCCGTGCGGATGATAGAATTTCCAGTCGGGTTGTTAGGAGAGCAGATAAAGATCAGCTTCGTATTTGCATCAATCGCCTCCGCTATTCCTTCCAGATCTAACTGGAAATTTGGCAATAAATTAACTTTACGGATTTCTACATCATTAATATTTGCAGAAACCTCATACATCCCGTAAGTAGGCGGAAGGATGATCACATTGTCTTTTCCCGGGTTACAAAAAGCGCGGAATAAAAGATCTATAGCTTCATCGCTGCCATTTCCAAGGAAAGTATTTTCAATCGGAACACCTTTTATTTTACTCAGTGCGTCTTTAAGGTCCAGTTGCAAAGGATCAGGATAGCGGTTAAAGTTTTCTGGTAGCGGTGAGCCGTAACTATTTTCATTTGCATCTAAAAACACACTCGCCTGACCTTTATACTCGTCTCTTGCTGTAGAATAGGGGCGAAGGGTTTTGATGTTTTCGCGTTGTAGGTTTTTAATATCCATCTGATGATTTTAAACGAATGGTGATTGCATTTTTGTGTGCCTGAAGCCCTTCTGCGGCCGCAAGAATTTCTACAGTCGGACCAATGGCCTTCAAGCCTTCAGGACTGATCTGCTGAAAAGTAATTTTTTTAATAAAAGAATCGATTGAAACACCTGAATAGGCTTTGGCGAAACCACTGGTTGGTAAAGTATGGTTTGTACCTGAGGCATAATCCCCGGCACTTTCAGGAGTCAGGTTACCCAGAAATACAGAACCTGCATTAATAATTAGCGGGATCAGTTCCTGAAAGGAATCTGTAGCCAGAATTAAGTGTTCGGGCGCATAAGTATTACTGAAAGCCATGGCCTGCGTTTTATCTGCTACCAGCACGGCATAAGAATTGGCAATAGCCTGCGCAGCAATGTCCCTTCTTGGCAGATCATTTAACTGTATTTCAATTTGATTCAACGTGTCAGTGATCAGCATTTCTGACGTAGAGATCAGGATAGCCTGACTATCAGTACCATGTTCTGCCTGTGCTAAAAGATCGGAAGCAACAAAAGAAGGATTGGCAGTTTCATCGGCAAAAACCAATACTTCCGAAGGGCCTGCCGGCATGTCAATTGCGGTGATGCCTGAAGCCAGTACCTGCTGTTTTGCCTGGGTCACATAACGGTTTCCAGGGCCAAAAATCTTATAAACTTTAGGTACGGTTGCTGTGCCGAAAGCCATCGCTGCAATAGCCTGTGCACCACCTGCCAGGTAGATCTTTTCTATCCCTAAAAGCTGTGCACAATAAGCCAGGTAGCAATTGGTTTTTCCATCTTTTTGCGGAGGAGAGCAAACTACAATTTCCTGACAGCCTGCCAAAGTTGCTGGTGTGGCCAGCATTAAAAAAGTACTTGGTAAAACTGCTGTCCCACCTGGAATATACAATCCTACCCGTTCTATTGCCCTGGACTCGCGCCAGCAGGAAACTCCCGGCATAGTTTCAACTTTAGCTTCTTTGTAAAGCTGTGCTGCATGGAACTTTTTGATGTTCGCATAAGCCGTATCAATAGCAGATTTTGCTTCGGCAGGAATGGTAGAGGCAATCTTTCCGATCTCTTCTTTTTCAATGAAAAGCTGATCCAGATTTACCTTGTCAAATTGTAAGGCGTAGTTCTTTAAGGCTTTATCCCCATCTGCTTTCACCTGTGCAATGATCTCTTTTACCCTTTCTGCAATACTCGCATCGTCAGCTAGTTGTCTCAAACAGAGTTCTTCAATATTCTGTTCAGATAAATCAGTATACTTATAGAGTTTCAATGTCTTATATTTTTGTGTTAACTAATGGTTAACGTTAAAAAGATTGATATGGATTAAAAGCGTCGCTTAGGAGATGATCTTTTCGATCGGCATCACCACAATTCCCTCAGCACCAGCAGCTTTCAGACTGTTGATTTTTTCCCAGAAATCCTGCTCTGCGATAACCGAGTGAACTGCTACCCAATCTTCTTCGAAAAGAGGCACAATCGTAGGACTTTTAACTCCCGGAAGCAGGCTCACTACTTTTTCGAGATTTGATTTTGCAACATTCAGGACCACGTATTTTGTTTCCTTAGCGCGTAATACCGAACGGATTCTTTGCAGTAATTCAATGACATCTTCGTTCAGCTCCATGCCTTTACTGGCAATCAGTACCGCTTCAGATTTCATCACTTCACCGAAAGGTTTCAGGCCGTTGCTTTTAAGCGTCCCGCCTGTAGAAACAATGTCACAGATCGCATCACTTAATCCAAGACCAGGGCCAATTTCTACCGATCCTGAAATGGTACGGACAACCGCATTTACGTTGTTGTCATCCAGATATTTCTGAAGGATTACCGGGTAAGAAGTAGCGATCGCTTTGCCTTCGAGTCCACTTACATCAGTGATATCACTTTCGTTTGGAACAGCAATTTTGAGTGTACATTTTCCGAAGCCTAATTTTTGAAGATAGGTAACATCAGCATTTACTTCTGTGATTACATTTTCACCAACAATACCCAGATCGGCAATACCGTCCTGAACATATTCAGGAATGTCATCGTCTCTCAGAAATAGAATTTCTAAAGGGAAATTGGTAACAGTTGATATCAGGGAGCTTTTGTAGTTTTCGAATGATAGACCACAATTTTTAAGAATCTCTACGGATTTTTCGTTTAGCCTTCCAGATTTCTGGATAGCAATTTTAAGTGTTTTCAATTGATTGAAATTATTGAATGAAACAGGAAAATAATTCGGAAACAAGTTTTGAAGTACAAAACATTACATATCTATCGCCATAACTGGCGATGGTACAAATGTGAGTGGTGGTTCAAAATATTGTTCATAATATATGTCTCTATTCAATAATGCGTTGCACACTGAGTAGCACAAATATATAGATAGAATTGACAAATCAAAAATATATGGCATTTTATTTGATTGAGATGTCATACAGCATAACAACGAAGCTGAATTTAATTAAAGAACGCTCATTTTGAAAAAAGTACTAGTCCTTATTTTACCCCTTTGCCTCTTTTTATCGTCCTGCAACTGGTTTAAAACCACACCAGAGATCGGTGTTATCTTATCAGAACATTTTAAGAATAAACTTTATAAAGATTTTGATACCGCGGCTTATCATGTAGTTTTTAACCGTCACCTCGATTCCTTACAGTCTAAATTAAGTAATCCTAAAGTAATTAGTAATTTTTATACGAATGATGAGCATAAAAATTTGCTGGTTTCCCGTTTTTATAGCAATGGGGAATTAGATACCCTGAAAAGTTATCTGGAAAACAGTAAAGTACACGGATTTAATCCTGAAATATTCAGGTATAAAGACCTGGATCAGGCTTTAACTGCTTTAACTGCTAATAAATTTAAAAATATCAGTGAAGTGTACCCTGTACTGGCTGATCTGGAACTTTTTACAGCTTCCTCATTATTGAAGTATGATACTTTTATCGGGTATGGAAGTATCAATCCGAAAAAAGTATTAAACAGATATTATGTCACAACCAGCAGGCCAGACAGCGGGGCAATGAACAAAGTTCTGGAGACAAAAAGTCTGGCTAAACTGTTAAAAGATATTCAGCCTGCCGGTGAAAACTATAAAGTATTACAAGCAGCTCTGGCTAACCTTGAAAAAGATCCATCCCGCAATGCAGCAGCTATTAAAGCTATTGAAGTGAATATGGAAAGATCCAGATGGAAAATCCCCGGATTAAGCTCAGAGTATGTGGAAGTTAATATTCCTGATTTTTCACTGACTTGGTTTAAAGAGCAGGATACGGTGACCCATATGAAGGTTTGTGTAGGCGCAAGAAGAGAAAAGGCTTTTGAAGAAAAGCAGAAAATCTATTCAAAAACACATGCGCTGGACGATAAGCCTAAAAATCACCAGACTCCAATCTTGCTAAGTAAATTTAGTGCAATTGAGGTGAACCCTGTCTGGAATATCCCGGTAAGCATTGCCAAGAACGAAATTTATAACCAGGCCAGAAGAGATCCATATTATTTATCAAATAATAATATGAAAGTTTATTACAAAGGGAAACTGGTCAATGATACTGATACTATTCAGTGGGAAAAGTATTCCAGAGAAAACCTCCCTTTTCAGTTTAAACAAGGTTCAGGTTCAGGAAATGCACTGGGCAAGTTCAAATTTATGTTTGATAACGGTGCAAGTATCTATTTACATGATACCAATAATAAATCAGCGTTTAATTCTGCCAGCCGTGCAATCAGTCATGGTTGTGTACGTGTAGAAAGACCTTTGGAATTTGCACAGAAAATGGTGCATAACGATGCTGAATACGATCAGCTAAGGATGGAAGTCAACTTGCCACCAGTAGATACCACGAAAATGGGCATTTACAGAAAAAAACTGGCAAAAAAAGCAGATACTTTAAATGTATTTCAATTGAAACCGAAATGGTTTGGAACCAGAAAAAATATATCTGTATTTATCAATTATAAAACTGCCTGGGCCGAAAACGGAAAAATCGAATATCGCAATGATGTTTACGGGCTGGATGATGCACTGTATGCTGCAATGAAAAAATACCTGTAAAGATTTATTAATGAGTGATTAAAGGCCTGATTTTATATCGGGCCTTATTGCGTTCGTACTGGATCCATGGTGAATCAGGGATCCAGCACGAGCTCAACTTGAGCCAGACAAGAGCAGCAATTCTATTTGGGCTTGCAGCTATTCTTTTGAAATTTCTGTTTTTTACCGAATGATTGTAATTAAATTTATACCTTTGGTTTTTAATGAATTTCCTCTACCCAGGTTTTCTTTTTTCACTGCTGGCGGTAGCTATACCTATCCTTATTCATTTATTTAATTTCCGGAAATTTAAGAAGGTATATTTTAGCAATGTGTCTTTCTTAAAGGCTGTTACAGTACAGCATTCTTCCCGTGAAAAACTTCGTAACTTATTAATACTGGCCTGCCGGATACTCGCAATTACTTTCCTGGTACTGGCTTTTGCACGTCCATACTGGTCATCAGGATCAGCAGGATCTCCTGAAAATGGAAACCTCGTTAATATCTATATTGATAACTCTTATAGCATGGAGGCGGTTAATAAAGAAGGCTCTTTATTGGACGAAGCAAAGCGTAAAGCAAAAACGATTGCCAAACAATTTCAGCTGAATGATAAATTCCAATTAACAACTAATGATTTTGAAGGCAGGCATCAGCGTCTGGTCAATGCCGAGGAACTGGCGAACCTGGTTGATGAAGTCAAAGTTTCTCCCGTAGAACGCAGCTTACAACAGGTCATTAACAGGCAAAACTCAGCAGATGCAGGAAAAAGGAATCAGTATAACTATGTGATTTCTGATTTTCAGCAACAGTTTGTTGGGAAATCAACACTGCATACTGAAAAAAATAATTCGCTCAACCTGGTCAGGTTAAATGCCAATACTATTCCTAATGTTGCTGTAGATAGTATCTGGTCATTGTCTCCTGCACACAAACCCGGTGACCGGGAGAAATTTGTTGTGCAGCTGCGCAATTATTCGGCTGACGCCAGTACTGGAATTCCCTTAAAACTGACGATTAACAATCAGCAAAAAGCATTGGCTACTTTAAATATTCCGGCCGGAAAATCGGTTCGTGACACTTTAAGCTTTAGCGGTTCAGCTGCCGGGTGGCAAAAAGGAATGGTTAGCATTAAAGATTTTCCAGTCACTTTTGATGACAACCTGGCTTTTACTTTTAAAGTAACTACTGAACTGAAAGTCCTCCAGCTTAGCGGAGAGAATTCCGGAAAATATATCAACGCGCTTTTTGGAGCAGACCCTTATTTTAAATTGAGCACAATGCCTGAATCAGCTATTGTTTATGCTGGTTTCCATCAATATGACCTGATTATAATTGCTGGCTTAAAAGCACCTTCCAGCGGTTTGGCACAGGAGCTTAAAAACTATATGAAAAACGGGGGGGCAGTTGTTGTTTTTCCGGATCTGGAAGCTGGTGCAGCTGTTTACTCTTCCTTTTTACAAGATTTAGCTATCCCACAAACTGTTTCTTTAAGTAAGGATACGGTTACGGTAAATACGATTGCACTAAAGAATAAGGTATTTAATGATGTATTTGAAGAGATACCTGCAAAATTAGACTTACCGAAAGTAAACCAGCATTTTATTTACGCAGGAAATAACAGCAACGGGAGAGAAGATTTAATGGGACTGCCTTTAAATCAGCCATTTTTCAGTAAATACCGTTCGGGGGCAGGACAACTGTACCTTTGTGCAACTTCTTTAGCCATCAAAGACAGTAATTTACCTCAGCACCCGGTATTTGTACCTTTACTTTATAAAATTGCTTTAACCAGCGTACAGGAGCAGCCTTTATATTATACGATCGGAAAAAGTAATTACCTGAGCTCGGCGCCCATTACCATTAGCCCCAATCAGTCACTGCGTTTAATTTCTGGAAAACAGGAAGTTATCCCTGAAATCAGGCAGGTGCCCGGTCAGACTTTATTGTATGTTGCCGACCAGATTAAAACGCCCGGAGTTTATGAATTATATAAAGCTGACGCGCTGCTCAGTACTTATGCATTTAATCAGGGCCGCGCGGAATCAGATCTGCATTATGCTGATGATAAAGCTCTTCTGGCAATTTTTGGGGCTGAAAAAGTAAACCTGACCAAAGCTGGGGATGATTTGTCATTTAAAGCTGTGGAAAATAACCGCACAGAGTTATGGAAACTTTGCCTAGTTTTGTGTGCTGTTTTTTTAGCCGTTGAAGCCCTATTGATTCGATTTTTTAACAAATTAAAAATATAAAAAGACATGAACCTTCTCCTCACAGGCGTAACCGTTACCGATCCGAATAGCAAGCATAATCAGAAAATCTGTGATATTCGTGTGGTACAGGGAAAAATCGCTGAGATAGAGCGTACTTTAAAGCCATTGGAAAATGAGCAGGTGATCAATGGTCAGGGTGCTTTTCTGGCGCCAGGATTCTTTGACCTGAACTGTTCTATTGGAGATCCTGGTTTTGAAACCAAAGAAGATATTCAAACAGCAACCGCTGCGGCACAGGCAGGTGGATTTACTGGTCTGGCTGTTTTACCGCATACCAAACCTGTGGTACATTCAAAAGGCGAAGTAGAATATATTATCAATAAAGCTAAAAATAACCTGGTCGATGTTTATCCGCTGGGAGCGATCAGTCATGACCTGGAAGGAAAAGAACTGGCTGAGCTTTTTGATATGAAAAATGCAGGGGCAATAGCTTTTACGGACGGAAACAGACCAATCACAGATGACGGTTTTATGAGCCGCGCACTGCAATACTGCAAAGGAATTGATGGTTTATTGATCGTATACCCTGAAAATAAAGCAATCGCCGGTAAATCGCAGGTGAATGAAAGTAAAACCAGTGTATTACTTGGAATGAAAGGTATGCCTGCATTAGCAGAAGAAATGCATATTTCAAGGGATATTTTCCTGGCTACTTATCATCAGGCACCAGTGCACATCACGAGTATCTCTACTGCGGGTTCTGTAGCACTGATTAAAAAAGCGAAAAAAGATGGTTTACAGATCTCCTGTGATGTTGCTGCACATCATTTAGTTTTCACAGAAGAACTTTTAAACGATTTCGACAGCAATTATAAAATTAAACCACCATTACGTGGCAAAGCAGATATTAAAGCTTTACTGGCAGGACTAAAGGACGGGACTATTGATGCCATCTCTTCACAACACCGCCCGCATGAGCCAGAGTTTAAAGATGTGGAGTTTGAGATTGCGGCTTACGGAATCACAGCTTTACAAACAGTATTGCCTTTATTGGTGAGGGCCGGACTGGATGCAGCTCAGATCGTAGAGAAACTTGCCATTAACCCCCGTAAATTACTTAAACTGCAAGTCCCTGTAATTGCGGCTGGTGAAACTGCGAATTTCGTAGTGTTCAACCCCGCAGAAAAATGGGAATACAATAGCACCACTAACCTTTCGAAGTCAAGAAATACCCCTTTATTAAATCAAACCCTGACCGGGAAAGTTCAACTCGTTTATAACAACAATCAATTTCAAGTATATGGATAGTAAAGTACAGAGCGCTCTTGTAGCCTCATTAGATAAATTTGCAGCACTTTCAGGTAATGATTCTTTAACATTACAACAGGATTTACTGGATGTTTTCAATAAGGACCTGGGCTTTTTAGAGAAGGTAGAAGAATTTGATGGTGTATTTGATGAATACCCGGCTTTTGATGAGCTGAGAGAAGTTTATTTTGATTTATTAATGATCAACTTCTTCGCAAGCGATATTAAGAAACTGGAAGAAGATTACCTGGATACTGATGAGTGGGCAGATATCGAAGAAGATACCATTGACCGTGGAACTGAGTTATTAAACTTGTTGTTATACATCAATGAATGTCACGATGAGCAGATCAAACCTGAACTGGGAGATTTCTTAAGAGAATTCTTATTGGTAGAAGAAGATGAGTTCCAGGACGAATTCCACATCTATGAAGATCTGATCAGCAATCAGCAATTAGCAGAAAGCAGCATTGAGGATATCATCAGTCACAAAGGAATGATTGAGCTTGGCGAGGAAATGGAAGAACTATTTGTTCCTTTTATGAGCTTCTTCAATCAGCCAAAAGCGAATGAACAGGCTTTTAAAGATTTAGAACAGTTTAGTGCAAATAAAGAATTTGATACTGCTGTATATAATTTGATTGCTGTTTTTAACGAAAAAAACTAAGCTGTTTTATGGAACAACAATTAAGAGAAATAGAGATTAAACCGAATAAAATTGCTTTTCAGACGGCTATTGTTTTCTCACTTTACACATTAGCGTTAGTATTTATATTCAAATTATTGAATATTGATACACAGGATGAGCATATCAGTGTACCTACACGGATTATCAGTATGATCTGTAGCTATGTGCCTTATATACTGGCAATTTTGTATGCACAAACTAAATACAGAACTGCGCTTGGCGGTTATATGAGTTTTGGCAAAGCATTCTCTGCCGGATTCAAAGTGGCAGCTTATTCGGGTTTATTTATAGCTCTGTTGTTTGTCTTATATTATAAAGTATTGGATACTTCAGCTTTAAATCATTCTGTTGATGTCGCTCTTGAAAAAGCTGGTGACGATCCTAAAGCAATAAAGGGAGTAGAAATGATGAGACCTTATCTTGCTATATTTATAGGATTTGGTGCTGCCATTACTTATACCCTTTTTGGCTTGATATTAAGCCTTATTGGTGCTGCGGTATTGAAAAAAGATAACCCCGCTGTTTAGTAGATTGTCGCAACAATTTCCTGGCTGATCATCGCCCGAAACAGAAGATAAATAGCAAACGTGCAGGTTTTATCATTTTAATTGATAAAATTTGCACGTTATTTTTACTTGAATTTATACTGCATGGACATATCTGTTGTCATTCCCCTGTTTAACGAAGACGAATCATTGCCCGAACTGACTGCCTGGATCGCCAGGGTAATGTCTGACAATAATTTTTCTTACGAAATCCTTTTTGTTGATGATGGCAGTACGGATACCTCATGGCAAGTAATTGAGGAATTGAAAAAGACTTATCCAGCTGTCAAAGCAATTAAGTTCAGACGTAACTATGGAAAATCTGCTGCACTGAATGTAGCTTTTGAAGCTTCACAGGGCGATGTGATTATTACCATGGATGCGGATTTGCAGGATAGTCCGGATGAGATCCCAGAATTATACCGCAGATTAAGGGAAGAGAAATTTGACATCATTTCCGGATGGAAAAAGAAACGTTACGACCCCATTACCAAAACTATTCCTACGAAATTATTCAATGCTGCAACCCGTAAAATGTCCGGCATACAGTTAAACGATTTCAACTGTGGCTTAAAGGCATACCGTTCTGATGTTGTGAAAACAATAGAGGTTTATGGTGAAATGCACCGTTATATCCCTGTAATTGCTAAATGGGCGGGATTCAAGAATATAGGAGAGCAGGTTGTAGAACACCGTGCACGTAAATACGGGGTAACCAAATTTGGTTTCAGCCGTTTTATCAATGGTTTCCTGGATCTGTTATCTATCTTTTTTGTTGGAAAATTTGGTAAAAGACCGATGCACTTTTTTGGTTCGCTGGGTGTACTGAGTTTTATGGTCGGTACAATTATGGCTTTATGGATTATCGGTGAGAAATTATATCACATCTCGATGAACCTGCCAATCAAAAGAGAAGTTACCGATCAACCTGGATTTTATATTGCGTTAGTAGCTATTATTGTAGGTTCACAACTCTTCCTTACTGGATTTGTCGCTGAACTGGTTACCCGTAATGCACCAGAACGCAATGACTATCTGATAGAAAAAGAAATACTTTAAGCATGTTTTTTTCGATCATTATCCCTTTATATAACCGGCCACAGGAGATAGACGAACTGCTGGCCACACTTTGCCTGCAAACTTATATGCAATTCGAAGTGGTAGTGATTGAAGACGGATCTTCGCTCACTGCAAAGGAAATTGTAAACAGGTACGCGGATAAACTGGATATTAAATACTTCTTCAAGCCAAATGAAGGACAGGGTTTTGCCCGGAATTATGGTTTTGAAAGAGCAAAAGGCGATTATTTCATCATTTTTGATTCAGATTGCCTTATTCCGCATGACTACCTGGAGACCGTAAAAGACTATTTATATGACCATCATCTGGATGCTTATGGTGGCCCGGATGCGGCACATGATAGTTTTACCCCGGTACAAAAAGCAATCAGTTATGGAATGACTTCAGTTTTTACTACTGGCGGAATCCGGGGAAACAAAAAACATGTAGGCCAATTCCATCCAAGGAGCTTTAATATGGGGGTTTCCAGAGAAGTATGGGAGAAAGTTGGTGGATTTAAGCTGACCAGGCTCGGAGAGGATATTGAATACAGTATCCGTATCCATCAGCATGGATTTAAGATTGGTCTGATTCCCGGAGCTAAGGTTTTTCATAAAAGAAGAACAAGTATGTTCCAGTTTTATAAACAAATTCACTTTTTTGGCCGTGCAAGGATCAATATCTATAAACATTTTCCTGCTGAGCTGAAATTGGTACATTTTTTTCCGGCAGTATTCACTTTAGGCGTCATTGCTGTTTTATTACTGAACATTTTTTATCCGCCTCTGGCTTATTTGGGGAATATATTTCTTCTGGTATACTTTATGCTGATATTTTTTCATTCCCTGTTGCTAAATAAATCGTTGAAAGTTGCATTTTTGAGTATTATTTCCTCATTCATACAATTGACAGCTTATGGATTAGGATTTATACAAGATTTTTTCAAAAGAATAGTACTTAAAAAACAATGATAAATTTTTTAAAGGAGAGCACATTTATAGTGAATGTAGTGATCCGCAAAGCCTGGGAAGTAACCAAAAGGAATTATTTTTCCATTGCTACTTTATGCTTTCTGATGTTCATTACATCGAATGCATCAAGTTTAATGGCATTTTTTCTGAAAGACGTAAACAAGGGTTTAAGTATATTGATGGCTTTCTTTTTCGCCTTATTGTACTTTACCATCAATCTTTCGCTGCTGAAATACATTTTTCACCTCCTGGATAATGAGGAGATTGATGTCAGTATTGTCAGTACGCTGCCTACCCGCCAGCAAATTATCCGGTTTATTGTAGGGATGCTTTATTTTATGCTGGTTATTATCGGCGTTTATGCAGTGGTGATTTTTGTTGCGTTTCCTTTTATTTATACGGGGATAAAAATGAATGTTATTACCAATATCGCTGTATCCGTAGGTATTGTGGCCATATTTATTACCTGGGTTAGAATTTCTTTTTTCCCTTTCTTTATTATTGATAAAAACCAGCCTCCTTTTGGTTCCTTAAAATTCAGTTTGGCAATCACTAAAGGTAATTTTACAAAAATATTAATGTTATTGCTGGTACTGGGTGGATTTCATGTGCTGTATCTATTCCTGAATTACCTGCAATGGCCAGTAATTGCATTTTTTGTCAATATATTGAGTTCATTTATTATTGTTCCTTTATCAAGTGTGGCCTTAACCATCGCTTATAGAATGATGATGGGCGCTTATAAAGGAGACGAAAATGATATTATTCACAACATAGTTTAAAACCAGTTTATGGGATTAAAAGCGGCATTAAGTAAACCGTTTGCGGCCTTTATTGTAAAAGGGGTAACTCGATGGAAAAAAGATGCGGTAGCTGCACAAAAGGAAACTTTCCATCAGCTGATCGATGCTGCTAAGGATACTGCTTTTGGCAAAGACCATCAATTCTCGTCCATTAAGAACTACGAAGATTTTAAAAAGCAGGTTCCTGTCAGGGATTACGAAGAGCTGCGGCCTTATATTGACCGGGTAGTAGCCGGGGAGAAAGATGTAATGTGGAAGGGGAAACCTGCTTATTTTGCAAAAACATCTGGTACAACTTCTGGTGCAAAGTACATTCCGATTTCCAAAGAATCGATGCCTGAACATTTAAAAGCAGCACGTAATGCTTTGCTGACTTATATCCATGAAACAGGCAATGCTGATTTTGTAAACGGTAAAATGATCTTTTTACAGGGAAGTCCTGTTATGACCGAGAAGAATGGTATCAAAGTAGGCCGTTTATCAGGTATTGTTGCAAACCTTGTACCTGCTTATTTACAAAAAAACAGGCTGCCCTCTTATCAAACCAATTGTATTGAAGATTGGGAAGAGAAAGTTGATGCGATAGTCAAAGAAACTTTTCATCAGGATATGACTTTGATTTCGGGGATACCACCCTGGGTACAGATGTATTTTGACCGGTTAATCGAAAAATCGGGCGGTAAACAGATCAAGGATATCTTTAAAAACTTCCAGCTGTTTGTTTACGGAGGGGTAAATTACGAACCTTACCGGTCGAAAATTGAAACCAGTATTGGCAGAAAGATTGATTCAATAGAAACTTATCCAGCTTCAGAAGGATTTATAGCCTATCAGGATAGTCAGCAGGATAAAAGTTTATTATTGCTGGCTAAAGCAGGGATGTTTTATGAATTTATTCCTGCGGATGAATACTATAATGATAATCCTGCCCGTTTGAGTCTGGAAGAAATAGAACTGGATAAAAACTATGCTTTGATATTGAATACGAATGCGGGACTTTGGGGTTACAGCATTGGTGATACTGTCAAGTTTGTCTCTAAAAACCCCTATAAGATTTTTGTGACCGGCAGGATTAAACACTTTATCTCAGCTTTTGGAGAACATGTGATCGGTGAAGAGGTGGAACAGGCCTTATTGACTGTGGCGAATGAGCAGGGTGTTGGAATTACAGAATTTACAGTTGCCCCTCAAGTGAACCCCGGAGCTGGTGAACTACCTTACCACGAATGGTTTATTGAGTTTTCCAAAGCTCCTGAAGACCTGATTGCTTTTAGTAAAAAAGTAGATAAGGCTTTACAAGAAAAAAATATTTACTACTTTGACCTTATTGAAGGCAAAATTTTGCAGCCGCTGGTTATTCGGACCTTACAAAAAGACGCATTTGTTACCTATATGCGATCAGAAGGTAAGCTGGGGGGGCAGAATAAAGTTCCCCGTCTGTCTAATGATAGAAAGATTGCAGACAGCCTGATTAATTTGATAAATACGATTTGAAAAATATAGCTATACTGGGGTCCACTGGATCTGTAGGCACCCAAGCCCTTGACGTGATTCGTGCGAATCCTGAATTATACCGGGTTTGTGCATTGACGGCAAACGCAAATGCTGCCTTACTGATTCAGCAGGCAATGGAATTTAAGCCTCAATTGGTTGTTATTGGTGATGAAAGCCAATATGCGGAGGTGAAAAATGCACTTTCTGGTCAGGGAATGAACATTCTTTGCGGGGAAGATGCTTTATGCGAAGCGGCTTCTTTAACAGCTGCCGACTTTGTACTCACTGCAATTATGGGCTCTGTTGGTTTAAGGCCAACTATCGCAGCTATTAAAGCAAAGAAAAAGATTGGCCTGGCTAATAAGGAAACTTTAGTAGTTGCAGGAGAGTTGATTACGCAACTGGCTGCTGAAAATGGGGTAACCATTATTCCTGTAGACTCTGAACATTCTGCGATTTTCCAGTGCCTGGTAGGCGAGGAACTGAACTCGATTGAAAAAATATATATCACAGCTTCTGGCGGGCCTTTCAGAGGCAAAGACCGTGATTTTGTGGCTAAAGTCAAAAAAGAACAAGCTTTAAAACATCCAAACTGGGTGATGGGGGCGAAGATCACTATAGATTCTGCTTCCTTAATGAACAAAGGGCTTGAAGTGATTGAAGCTAAGTGGTTGTTCGATCTGGACATCAGTCAGATAGATGTTATTGTACACCCGCAATCTGTAGTACATTCTATCGTACAGTTTAACGATGGCTCAATGAAAGCACAGATGGGCGTACCAGATATGAAATTGCCTATTCATTATGCAATGGCCTATCCAAAGAGAATACAAAGCCAGTTTCCGCGTTTTAACTTCATGGATTATCCTGAGTTGACTTTTTACAAGCCTGATATGGATACTTTCCGTAACCTTCAGCTGGCTTATACTGCATTGGAAAAAGGTGGTAATATGCCATGTATCATCAATGCAGCTAATGAAATCGTGGTGGAGGCCTTTTTAAATGATCGTATCGGATTCCTCGAAATGAGCGACGTTATTGAGCAATGCATGGCTGATCTGACCTTTATTCAAGCACCCAGCCTGAATAATTATTTAGAAACTGATCAGCATACGCGTATATTTGCCCGTCAGTTAGTAACAAAAAAACATTTAGCGATCTAATATTCAAAAGTAAAAACACTATATAAAATATGAACGGATTAATTATGGTTGCCCAATTGTTATTGGGATTATCAATATTAGTAATCTTGCACGAATTGGGACATTTTCTTGCGGCACGTGCCTTCGGTATTAAAGTTGAGAAATTCTATCTGTTTTTTGACGCATGGGGTGTAAAATTATTCAGTATCAAACGTGGAGATGTAGAGTATGGTATTGGCTGGCTGCCTTTAGGTGGTTATGTTAAAATTGCCGGAATGATTGATGAGTCTATGGATAAAGAAGCAATGGCCTTGCCTCCTCAGCCCTGGGAATTCAGATCTAAACCAGCATGGCAGCGTTTAATTGTTATGCTTGCAGGTATTTTTGTGAACATCGTTGTAGGTATCTTTATTTTCTGGATGCTTACGTTTAAATTCGGTGAGACTTTTATTCCAAACAGTTCTGTTAAAAACGGGATCAATCCCGGAAGTATCGGAAGAGAAATCGGTTTGAAACAAGGTGACCATGTGATTGCTGTAAACGGTAAAAAAGTGATCCGTTTTGATGAATTGACAAGCTCAAAAGTATTATTGGATAACACCAACCTGACTATTGTGCGTGATGGCAAAACTTTAGATATCAAAGTTCCTGATAACCTTTTAAACAAGGTTGCAGATCTTGGTCTGGAAGAATTCATCAGCCGTACACCATTGTTAAGCACTGTTGTAGATACAGTGGTTGCCGGTCGTTCTGCATTTAAAGTGGGTATGAAGAAAGGTGACCGTATTGTTGCTGTTAACGGAGTACCTGTAAAGTTTGATGCTGATATCCGCAGAGAACTGAAGAAAGAGAAAAATAAAAAATTGATTGTTGAAGCTTACCGTGGAACTGAGAAACTTAATTTTGAGGTGAGTACAGATAGTGTGGGTACTATCGGAATGGGCTTCAATCCAAATGAAATCAAATTGGAAACAATTAACTATGGTTTCTTTGAGGCTTTACCTATTGGTGCAAACCAGGCCTGGATTACTTTTACTGATAATGGTAAAGGGATCTGGAAAGTATTAACTGGTAAGATTAAAGCAAATAAAGCCTTTGCCGGCCCTGTTGCGTTAGCACAGAAGGTTTATGGCGGGGTTTGGATCTGGTCACATTTCTGGGCTTCTACAGCTTTAATTTCGATCGCTCTGGCATTTATGAACCTATTGCCAATACCAGCACTTGATGGCGGGCATGTCGTGTTCCTGATTGTGGAAATGATTAAAGGCAAGCCTGTAAGTGATAAGTTTTTAGAGGGTGCCCAGATGGTAGGTTTCGTAATCTTATTAAGTTTGATGGTCTTTGTGCTCGGTAACGATATTTTCAAAGCCTTTATTCAATAGTTATATGGACTATTTTGAGTTTTATAAGCTGCCTGTATCTTTTAATCCGGATGCACAGCTGGTGAAACAGCAGTTTTATGCGCTGAGTAAAAAGTATCATCCTGATTTTTATATCAATGAGTCTGCTGAAAAGCAAGAGGAGGTTTTAGAATTATCAACGCTGAACAACAAGGCTTACCAGGTATTAAGTGATCCGCAGAAGCGTCTTCATTATATCCTTGAATTAAAGGGGATACTGGCAGAAGGAGAGAATTATTCTCTTCCTCAGGGTTTCCTGATGGAAATGATGGATGTGAATGAAGCTTTGATGGAATTACAATTTGAACCGGATACGGTGAAGCTGGAAGAGATCAAAAAAGAGATTGATAGTATTGCTGATAGCATGCAACAGGAACTGGACAGACTGATCGTTGTATTTGATACGCAGAATAAGGACACTGAAGCGATTACTTTAGCAGCGATTAAGGATTTGTACTATAGAAAGAAATACTTGAACAGGATCAACGATAGCTTGCTTAAGCTGGGATAGGTGTCCCGCCAATGTAAAAAATAAAGATAACCGGGCATTGCTGTCCCGGTTTTTCTATTTTTGGACAAATCTGAATTTATGAGCACTTTATCCCTTTTTAGAAAAGTAGCAGTTGCTGAAGGTATTTCTTACATCGCACTGATTTTTATCGCTATGCCATTGAAGTACTTTGCGAACATGCCCTTGGCTGTAAAATATACTGGATGGGCGCACGGTGTATTGTTTATGTTTTATTTAGTAATGGTCATCATGTGCTGGATGGAGTATAAATGGAAAATTGGAAAGACGATTTTAGTGTTTTTAGCTTCATTATTGCCTTTTGCACCGTTTTATGTAGATAAAAAGTTAAAGGAAGAGCCTGTAGGTCAGGTTAAAGCATAATATAAGGGATTATTTTGAAAATAAGTCTTGGATATATTGACTTGAATATATAGATTTGCATCCCGCTTAATAGCAATGCCCAGTTGGCGGAATTGGTAGACGCGCTGGTCTCAAACACCTGTGGGAAACCGTGCCGGTTCGACTCCGGCACTGGGTACTTAAGGAAACAACCCTAATAGGTTGTTTCCTTTTGTTATGGCAATAAATATCTGATAGACAGATTATTATATTCTAGTTATTCTTAGTTCGATCTTTACTAAAAAGCCTCTCAGACCTTTTTGAATTATGGTCTAAAATATCGCTTTGGGGTAGTCTTTACGACGTTTTTTTTGGTTCGACCTTTACTTAAGGTCGCGCTCTTGTTAATCTTATAAAGATTATAGGTTTTTGCGATACGATATAGAAGGTCTAAAATTACTGCTGCTTCATCTTCGTTTATCTGGATATTGTTTTTTGCCATTATTGCAATCGCTCTTCTAACTGGAACTTTTCTGTCTGTAAAATTCTTCATTCCATTATTTGAACTTAACTCTTCAAATGTTTCCGGAGATCTTTTGAAAGAAAAAATGCTTGACAAAACTTTGTTGAATTTTATCGATATAGTGCCTTTCGTGGCATCTTTAATAACTGGTGTAATTAGGCTGACAATGTGTTTTTTGTCGATTATGTCTAGTTCCGAATAACTGTAAAAGATATTAGTGAGGGATCTATCTGCTTCTTTGAATTGTTTCTCAAGTAATTTTAGTTTCGCAGTATTATTGTTTAATTCCATTCCGACATTATTGCAAATTGTCTGACATTCTGTTTTAAGTTCCTTGAAGTCATCAAATTTCAACTTCTCTTGCACAAATAATTTCCTGGCCTTTGAAAGCATCAACTGTTGTTCTTCGATCTGCTTTATCAATAGTCTCCTATCCTGTAAGTATTCGGTCTTCTGTATCCTAATGTTTAGATCTTCTAAAACAAGCCTAAGTAATTCTGTTGCTCCATTTGAAAGGGATAATTCTTGCAATTTCTCACTATAGTCATTATTTATTATGTCTGCTTTTATTCTTGTTTTACAGCCCCTTGAACAATGATAATAAGGATATGTTTTTGTTGAACCTCGGGAAAAACTGCCACGGAGTTTTCTTTCACAAACGGGACAGATTAAAAAACCTTTAAGGAAGAAAAAATTGTTTAGTCCATCTGATTTGCTTGTGGTTCTTCTCTTAGTATTAATGATAGCTTGGACTTCATTAAATAGTGATTCCGAAATTAGAGGTTGATGAACCGCTTTTATCAACTCGGATGCCTGCCCTTTTAAGGTTAAAGGAATTAGTCCACAGTACATCGGATTTCGTATAAGCTTCCAGAATGCTGATCTTGAAGATTTTAGTCCTTTGGTGCAAGCCATTTTTCTCACAGTTTCTATCTTAAACGAATTTTTTGCAAGTTGTTTAAATGCCCATTTAATGATATCTGCTGTAGGTTGAACAGGTACAATCTGTTTCCTGCCATCTAACCCCGTACAATTGAGAAAACCCAATGGCGCCTTATTTGGACATCTTCCAAGCATTTTCGCCCTTCGGATGCCATTTGATACGTTTAACGCTCTCCTGGTATTTTCAGCTTCAGGAATAGATAAATATACGGCTAGCATTACAGTACTTTCAGGAACAGTGAAATCTATGGGTTGATCAATTGCCATTGCAGTGGCATTAAGATTTCGAAGTATGCCAATCATTTCATAGGCATATTCAATATTGCGGCTAAACCGATCCCATTTTATGAAAAGAATATTATTTTTTGTTTTTCCTGAGTTCTTTTTGATTGTTGTTATTAATTTCTTCCATTCTGGGCGGTTGAAGTTCTTCGCTGAAAAGTCTTCTCGATAAATATCCACAACCTCTATGTTATTGAACTCGCAATATTTTAACAAATGATCCTCCTGTTCAGGGAGAGAATAGCCTTTTCTTTTTTGTTCGTCTGTGCTTACACGGACATATAAATAAGCTGTTGTCATTGGGTTGATTCACTTACTTCTTTAACCATTAAGAGTTTAATCATATATTCAACGTTCTTTTGGTCAAAAAAATATCCTTAAATTGATTCAATCGAGGTTGATGCTGTTAAGTTGTACAAAAAGAATAATACCGCTACTGATACCTATTTTCGAAAGGGCCTACAGGACTTAAAAGTTCTCGCTACAAATGTCCACAAAGAATTAACAGAGCACAAGAATGCAAAATATTACCTATAGTATGTTGTGAGTAAAATGCCCACTAGAAGCAGTCAGGTGTTTTTTTAGCCTTACGGTTTTCCGTATTAAGTGTAGTGTAAAAGTTAGGTATATTAGAAAAATAGTTTATTAATAAATCTACTAGTTTAAATTACTTTCAATATGACCATTACCATACCTACTACCAAGGGCGAGGCTCTGAAGAAGAAAATATTTGATGCTGTCGAGGATGGAATACTGGAAACCTGGGCGACCCGCACTGGCGAAAAAGCGGTGTACCTCACCCATAAACCTGCTCAATGGTATGACCTCGTAATCCTTAAATTTACCCCGAATGATAAAGCGCTTGTTATTGAAACAGATTGGTGGACAGGTAATGTGCCTGATGAGGATACAAAGGGTTATTATATAGGTCGCTTTTGTGAAGTGCTTCTGGTGCACTTCCGTATCGATTTTTCAACCTTTACTGTAAGTAAATAGGTAAATGAACATTTCCGTAGAATATAAAGACACACCAGGTGTAATGCACAACCAGACCCACCATATTACGCAAGTGGCGTTTGCAAAACATTTAGCCCTTTCTGGACAGGGCTACGCACCACGCATCAGAAAACTGATCCGATCAATGTCCAATCAAAATAGTGGAATAATGCAGACACCTAAAAGGGATTTTAATCAAAACCAAAAATGATATGACAGGTGTTTCAAATGAAATCATCAATAAATACTTCACGGCAGGAGACCGTCTAGGGCATATCTTGGCAAAAACTGAGTCGTTATTGGCGGATCTGGAATTGCCGGAACTCGAAAGGGTGGTATTTACCTATCTGGAGGTTGTTTTAAAACTGGCATTACTCAACCCTAACTCTAAAGCCAAAGATATTAACGACTACAAACCGGGTCGGGAAACACTCGCGGTTTTAGAGGCGATTGCTCCGCGTATAAACAACCATTACATCAAGGCGTTCTTCCTGGATGTTCTCCAAGTGAACAAATGCAACAAGTTTGTTCATGTGAAACTTGCGATCCAGAGTTACTGGCTAATTTGCGAGCATCGCGAGACCCTAAACGACAAACGTGATTATTATATCAGGGTACTTAGGATCTTAGTAGGATTAGGGAAAGGCAGGAAACAAACTGCTGAGTTCTACTTTGAGACTATCAAAAATGCCGTACTGGCAGCAGATATGAGCAAGGATTGCTATTCGGTCACCAAACTGACTGAGGAAATGATTCCTATACAGGAAGAACCAAATCAATATCTTCCGCTAATCGATAAAATTAAAGCTGCGGTCCAGCCTTTTCTGGATAGTGGGGAATTTAAACATTATCGGGAATGCAACCACGTTTTGGCTTTATTGTTGCCCGATGATTCAGTTCTCTACGGAATAGAAGTGGCCCGGTCTTACATTATGGATGTGAACGATTGGGACAGCCGCACCAACGCGTTGCAATACATGGTCGCCGAAGGGTATAAAAAGGGACTTCGAGTATTTCAAAATCTAGGAATCAAAAATCAGGAGACCGAGGGCTACCGGCAAAAGTTGGTTGTGATCCTTAAAAAAGCTGCTGCGCAACAGCAGCTCATAGGAGCTCTGCCACCGGTTCCATTAGAGCAACTGGAATTTGACATGCCTGAATTTGAAAATTTTATCCAGGGCGTTTACTGGTTGATCAGCTGGGAGCTTCCACCCAAATCAGCCTTCTTGTCCGATCTGGAGAGTAAAAAGATGGAGTACTTTCATTTGAAGCATATGGGGTCAACCATAACGGATACCTACGGGAACACCGTGGATGTCAGTCCGGATAATGCCAAGTTGATTTATAAGGATGCTGCTTTGACTCGGGAAGTGATTTGTAAGAAAATCTTGAAGCCTTCGTTTGATAAGTTCTCGGAAAAGTTCTCCATTTCTGAGATAGAAGTGTATTGGCTGATCTCAGATAGCGCGTTTGTTCCCCAAGAACGAAAGGACCTGTACGCCCATGGACTATACCATGGCTTTTGCGGAAATTTTGCCGTTGCAGTGCACCTGCTATTGCCACAGATTGAAAACGGGTTAAAGGTACTGCTTGAAAGCCATGATAAAATTACCCACAAGATTGTCGAAGAAATTCAAACCGCCAATGGCCTCACCACTTACTTTAACCATTTGCAGGGCGTTTTGGATGATGATCTCATTTTTGATCTGGAAGGCTTGTTAAATGAATCTTTTGGTGAAAACATCCGTAACCTGGTTGCCCATGGCCTGTACTCAACAGGTAGGTTTTTTATGTATCCGGGATTTTATACCTGGTGGATCGCCCTCAAATTAGCGCTCCATCTGGAACGCTATTTGTTGTCGATCCAGCAGGGAGGCGTTGATCAAACTACTGCGCTTTAGGTTGTTTTTTTTCCGACTTCGCATGGTGGCAGGCTGTTAAATTTCATTTAAAAATAGCAAACCATTTTAAAGTTTCACGGTGGCTCTCGCTGTAGACTTTAACAAATTGGGCACACACCAAATAATTTTGCATACTTATTGTCCTGAAATATTTGTAAATTTGAATATGGAAAGGTTGACCATCAATATCCCCGAAACAAAAAGCTCACTGGTAAAACAGATTCTCAAAGAGCTTGGCGTTGTTATACAGCCAGAAAAACAAGCTAATATATCAGACTTTAGAAAAAAGTTAGCGAATGTCTCTGTTTGGTCTGATGCTGATCTTAAGGTTTTTGAAGAAAGTAAAACAGCTTTTGAAAACTTAAAGCCCCAACGATGGTAGCGGATACTGGAATTTTTATTGAACACCTTCGTGCCAAAGACAAACTTTCAACTACCCTTTACAAGATTTCAGAAAGCACCGACATTTATGTTTCTGCTGTAACCGTGTATGAGCTTTATATGGGAGCTACTAATAAAGACAAAGAAAAGGATGTCATGGTTATAACTGAAAATTTTACTGTACTTCCTTTCACGGATAGTGTGGCACAAAAAGCCGCAGAGCTGTACCATAAACTTAGATTAAGCAATCAAATGATCGAATTTAGAGATATTTTTATCGCAGCAACCTGCATAGTTCACGAACTTCCCATTGTTACCCTCAACAAAAAGCATTTTAAACGTATTGATGGATTAAAAATCCTACGCTAAGATATTTAGCAACTGCCTGGATTTTGTCGGGATTAATCGTATTTTTTGGATACCAAATCTCGTTAAATTATGGCTTTTAATTCTTTCAATCGGCCCGGCACAAATTCAACTTCACTCGCCGTCTTTCTTTCAAGCACTTTTTCCAATGATTGGAACTATTTTGAGGCGCTCAATCTCAGATCTAACGATGTATTGGAAGCAACACATGAGCAGATTTTAAGCAACCCAAGTGATGTAGCTGATGGGGTAATCAAAGTGGAGATGAAATTTGGTATGTTGTTTTTTAATCTGTTCGATTCTTTGATAGTAAAGTACCGGGATGATAATTCTATTCAGCTAATGTTTTATACTGAAATACATAAGGTGGGGCCCATCCAATCATTATATAATCAACTCAAAACCAATTTAGGTGGAGGTTTTGTGATGGACCATAAATTTTCCTCTTTCAATGACGAGGAAAAGATCAAAAGTCTAGCTACAGGAATATACAAATCAGAAAACGATGAGCTTATTCACGTATGGAATACAGGTAGATTTGGTTTTACCCTGAACTATAGGATCGAACCGTTAAGACAGCTTTTGTTTATTGTAAAGATGTCTCCTGAAAAAGCAATAGACTTGACACCACGAAACAACGGCACAATCTTAAATATATTAACGCACGAGATCGATAACATATTAGATCAGCAGGAAATAAAGGCAGAACCCCGCCTTGAAAATAAAGAGGTTAAATTTATTGACTATACCTTTCAACTTGACCCGCCTGAACTGGACATTTTTGAAGAAGTACGAATAAGAATATTTGACAAATCTAGAACTATTGATGAAAACATCCAGACACATATTACATATTACAGTAAGTTTGAAGTTGATACATCGAGGACTATAATATTATGCGACAAGATTGCATCCATATATGGAAAGGATAATTATGGTGACAGCGAGCTACAGCCCCATGAACTTGACTTTTTAGATGACAGTGATTTTTGGACGGGAAGAAGTTGGCTGTTCAATTATGTGCATGGAATACAAGATTTAAAAGATAATACACAATCAACTTTATATGGAGTTACCTTAACGGCAGACCCAAAAGCAGATGGATTGTCACTGCATATACTTGCCTATAATAAAATGAAGGATTATCAAACCTTAATGGCCCCTAAAAATTAATGAGAAAAACCGTAACAAATACGTAACGGAGCAAAATTTTTCGGTTTCAAAAATAGTTCTTAAATAGCTTCTGTAATTCAGAAAAGCACATTTTGCCTAATATAAGGGCGGTTAGCTAGAAGACTCATAATCTTTTACCCTAGTGTATAGTTTAAGATACCTAAGCTTTTCCATAATTATCTTATCACTTCCGATGTCATATTTCTACGTCATATAGTGGTATATGGGCGATTTTCATCAGATCTTCTATAAACTGGTTCGACCTTAGTACGTCCGGGGGGTGCATAACACCTTGATAGGAAGGTATTATGCAATGCAATTAATTTTGTCAGGACATTTGGCTTTATCAAATCCCATTAGCTATTATCAAAATAAGATCACTGGACGACCACGTAATCCTCCGGCTGCAAGTGACTCTTGTGCTTCGAAAACCCGCTCTGGCGGATATTCACCGCCAACCTTAAGTTTAATTTCTCCGCTTTCAACCATTTCGCTCAGTAATTCGAGTCCCCTGGTGTTTTCCAATACATCCGGTACCCAAACCATATTTATTTGGATATTCCGTTCAGTGGGAACATCACCCAATCGGCGTACAGCAATATATGTACCTCCATCACGAATAGCCGGAAAACTCTTCTGCACCAATACTGCCGTATCAACAAGCGCATCAACGCCATGCGGAAATTGTTGCCGGATTAGATCTGTGAAATTATCTCCGCGTTTAATAACAAAGTCCGCCCCGTAGTTGCGTACCAGGTCGTGTTCTTCAGGTTTTGCATCAGCGATCACAATAAGGCCGAGTCTTTTAGCAGCGGCGATTGTATAGTGCGCCAGGACACCTGCGCCACCAGTAATAGCCAGTGTTTGTCCTGCCCTGAGTTGAGTTAGCTCAAGCGCTCGCAGGGCAGTTAGCCCGTTCATAGGCAATCCCGCCGCCTGACCAAAAGTGGCATTCTTTGGTTTAAGGACTACTGATGCCGCTGGTACAACTAAGTACCCAATTTGTGCACCGCCATCCGGTCGGAACGCTGTGAGCACAGCCATTACTTCATCACCAATCTTAAGCCTTGACACCCCTGATCCGACTGATTCAATAACACCTGCTGCATCTGCACCAGGAATAACGGGAAAACGCACCATAGGATTATCCATTTTGCGTAGGAGTGCGTCAGTTGGATTGACACCCGCGGCTTTTACACGAATGCGCACTTCTCCCGCTTCCGGTATCCGAACAGTCCGATCAACTATTTTTATGATTTCTGCTCCGCCTAAACTTTCATAGGTAACTGCCTTTGCAGATAATGTGCCCGGATTTACTTCAATGATTTCTATCATCATATCTAATTCTAAATGGATTATAATTTTACAAATTGATTTTTACCATGGATTATTAACTACATGGTTGTCTACGTGGGTGAAAAAGCAGCCGGTAGGACCATCGTCACCCACACAGGCTAACCATACTGCTGGTCGTGCACCTTGCTCCACGGTGTATGGTGCATTCGGTCCGCCTGCGTCTGTTTGGGTTAATCCTGGATCTGCACTGTTTACCTTTATTCCCTCCTGTCTCAATTCTTTGGCCAGTAGTACGGTGAACATATTGAATGCAGCTTTTGAAACTGCATAGGGAATGCGTGGCGGTTTAGGTCCGTTTTGATGTAAATGTTCACTAGAGATAGTTACTGAGCCAATTGTGGACGACATATTTACAATTCTCCCGGCGGTGCTTTGCCTGATCAACGGCAGAAAAGATTGGGTTAAGTTTACCTGTGCCAGAAAGTTGGTCTCCAGAAAATCGAGTAATAATTGTTTCCCTACCTGGCTCGGCGAGCCTACATCTGTCGCTTTGGGTAAGCAGGCTGCATTGTTAACTAAAATATCCAGGTATCCGAATTTTTCAGTAACAAGTGTTACAGCATTAGATATACCAGCGGGCTGGGTAATATCTAACAAAATGAATATAGCATCAATTCCTTCGGCAATCAGCCTATTGGTGGCGGCCTCTCCGGCGGCAGCATTCCTGGCACCTATCAAAACTTTGATTTGCCTTTTCCCTAACTGACGCGCGATCTCAAAGCCTAATCCCCTGTTAGCACCTGTAATTAGAGCTATTTTTTTCCGTGTTTCCATCTTGTGTTTTTTTGCAAGATAGAACGCTTCGAAGAGCTTTGCGCTTGTCTTTAGACAAGAAATCAGTCAACTAACCGTTGCAGCTTTCGTCTGATACGGCTTAGACTGGTATCGGTTACATTAAGATATGAGGCAATATATTTTAAGGGAACTCTTTGGATCAGTTCAGGCTCATGGGTAAGAAAATGAAGATAGCGTTCATGTGCGTTTAGTCTTACCCTAAAAAGATTGCGCTGTTTGTATTCAATAAGAATCTTTTCATATAATAACCTTCCAAACCTTTCAAAATCGGGATAATTTCTAAATAACCTATCTAAGGTTGGTTTATTTACACAAAGTATATGAGAATCCTCTATTGCTATCACATTGGTCTGACTTACCGCTGCACCGGAAAAGCTTACCAATTCGCAAGTAAACGAGCCTTCTCTAAAAAAAGCATTCGTATATTCAATATTATTAGCATCACACGAATAGGACCGTAATAAACCCTGGTAAACAAATCCCCACCAATCCCCGTATTGACCTTCTTTAAGCAGGTAACCACCCTTGGATACTGTACGAAATTTAAACAAAGAAGCAATTTGAGCGGCGTCGTTATCTTTTATTGGGATAAAAAGACGAAGTTGTTTAGTTAGCCAAATAGTAATTTCCTTTTCAGACATGGTGATGCAAAGGTAAAAAAAACATTTGAGGACAATTATGGGGAAGTCATAGGTGCAAATCCTTAGATATCTGTGATATGCAACCACATTGAGTTTTATCAACAATTTGGTTGCTGGCAGTTTTTAAGTTTAAATTAATGATAGACAGTAGATTAATCGTAAGTGTCCTTTATACAACTTCAATAAAAAAACTTGTAGCAATTCCCATTTGTACTCTTTAGATAGGTATTAGTGCGATTTTAAGAAGATCATCTTTAAATTGGTTCGATCTTATTACGTCCGGGGGTACGACTCAAAAGCCTTCGATGAAAATCGGAGGCTTTTTTGTGTCTTAGCATATTTTCAATAATTGTCCATTTTTCCGAAATGACGAAGGACTCATTCCTTTATATTTTTTAAATACCCTGTTCAAGTGACTCTCATCAGAAAATTTCAACTCACTAACAATTTCATTGATCCTCATATCACTGCTCAATAATCTTGTTTCAACGATTTTTATCTTAGATTTCAATATGTAATCCTGTAAAGTTTCACCAGTATGCCTTTTAAAAAACTTACCAAAATAGTTAGGGGATATATTGAACTGAATACATATAACTGACACTTTCAGTTTATCAGGAAAATAAATATGGTCCTGTATATACTGAAACACGCTTAAAAGTTTCTGATCAGTAACCGGGGAGATTTTTTCTGGTAAACTTTCCGCAATAGACCTCGCAACCAATAAGATCAGACTATTCATCAATTGCTGAATCAACTCTTTACTATAAAGTTGTCTATACCGCTGTTCTTCTACAATGCTTGCGGCCAACGATTTCACTAATGCCTTATCAATCTCCTCTTTTAAAATGCATCCTGGTAAATGGCTGGCATGATGAAGTATAAAATTCAGTCTTTTTACCCACTGTGCCCGCTCTTTCTCATGCACACCAACGGGGGCAGACTTGAGATAAATATCACTAAAACAAATAAACAAAATCTTCGTCGTTGTGATCACCTCAAACGAGTTATGATCCTCCGGAGTGATTAGCAACAAATGACCAGCAGCATAATTAAAGGTATTCTTATTAATATGTTGTATCCCGGTACCCTCCACTATATAAACCAGTTCGAAGAAATTCTGGCTATAACCAGATTTCAAACATTCATTAATCTCCTTATAGAGGATTTCAAATGGGTAATAAAGATTTTGTTTCACGTCCAAATTTACCTTTTTTATGGCAAATTAATACAGATGTAAAGGTGTATTACCAGCATAAATTTGCTATTACAAAAAATAAAAAAGATGAATTTACAAGAATATAGCTCCTTTGATGGCCTGGGGCTGGCAGAGCTGATTAGAAAAAAAGAAGTAACTAAATCTGAAGTTGCAGCATGTGCAATAAAGGCTATTCAAACGATCAATCCGAAATTAAATGCCATAGTTGAATATTACGAAGAGCGGGCAGTGGTCTCTAATGGGCTTTTAGCAAATCATGAACCTTACGATGGTGTTCCAATGTTATTGAAAGATCTGGGTTCCTATGAGGCAAATAAAAATGCAGAGATGGGTAGCAGAATAGCCCGTGGATTAAAGTTTGATCATGACAGCGAACTGGTAAAACGATATAAAATTGCAGGATTCAATATTTTAGGCCGCACTACTACCCCAGAATTTGGCAGTGCAGCATTTACCGGGTCCCTGGCCTGTGGTATCACCCGCAACCCCTGGAACTTAGATTTATCCCCGGGCGGCTCTTCAGGAGGCTCTGCCGCAGCAGTTGCCGCAGGCATAGTTCCTGTCGCTCATGGAACAGATCTTGGCGGTTCGATCCGGACGCCCTCAGGATTCAACGGCCTGGTTGGTCTAAAACCCAGCAGAAACCTTAATCCAGTAGGTCCGGGTGCCGGTCAGTTTTTCCTGGGCCTGGCTACTGAACATGTTTTAACCAGAACGGTAAGAGATTCTGCTGCTGTACTGGATGCAACTGCCGGACCAGCAGCGGGTGAATTTTATTACACGCCCAAAAATGGGACATCATATCTGTCGGCTATGTTAGAAAATCCAGCACCACTTAGAATTGCTGTAAATGTAGAGCCATGGATTAGTGCAAATGTAGATACTGAAGTACTTGAAGCCACTATGCTGGCCGCAAAACTATGTGAATCAATGGGCCATCTGGTAGATATGAATCGCTTTGACCTCGATGAAGGACAGTTGCTGAATTGTATAGAAACCATATGGGCTTCTTATACTACTTATGGCATCAACAATCTGCAAGTTATAACAGGAAGAGAAATCTCAGCAAAAACACTTGAACAAAGTACCCTTAAAGGGTATTACGATGGAATGACTTATACTGCACAGCATCTGATAGCCGCCGTGGAGTATTCTAATACCGTAGCCCGTGCCGTGGGTAATTTTTTTGAAAAGTATGATATTATGATTACGCCTACAAATGCGGTTCAGGCTCCTTTGGCAGATCGTTCGAAAATTCAGGAACATGATTTTACCTGGCACAATTGGGTACTCGAAGCCTGTAAAGTTGCCCCTTTTGGACAGGTATTCAATATTTCAGGTGCCCCTGCCATTACACTGCCTTTAGGATGGAGCAGTACCGGAATGCCTATCGGTATAACATTTTCAACAAAAATCGGAAATGAGGCCATGTTATTTAACCTGGCGGCACAATTAGAGCTTGCTGAGCCATGGAATAACCGTAAACCTGAAAATCATGTTGGCATATAGCTTCTTCGTAGACTTGGGTTAATTTCCTGGATGCTTCTATATCATGAAAAAGAACCTTGAAGGTAGCTGGTCTTATTTTTTTATTGAAACGGATACCTCCACATTCAGTCCTGACCATATTATTTCTTATACTAATATATTAACTTTGAAAAATGCGCCCCAATCGTGTTATATTTTTCATATTTAATAGCGTTCACCTTCTGGATCTGGCTGGTGCAGTAACCGTTTTTTATGAATCCGGATGCTGCGGAAAGAAATACAATATGCATTATGTTTCGCCATATGACAATCCGGGCACCTCATCAGGTCTTGGGTTTACAAATGTTGAGCCCCTAAGTTCAGTAACAGTTAGTATGGATGATATTGTCATCGTAGCCGGAATGGAAATTAAAAAATGGAATAGAGCAGATGATCACCTCTGGATACCCTGGTTACAGGCTGCTGCTGCAACTGGCGCTACGATATCTTCAATTTGTACAGCAGCTTTTGCTCTTGCGGCTGCCGGACTCTTAAATGGGCAAAATTGTACTACGCATTGGGCATGGACTACAGCTTTACAACAGAAATACCCTCTGCTTAAGGTAATAGAGAATAAACTATTTGTGCAAAGTGGCAGGATCTTCACCAGCGCGGGAATTGCTACAGGTATTGATCTCGCACTCTACCTTGTTGAAGAGCAGCACGGAGCAGCTTTTGCATGTCTTGTGGCAAAAGATATGGTTGTTTACATACGCAGGGATGGAATGGAAGCACAAAATAGCATTTATCTGCAAAACAGGCAGCATATTAACCATCGTATACATCAGGTACAGGATTATATTACTAAGCATTTAAATCATAAAATAACAATAGAAGAATTGGCTGAATTAGCCTTTATTAGTCCGCGGAATCTTACACGGTTGTTCAAATCTGCCACAGGAGTTACTATCGGTCAATATATTCAATCGTTAAGACAGGAAAAAGCAAAACATCTGCTTAAAACCAGGCAAAAAGTGACTTGGGTAGCGAAAGAATGTGGTTATAATAACACTGCTCAGCTGAGGAAGTTAATTAAGGAAGCAAAAGTATAGATATAATGGCCGGATTGTTACTATGGCTGTCCTGATTTATGAACTGTATTCAATTAATTTTGAATTTAAATAATACATTTATGAAGCAGTTATTACTCTTAATCTTTTTTATTCCATGCTTTGCGTTTACGCATGTAAATGCAACCACATATGTATGTCCGCCTTGCAGCCATTCATGTGATACTGCTACTTATCGGCAACCCGGGGTTTGTGCGCATTGTGGGATGACATTAGCCGGGGAAAATCAACGGATGTCAAAGGATCAAAAAATATCAGTTTGCTTTTACTTATATGATGGAGTAGAAATACTTGACTTTGCGGGGCCTATGGAAGTCTTTTCTTATGCAGGATTCAAAATCATCACAGTCGCAAAAACTAAAGCTCCTCTTTTATCACAGGGAATTTTAAAGATCACTCCTGATTACAGCATTAAAGACGCCCCGCAAACAGATATTTTTGCAGTATTTGGTGGTTCAGATGAAGTGGCAACAGATGATCCTGAAGTTATTTCCTGGATAAAATCCAGAGACAGTACTACTAAAAGCTATTTTTCTGTTTGTACTGGAGCATTTATTCTTGGGAAAGCGGGGTTGCTTGATCAGCTTACAGTGACCACTTTTCATAAAAGCATAACAAATCTTCAAAAAGCTGTACCGAAAGCTATAGTACGTCAAAATGTCCGCTATATTGATAATGGCAGAGTAATCACCACAGCAGGGATATCAGCTGGTATAGATGGTGCTTTGCACCTGGTTTCAAAATTAAGAGGTAAAGACGTGGCAGAAGAAGTTGCAAAACAAATGGAATATGATAAATATGTGCCTGAACAAGGTATGGATCTATCGCACCAGGAGTTGTCAAAAACTAAAATTTCCAACAATCAGCGTTAAAAGTTGAGTTGTTAATAGGATATCATTGATAAATTGAGCTATACAGACAAACTATTTGAGCCGTGGAAACAAGTGTAATGTATTTTGAAGCATGATCTTTATAGCATGAAAAACATCACCAAAATTCAGTTGGGTCAAAATGGCCCGTTCGTTTCCAAACTTGGCTTAGGTTGTATGCGTATGTCTTCTATCTGGGGCGGTTCTACACCTGAGGAAGCAGAAAGTATCGCTACAATTCATGAGGCAATGGATAATGATATTAATTTTTTGAACACCGGAGACTTTTACGGTGCTGGTCATAATGAGATGCTGATAGGTAAAGCTATCAAAGGAAGGCGCGACGATGCCTTCATCAGTGTAAAATTCGGTGCCATCTTTCACAACGGCCGGTGGGTGGGAATGGATCTGAGGCCCATCGCTATCAAGAATTTTATAAACTACTCTCTGACCCGTTTGGGTATTGAAACAATTGACCTCTACCAGCCCAGCCGAATGGACAACAGTGTACCAGTGGAAGATATCATTGGAACGATCGCCGACCTGATTAAAGAAGGTAAAGTTCGTCACATTGGCCTATCTGAAATTACAACTGATCAACTTCGTAAAGCTAACAGCATCCACCCCATAAGCGCGCTGGAGATCGGTTATTCTCTGGCCGACCGCCAAATAGAAAGAGACCTGCTGCCAACAGCAAAAGAATTGGGTATTGGCATAGTGGCCTTTGCTAATACTGCGGAGGGCTTATTGACGGGTGAAATGAAAGCGCCGCTTGAAGAAAAAGATTACCGTAACCATTTTTCTCGTTTTCAAGGTGAAAACCTAATTAATAACCTGGAAAAAGTAGAAGTCTTAAAGCAATTAGCCAGCAATAAAGGTTGTACGCCAACACAGGTTGCGATCGCCTGGGTGAAAGAGCAAGGAGATCATATCATGTCTTTAGTAAGCATGAGCCGCAGATCGCGTTTGCCAGAAAATATTGCAGCGATGGATATTGTATTTACGCCGGAAGAAATGAACACTTTAAACACTACATTTACAATAGGCGCTATATCTGGCGGCACTTACTTACAACGCTAAATGACAAGTCCAGCTGAAATTCTTCCCGGCGTGATCTTCTATTCTTACCTATCTGCTGAACGGAAAGAGAAAGTATGTTTATGGAATCACCATACCTTAGTATTGCAGGTTTCAGGGCAGTTTATCTTAGAGACGTCTATGCAAAATATTTCGATGAACGGAGGAGAAATGCTGCTGATCGGCAAAAATCAGCTGGGTTCAATCATTAAAACACCAAAACCAGGGGGAAACTATGAAACAATCGTAATATCCCTGCAGGAAGAACTTTTACGCAAGATTGTGTTAGAAGAAAAGCTCGAAGCAGATCGGAAATATATAGGTCCTCCAAATATTCTAATTCCATGTAACGAATTTCTGCAAGGGTATTTTCAATCTATTGTTCCGTACGCGCGAAGCTCAGGAGCGACCATGACAGATACCATGGGCATTCTGAAAGTGAAAGAAGCAGTTAAGTTGTTGCTACTTGCCCTTCCGGGACTTCGCAACTTTTTATTCGACTTTTCAGAACCTCATAAGATCAATTTAGAAAGGTTTATGCTCAGCAACTTTCATTTCAACGTCCCTGTCGAAAAATTTGCACAGCTGACTGGTCGCAGCCTGGCAACTTTCAAACGTGATTTCCAAAAAACTTTTAGTTTACCGCCACGTCAATGGCTGCTGGACAAAAGGCTGACCGAAGCAAAACATCTTATCGCGAACAAACACCAAAAGCCTTCAGCCATCTATCTTGATCTGGGTTTTGAGAGCCTGTCACACTTCTCTCATTCCTTCAAGAAAAAGTTTGGCGTGACGCCTACTGAGCTTAATTATGGTTGATCTTTATTGTGTGCAGAAAAGCAGGGTTTGTATATTTTCTGCTGTATACAGTGTTTTATCTTTTACAAATAACTTTGGATCTCTGTAATCCAATCTCTTTCCCTTATCTTTGCCGGTAATTCAATATTCTCATACTGTGATTAATGTAAACAACATCTCCGTTTCATTTGGCGGAACCACCCTGTTTAGCGACGTAACCTTTTCGATAAACGAGAACGATAAAATAGCCCTGATGGGTAAAAATGGTGCAGGTAAGTCGACCATTCTAAAGATTATTGCTGATGTGACCAAACCTACTTCTGGTAACGTCACAGGTCCAAAGGACGCAGTAATCGCATACTTGCCACAGCATTTGCTTACCGATGATAAGGTTACCGTTTTTGAAGAAACCATGAAAGCTTTTGAAGAGGTAAACCAGATGCAAAAAGAGCTTGATGAGCTGAATGAGCAACTTACTATTCGTACCGATTACGAAAGTGATGACTACATGAAGCTGATCGAACGCGTGTCGGAACTGAGCGAGAAATTTTATTCGATCGAAGAGACTAATTATGATGCAGAGGTAGAAAAAGTGCTCAAAGGCTTAGGTTTTGAGCGCAAGGACTTTACCCGTCAAACTTCTGAGTTTTCGGGCGGATGGCGCATGCGTATCGAGCTGGCCAAAATTTTGTTAAAGAAACCTGACCTCATCTTATTGGATGAGCCTACCAACCACATGGATATCGAGAGTATACAATGGTTGGAAGATTTCCTGATCAACTCTGCAAAAGCAGTTATAGTAATCTCACATGACCGTGCATTTGTAGATAACATTACCAGTCGTACCATTGAGGTGACTATGGGTAGAATATATGATTACAAAGCCAAATACACTCATTATCTACAGCTGCGCGCTGACCGTCGCGTACATCAGTTGAAAGCTTACGAAGAACAACAACGTTTTATTGCAGATAACCAGGAATTTATAGACCGTTTCAGAGGAACCTATTCCAAAACCTTGCAGGTGCAATCGCGTGTAAAGATGCTTGAAAAACTTGAAGTTATTGAGATCGATGAAGTAGATACTTCGGCACTACGATTAAAATTCCCACCATCGCCGCGTTCTGGTCAGTATCCGGTAATTGTAGAAGAACTCACTAAAACTTACGGCGATCATGTAGTGTTTGAAAAGGCATCCATGGTAATCGAACGGGGAGAAAAATTGGCTTTTGTCGGTAAAAATGGTGAAGGTAAGTCAACTATGATCAAAGCCATTATGAGCGAGATCGATTTTGAAGGAAGTTTAAAAGTAGGTCACAATGCCAAGATTGGATACTTTGCCCAAAACCAGGCCTCATTACTTGATGAGAATTTAACAGTATTCGAAACCATTAACCAGATTCCATTAAGCGACGGGAGTATAAAAGTTAAAGACCTTTTGGGCGCCTTTATGTTCAGTGGCGATGATACCACGAAAAAAGTTAAGGTACTTTCCGGAGGAGAGAAAACCCGTCTGGCCATGATCAAATTACTTTTAGAACCTGTAAATGTGTTAATACTGGATGAGCCAACCAATCACCTGGACATGAAGACCAAAGATATTATCAAGGATGCCCTTAAGGATTTTGATGGTACTTTGATCCTGGTATCCCATGATCGGGATTTCCTGGATGGACTGGTAACAAAAGTATTCGAGTTTGGTAATAAACGTGTCAGAGAGCATTTTGAAGATATCAAAGGGTTTCTGGCTTACAAGAAAATGAATAGTTTAAAAGAAATCGAGCAAGGTTAAACCTTTCAATTTAACCCTTGATAATTAAAATACGTAAAAAGCCTGCGATGTAAAATCGGAGGCTTTTTACGTATTAATTTATCTGAGTTTCTCCAACAGAATAAATATCTTTAAGTATTAAACAGGTAAAATGAATAATACTAGAGTGTATAAAATGTCTTTTGCATCCGTTTATCCACATTACATTCAAAAAGCAGAGAAAAAAGGCCGTACAAAAGATGAAGTGGATGAAATCATATTTTGGTTGACAGGATACGATCAGCAAATGTTGCAGCAGCATCTGGACAACAAAACCGATTTTGAAACTTTTTTTGTTCAGGCACCGCAAATAAATTCAAATGTTTCAAAAATTACCGGTGTAATTTGCGGTTACCGTGTAGAAGAAATCAAGGAAGAACTCATGCAAAAAATACGTTATTTAGATAAGCTGATTGATGAACTGGCAAAAGGGAAGGCAATGGATAAGGTTCTGAGAAAGTAAACAATCACTGTTTGAAAGATTAGATTTCGATCTCAGTTTTAAAGACCACTGTAGCGTTACCTTTTATTTTAATCAGTACAGGTAAATCGTTTTCAATTTTAACGCTGACATTAATTACCCCGGGCCTGTTTATTTTCTCTCCTTGTTTACCGTTGAATTCAAATAGATTACCCTTAAAATCAACAATTTTATGCTGTATCAGGTATCCGCCTAATGGCCCGTTTGCATTACCTGTAACCGGATCTTCATTTATTCCGATTGCAGGGGCAAACATTCTTCCATGAGTTAACAGGTCGTCATTATCCGAGTCAAATGTGAATACGAAATATCCATTGCAATTAATCTGTTTACTCAGCGCAATCAAACTACTATAATCTGGATTTAAATCGTTGAGCTTTTCCTTGCTTTTTATCCCAATCATAACTTTTGAATGTCCTGTAGAAGCAATCTGAACCGGGCATCTTTCATCAGTATCAGCATAATCAAGTCCTAATGCAGCTAATATTTGTTCAGTTGTTATCGTGTCAAATGCAGGACTAAGCTCAAATTTACCCTGGGTCATGATGACCTGGTAATCCCCATTTTCCTTAATGATCTCGAAAGGAAGCGTACCAACCTTGGTTTTAAATTTTAAAATACAAGAATTCAAATTATATTCAATCGCTTTTGCATACATCGCGGCAATTGTAGCGTGCCCACAAATTGGAACCTCAGCTGTTGGCGTAAAATATCTGATTGAGCCATCAGAATCATTGTCCTCAGGAGAGAAAAGAAAAGCTGTCTCAGAATTATTTAGTTCTCTTGCAATCTGTTGCATTTGAGCCTCATTCAATCCGTCCGCATTTACAACAACTCCTGCCGGATTTCCACTAAATCTCTCTTTCGTGAAAGCATCTATTTGATATATTTTAAAAGTCTTCATAACCGTTTCGGTTTGTTGTGAGTTTTGCCTCCGTAAATTTTCGTTTATGGCATGAATTGAATATAATTTCAAATATATTCAAATTTACAATCAGGACAGCGATGTGTCAATTGATAACAGTAGCAGGATGTTATTCCGGTAATCTTCAGATCAATGCTAGTTTACAGCTTCCCACCACTTTGTAAATACCTGTGCATGATCATTCAGGTATACAACTTCTCCTATCATAGGCGTAGCCAGACGATATGGTTTATGGTTCGAAAACCCAGTTATTTTATTCAGCGGCTCATTCCATGCATGATTTGCCAGTGTAAATTTAGAATGATGAACCGGCAGCATGTTCTTTGCTTGTAATTGTACCGTTGCCTGTGCCACTTCTTCAGGTAATTCGTGTACAGATTGCCAGGCTTCATTGTATTGTCCGCATTCCATAATTGCCCAGTCTATTGCTCCATATTTCTTGCCAATTTCTGCAAAACGATTATCATGGCCACCATCACCGCTATAATAGACTTTCATAGTTGGAGATTGAATTAAAAAAGATAACCACAATGCTTTGCTTCGTGTAAACCCGCGGCCACCGTCGTGATGTGTTGATTCCGTAAAGATGGTATAACCCGGAGCCACTTCCACTTTTTCAGACCAGTCTTTTTCTATGATCTGTTCGGGCGAATAACCCCAGAGTTCAAAATGTGCACCGACACCTAATCCGCAGACCACCCGTTTTACCTTGTTTTTTAAGGCGAGTATAGTTTCATAGTCTAAATGATCATAATGGTCATGGGAGATCAGCAGATAGTCAATTTCAGGCATCTCCTGAGCTGTGTAAATATCGCTTCCCTTATAAGCCTTGACTGAACCCGGAATGGGGGAGGCTGATCCACTGAATACCGGGTCTGCTAAAAATCTCTTTCCATCAAGCTGCATGTAAAAAGAAGAATGTCCAAACCAGACAATCAGGTTACTATCAATTGGTAAATTCTTTAAATCAGTTTTTACCGAAGGCAGGGAATCAACAGGGCTGCGGTTAGGATATTTGATGAAAAGTGTTTTATACAATTCACCCAATATAGAATGTCCTGCTGTAAGCGTAGGCTTTTCAATCAGATTTCGAAAACTGCCATCTTTATAATGTGCTGATTTTTCAATTCTTGCTAAGCGTTCTCCGACTGGTAATTTTCCGAATCTGGCCTGGCGCATATAGAAAAATGTAAGGATTGCTGTCAATACGACCAGCACTAAAAGTATCTGCATGGTTCGTTTTAGAATTTTAAAGAATTTTTTCATTCATCTATTCTTTGGCCAGTTTTTTTATATCACTGATTTCCAGCGCTTGTTTAGGATATCCATATCGTACTGCATTAATCATGGCCTGTCCCAACTCATTCAGACTGAGAACGCTCTCAGGTGAAAAAACGCTGATGATTTTTACAATAATCACATAGAGCACTTTAGCATTTTTCTGTCCTTTTACAGGCGACATGCCCCCCGGGCGAAAATTATATTGTCCTTTAAAGGGCAACTTCATCAAGTCGTTTTCAGTTTTGCCTTTAACCCTGGCCCACATTGTTTTGCTTTTCTCTGTGCTGTCTGTACTTGTCCCTGTGATGTAATTGAAAACCATAGCTGGGTTAATCGCAACCAGTGTTTTTGCAAATTGCATCGTTGTATCGTAGGTAATGACGGTGTATTTTTCTTCGTTCATCCCTAAAGAACTGATACCAGCACAGAAAAAGCAGGCATCATAACCCTTTAACGCATCACTATAATCTCCTATCTTCAGGAAATCCGGAACCAGTAATTCCTTTAATTTAGGATGTATAATGTCCAGATGTTTTCTATTCACCATTAATACTGCTGTAATGGCATTATTTTGCAGGCATTCTAATAGAACACCCTGACCAGCCATCCCTGTGGCTCCTGTTAATATTATTTTCATAGGTTACATTTTAATAAACTTTCTGGTAGGGGCATGGTGCCGCCTGCTAATGCAATAAAGCATACCTGATAACCTTTTTGCAAAAGTTGATGGAATGCATGAATACCTGCAAAGCCCGTACCACCTGTTACTAAAATTAATATTTGATTATTTTCCTTCAGCATATTCATGAAATCAGGATACAAAGATGAAAGCTAATCTGATATCATGCTTTGTTGAAAAGTCCAAACTTCAATTGTTGGGAAGCTCAGGGACTAGCTGTTTATCGGGGAGTTGTTCATCTGCTGCTGTTCTTCAATAAATGATTGCCTGGTAATTTTAGCAGTTTTATGGTCTCCTGTATGGCTCCATCCCGGTGGCATCACGATATACAAGAACTTGTTTTTTAAACCAGGTGCTGCAACAATGTCTTTTCCTAAACAAATAAATTCGCCAAAATAAACATCCCACAGACTATTGGGATTCATCTCCCTGGTAATGCCATACTCTATTTTGATATCTTTTCTTTCATCCTGATAAGTATTGAAAATCCGGTCCCAGATATTCAGCAGGTTGCAGAAATTGGTGTCCATATACAATGGGTTTTTTGCATGATGTACCCGGTGATGTGAAGGCGTAAGCAAAATCCTGTTCAGGAAGCCCAATCTTCCGTCCTTAATGACGTTTTCCCCTATATGAATAAAAGATCCCCAGAATCCATCGATGAACATAATGAAAAATAACAAAGCTGGATTAACGCCAAGAAGTATACAAATTGAGGTTCTGATTACATCTGCATAAGGTGCCTCTAAAAAGAAGTGGGCAAAATTAACAGAGAGGTTCATTTGCTGCGGCGCATGATGGGTAGAATGAAGGCACCATAAAATCCTGACTTTATGCGCTAAAGCGTGGTAAACAAAATGAGAAAACTCCCAGATAATATAACCGTAAATTAGCCAGTACCAGGTAAAGGTTGTCGTGAAAATAGCATGTTTTTCAAGTATTCCAATACAGAACGCTACCGCAGCAATGGATATAAATCTGGATATAAACCGGTTGACCACAAACACGAAAAATGGGATGCGGTATTCATCTATTTTAAAGCGTTTATAAAAAAATGCCCTTATTATTTCTAACAATAACAGCAAAGGTATAATCGGGGCAATAATATGCTGTATACCTTCAAAAGTTGAAAGCGATCCGTAATTTCCGGTTTGTACCATTTTTACAATACCGCCGATACCGAAGAAACCAGTGAGTTCGTTGTAGAATGTTTGAAAGATATTCATGAGCTAAGTTATTTACAGGTACCTTTTTTTCCAGGCATTCATCATATACACATTTATTTCCCACTGATCAGCAACAGGACGATTCGTAAAAGGAATGGTTGGCATATAAGAAGGAGGGCCAAATTCGGTTAACATCGTAAGCATTTTACCTTGTTTCTTTTTGAGGGCAACAACTTTGTCCCACCAGGCAAAATGAGCAGCCACTTCCGCTTTCCACTCCGGGGCACGGGGATCACTTACCTGCGGGCCTTCCGCGTGCCCAACGCGGGAGTGGACATGATCAGTTCTGGAAATAGCCAGTTCAACGGTGGCCGGCTGATCTTCCAGTAAGCTTTCGCTAACATTACACCAGTGTGAAATATCCAGTGTAAGCCTCAGTTCAGGGTTTCTTTGTAAATAAGGCAAAGCCGCAGGGGCTGAATAAAGCATGCGTGACCTGTGCGTTTCATGATAAACAGGAACACCTGTCTTTTTTGAATACTGAACAGTAAAATCTATAAACTGCTTATTCTGTTCATAAGTGAAAAAATCCCTTCCTGAATGGACATTGATATATAATGGCTGCTGGTATTTATTCGCAGTTGCTTCGGCGATTACCTTTTTGAAAGTCATAAAATTATGCTCCGGGATTGGTTCGTCTCCCCGGCAAAGAAATCCCGCAGCTAACTGATATTCTTTTAATGCGGTGAATAACTCTTTTTGCCTGATATGATCAGACGGCCATAAGATCTCTATCCCATCATATCCGTCATTTTTTGCTTTTTTACAGAAGTCAGTTATTGAGCCATCGAATCCCCAGTAGGGAGCCATGATTTTTAATGCAAAGCCTTTTTCCGGCTGATCGGAGACGGGGCCGGACGATCCGAATAAGTTCAATGCAGGTAAAAGTAATGCAGTGGTTACCGCAAGGCTGTTTCCTATAAAATGTCGTCGGTTATATCCCATAAGCAGTTTAGGTTTAAAAACTTAAATTACATATTTTAAAGTGCAGCGGTAAGCATTCTATGTAACATACTGATGGGAATAGGCATACAAATTCATAAGAATGCAAACAAGTAGGACTCCTGAATTGTCTTAAATACAAATATTAAAATCAAAAGAAATGGGTAAGATTACAGTAAAAGACGGAACTGAAATTTATTACAAAGACTGGGGAACCGGACAACCACTTTTTTTTCATCACGGATGGCCTTTATCCGGAGATGATTGGGATGGACAACTCATGTTTTTCCTGAAACATGGATACAGAGTGATCGCACATGACCGCAGAGGGCATGGAAGATCCAGTCAGGCTTCTGGCGGACACGATATGGATACTTATGCGGCAGACGTTGCTGAACTTACAAAGGCACTCGATCTGAAAGATGCCATACATATAGGTCACTCAACAGGTGGCGGTGAAGTTATCCGGTATGTAGCAAAGTATGGACAGGGACGCGTTGCCAAAGCAGTATTGATCAGTGCCGTTACCCCAATAATGATACAATCTGTAAGTAACCCGGATGGCGTTCCTTCAACTGTATTCGATGAGATACGTGAAGGTACTGCAACAAACAGGGCACAATATTTTCAGGATTTTACGATCCCATTTTATGGATATAACCGGGAAGGAGCAAAAATATCACAAGGTGTCAGAGATAACTGGTGGCGTCAGGGAATGATGGGGGGAGTAAAAGCACATCATGACGGTATCAAAGCTTTTTCAGAAACAGATTTTACTGAAGACCTTAAAAGCGTAGACATTCCTGTATTGGTTTTACATGGCGAAGATGATCAGATTGTTCCATTTCCTATTTCAGGAGCGAAAGCCGTGAAGCTTTTAAAAAACGGAAAGCTTATTTCATATCCGGGCTTTCCTCATGGAATGCCAACTACTGAAGCTGCAACTATCAATGCAGATCTTTTAGCCTTTATTAAAAGTTAAAATATTAGTTTATTTAATGCAATAGAAACACGGGCTGTCAACACTAGTAATGGCAGTTCGTGTTTTAAAAATTAATAATGCGTTCATCTTTAATAAACCGCGTGTCTTTCACGGCGCCAGTACCATTGAAGCGATATTGCAATCCAACTATAGCCGCAGGCTTACTGGAAAAATTAAGTGAATAGGCCTCTTCACCATTGATAAAGAAACGCATGTGCCGGTTTTTACTTTCCACCCGCACTTTGACCCATTCATCCAGATTACAACCAAACTTTGAAAGATCTGTATTTTTGCTTTCTACCGTGGTACCGGCCACATATAGCGAAAGATCACCTACGCATCCTTTAGAACACAGCGGAATAATAATCGTTTCATCTTTACAAAGAATCAATACTTCAACACGCTGGCAAGCTGCATTGCCCTGGTGAAAATCACTTTTCAGTGTAGTTTCCAAAATAAAGTGATCATTCCTGATATCTCCCATATCCCGTACATTATAAAAACGCAATTCCGGCAATGCTGGCTGTAAAGGAATATTATACTTTGACAATACCTCTTCATTAACTTCTATCTTATTGTTTTTCAGTACCTCATTTTTTTTAAAATATAGCGGAACACCCCCATCTTTATGGACCATAGCAAGCCATCCATCAGATGAGATCATCAAATCATGTTCTTTTACGATTTGCTGGCCAACAATTAACTTTGCCCGGTAATAGCCAGGAGTGTAGTAGATCGAAGAATAAGTATGCTGCTGCGCTGGCACCACTACTTTACGGGTTATATCCCATGACTGGCTGATAAATACAGAGTCTTTATCAGTAGCTGTGGCATCGTAATTAAAAATAACAGAATTTGGTAAGCCTGCTGTTTTGATTTTATTACTGCTGAATTTATAGACGGTATGCTCAACGGAGGCTTTGGTTTTAGTAGACAATAAAAGTATAACATAGCTTGTAATCAGTAATAGTGATAAGCCTGATAACCAATATTTCCATTTTCCATCTGCTTTCTTTACACCTGTTTCTAATGGTAAGTTTTCTGCGATGGGCATTGGCAAATGATCCAAAGGCAGCTTGTGCTTAAACTCCCGCCAATCGTTATATCCCGCAAATTTCGCTAATGTATTCAATGTGGTAGTGGTAGGTGTGCTGCCATATTTCAGCCTTCCCCACAATCGTTTTAAGGTGGTGACACTCAATATTACACCAGTGGCTGTTTGGATATCATTACTCAGCATTTCAAAATCGTAGCTTGTCCATTCACTGCCTGCACCCCGGTTTAGTTTATTCTCTATTAACTCCAAACACTTTTTGATAGGTACTATTTCCGGGTTGTTATTCATTTTAATCTCAATCAATTACAGACTTGCATACGTTTGCACGAATTTGGCGCAGCATTGAATATGCTCTGTTATAGTTATTATTCACATTTGCTGAACTTATTCATTTAAAAGTATAACAATTTATGACAAAAATAGTAACCAGTCTTTTAAGGCTTATTCATTGCTCAAAAAATGGAGTATTCAAAACTACTGTTTCATTACTGATCATGAGCAGCATTATTGGGGGTACTGAAGTCACCCGGGCCCAGAATTTAAAGGAGAAATACAAAGTGGTTAACCGCGTGATCAATCTGGATAAAAAATCCGGAGCCATACAACTCAACGAAGCGGAAGGCGCTGGTATTGCCTGGATCAACAATAAGGAATTTACCGAAGGGACAATTGAATTTGAGGTGAAGGGAAAGGACAAGTTTCAAGGCAGCTTTCTCGGTATTGCCTTTCATGGACTAAATGACAGTATTTATGAGTCTATTTATTTCAGACCTTTTAATTTCCGTGCAAGTGATCCCGACAGGAAGTCTCACGCAGTACAATATATTGCTAATCCAGCATATGACTGGCCAAAGCTCCGGGCCAGTTTTCCCAATCAATATGAACAGCCTATTTCACCTGCCCCTGATCCAAATCAATGGTTTCATGTGAAAATAATCGTAGCTGGAGAATTCGTCAGTGTTTATGTAAATAGCAGTAAACAGCCGGTTCTTAAAGTAAAATCATTGTCTCATACCCATGGAAAAATGATTGGTTATTGGGCAGGGAATGGCTCTGGTGGGGATTGGAAGAATTTAAAGCTCATTAATTCAGACTGATCATATATTTTCTGATCAGCTCTACACCCTCCTTGTCCAAAATTGTTGTTCCCAACTTTGGCATATGGAATTGTCCCATATTGCCCATACGATCAACGATATTGTTTTTCTGGAACGCTATTCCTGACTCTTTAACTGGTACCTTGTAATTGAGCATGATCGATTGCCTGTAAGCAATACCATCCGGATTATGGCAATGTGCACAGTTAATTTCCATATAAGCTCTGGCACGGTGTTCCAAATCAATGTTCTTATTCTCATAATCCGGTAATGCTGATAACTTGCCGGCACTCTTTTCCAATATCAATTTTCCCTTTGCCTGCATATGAATCAGTTGGTTTATTTTTTTCTTCCCGACCATGATTTCTCTATTTAAGTTCATCCCTTTAGGGCCGATCGGGATAATTTCATCAGCAGATTGATGACAACTTACGCATTCCTTTGCAGATGGAATATGATATTTTACCTGGTGAGGCGCGTTGCTTTTGTCCAGCCAGGTCACCTTAACTTCGGCGCTTAAAGGATCATATACTGCACGATCCTGGTTTTGATTCCACTTGTAAGTACCTGCTGACCACTTACCGTTTTTTAATATCAAAAGCCGGGTTTCTAAGATCTGACGCTTTATATTTTTCCCTGTCTTTGCGCGGGAATAGAAAAAAGTTTTAGCCAGAATAGTGCCTTCAGGGAATTCCGGTAATCCGTCACCATTTAACCTGAGCTTTTTACCCGCAGGGATCTTCATTAAACGCTGTTTCTCTGCATAATCGGTAAACAGGGTTGAAGATAACTGATAAACCTCTACACCATCGGCTGGTAAAAGACTGTCTAATTTTCCCTTAAAAAGCCCTGTTGAAGCAAGAGATTCGGGGAAAACCTGCTGATTATTTTCTACTGCTTTGTTTGTTCTATTGCAGGAGAAAACATAACAAACAGGCAGGGCAAGCGTAAGAACGACAATGATCTTTGACCTCATAAACCTTTATTAAGCTTAATATCCTGTTCATAGGATGGTCTGAGAATTTTATAATCTATATAAAAGGTGCCAAAAGGAATGAAGCAGGAGAGGAGTATTTTAACTGTAGTGGCTTTGTCCCACTTCTGCTGTATAGCAACACTGAAGGTATTGAAGACAAATAACAGAAAAAGTGTACCATGTACAGGGCCCATCTTGCTGACAAGAGCGGGTTGATGAAGTCCATATTTTAATGGTACGGCGATTCCTGCCAGGATTAAAAGGGATATACCCTCTAATAGTCCAATCAGTCTTAAACGACCGATGTTTGTTTTGAATAGTTTAAGCATGTTATATGTTTATTAAGGTCTTAAGAATGGACGTTGAGCCATCGGTGAAAATGGCCATGGAATCGCAGCCAGAATGATCAATAAGGCTATACTGAAACACAAGAGCATGATGCTGAATTTTTTCTTATCCTCTTGGTACCGTTTGGCAAAGGCAGAACCTAAAGTCACAAGAATTACTGCCGTTATCATCATTGATATATGTATAACCCCGAAAAAAGTTGATTCAGTAATTCCTCTGGCCGTAGCTATGCCGATTGTTTTGAAACGGGCTACAGCGGGACTTTTAAAATACATGACCATGCCAAGCATAAACTGAATATGGATAATCGTTGCTGTCCAATGCCTGTATTGGTCATCCTTTTTAGTAAATAGGCTCTTAGTCACCAGGCTGGTTGCTGAGTTGTAAATAGTGAGGCTAAGGCTGATTAAAACCAGCCACCTGAAAATGGAGTGGAAGAAAAGCAGAATTGAAAACATAAGAATAATTGGATTGTATAACATACTGGTTAGTATGTTGAAAGGGCAAATTTTTTTAGTTTAAACTGTTAAGATATAATTTGAACTGTTTCAGATAAGCCTGGTAGACTGATGTACCTAACGTTTTGCCCATATTTCTAATCCCTGCATATCCTGATACAATATAGGCAGCTGCATCTGCGGGGTTGATCATTAAGCCAATCTTACCATTTTCTTTTCCTGTAATCAGACATTTTTCTATTGCGCCAGTCCATTCGATTACGATGTTCTTTAATTGTTTATGGAATGCAGTATTCAGCGGGCTCATTTCCTCGATCAGGTTAACTGCCGGACAGCCATATCTGACATCGAAATTCACTGTATCTTTCAAAAGGTTTGCTATCATTTGATAGATGCTTTTTATCGGATCTGCTGAGGAATTCAGCGGATCTATCAAAAAGTGTTTCATCTGCGGATGGAGGATATCAGCAATTAACGCCAAACCCATTTCTTCCTTATTTTTAAAGTGATAAAAAAAAGCACCCTTAGTTACTTCCATAGAAGAAAGAATATCATCAATGCTGGTTGACTGATAGCCTTTGACATAAATCAATTCAAATGATTTTTCCAATATGCTGAAACGTGTTTGCGCTGCCTTCTTCATAAGATACTAATTAGTATGTTTTCAAATGTATTTGTTTTCCCTATGATCAGTACTATAACTCCCTGCTTTTATAATTATTTGACTATTTCCTGACAACGCTTGCTGATACACGTTCAGGTTGCAGATCAGCTGTTCTGTGAAACATCAGCTGCATTGTTTTACAAAATGTAATTACATTTGACTTGATGTCAATTACCTTAAAATGGAAACTATACCGATCAGACATATAAATGAAGCAAGAAAAGAACCGGATTTATACGGGAACCTCAGTATCCGGGATATCAGTGATGTGCTTGCTGGAAAAGATATGCTACAGGAACTTCACCGGCATGACTTCTTTTATGTTCTCATTTTAAAAAAAGGAATTGGTCATCATGAAATTGATTTCACAGCTTATCCTGTTTGTGATCATTCTGTTTTCTTCATGCGTCCGGGGCAGGTACACCAACTCCGGTTAAAAGCAGAAAGTACAGGGTATCTGATACAATTTGGAAATGAATTCTGTTTCTCCAATGAAAAAGTATCAGAACAGCTATTACGCAAAGCAGGCAGCCTCAATTATTATCAATTTAATCCGGATAAATTTCAAAAAATACAAATCATACTAAATGATATCTTTCAGGAATATATCAGCAAAGAACAGCAGTATCAGGAAGTTATTAAAGCAAACCTGGACATTTTCTTAATTGAGCTTATCAGACAGCAAACCAGTGGTATTTCTGAACATCACAACCTTTATTCCCAGGAAATAATGGAGAAGTTTTCAGCATTATTAGAAAAACATGTTTTTGAACATAAGCAGGTAGCTCAATATGCAGCGCTATTAAATCTTTCTATGTATCAGCTGAATTCAATCGCCAAGTCAATGCTGGGCAAAACCTGTTCAGCGCTTATTAACGCACATATGATCCTGGAAGCTAAAAGAAATCTTTTGGCAACAGCGAATCAAATCAATCAGATAGCCTCTCATTTAGGCTATGAAGATGTTTCCTACTTTATCAGGTTCTTTAAAAAACATACAGGGTATTCACCTGAACAATTCAGACAGAAGCTGAAATAAATCCTATAATACTAATTTTTTGTCCTGCTATGCATTTAACCCGTGATGGTACTTTTGTAGCAAGGAAAGGAATTGTTTCCAGGAAATTTTAAACCAATGTATATGAATAAGTCTGTAGAAGAAGAAAATAAATGGAATAACCGCTATCAGGAAGCGCATTATGCTTACGGGAAAGGGCCTAATCTGTTTTTTAAAGAATGGCTTTATAAATTTAAACCAGGATCTATATTAATGCCTGCCGACGGAGAAGGACGTAACGGCGTATTTGCTGCGCAGCTAGGGTGGGAAGTCACTTCATTGGATCTGAGTACAGCAGGAAAATCAAAGGCATTACAACTTGCTAAAGAGAATCAGGTTACCATGGAATACATTGTTGGAGACCTGGAACAACTTGAATTTGAAAAAGAATCATTTGATGCGATTGGGCTTGTGTATGCACATTTTGCAGCAGATAGAAAATCTTTACTTCATCAGAAATTAGCTGGTTACCTCAAACCAGGAGGTATCATTATCCTGGAAGCTTTCAGTAAAAAGCATTTGCACCTGAATAACCTTGATCCTAAAGTTGGCGGGCCAAAAGATATTGATATGTTGTTCTCTAAAGCAGAAATAGCTGCTGACTTTGAAAATTATGATCCGCTGATTCTGGAGGAAGAGGAAGCCTTTTTAAATGAAGGAGAATATCATATTGGAAAAAGCGCCGTAATCAGATTTGTTGGCAGGAAGTCTTCTTAATGTGAATCAAATACAATTAAGTTGAAAAGCGTTTTTTATTGCGATTCAGTAGTGCCTTTAGCACTTAATTCCTTTTGTTTCTCTATATTAAACTTGAAAAGTTCTTCAGTGGAGACTAACTTTCGTTTGCATTTTTCTATATCTGTCCCTTCTTCCGACCATAAATAGGGGCGGAAACTATAAGATTTACTTCCGTCCAGATTTGCGATGAACTGATTCCATGTTGACCACCTTAACCCTTTATAAAAAGCAGAAAGGTCGCTGTCAAAACAGAAACGAATAAATTCACTGTAACCAAGACCAAGCGGTTCCCATTTTAAACTGTTAGGCGCCAGGTAATAAACGTTCTTTAAGTCCTCTCCAAATGCACCATAATTTATAGCAAAAAAGCCACCGGCAGCATCATCAGCTACTAAAAGATAAGCTGGCTTATCACCATATTCCTGAATTGTTTTTCCTTTGTTCCACTCTGAAACAGAACGGTTTAATTTTTTGCTGCCTGAGCCTAAAATTCTTAACCAGCCATCATCTACCATAATGCCGCCGCTATTGTAAATCACTGCACCCAAAGTGGAATAAGTAGAAACCTGGGTATTGAATAATACATTTTTAGCTTCGGCTGAATCAAATTCAAGTACCTGAACTTTATTTTTTGCAGAATCAACCCACTTCTGAACCAATGGCCAGGCCGGATCTGTCTGGTTAATTAACTCATTCAGACTTTGCATTTTGTTTTGTGCAAAAGTCACTGATGACAATAGGGTAAAACCCAGCAGGAAGAAATTTTTAATTGCGCTTTTCATCGAAACAGAACTTATCTTTTCCAAATATAGGATGATTTTAATAACCAACGGTCTGAAAATCTTTTTATAGATTCTCAGACCGGGTTAATACTTATAAAGTAGCCGTAGCATATGGACTTTCAAGATTAAGGTAAGTCGTCAGGTTTTTCCTGTAAGCCTCAGTGCCCTCTTCAAGTCTTTTAGTATAAATTCTTACTGCATCATTTCCAGCAAGGTATCTGAGTTGATCTTTTCCATCAGTAGCGGCCTGGTATACTACATCAGCTATCAACTTTGTTTCAGAAAACTCCATTAATGTTCCATCGCTAAATCCTTCGGTCATTCTTTGCATCAATGGATCATAGCTCTTATCTTCTGCAACTTTCATAACATTCATATAATTACTTTTAATACCTCCGGGAGCCACAGTTTTGATACCGATGCTGAATTGTGCGAGGTCATAAGACATACTCTCGCTCCAGCCCTCCAATGCCCATTTGGAAGCATTGTATATGGAACTAAGCGGATAAGAGGCCAGTCCGCATAAGGAAGTCGTGGTTATAAAAAGTCCTTTTCTTCTTGCTTTGAAATAAGGAATAAATGCCTTCGTAATCCAGACTACCCCAAAGAAATTCGTTTCAAACTGACTCCTGATTTCGGTTGTTGTATAGGATTCCAAAGGCCCTATTAATCCGTAACCAGCGTTATTAAATACGACATCAATATCGCCCAGTTCAATGGCCGCTTTTACCGCCGTTTCAATTTGCTTATCATCCGTTACATCAAGCTTCAATAACGTCACGTTTTCTAAATGATTGAGTTCGGTTTCTTTTTCCGGAGCGCGCATGGTTGCAATTACTTTCCAGCCTTTTGCCTGAAATAACTGAGCAGTAGTTTTACCTAATCCGGCTGATGCGCCAGTAATAAAGATTGTTTTCATCTTGAATCGTATTTATTGTGTATGTATAAACTATTACAAAAGTCAGTACTAACTGAAAGAAGACTGTAACCGAAATGGTAAATGTTGTAGCTGAAAAAGAAATAGCTGTTAAGCTTATGGAAAGCCAGAACGATTAGCATCCATATTATAAATGGGTAAGAAGTATTTTATAGTCTGGTGCTAACCTCTAAATTTTAAAGCAATGTTAGGTTCAAAAATCGATTTATTTGGCAATGAGTGGCTTGATGTAGTATTTGATCAGAAAAACAAAAATTATGGCGCTTATATGCTCCGCAGACAAAGTTCTTCCGATACAGTTAAAGCTCTTTTTATTGCAGGAACACTGTTTATCCTGCTATTTTTATCCCCTAAAATTATTAGCCTGATCAAAGGCAGTAGTTCATTGGACGAACATCAGGAAACGACAAGAGTAGTCACAGTTCAGGCTATTCCTCCGGTGGTTGAACATAAAACTCCGCCACCTGCTGCGGTTGTACCACCCCGTGCAAAAGTACCAAATGTTAAATTTACAACGCCGATTGTTGTGGACAGAGAGGTGGAAACAGATCCGGTGCAGATTAAAGATCTGGTGAATGCAACTCCGGGACAAAAGAACATCGTTGGTGATCCGGATGGACAAGTTGTAGTTACGGGGCCAACCGGTGACGGGCCTGCAAAACAAGCGGCGGCAGTAGAAGACACGAAGGTTTATGAGTTTGTAACTCTGGAAGTTCAGCCTGCTTTTCCCGGAGGAATAGCTCAATTTTATGCTTACCTGTCAAAGGCAATAAGATTTCCTGAAGCAGCTCAGGAAGCTAATGTGCAGGGTAAGGTTTTTGTATCTTTCATCATAGAAACAGATGGTAAACTGACGGGTATCAAGGTAGAAAGGAAACTGGGCTATGGTACGGATGAAGAAGCTATCCGTGTATTAAAAGCAAGTCCGGCATGGACTCCTGGTATTCAGAATGGAAGAAAGGTCCGGGTAAAGTATAATATTCCGATCAGTTTTTCTCTTGGTCAATAAAATAACAAACAGGACATGCCGATAAACCTGCACGTCCTGTTTGCTTTTATTAAGCTGAGATTCTTTTTCCTAAGATCTTAAGGCTTTTTTCTTCACCATCAAGTATGGCTACGTCAGGTAAAGTACCCCAATCTTCAAAGCCAAAATGCCTGAATAATCCTAAACTAGGCTCATTATGAGCAAATATAAATCCCAGAACAGTGGTTATGCCCAATGCAGCACATTTGCTTAATGAATCAGCCAGTGTTCTTTTACCCATTCCTTTACCGCGTTGATTTTCATCCAGATAAATACTTATTTCTGCGGTACCGTTATAGGCAGGCCTGCCATAAAAAGCCTGTAAGCTTACCCAGCCAATAATCTCATTATTTTTGTTTTCAATGACCCAAAGTGGATGTTTTTCTGCTGTATGTTGCTCAAACCACTTTATTTTACTCTCTACGGTAACCGGTTCAGTGTCTGCGGTCACCATTCTTGAGGCAATTGTTGAATTATAAATGGATACTATAGTTTTTAAGTCGGATATTGTGGCATTTCTGTAGTTTATTTCTTCCATTTATTTAAATATGTAATTAATATTGGTCTGAATCGGTGTTTTTATTGCTTTGGACCCGTAAAAATAGAAATGTTATCTGTGAAATTGAAAATTATTAATAAGTTATTGTAATTCCGCCGCCGTAACCCATATCACTATCATAATGTGTAGACAAGGAGAAATATTTAGTCATCGCATATCTGAAACCTGCCATATACTCCCTGTCTGTGTTTCCGGAAAGGTTTAACCTTAGCCTGTTCGTGATCGGGATATCTTCACGCTTTAACTGAAAACGTAATTTTCCTTTGCTATCCAGTCTGGCTTCTGCGGTTACCAGCATCGGTAAAGTATACTGCATACCCATCACAAATGCTTTTCTGTTAGACTGGTTGGTCAATTGTCCAAACATATTTTTCTCACTATCATTATCTCTGCTGTTATAATGATAGTCGAAACCGATGAAAGGCATGAACCACTGCATTTTGCCTATATATCTCCCGAAGTAAGTTTCACTTTCAAATCCATGACGTGCCTGTAATCCCAATCTCCATTCCGTAGAAATACTGTAACGGGTATTTGCTAACCGTGCAATACCATCACTACCATTGCTTTCTAATCCTATATTGGTCATCAGGTGCATTTTTCTGTCATCGGCATACAGTTTCTGAATTGCAGCTTTAGGATCAGGGATCAGCATATTAGGAGGAGAATCCTCATAACTAAAGATTCTGCCCATACCGCTCATCATGTGGTATAAAATATGGCAATGGAAAAACCAGTCTCCGCTTTCTGTCGCTGCAAACTCGATTGTATCGGTTTCCATCGGCATAATGTCAAGAACATTCTTTAAAGGAGCATATTCACCCTGGCCATTCAACACACGGAAATCATGCCCATGCAAATGCATAGGGTGACGCATCATTGAATTATTGTATAATATAATTTTTACATTTTCTCCTTTTTTAATCAGGATTTTATCAGACTCTGAGACTGTTTTATTATCAATCGTCCAGACATAACGGTTCATATTTCCAGTCAGCTCAAAACGTAATAATTTCTCAGGGCCCTTTCTTAAAGTCGTTTTTTCAGTGGCCTTTAACATGCCATAATTAAGCGTAACCAAGTCTGCCTTTTCACCCATATCCATCCCTTTCATTTCCGGCATATTCATTTTAGGTTCAGCAGCAGCTTTTTTCTTTCCGTAATTATCTCCGGTTACTTCCGGGTACATAACCGCGTTCATGTCCATTTGCTGATTGCTCATTTCCATACCCATCGGCTCCATGTCACCATTCATCTTCATCATGCCGTTCATCATCTTCATCCCTTCAAAGTATTTTAACTTCCCTAAAGGTTTGGCAGGTACTTTGGTTCCACTGCCCAACCACAAAGAAGTAGAGCCAGTGCGGTCTTCGGCTGTAGATAAGAACTCATAACTTTTATCCTCAGCGAGCGTGACAATCACATCATAAGTCTCAGAAGGAGCGATAATCAGCCGGTCAACTTCAACAGGCTGCACATCGTTACCATCATTAGCCACCACAGTAATTTGACCACCAGCATAAGTTAACCAGAAATAAGTAGACGAACTGCCGCCAACAATCCGGAGTTTTACCTTGTCGCCAGCTTTAAACTGAGGCTGTTCATTGATATGTTTCCCATTCGTTAGAAATTTCTCATAGTACACATCACTCACATCCATCGCATTCATCCGCTTCCATTCGTTAATGACTTTAGTTTTAAAATAACCCTTTTGTATCGCCTCGGCATAACCTTGTGTTGTACCTTTACGAATGGCAAACCAATCATTGGCATTGTGGAGCGAGCGGTCCACTTCTTCTGGTTTCATATCAGTCCAGTCACTTAATACAACCGGAATTGCAGGGATAGCAGGCTCATTTTTCTTGTTGAAAATTAACGCTCCGTACATTCCGCTTTGTTCTTGCAGCATAGTGTGACTATGGTACCAGTAAGTACCGTTCTGAATAACCGGAAATTTATACAAGAAAGTAGCATGCGCTTTAATTGGCATTTGAGTTAAATAAGGAACACCATCCATGTTATTAGGCAGGAATACACCATGCCAGTGAATAGAAGTTTCCATATCCATCAGGTTATGCACATAGATTTCTGCGGTATCACCTTCTGTAAAAACCAGTGCAGGGCCGGGAATACTTCCGTTAACAGCCATTGCCATTTTTGGTTTCCCGGAATAATTAACGGTCGTGTCATTGACATAAAGGTCATAACGAACAACTTTTGACCGGTGATTTTTCTCCTGGGCCTGCGTTAAAGTTAAACCGAAGAGCCCGGTGAACAGGATATATATAATTAATGATTTCATTGCTGATTTGTTAAGGAAAGACTGTCTTTCGTTTTCTCCATCCAATTGAGAACTAATGTCTGCGCTGCCGGGACAAGTTTAGCCTTTCTATGAATGAAGGTATAAGAAGCTATAGGCATAGTTCCATCCTGGATACTATTAATAATAGCCTTTAATTTACTTTGTTGTTTATACTTTGAATAACTGCCGAATTCACTAAAGTTCAGTTCTTTTTTTCCGTTGCTGATATGTGCAGCCATCCATCCGCTTACAGGCTGCAATTTAGCATACCAGGGATATTGCGTATGGTTACTATGGCAATCATAACATGACTTTTTTAAGATTGCCTGTACCTTTGCAGGTACAGGATAAATCTTTGTGATATCCGTGTTTTTAAACTGGTTATCCTGATTATTGATAACCGGTACGAATTGTATAGCGATTAAGAAAATCAGCATAACAATCAATATGACTTTAACCCGGTCCACCGGCTTAATTTAATTCTTCTTTGATACTTCCGCAGGTGACCATTTCTTTGCCCAGATACGGGTTTTTGATCACTTTAGTTTCGCTGATCCAGTTCCCGCCTTTTTTATTATTGTACATCGGACAATGCTCATAATATAACTTCTGACCAGATTTCCCATCAGCTTTAGCCAGTTCATAAATCTCCTGACTTAACATTTCGAAATGTTCCCGCTGATGTTTGATGTTGCCGGCGTTAGCCCCAATATGCTCCCCATGCTCTTTAACATCATCTGCAATCTCACTAAAGACTTTTGACTGAGCTGGATTAAGTGCAGCAATTGTGACTTTTCCTGCTGCCAGTTTTAAGGTATTGCCAGCCGCTGCTGCCCCCTGATCATCATCAGCTGCCAATGCATTTTTAAGCTGTAAATAAGCCATGATGACCTCTTTGATTGGAGAAGAGGAAGTTTGAGCTGCTGGTTTTGTAGCAATAGCAGGATGCTGTGCCGGTTTTTGATTGCTGGTACAGGCACTTAAAAAAATAGTGGCTATAGCGATGCTTAACAAGAAAGTTTTCATGTTTGTGTTTTTATAAACCATTGATCTACAGGAGATCAATGGTTATTTAAAGATAAGTTATTTTATAGTTTCCGTTACTTTACCACAAGTTAGCATAGTACTTCCATAATAAGGGTTCTTAATGGCTTGTTTACTACTTAACCAGCTGCTCTTCTTCATTGGGCAGTAAAGTTCATAGATCGGCTCAGCTGATAATTTCGAAGTTTTGGCTGTCGAAATCAGGTGCGCAGACAAAACGGAAAAATAGTCGCGCTGACTACTCAGCGCATTGCTGGCGTTAATTTTAGCTGCATCTGCTGCTAAGGCTTTTTGTTGAGCTGCATCAATTGTCTGAAGATCTCCTTTAGCCAGGATTTTGACGAATTCAGCTGCTTTGGTAGCGGCTAATTTGGAATTGTCTGCTACAAGTGCATCTTTAATTTCGTAATAAGAGGATAACAAACCGGTAGATTGACTCGTGTTTTGTTGTGCAAATCCAGGTTGCACGAAGATGACGGCTATAAGCGCAATCATATAAAATATCTTTTTCATTTTTATTGATTTTAATGGTGAATTATTACAACAACAGGACAGGCCCATGTAAAAATTAAACCCTTAAATCAAATCTGAAAACTTTGTATGGCAATGCGTACATCCGGGATAGGGGCACGGCAATGCCTTGCAAAATAAGTATTGGGAATATTCGCAGGAATAGCAATTATACTATCCTGAATATAAACAGGCGCAGGTAAAACGGCTAAACAGGAGAGCTGAAAACTAAAAGAAGGAACAGACTGTGCTTCTTTATCAGCTGTTGTCAACTTCGTAACCTCATCTTTACAGCAATTATCTTTTTGCCCGGCATCGTGATGATCGGCACCGGTTTTTTCAGCATGATGTGATACATCCTGATGATGCTGCATCATATTAAATCCCATATCAGCTCCGAGAACACAAGCAAAACCTACCACCGTATTCAAAAAGAATACAATAATAAGAAAGGCTGTTTTAAGCATAGTGGAACGCTGGATTTTCATGTTAAACAAATATACTCCATAACTGCTTTGATGGATTTACATAATTTGAATAAAAACATTCAAAATTTAACTTAATTCACTATACTGCACTTATGCCGGATGTTTCTTATCTCAATAACGTAATGCATTATTTATCGCGGTTACCAGCACTGTCAGCAGGACTGATATTTCTGATAGAAAATGGGTTGATTACACTTTTGGTCTTGGTTTTTGGAAAAATAATACAGCAAAAATTTGCAACAGCCCCTTTCGTCCCTTATACTTATACACGAAGGGAATGGCAAATCTGCATCCTGACCAATTTCCTGAATACGCTTATTACCTACGCTGGATTCTGGCTTTGGAAACATGGGATTATCAGGATGACGACAAATATTTCACTGACTATTTTCAAAGATTTTTTACTCCTGTTTTTTGCGATGGATTTGCTGATGTTCATTTTCCATTACCTGATCCACAAATCATTACTCTATAAATTTGTCCATCAATTACATCACCAGGCTATTAATCCAAAACCAATTGATTTATTTATCCTGCATCCAATAGAGACAATCTCTTTTGGTGCATTATGGCTGATATTGCTGCTTATTTATCCTTTTAATATTTACGCTGTTATCATTTATTTGATTATTAATGTTTTATTTGGAATGACTGGTCATCTTGGTATAGAGCCATTACCTGCGAAAACCCGGAATTTACCGTTGATCAAGTACTTGGGAACATCCTCTTTTCATCATAACCATCACTTAAAAGAGGATTATAATTACGGTTTTTATACAAGTATATGGGACAGGCTGTTTGGAACATTTAAATAATTATAGGGCTATAATTAATTGATAGCCCTATATATTACTTTATTCCAACCTGACCTCAGTTCCATCAGCCAGCTCTTCTGTTCCCTTTACTAAAATCTGATCGTCTTCCCTGACCGGGCCAAAAATCTCCTGAAGCTCTCCTTTACGGGTGCCAGCCGTTACGCTGACCCTTTTACTCTTACCCTGCACTATCTTCACAATAAATATACCCGATTGCGCAACGACAATGCTGCTTACAGGCACCCATAAAGTAGCATGGGGTCTTTGCAGTGTTAACTTTACCTGGGCATACTCACCACCATTCAAAACATGCTGCGTATTGGATATATCAAATTCTGCGGTGACAGCGCGGGATTCCTGTTGTAATAAATCACTTTTCCGGGAGAGGACAGAAAAAAAGAGCTGCCCCGGATGATCACTAACCGTAAAAGATACTTTCGTGTCTTTACCCACAGCTTGTACATGCTTTTCTGGTATAGCTACAGTTAGTCTCAGGCGGCTCGTCTGTGCAATTGAAAACAAAGGGACCTGATCACCAACCAAAGCTCCCGCAGATATATTTTTATGGATGACCGTTCCATCAAAAGGTGCTATAATCCGTAAATACTGCTGTAATTGTGCAGAAGCACCTGTGGTTGCTTTTACAGCTGCATAGGCAGCGCTATCGCTTCTGAACTTGCTTCTTGCCTTATCCAGCTCTATTGCAGCAACAGCTCCGGCTCTGGTTGCCGCTTTCATTAAGCGCTCATAAGCCTGGAGACTATAAAGATAATCTTCATGAAATTTATTCTCATCAGCCCGGGCTGACAGATAATGCTGGCTGATCTCGGGTGCTTCCAAAATGGCCAGCAGCTGTCCCTTTTTCACTTTGCTGCCTCTGTCAACAAATATCTTTTTGACAAACCCTTTCACTTTTGGATAAATGATAACTTCCTCATAAGGTTTAAGCTCTCCGGGCAGAGAAAGAGCATAAGAAGGCTGATCAGAAACTGGATGAATAAACTGAACCACTCCGGTCTTTTGATTTTGTGGTTGTTTCTTCCTGACCTGATCAGCAGAACAACCGGCAAAAATTAAAGTAGATAGGATAGAAATTTTTAAGATATAACTGTTAAGTTTCATATATAATAGCTGTTTATGCCTGGGTAGGAGCAGGGTGAATCAATAAGTTTTTATTTGCCGGATCATCAGGATCCAATGTCAGGCTCTCTCTGGTTTTATTTTTCATGATCAGGGTATATACCTGTGGTAAAATCAACAAGGCAGTCAAAGTTGACAAGATCAGACCGCCAATAACTGCCTGACCCAGCGGAGCAACCTGTTCAGAACCTTCCCCCATACCAATAGCCATCGGAATCATTCCCGCAATCATGGCCATGGTGGTCATTGTAATTGGTCGTAACCGGGAAGAAGCAGCAAGAAAAATAGCCTGCTTAGCCTGCATACTACGTTTTAACCGGTTAATTTCTGCCTGATTGATCATTAAAACCGCATTTGAAACGGAAACCCCAACAGACATAATAATCCCCATATAAGACTGAAGGTTTAAGGTGCTCCCTGATAAAAGTAAGAGCATCAAACTACCGCCAATAACTGCCGGCACAACAGATAATATTAATCCTGAAACTGCAAATGACTGATAATAAGCAGTGAGCATTAAAAAGATAACCACGATTGCTACCAACAAACCAGTTTGTAAACCAGCAAGCGTTTCTTCCAGCAGTTCGACCTGCCCTTCAGTAGAAACAAGCGTACCTCTGGGTGGGGGACCTGCCTCTTTAATCACCTGATGTGCTGCTTTTGAAGCTGCTCCCATATCTTTCTGGTGAATATTTGCCAGTACAGTCACATACCTGTTTGGCCCCTGACGATTCACCTGACCGGGAAGTTTAACCAGGCTGATTTCGGCTACATCTTCTAATACAGGTCTTGGCTGACCTGATTTTAAAGGTAAGGAGCGAAGTTTATCCAGTGAATGCATATCCGCCTCCGGAATCTGTACCTGTACCTGGAAAACCAATCCTGATTTGGGGTCTGCCCAGAGATTCTTGTTGGTAAACCGTGAGGAAGAAGTTGCGATTGTCAAAGTCCGGGTGACGTCATCCATAGTTAAACCAAACTGAGCGGCCATTGCCCGGTTTACATTGATTTCAACACCAGGGTAGTTAACCGGTTCTGCTATCCGTACATCCCTGAAAAAAGGGACTTTCAGTAAACCCTGTTCCAGTTTTTTTGCAAATTTCTCTGCGCCCTTTATTTGTCCTGCGGCCACTTTAATCTGTACCTGGTTCATGGCTCCCTGGCTCATTATTTTCTCCACAAGTTCCATCGGTTCAAAACCAATCTTCAGCACAGGGATTTCCTGCTGAATAACCTTTCTTATTTTTTCCTTTAATTCAGCAATTGAACCTTTGAATAACTGCTGATCAACTGACAATTGCAGTACAGCCTCATGAGAGCCACTGGTGAACAGAAAAATGGGATTAATGGCGGTTGCAGAAGGTTGCAAACCCACAAAAGCAGAACTTATTTTAATGGCTTCAGGAGGCAGTTGTTCATGGATCAGCTGTGTCACTTTTTTCAGGTACCCTTCTGTGACTTCAAGCCTGCTGCCTTCAGGAGCCAGGATACGCAATTGCAGATCACCACTGTTGCTCACAGGCAGAATATCAGTCCCGATGTAAAACCCGCCTGCGCCAATCATCAGTAATACAATCAGTGTATAACCACCAATCACTAGTCCAATCTTGCTTTGACCATACCTGATCAATAACAAGTACCTGCGTTTAAATTTCTCAAACCTCGTTAACTTCTTTTGATGCAGGCTGATTTTATGGTGCTGGAATTGTTCAGGTTTCATCAGCCAGTTGGCTAAGATGGGAACGAATGTTTGCGAGGCAATAAAAGAAGCAATCATCGCAAAAGCAACCGCCAATGAAAGCGGCATAAACATATCCTTTGGGATCCCTGTCATTAAAAAAGAGGGGATAAGTACCGCCAGGATACAAAATAAGATCAGTATTTTCGGAACAGAAATTTCCAGCAAAGCATCCAGTACAGCCCTTTGTTTTGGCTTCTCCATTTCAAAATGCTGATGTATATTCTCAATGGTTACCGTCGCTTCATCAACCAGTATTCCTATCGCTAAAGCCAGGCCACTTAAAGTCATCACATTAATAGTCTGTCCGAACAAATAGAGCATAATTACCGCAGAAAGGATGGCGATCGGAATGGTAAGTACCACAATTAATGCACCTCTGGAATCCCCTAAAAACAAGAAGACCATCAATCCGGTCAGCAGTGCGCCAAGCACCCCCTCATGCACAAGATTTTCTAAGGACTTCTCTATATAACCAGACTGATCGAACACATACTTAATATCCACATCTTCTGGTAAAGCAGCCTTTAACATTGGAATAGATGCTTTTAAGTTTTCTACCACTTTAAGAGTAGAAGCATCTGCTTTTTTGATCACCGGCAAGTACACCGACCGCTTTCCGTTAATCAGCCCATAACCGGTAGTTATATCAGCGGCATCCTCTACAACGGCAATATCTTTCACATAAATATTTGTTCCGGAACCAACTCTGACCGGGATGTTCAGGAATTCCTCCGGCCCTTTTGCAATGGAATTTACCGGGCTCATCAGGTTCTGATCCCCAATTCTGATATTTCCTGCCGGTGAAGGAAAGTTATTTTTAGCAATTGCCGTAGTCACCTCCTCAGCAGACAATCCGTAAGATTGCATCAGCTCAGGATTGACTTTAACAACCATAGTTCTTACATTTCCCCCAAAAGGAGCAGGGGCAGTTACCCCGGGAATAGTGACAAACATGGGTCTTATTTTTGTCAGTGCCAGCGTCTGAAGCTCAGTAATAGACTTTTCAGTACTTTCAAAAACTAACTGACCAATAGGGAGCGAGCTGCCATCAAACCTCACCACCTGTGGAGGGACAGCGCCCGGTGGCAGAAAGCCCATTGCCCTGGAAACCTGGGCGGAGACTTCCCCCGACGCCTGTGCCATATCAGTTCCCGGATAAAAAGTGATCTTCATCAAGGTAAACCCTTGTATACTTTTAAAATCTATACCCTTCACACCACTCACAAAAATCAATACTTTCTGAAATTCATTGGCCATAAAACCATCCATATAAGCCGGACTAAGACCACCATAAGGCATAGCAATATAAATGACCGGTAATTCGACCCTGGGAAAGATGTCTACATTGATGTTTTTGATTGCGGTGAAAGAGAAATAAGCGATGGCCAATACAGCGACCATAACAGTTAATGGCTTTTTTAATGCAAAACGGATCATATTCATTTGTATAATTAAAATTGACTGGACAGCTCACTAAAATCACCCGAGAGTTCGGCTCTTTTAATCAGCAGGTTCCAAAACTCCTGCTGAACTTCAATGGCATTTTTTTCCACCTGTTGTAATAAAGATTGAATTTGCAGCAGCTCTGTTAAATTAATCAGGCCACTTTCATACCTGGACAGGTATAAATTATAGGCCTGCTGTGCCTTTGCTAAAGCAAGCCGTGTATTGGCTACCTGTTTCAACTGCTGATTAACTCTGCTGCCAACCGCTTGTAAAGCAGTATTCATCTGCAATTTTTGCAAGTCATAACTGAACTTTGAAGCCTGAACTGCCTGAGCTGTTCTTTTCTTTGCAAATGAACCAGTATAGATATCACTGAGGTTCCAGGTCAACCCTATACCCACCAGGTAATTACGTGCGGTATTAGTATAGCCTGCTGATAAATCCCGGTTAACAGCTCCATTTGCCGATATGCCACTTCCACGAGCTGATAAACCACCTGAAAGAGAGAAAGAAGGCAGCATTTTTCTGGAAGAAAGCTCATTCTGGATTTCATTATACCTCACCTGTTTATCCAGTATTTGTAAATACGGATGGTCTGGTGAAATTGAATCTGAAGAAACCTGTAACGTTTGGTAACGCATAAAAGATTGCTGCGGCAATTGAATTTCTGCCAGCGGTACCACCTCTGAAAAGTTGATTTTTCCTGCATTGTATTTACCAGTCCATTCATCCTTTGTGGCTTTTGCCAGTAAATACGAGGATGCAGCCAGTGCAGTATCTGCACCAGGCTTTAAACCGGCATCGGCAAGGCTTACCGACAGGTCAAGAATTTCTTTTACTCTTTTTACCTGCTGATCTGCCCATTCAAGATTTGAATTTGCATAAAGTATTCCTACATAAAGGGAGGTTACTTTTGCTTGTAAGGCCAGCTTTGCTGCATCATAACCACTTTTAGCCTCCTGAACTTTATAACCAGCGGCCTTTATTGTTTTGCGTTGTTTCCCGAATTCGAAAAACTTCCAGTCTGCTAAAACTGATCCGAATGTATTTGCTGCGGCTGTATTTTCCTGACCAGACTTTGTCCCGTTTACATTAAATACACCAGGAACGGGGAAAAAGGCACCATTACTACCTGCAAATGTCCCGTAAGAGTTTTGCAGCTGTAATTGCATTTGTGGTAAAGACCGGCTTTGAATCTCCTTTTGGGCATATTGAGATTCTTCCAGCAGTGCATTTTTTGCGAGAAGGCCGGAATAGTTTTGATACGCTATTTCCCACGCATAGGTTAAAGAAAGCCCTGCTGGTTGTTGTGCGTAGGTGCTTACACTAATCAGCATAGAAAACATGCCAATCAGATAAAGATTGTACTTCATCATATTTGAAAATTAGTTGAGGATATCAGAAAACCGTGTATCCGTCTGATTACAGGCGGAGCGGTAAAAATTACAAATGTGTAATTCTATATCAGCAACAAGCTGTTTTGCAGAAACAGCGGGATTACAGACCAGCGCAGCTGAGATTCAGGTTCCGGCAGCTCAGTACGTTCTTTTAAAGAAATCAGGAGGGAAAGAATAAAGCCAGGCAGAATAAATGCAAACAGCACCAGTATACTGCTTTTAAAAATACCAGGCTTAACGTTCAGTTCATCAGCAGATGAGTTCATATGTCCAGCAAAACAATCCACTTTTTCAACAACCAACTGAACTGGTCTGACCAATAAATTCTTCATTAATTTATTAGATCCTGCACGCTGAGAAACTGTGTCAGAGAAAAAAGACTGAATGCCTTTTCTTACTGTGCAGGAAGAAAGTAAACAAATCAATAACAACAGGAAAACTGCTAAAGATCTGATCCCTTTAACCATTAATTTACCTGTTAAATATTTTATTTGCTGATACATTCCGGTCTAAAGTACTGATTTTTTTTTAGGGGTGGTAACATCATTGTGAACGTCACAACAAATTGACCTTAAAATTCATTGTCAGCAAAAACGATTTTAGAATATATAATACCAATAAATTTTTTCTTTTTCAGTAATGAATAAATTGAACAATCTGATTGCGTCAATTAATGGGTAGTTTTCAGTTGAAAAAAAGAGCATTTGTAACTTTTTTATACACATTAAACCTTTATAAAAAAATAAAGTCTCACACGATATAAATAAAATAACAACCTTATGACCAATTACTTACTATACATTGATCCAGGGACAGGCAGCCTGTTCTTTCAAGCTATTTTATCAGCTATCCTTACACTATCTGTTTTTGGAAGCAAATTGAAAATATTCGTTATGCACTTTATCAGAAGCATCAGATCAAGGAAAGGAAGTGAAGAATAATGAGTTTATTACAAGCGATTTCTTACAAAGACCCTGCTGGTTTTGTCGTTAAACTAGAAGATGGATATTATAGATATATTGCTCCTGATTATGCATTGGAATTTGATCACCTGAGTGAATCGGGACTTTATCAGAATCTGGTAGATCAGGAGCTGATGATACCACATGCCGAGGTCTTATTAGATGATAAATTTCCAGGTTATTATAAGAAAATATTTCCACAGCAGTTAGCTTTTATATCCTATCCATTTGAGTGGTCTTATGCACAATGGCAGCAAATGTTATTAGCTTATACCAGGATTAATCAGCTTTCGTTAGCACATGGGATGATTTTAAAAGATGCTTCTCCCTATAACTTCACCTTTCACAATGATAAATGTGTATTAATTGATACACTATCTTTCAGTTTCTATAAAGATGGAGATCCATGGATAGCCTACCGGCAATTTTGCGAAGAATCTCTTTCTCCATTTTTATTGATGCACTATAAAGATCCCTTGTGGTCAAAGTTATATAGAGGAAGTATTACCGGGTTGCCTCTTCCTTTTGTCAGCAGCCATTTGCCTTTCAGGACTCGTTTTGATCCCTTCTGTTTGATACATATTCATTTGCACTCCCGATTTAGTAATGATAAAAAAGGTAAAAGCGAAGCTGCACGGCAGGGATTGAATAAGGAGAAACTGAAAGTTCTTTTTAGCAACATTGCCAAAAACGTTTTGACCAAAAAACAACCCTTGCTTAAAAATAGTATATGGGATCATTATTATGAGAATGATATTGAAAGTGAAAGATATATTACAGCTAAAACAGAGGTGATTACCAAATGGCTGTCGGAAATAAGGCCTGATGTGACTATTGATTTGGGCGCGAATACAGGCAAGTTCTCCCGCTTAGCTTCGCAGTTTTCGAAATCTGTTTATGCAGTAGAAAGTGATGCTTACTGTGTAGATGAGATTTATAAAAGTAATACACAGATAAAAGATAATAATATCACTTCAATTTTGGCTGATCTTGCTGATCCATCCCCAGGATTAGGCTGGCATAACGAGGAGAAATCACCTCTTTTAAAACGTTTAAAAGGAGAAATGGTGATGGCTCTTGCTTTAATTCATCATTTATGTCTGAGCAGAAACTTGCCGATTCCTTTTGTTGCCCGGCTTTTCTCTGAAATGACAACACGGTATGCAATTGTTGAATTCGTTCCAAAAGAAGATCCTAAATCCAGGTTGTTATTGCAGCATAAAGGAGATATTTTCGAATATTATACGGAAGAAGATTTTATCAATTCATTTGAACATCATTTTAGATTAGTTGCCTGTCATCCATTTGAAAAATCGTTAAGAAAATTGTTTTTATGGGAAAAACGATAAACGACTGGCTGAGCAGGCCATTATACATTTATAGTTTCGGTCTTTTTTTTCTTATTTATAAGAGTTCTCAATATTTTCCATCATTTGATCTGTTACTCTTTATTTGCTTTTTTGTGGGTTATTGCCTAATTAACTGTGGTATAATACTTATTCAGAAAAAAGCAGGATTTTATAAATTTGGTTCGTGCTGGCTAATATTCACCTGGATATTATTTCTGTTTTCAGAACAGATTATTAATTATTTAAACGAATATATAGATCCGGCATTTGTTCGTTTCAGATATTTATTCCTGGTCATTATAAGTATATGTCTGGTTATATATTTAATATGTAGGAAAGTGGATAGGCAAAAGATTCTGATATTGAACTCTATAATTAATGTATTTGTTTTTATACTTACCGTATTAACTATTACATCTGGAGTCAAACTTGTTTACTGGGAAAGAAATCATAATATTGCTTTAAATAATAGAAGGCTTCCTTCTTTAGATATCAAAAATAACAATGATGTAATATGGATATTGCTTGATGAATATACTGATCCGGCTAGCTTAAAAAGTCAATTTAAATATCATGATTTTCTTGTTGATTCATTAGAAATGAAAGGGTTTTTTGTTTTTGATAAACTAAAATCTCAAAGTAGCACAACTGTTTATTCAATTAGTTCTTTGTTCAATCTTAATGATACTATTCCAATTGCAAATTATAGTTACGCTACTCATTATTTAGATGAAAATATTTGGATAAATCATTTACATAGAATTGGTTATGATTTTGTTAATCTTGATTTTTTAAACATTGGAGGATACCCTAAATTTTCTTATCTGAGAATTTTTTCAGATAATTACTTTGATCAAATTATATCTGGATCTGTTTTTGCTTCATTGTTGGATAATTTAACTGAAGAAAAAAATGTTATTGATATTTATAATCAAAAAGTTATCAGAGTTTTTAAACAGAAAGTTAATGAAAAACGAAATAAACCAGTTTTTATCTGGACACATTTAATGATACCTCATGAACCATTTTATAGAGATGCTAATGGGAATATGAACAAATTCCCTGTTCTTAATGTTAGTACATCTCCAGCTTCACTAATAATCAAGCAATACACGGAGTACCTTTCTTATGGAAATAATGTATTGCTGAAAATGTTAAATGAGATCCCAAACTGGAAAAATAAGACTATTATTATTTCCGGAGACCATGGAGCGAGGATGCTTATACCTGATAACGACCCTAGAAGAAAGCAAACATTTGGTGCAATCTATTATCCCGGTATGGACAAAAAAGAACTGGGTAAAATTGAGTATATGCAGCAGATTCCATTTCATCTTCATTAATAGGAGTAGTCATTTATAACGGTTATGTTTCTAAAAACTGTAAATGAGCTGACATAAAGCAAGCGCGGGAAACCGATATTTGTGGCAAGTATAAAATCAAATCATCATATGAAATTATTAATAACTTGTCTGACTGTTATCTTTTTCTCTCTTTCTGCTTCAGCGCAGGATATAGGTTCAAAAATTCCCACAGCGATCTTTTACAACAGAGATAATACACCCTTTTCTACCTACAATATTCCTGGCGGGAAAAAATCGCTGATTATCTTTTTTGATGCAACCTGTGAACACTGTCAGAAAGTAGTGGCGCAAATGAGTAAAAGAACAAAGGAATTGAAAAATGTAAACGTTTATATGATTTCACAGGATGAATACAGATCTATTGATTACTTCATGACTAATTTTGGAAAACCATTTTTGCAGGAAAAAAATGTGAAGGTAGTTCAGGATCGTGACCATGTATTTATTATGGCTTTCCATCCAAAACAATACCCGGCCATTTATTTGTATAATGCGGATAAAAGCCTCGCATTTACTTCAAGCAATCAAAATGATGTACCTAAGTTTTTTAAGCTGATTAATCCCTAGTAAAATATAACAATGATAGTAACAGCCCTTTCTGCCAGAAAACAGAAAGGGCTGTTCTTTTTAGTCAACCGTATGTACAATAACAGCTTCGCGTTTACGCGCAGCAGCACCCGCACCTAAACTGGCACTTACCGCGCCCAATAATAAACCGAAGAAAGAGAAAATAGCAAATTTAGAAAGGCCTGATGCTACATCATCACCCACCTCTTTTGCTTTTTCTATAGCCTGGTCCTTCGCTTGTTTCACCTTCTCTTTTGTTGTTTTGATAGTACTTATCCAATTGTCAACAATTTGTTCAGACTCCACTTTAGACTTTCCTGTTCTGTTCATCACTATATTAACCAGCGCATCACGATCTGCCGCCTCAAATGTAGCATCACCAGTACTAAATAGCTTAGAAACCAGTGAATCTAACTTCTGCTGGGCCAGTTGTGGATTCTCTAATACTGATTTACCAGTGTTTTCTGCCTGACCAGTTGCCTGCTTTGCCTTATTTTTTAGCTGCTCAGGTTGTAAATCTTTTTTACCTGTCTGTTTGAGCAGCAATTCTGCTTCCTTTTTCATTTTCTCTATAGAACCACCATCTATATTCAGCTGATCCTTAATCGCATCACCAGCTTCTGGCGCAACGCTCTTAATTCCTTCGCCAGCCATAGATAATCCTTTAGTGATTACAGAACCTGCTCCACCAACAATCTTGCTGACCGAAGAAGTCACTAAGTAAATATTTAAGAAAGTGAGCAGGCACCAGGTAATCAGGCCATGTAAAATAAGATCTGTCTTTTGTACCTGGTTAGAGAACCAGCCAGCTACCCAGCCCCCGGCAAATAAAGAGATCAGCATCGTGACGATCCACCAGATCAATGCACCTGTGCCTAAACCACTGAATGGTTTGGCATCTTCTACAGGATTAATACTTCCAAAGCCAATACTTAAGCCCAGTAAGCTTAATAATAATTGAATGGCGATTGCAATAAATACGCCGGCAAATACTGCGCTCCAGGATAAACGACTGATAAACCCCATAGGGGATTTTTCAGTTAACGTGTGAACTGATTTAATCATAATGTTTGTTTTTAAATAGGTAGATAAATAAATATTTACAAATCAGGGGATGAGATAAACTTAAATACCTCATTTCTTTAGATGCTGACAGACAACAAGATAATTTTCAGAATGTTTGAACAGGCTTAAACCTGTAGGGAATGTCAGCACAAGTTTATATGTTTACAGGATGGAAGTTAAACTTGACAAAACCACGCTGCCACAACACGGCCAGCAGGTGCTATTTCAAACTGTCATTGATGAGGAATATGAAACCTGGCAAGAAGGCATTTATAATGCAAAAGCTGAATATATAAAAATCTCAAAAGGTGATATTTACGACATGTGGGGAGACGTAGTGAGATGGGAGCCTTCAGTTTAAGACCTTATGCTCCGAAAGCTTGTTCATTATTCTGAAGAAGCCAGAATTAACTCAAAATAAAAGATGAAATCATCTTAAAATACGGGTTTCTTTACCCAGCTGTGGGTTGCATTCCCTGTTGCTTAAATTATATTGAACATAAAAAAATAGCTTCCATAGCCCTATGGTAGCTATTTTTGTTTAAAACTATCTCATTATTAACGATTTAAGTTTAATTTCTAAGCTTAGATGAAATTTGGGTATTCTTCCTGAAACCGCACGCAAAATCTTTCCTGCCACTTTAATCACCGGCTATCTGCTTTATTTCATTTCATTTTGTTTTACCGGGTTCCCTGTTTTTATTTCTTTCATGTTATTATATTGTGAATAAATAATACCTGTTTTATTCTTTTTGTTCATTCCTCTTTCTGAGGCAGAAACCAATAATCAGAGTCGTAAATTTGTTCTATTGAAAGAATTAAGACTCACCTTGATTATAGTTTTTTCGATTTAGCTAATTTATTAGCTTAATTGTCACTATTAGGGCGACGGGCGGGACGGATTCTTTGACATGCTGAACCAATTTGTAATCGAAGTTTTTGACAGAATAATATCTATAAAGTTTAATATTTATCTACCTACTAATATGATGGAAAATCTTAAGATAATCGGAATAACCCCATTTGAGAAGCCAGATACCGAACTTGCAATCGCTTTAAATCAATCAGGAATATTTCCTGTATTAAATCTTGGTTATCAATTACCTGAAGCAATTCAGGCATTGAATAAATTAGTGCAAAATGGTGTGACAGATTTTGGAGTATGTATTCCGTCTTCTGATTTGACAACTATCGAACTCCCTGTACAGGTAAGCCTGATTATTATTCCTGATGGCGTAGAATTTCAGCGTAAAGCAGGAGTGAAGCTTATTCGCCAGGTTTATGACCTCAGCTCGGCAAGACAAGCTAAAGCTGCGGCTGCCGATGGGATTATTGTGAAAGGAAATGAAGGAGCAGGAAGAGTTGGACATGAATCGTCCTTTGTCCTGTTTCAACGCATAATACAAGAAATTAAAGACATTCCTGTTTGGGTACAGGGCGGCGTTGGTATACATACCGCTGCTGCTTTAATTGCCCAGGGAGCTGCCGGGATTATACTGGACAGTCAACTGGTTTTATTTCCAGAATGCAGTGCACCTAAAGCCATCAAAGATATCTGTGCTAAATTAAGCGGTACAGAAACCAGGCTATTTGGTGATTACCGGGTATTATCCCGTCCAAACTCACCTGTTATCCAGCAGGATATCAGTCCAAAAGAATTGACTACCTATTTTACTGACTTCAATCTGGAGAAAAGCTACCTTCCCTTAGGACAGGATATTGCGCTTTCTCCAGATCTTTTTAGCAGGTATAAAAAATTAAGCAAACTCGTATTTGGTATCAGAGAAGCTATTTACGGCCATTTAAACCAGGCGAAATCACTGAATGTAATTAGCCCGGAGAATCCGTTGGCCAAAGAACTGAACCTGACTTACCCGATCGCACAAGGCCCGATGACCAGGGTAAGCGACGTTGCACAATTTGCAGATGCCGTATCTGGTGCCGGTGCTTTATCATTTATAGCTTTATCCTTACTCAAAGGAGAAACCGCAAAGAACCTCATCAAAGAAACCAAAAGGCTTGCAGGTAAAAAGACCTGGGGAGTAGGTATTCTTGGTTTTGCCCCGCAAGAACTGCGTGATGAGCAAATGCAATATATTCTGGAAGAAAAGCCACCAGTAGTGCTGATTGCCGGAGGGCGCCCATCACAAGCCAAACCACTGGAAAAAGCAGGAATCAAAACATTTCTTCACGTGCCGTCAGCATCACTGTTAGAGATGTTCCTGAAAGAAGGCGCCCGGAGATTTGTTTTTGAAGGCCGCGAATGCGGAGGCCACGTTGGCCCGCTATCCAGTATGGTACTTTGGGAAAAACAAATTGAACGTTTACTGAAAGAAGATAATCCGGAACAAATCAGCGTATTTTTTGCCGGAGGTATTCACGATGCCTTCTCCACCGCATTCATCTCTATTATGGCAGCCCCGCTTGCTGCAAGAGGTGTAAAAGTCGGTGTATTGATGGGAACAGCTTATTTGTATACCAAAGAAGCCGTAAGTACCGGAGCCATTCAGGAGAAATTTCAGCAGCAGGCTGTACAAGCCAGTGATACCATATTACTGGAAACCGCTCCTGGACATGAAACAAGATGTCTTAAATCTCCATTTTCTGATTTCTTTAGTGAAGAGAAGATCAAACTTCAGCAATCAGGGATTGATAAAAAAGAAATATGGGCAAAACTGGAAACGCTGAATGTAGGGCGTTTAAGAATTGCAGCCAAAGGAATAGAACGCAGAGGAGACGAGCTGGTTACGATCAATGAAGCCGAGCAGCTTACCCTGGGTATGTATATGATCGGCCAGATTGCCGCGTTGCAAAATAAAGTAGTTTCCTTACTGGAACTGCATCAGGATGTAGCAGAAGGTAACTATCAGCATGTGCTGAATGCAGTACTTGCTGCTGCTCCGGAAAAAACAGGTAAATCTCTGGATGTTGCGATCGTAGGGATGGCATGTATCTTCCCTGGAGCAAAAGATCTGGAAGAGTACTGGAGCAATATTATTTTAGGGAAAGACAGTGTAACTGAAGTTCCGGACGAACGCTGGAACAAAGAATTATATTATGATCCGGAATCTACAGCAGGTGATATGTCACACTCTAAATGGGGTGGCTTTATCCCTAAAATAGATTTCGATCCGGTTGAATTTGGTATTCCGCCACAATCACTCGCAGCAATAGAGCCTACCCAGTTGTTAACCCTGATGGTTGCTAAACAAGCCATGGAAAACGCAGGTTATCTGGATGGCGGGTATGACCAGGAAAATGTATCTGTAATTATTGGTGCCGAAGGTGGTAATGATCTGGCAAACAGCTACGGATTCAGATGTTTCTATAAACAGGTATTCGGAGATATGCCGGCCGAGATTGATCAGGCTTTGCCTAAAATGACAGAAGATTCCTTTCCCGGTATCCTGGCTAACGTAATTTCAGGAAGAGTAGCCAACAGGCTAAACTTAGGCGGACGTAACTTTACCGTAGACGCAGCCTGCGCATCCTCTCTGGCAGCAGTTGACCTGGCTTGTCAGGAATTATTTTTAGGCAAATCTGATATGGTACTGGCAGGCGGAGCCGATTTACACAATGGGATCAATGATTACCTGATGTTTTCAAGCACGCACGCATTATCCCGTAAAGGCAGGTGCGCTACTTTTGATGCAGAAGCAGATGGAATTGCATTGGGTGAAGGGATAGCCATGGTGGTTTTAAAAAGACACGAAGATGCGCTGAGAGACGGAGACCGGATTTATTCAGTCATCAAAGGTGTTGGCGGTTCAAGTGACGGTAAAAGTTTAGGCCTGACTGCACCGCGTAAAAACGGGCAGGTACAAGCGCTGGAACGTGCTTACGATCAGGCAGGAATTACCCCTTCGGTAGTTGGGCTGGTAGAAGCTCATGGAACAGGAACTGTAGTGGGTGACCGCACAGAATTAAGTGCATTGACAGATAAATTTATTCAATCTGGTGCAATAGCCGGACAAGCGCACCTTGGTTCTGTGAAAACTCAGATCGGACACACTAAATGTGCCGCTGGTCTTGCAGGTTTGATTAAAGCATCCCTGTCCGTTTATCATGGAATCAAACCGCCAACCATCAATCTGAAAAACCCGAATAGCTATTACAATGCAAAAACCAGTCCTTTTGCTTTTCATACCGAAGCAGGATTGTGGACGGAAGAAAAACGTTATGCAGGTGTGAGTGCATTTGGCTTTGGAGGAACTAATTTTCATGCCGTAATTGAGAATAAAAATCCCGTAAATACTTCGGTACCGACCTTGAAAACATGGCCATCAGAGCTTTTTGTTTTCAGAGGTGACACTTATGAAGAAGCAAAAATTAAATTAACAGCAGTCAAAACATTGTTAGACAGCAACGCACAGGTTGATTTAAAAGATATTGCCTACAGTCTGGCTATGGCCGATAGTAAACCCATCCAGCTGTGTATTGTTGCAGACCGTCAGGAAGACCTGAATATGAAGGTCGAACTTACCCTTTCCGGTATTGAAAGTAAAGACACTTATGCCACTAAAAAAAGAGACGGTAAAGTGGCCTTTATGTTCCCCGGACAAGGTAGTCAGCGTATTAATATGGCAAGAGATCTTTTTGTCATCTTCCCGGCAATGCGCGGTTTATTAAAAGACTTACCAGAATACGAAAAAGTACTGTTTCCAAATGCAGTATTTGATACAGCCTTGCTCAAAGGACAAAAAGAAGCCATCAAAGATACCCGTATGGCCCAGCCTGTATTGGGAATTGTCAACCTGGCTATCGCCAGCTTCCTGAGAGAATTGGGGATTGTACCCGATATGGTTGCCGGACATAGTTACGGAGAATTGCCAGCATTATGTTTTGCTGGTGCATTTGCTGAAGATCAATTGGTACAATTAAGTTCGGCAAGAGCAAAATCTATTCTGGATGCCGTGGAAGGTGAAGATACAGGGGCAATGATTGCGGTCAACGCCAAACAGGAAGAGCTGCAAAAAATCATTTCAGGCTTAACTGATATCTATGCAGTGAATTATAACTCACCGCTGCAATGTGTGCTGGCAGGAACCACACCTGCAATTCAGCAGCTGATGGAAACCCTTAAAGCAGCTAAAATATCTTTCAGAGCATTAGAAGTTGCCTGTGCATTCCATAGCCCGCTGGTTGCCAAATCAAAAGAGCTTTATCAGCAGGTATTAGCAGGCGTTCAGTTCAATGATCTGAATTTACCAGTATGGTCTAATACTACGGCCAGAGAATATCCTGAGCAAGCCGCACAGATTAAAGAAAGATTGACAGATCATCTGATCAAACCCGTAAAATTTGTAGATCAGGTACAGGAAATGTATGCTGCCGGAGCAAGGATCTTCATCGAAGTGGGCCCGGGTAAAGTATTGTCAGGACTGACCAGGGCTTGTTTAGGTAAAGACGAAATGCTGCTGCATGCAGAAGATAAAGGTTTGAACAAGCTGACCCATCTTTTAGGTATGCTGGCCAGTTACCTCTCTACCGGACGTACCATCCACATCGAAAAATTATTTGAAGGCCGCGGCGCGAGATTATTAAATCTCAATGAACCGGCATTGTATAAAAAAAGCCCTACAGTCTGGTTCGTTAACGGCCAGCACGCAATTCCGTCAAACGGGAAATTACCAGCTAACGGGGCGTTACCTATCATACAACCTATCCAAATGAAAAACAGAGAATTAAGATCAGAATCCTCACAAAACGCTCACTCTGCCAGTGATTTGATGATGCAGGAATATCTGAACAGTATGAAATTATTAATTCAGGCACAGCGGGATGTGATGCTTACCTTTTTAGGGCAGAATGTTTCTTTTAACCAGGGATTATCTAATCCTGTAGCTTTACCGCAGCCTGTTTTCGCACAACCAGTACCGCAGGCAGCCGCTTACGAAGCAGCGCCGCAAGCAGTTTTACCACAACCAGTAGCAGTTCAGCAGATAGAACAAAAGGATGTTAAACTTGCCTTATTACAGATTGTAAGTGATAAAACAGGCTATCCGCAAGAAATGCTGGGTATGGAAATGGATCTGGAAGCAGATCTGAGTATTGACTCTATTAAACGTCTGGAAATTATAGGTGCGCTGCGTACCGAATTAGGAGGCTTTAGCGGAACTCAGAGTGAAGATACGGTAATGGAGCAGTTAGCCGGTATTAAGACCTTAAACGGGTTGGTTAACTGGATTACTGAAAATGCAGCACCAGCCAGTACTAATGTATCTGCAACTATCAATATAGAAGTCACAGTCAAAGGAAATCAACCTAAATTTTCAGCAGAAGAGCTCAGAGCAGCGATCCTTTCTGTAGTGAGCGAGAAAACAGGTTATCCTGAAGAAATGCTTGGAATGGATCTTGACCTGGAAGCCGATTTAAGTATTGACTCGATCAAAAGAATGGAGATCATTGGTGAACTGAAACTGAAAATTGGCTTTAGCCAGGGACAGGAGCAGGGCGATGATATCATGGAGAAACTGGCAGCCATTAAAACACTGAATGGACTGGTGAACTGGATCTCGGAAATTGAATCAGAAACCAATGAAGTACTCACCGAAGCGAAAAAAATCATAGAAGAAACCCTGGTAGACAATTCGAGTCTGGAAAAATTATCGAGATTACGTTTTGAACTGACCCCGGCAGCAGTATCTGATATTGAAGCGGCTATCCTTAAAGGACAACGTTTTGCCATCACTGATGACGGTAACGGACAGGCTGTCAAGATCAAAAATCTGTTCAAGAAAAGCGGTGCTCTGGTAGATGTTATATCGGCAGGCGATGATTTGGAAAACTACCAGGGACTGATTATCCTGAATATGTTTACCACAGCAAAGAAATCAAGCATCATAGATCATTTTGCAATGATCAAACAGCTGAATTTTGAAACAGTGAAATGGATTTATATGATTTCTGATATCAGAAGTCATCTGAATGACAGCGCTGATGTAGAAATGCTGAGACTTTACCAGGGTTATTCAGGATTCTTCAAAAGTCTGGACAGAGAGTATGAAAATACCAAGTGCAGAATTGTAAGCCTGGAAACGAAAATGTCGGGTGAAGCTATCGCTAACATCACCTTGAACGAAATCTTAAACCCTGATAAACCATCGGAAATTATTTACCACGATCAAAAAAGACAGATCATGGAACTGATTCCCGCAGAATTAATTACCGGGCTTGAAGATTCTCATATCCAGCTGGATAAAGATGCAGTTGTATTGGTACTGGGCGGTGCCCAGGGAATTACAGCTGAGCTGATGATCCACTTTGCCAAAGACTTCCCTTGTAACTATATCCTGGTTGGCCGTTCAGCGGACCCGAAATCAGCCGTTCAGGGCGTAGCCGCATCCTTAAAAACAAAAGATGAAATCAGGAGTTTCCTGGTTCAGCAGGGCGAACTTAAAAAACCAGCTGAAATAGAGCAGGAAACAGCCCGGATTTATAAAAACAATCAAATCCTGCATAGCATCGCCATGCTCGAAAGCGGAGGCTCTAAAGTAGTTTATGAGTCTATGGATCTGCGTGATGAAGAAGGCCTGAGCCGCTTCGTTGACAGTGTGTACAAAGAATATGGCCGCATTGATGGCGTAGTACATGGAGCAGGGCTGTTAGAAGATAAACTGTTCCACAGTAAAACCTCAGAATCTTTTGAACGCGTATTTGATACCAAAGTTACCCCTTTAAGAGTGCTTGCAGAAAAGCTGAAAGCTGAAACTCAGTTTGTCATTCTCTTTTCAAGTATCGCTTCTGTTTATGGGAACCGCGGACAAACAGATTACGCAGCAGCAAACAGTGTAATGGATAAATATGCCTGGGCCTTGAAGCAAAAAATTAATGGGAAGGTCCTGGCTATCAACTGGGGGCCATGGAAAGGGGCCGGTATGGTTTCTCCGACACTGGAAAAAGAATACGAAAGAAGAGGTATCGCGCTCATCCCATTGCAAGACGGTATGGAGACGTTCTTAAATGAACTCAAATATGGAAAAGAAAGCCAGGTACTGATTATGGCTGGAAATAACTGGTAGCTGATCTGTTTTAAACAATATACCTGATGAAGAAAACGGATGTAGCTGTGATTGGAATGTCCTGTATTTTCCCGGGAGCGGGAGATCTGGATACCTTCTGGAAAAATATTATGAATAAGGTTGATTCTACTCAAGTTGTGCCGCCGGATCGTATTGATCCGGTGCACTTCGATAAAGATTCAACCGGTGTAGACCGTTTTTATTGCAATAGAGGGGGATTTATACCTGAATACAACTTTGACCCACAACGCTTTGGTATTCTTCCTGTAGCCGTGAATGGTACAGAGCCGGATCATTTACTGACACTGGATTTGGTTTACCGTGCTTTGGAAGATGCAGGTGTATTTGAAAAAAACACCTCTTTAGAAAAGACCGGTATTATCATTGGAAAAGGGAATTATGCAGGCCCCGGTGCAACAAGGGCTATTGAAATTGTAAGAACTGGTGAACAGATTGCTGCGGTACTGAAAGATTTACTGCCACAACTGGGAACTGAAGACATAGAAAAAGTAAAACATGAATTCCAGGCACGTAAAGGCCGTTTCGGCCCGGATACAGCTATGGGATTAATTCCAAACCTGGTAGCCTCACTCGTTGCTAACCGTTTAAATCTGGGAGGTGTCGCCTTCACCCTGGACGCGGCATGCGCAAGCTCCCTGATTGCCATAGACCATGCGATTCAGGAATTGAATAGCGGACGCTGTAATATGGTGATTGCAGGCGGGGTACATGTAGGGCAGAATGCAGCTTTCTGGAGTATCTTTTCCAATTTGGGCGCACTCTCCAAACAAGAAAAAATCAAACCTTTTGATACCAGTGCCGACGGTTTAATTATCGGTGAAGGCTGCGGTTTTGTAGTTTTAAAACGGTTAGAAGATGCCGTTCAGGAAAAAGACCGGATTTACGCTGTACTTAAAGGAGTAGGGGTAAGCAGTGACGGGAGCGGTACCAGTGTGATGAGCCCTTCTGTGAAAGGTCAGCTCAGGGCAATCACGCAAGCCTGGGAAAATTCAGGATTAGCAGCCAAAGACATCGGTTATATCGAAGCACACGGTACAGGTACACCTTTAGGTGATAAAACAGAACTGGAAACGCTCACACAGTTTTTCGGCCATAATGCTGACTTACCGAAAGCAGGGATTGGAACTGTGAAATCTAATATCGGCCATGCCATGCCCGCAGCAGGAATTGCCGGGCTGATCAAAACCTGTTTAGCCTTATACCATGATATTCTGCCACCAACACTGCACTGTGAAAATCCTTTAGCACAACTCGCACAAACACAATTCTCAGCGGTTCAGGAGCCTTTAAGCTGGGAGAAATCCGGATTGCCTAAAATTGCCGGTGTCAATGCCTTTGGTTTTGGAGGGATTAACGCCCATGTGGTATTGGAAGGATTTAATGCGCCTAAAAAAGACGAAGTCTTATTGCTGGCACGTGCCACACACGAAGAATTGATCCATGCTTTAGAAAACAACGATTTTAACGCTGGCATTGGAAATTACCGGATTGCACTATTCGATCCAACTCCCGAAAGAATTAAAAAGGCAATTAAGATTGCTGCAAAAAATAATCCATGGCGTAATAAACAAGATATCTGGTATACCAACGAACCGTTAATCAGCAACGGCGGTAAAATCGCCTTTGTATTTCCTGGTCTGGATGGTCTGGCAGGTGGTGAAGTAGCAAGCGTAACCGATTATTTTAATATCGCAGAAGCGCAGCATACTAAAGCAGAAGGCTTACTGAGTGATGCCTTAAAAACATTGAATAAAAGTAGTGTGCTGGACATCGCCCTCAAACAATTAGGCGTACAGCCCGATATGAATGCCGGGCACAGCTTAGGGGAATGGCTGGCAGCAAGATCATCAGAACTGGCTGAAGAAAGCTCTGTTTCCCAATTGCTGAAAGTTCTGAACCCGGAAACTTTTGAGTTAAAAGATTCGAGGTTTATCGCTGTAGGTTGTGGAATAGAACAACTTTTACCCATCATCGCTAATATCAATGACGTCTATCTTTCTAACGACAATTGCCCGCAGCAGGTTATTTTGTGCGGCAGTAAAAATGCTTTAGAAGAACTAGCCCCTATATTAAAAGCAAAACAGATTTTTCATCAGATCTTACCGTTTCAGTCTGGTTTCCATTCTCCGTTTATCGCAGATAAGCTGGAGGTGATCCTGGAAGGGATGAAAGATATGCAATTCCGTAAAACAACCACACCATTGTGGTCGGCTACTACGCTGGAACTTTATCCGGAAGGCTTTGAAGCCATCCGTCAATTGAGTGCAGAACACCTGATTAAACCGGTGCGTTTCCGGGAATTGACAGAAAAACTCTATGAACAGGGTGCAAGAGTATTTATACAGATCGGATCGGGTGGATTAGTTGGTTTTATCGATGATACCCTGAAAGGAAAAAACTTCAGTACCATCTCTTCCAACGTGCCTGTCAGATCAGGAATCACTCAACTGCAACGCGTAATCGCAGCTCTGTTTGTAGAAGGCAAAGAAACAGGATTGAACTTTCTCGGACAAATTAAATCCGGCCCTGCTGTAAAAGGCAAAGGGATCAAATTAGAATTGGGTTTACCCATGATTACCGGGCTGAACAGCCTGAAAGGGCTGGCAGGGCAATCTTCAGTTTACAGCGCGCCAAATCCTGCGGTCTATGCCAAAGGATTATTAGAAGATGTAGCTGATCCGGTGATGAAAGCCTTCAATGAAAACGTACTGGAAATGGCAAATATCCAGGCAGAAATACAGCAGCTGTTCAAAGACAGGATCTTGCAACCTGCAAGTTATCTGAACAGGACAGCAGCTCCCGCAGTAGCTGTACCTGAAGTGTTTACGCCACAGGCACCTCAGGTAGCAGCCACACCTTTAACAAGAGTACCTTTTGCTGAACAACTGGACATCACACTGGAGAATTGCCCTTACCTGAAAGACCATGCTTTACTCAGACAACCTAAAGACTGGCATTGTGTAGCTGATATGGACCCGGTTATTCCGATGACCATGATATTTGAATTGTTTGGAGAAATTGCAGCAGCGAAATCTCCTGGAGAACAGGTTCATAAAATATTGAACATCAAAGTTTTTCAATGGATGAATGTGGTCAAGCCTTTCCGCGAAACGATTACTGGTGAATGGAAAGATCAGCAAAAGGTATACCTCAACTTAGAACGTTTTGCGAATGCAGAAGTTGTACTGGCAGAAAAACTGGGGATACCTGCATCTCAGTCTTTTGATATTGGTAAAATCCTGGACATTCAGCGAACTGCTGAACAAATCTATGAAAATCATATGTTTCACGGGCCTGGTTACCAGGGCATCAAATACTTAAAAGCAGTAGGTGAAAAAGGGATCACCGGTATAATTGAAAGTGGTGCCGGAAAAGGTTCACTGCTGGATAATGCAGGCCAGCTCTTTGGCTTATGGCTGCAACTGATCCTGACTAAAGACCGGATTGCTTTCCCTGTGAAAATACAGGAAATAGAGTTTTTTGGGAATATGCACGATCAGCAAGGTGAATTTGAATGTACCTGTGTACTGACTGATATAAACGAAGAATTTGCAACAGGTAATTTTATCATTAAACGTGATCACCAGGTCTGGGCAATAATCTCAGGCTGGCAAAACAGGAGACTGGAAATAGATGATGCTTTATGGAGCGTGTCTATGTCACCCCTGCATAACCGTTTATCCAAAGAGATTGCACCGGGTATTTTTATGTTTCACAATGCTTATTCAAGAGTAGTTTCCTGGGATTTCATTCTGAAACGTTATTTCAATCAGGACGAGAAAAAGTATCATAACTCCCTGTTGCCTAACAAAAGGAAAACATGGATGATCAGCCGGGTGGCCGTAAAAGATGCAGTGAGAAATCTGCTTAACAAAGAAAAACAACATGCCTGTTATCCGATCACCTTTGAAATTAAATCGGACGAGCTGCAAAGGCCTTACCCTCACGGTGGTCAAACTGCTGGTATTCATGTTTCTTTAGCACATAAAGGAACTGATGCCGTGGGGGTTGCCTGCCTGAACAGACCAGTAGGTATTGATATTGAAAGTATAGAAGAACGCAGTGCAGGATTTTTTGAGCTTGCATTTACCGAAACAGAAATGGCTTTACTCAAAGGGCGGGACAAAGCAGAATGGGCAACCCGTTTCTGGACAGCCAAAGAAGCCTATGGCAAGTACCTGGGCAAAGGCCTGCAAGGCAATCCGAAAGCCTACGTCGTAGAAGAGATTACAGGCGAAGAATTACGGATCAAAGACACAATTATAAAAACCATTAAACACCATAACTATATAATCGGATGGACGCAATAGCAACGAACAGGCAACTAAATAACAACGAAATCTTTGACTTGATGAAGCAATTCATTACAGAAGTTATCGGAGAAGAATTTGTGGAAGAAATGGACATTACACCACAGAGTTCTTTTACCAAAGATCTGGAAATGGACAGTATAGAAATTGTATCCTTCTCTGAAAAGATAAAAACACACTTTGGTGAACAGATCGATTTTACGGGATGGTTATCCGCAATGGATCTGGATCAGCTAATTAACCTGAACCTGGAAATGATCATTAATTATATACACGAATGCCAGTCATCCAGGTAAATCAAAGAGAAGTGCACATCCAGGAATTGAATAAAGGGGCGGCTGAAACTGTTCTTTTAATTCATGGGATGTTCAGCAATCTTTCTGTTTATTATTTTAATATCGCCCCGGTACTGGCCGAACATTTCCATGTGGTGATGTACGATCTGAAAAGCCATGGAATGAGTGAGCGTGTGCTGGAAGGTTATGACCTGAACAGTATGACTGATGATCTCTGCGCGCTGATGGACGTATTGAAACTGAAAAAAGTGCATCTGGCAGGTTATAGTTTCGGAGGTCTCATTGCTTTAAAAATGGCAATGCGTTTCCCTGAAAAATTAGGCAAACTGGTGATCATTGAGGCGCCCGATCCGAATGATGAAAAAACCCGCGGTATTATTGATGATTACAGCAGAGAATTCCTGGAGCACTACGTAGAGAATTTTACAGATACCACGAAGGTGAAAATGGGGAAAAGACAAATGGAACGTAACCACCGGATGTATGAATATCTGTTTTACCAGACCAGTATCAAGGATGATATGATTCTGGAAAGCGGATTTTTCAGTACGCCAGAAATGAATGCACTGGAAAAGGATACGCTTTTACTCTATGGATCAGCCTCTAATTGTTTGCAGGCAGGAAAACAACTGAATAAACTGATCAGCAGATCCGACCTGATCCCGCTTGACGGTGATCATAATATCCCGATTCAAAAACCAGAAATGGTTGCAAATATTGTAGCCGGGTTTTTTATAAACTAATTCAACCTTATACGCACGCTATGGCAAAATTTGTATTTATTGTTCCTCCGCTGACTGGCCATATCAATCCCACTTTAAGTATGGGAGCTGTTTTACTGCAACGCGGACATCAGGTGGGCTGGATTACACTCGATCCTGACCTTGCTTTAAAATTGCCTGAAGGAGGGGAGTTATTATTGATTCAGTATGACGAAAGCGATCAGGATAAACAGGATAGTGAAAAGTATCTTGATATTATCACTAAAAAGATTGTTTATGGAATTGATAGTATCAAATTTTTATATGAAGAAGTATTAATCCCGTTAAACCGTCATAGCTATGAAGGTATAGTGAGCTGGCTGGAAAAGTATAAGCCTGACCTGGTGATTACCGATCATCAGATGTTTGCTGGTGCGATTGCCGCAGTGAACTATAAAATCCCTTATGCAACCTCAGTTACTGCACCTGCTGCGATCAAGATCATGGACGAACTGCCTAAAGTTCATGAATGGGAAGTGAACCAGATTGTCGCTTTGCAGAAAGAACTTGGGGTGGATAAATCTACTTCTATAGCCTGTTCAGGAATTCTGACGATGGTTTTAACCTCGAGAGAATTTTTTGGAGAACTGGAATTACCAGCCTCTTATCATTTTGTAGGGCCGGTGATCAACCGCAAGCCCGTAAATGCCTGTTTTGACTGGGACTTACTGCAAAAAAACAACAGGCCAAAAATACTCGTCAGCATCGGAACTACTTTTGACCATGAACATAAAAAGAACTTTTTTGCAAAGGTTATTGAAGCATTTGAAAACGAAAACCTGACTGTAGTCGTCGTTTCCGATCCCTCACTTTTTGAAGTCTGGCCGGAGAACTTTATCGTACAGCGTATGGTGCCGCAACTGGAATTACTGCCGCACCTGGATGCTGTAGTTTGCCACGGCGGACACAATACGGTCTGTGAAACCCTGATGAATGGTTTACCCATGGTTGTGATTCCAATTGCCTATGATCAGTCACATGTGGCAGGAAGAGTAGTACGTGTTGGCGCCGGTTTGCGTTTGAATTTCAACCGTTTCAAAGCCAGGCACCTTCAGGAAGCTGTTCAGGAAATATTACAGGATGCCGCATTCAAAACCGCTGCACAAGAAATTAAAGAATCATTTATTGCTGCCGGCGGTACTGAAGCTGCTGCTACTTTATTAGCGCAGTTTAGTGTCAACGAACCTTTGTTATTAAATAGTTAAAACAGGAATTATGTCTAGATTTTTATTTGTCGTACCCCCTTTTTTTGGCCATATCAGCCCAACCCTTAGCATAGGCTCCAGTTTAATTGCCCGCGGGCATGAAGTAAAATGGATAGGAATTACACCGCTTGCAGCAAAACATATTCCTGAAGGCGGAGAATTCATTTATCCGGCAGCAGACCTGGCAGAACATCAGGAAGAAATTGACCGGATATTAAAGCGCCAGGATGATGGCCCTGCCTGTTCAGGCCCGGAGGTCATGAAACTGGCACTGGAAGAAACTTATGTTCCATTTGCAAGGATTATGATGAAAGGCCTGGGGAACTTTGTGGACGAGTGGAAACCAGATGTGATCGTAAACGACTGTATTACTTTTGCGGGGGCTTTATGTGCCCATATTAAAGGCATTCCATCTGTGACTACTACACCAGTGCCACCAGATGTGATCGGAGATACACAGACCAGTGCCCCTAAAATATTTGAATGGCAGCAGCAGCTGATCAAAGGTTTACAGCAGGAACTTGGTATCTATGGAGATGATATTTTTATTCATTCTCATAAACTCAATCTCGTTTTTACCTCTCAGACATTTGCCGGCTTTACAGAAACTCCGCCGCATATGAAATTTGTCGGCCCTGTAAAAGGCAGGCCGAATCATGCTGCTTTTGACTGGGAAAGACTTGCAACGGCAAAAACGCCTAAGGTTTTCGTGTCCCTGGGGACTTTATTAGTGGATATCAGAGCTGCATTTTTTCAGAAGCTGATTGATGCTTTTGCAGATCAGCCAGTCACGATCATCGCAGCTACGAATCCGGATATTTTCGAGGTATGGCCTGATAATTTCATCGTGAACAGCTTTGTTCCGCAAACCGAACTGATGCCTCATATGGATGCGGTGATCTGTCATGGTGGTTTCAACACCGTCAACGATACTTTTACCAATGGGCTGCCTATGCTGATCACCCCGATTGCTTATGATCATTTCCATACGGCCAAACTGATTGTGAATGCAGGCTGTGGAATTAGTATCCGTTACAAAAGATTAAAAATTGCCGATTTGCAAAATGCTGTTTTCGAATTGCTGGAAAATCCACAATACCGGAACGCAGCTTTAAAAATAAAAGAAACATTTATTGCTTCAGGCGGGAATGACAAAGCAGTACAGCTGCTGGAAGATTTTGCTGAAGCGGAACAATTAGTCGAAAAGAATAATTAATGCCGATGAACCCGACATGGTTAAAATAAGTATTAGGCACACAGGGCAATAATTATTTTAAATCATCAAAGACTCATCTAAAAAATAACAATAAATAAATTAGATGAAAAGAAAACTACTTTTTGGTGAAAGGTTAATGCTTGGTGATGGAAAAACTCCTTTTAATGGAGTGTTTCCAATTAAAATCCGCGGAGAATTTTCTGCTGCGAGACTGCATCATGCACTGTTAAGACTGCAACAGAAACATCCTTTGCTGAATGCAGTAATTACCTATGATAAAAATAACCGCCCATACTTTGCGACAGCTAATGAACAGCCAGTTAAAATTCCGGTGGAAATCCTTTCCAGGTACAGTGATCATGACTGGGAAGCGGAGACAGTCAGGCAATGGCAAACTCCGTTTAGAACAGAACTGGAACCGATGTTACGTGTGTCATGGTTAAAAGGAGATGGAGTTTCTGAGCTGCTTACGGTCTTTCACCACTGTTTGATTGATGGCGGGTCAATAATGACTATTCTGACTGCATTATTCGAATTAATAGATAATGGAGATGCTGATATTGGTCAGGAAAGCCCTATTAGAGGACTTGCGGACATTGTGCCGCCTGAGATTATGGAGAGTAGAAAGAAAAAGATAAAAGTGAACCTGATCGGTAATATTGCCGTACTGGCTTTAAGGCTGATGCCGGCGGGAAAAAAAGCTGTAGAAAGAAAAAAGGATTATTTGATTCACTGGAAAATGGATGAAGAGATGACCTCACAACTTTCCGGTTTCTGCAAACGTGCTGAGGTAACGGTCAATACACTTTTATGTGCAGTGCTGTTACAGACTTTTAAAGAGGTAAGAAAAGAAAAATCACATAATAAGATTTCCTGCCCAGTTGATCTGCGTAATATTAATCAGCATATAAAAAAGGACAATATTTTTGCTTTTGGCTCTATGTTCGTTGTCAGCTCTTATCCGGAGCTTGATTTTATGAGCAATCTGAGGGCTATACATCATGATATTAAGCAAAAGCTCAAAAAAATTGATCCATACCTGATGCTGATGGTACTGGAAAAAGCACATCCCGTACTCCATAAATTCAGTCGCTTTTTAAAACACAGCAAATCAAGTAACGATTGTATGTTCTCTAATATGGGCAGGATAACTATGCCTTATCAGTATAAAACATTTGAAATAGAAACCATGTACGCACCGACTGCAATCGGTCCTCTGGGTAATACAACGTCACTGTTAACATCTACCTGCCGCGGGCAAATGGACTTTTGCTTCGTCGCCAGCGAAGGATATATTCCTTATACAGAAGGTCAGGCTATACAAACAAGGATCATGTCGATCCTCAAAGAACAATTAAAAACACAGTTTCAACCAGGATAACAAATGAAAAGAAAATTGATCATCGGAGAAAGAGTGATGTACGTGGACGCAGCTACCCCTGTGAATTGCATTTTTACAGTCAAGATCCATGGGGTGATTGAGCCGGAAAACTTGCGTGCAGCCCTTGATAAAATACAGCATAAGCATCCTTTATTAAGGATGCAGATTGATGATCAACAGGCCGGTGGCCCGTATTTTGTTTTAAATGAACAGCTTAAAGTTATTCCGGTAAGGGTTGTTGAACGTAAAGGAGAGCAGGATTGGCTTAATGAATCCAAAACAGAATGGAATAAGCTGTTTGATGGTGAAAATGAGCCATTAGCCAGGGTTATCTGGTTGAAATCGCCGGAGGTGTCGGATCTTTTGTTAGTGCTGCCACACTGCATTTGTGATGGGACTACGCTGGTAACGCTGATGCAGGAACTATTATTTCTGCTGGATGAACCCAGTATGGAACTTAAGCCCTATGCTTCTTTCCAGTCCGTAAAAGAACTTTTGTCTTCTTCTTTTTCGGTTTCACCGGCAAAGGTTTTTAAGGCGCGCCTGTTTTCTTTACTGGGTAAAGCCTTTTTCTATTTTAAACCAACCCAGCGTAAAGTTGCAGCCGGAAATAATTACGTGTTGCATTGGCGACTGGATCAGCAGGAGACTGTTGAATTGGTTGAACGCAGTAAAGCTGCGGGGACTACCGTTCATGCAGCTTTGTGTATTGCCGTGATGAAAGCCTTTCAGCAGGTAAGAGGGATAAAAGCACACGGAAAAGTAATCTGCCCGGTAGACATCAGGCAGTTTATTCCTGAAATCAAAAATGACAACATGTTTGCCTTTGCACCTATTGTAGAATTAGAGATCGACAAGAATGCGGAGGTAGATTTCTGGAGCAAAGCAAGAATGCTGAAAGCTGATCTGAATACTAAAGTAGAAGCCTTGAAAGTTGCAGAAATGCTTTGGATGAGTGAGTATTTTCATGCGATTGTGAGCCGGATGGTCAGGTTTTTAAAAGCCACAGATGGAACACATGACGTCACGCTTTCCAATATGGGCAGACTCAGGATTGCAGAAAACTATCAGAATTTTGAAGTACTGGCCATTCATAGTCCGACAGTGGCTTTTCCATGGAGAAACCCAAATACGATGATTGCGAGTACTTTCAAAAACAAAATGGATTTTACCCTGATGTCAAATGATACTTTCTTGACTGAACAAGAAGCACTGCTTGTTAAAACAGCCACCATGAACCTATTATTTGAAGATTTGAAACAATTATCCGTTGCCTGATATGTCTGTACCTGATACAAAAAAACATGAAGTCACGCTAAAGCGTTTTTTACGTAAGAATTTACTGTACTATATTATTCCGAATGTATTTTTTAATACGATCATTCCATATTTTAGTTTTACAGACCTGAATGCTGTTCACTTATTTGATGGAGCGCAGAACCTGGCCCGGTTTATTTTGCCGATGGCCTTTTTTCTGCCCTTCATCATTACTTTTGATATTCTGAAAAAGACCATTACGCTTTCAGAGAAAGGACACTCAGAAATCATCTTGCCAGAAGGCTTCAAGAAAGTTAAATTCATTTTTCAGCTGGCAGGTATTAATGGTTTTTGCACCGTATCTTTTGTTTTTGCAGTGATGCTTGGCCTGCATTTTGGCTTTCCTGAGCTTTATAATTATAACGGAGCTGTGCTGGCCGTGCTTTTAGGATTCACCGCAGGGGTGTGTTCTGTTCTTTTTACTTACCTGCCAATCAAAAAATTGAAGAAACATCATTTACCTTATACTGTGGAAGACCATGTCGATCAGCAGCAACTGATTAAAGAATAATATTTTAATTACAAGGGATAGGCTGTTTCACTTTTAGTCTCAGAGAGGACAAAAAAGCTTTGAACGGTACTGATATTTGATAGTTTTGCCAGTTTATTCCGTAAAAATAAATGATAAGTATCCATATCACTTGTGGCAATGCGAAGGATGAAGTCAAAGGCCCCGGTCATTTGGAAGCACTCCATTACTTCGCTGAATTTTGCAACTTCCAGCTCAAATTCCCCTAAAGACTCTGCGGTATGTTCTTTCAGTAAAACCTGGGAAAAGGCAATCAGGCTTTTATTGATCTTTTGCCGGTCCAGAATCGCGACTACTCTTTTGATATACCCTTTTTCTTTGAGCTTTTTTATTCTGTCATGCACGGTAGCAATAGACTTGTGCAACTTAAAAGCAATCTCTTTATTGGTGAGCGTAGCATCCTGCTGCAAAATCCTTAAAATTTCCAGGTCTGTGGGGTCTAAATCTGTTTGCATTTTTGGTTATAAATCTGGAATGAAAAAATACCGGTTAACCCGCTGAATTAAAGTGCTTATCCGTAAAAATAGAAACTTTATTCTCCATTATCCATAAAATTTACGGGTTTTTTGAAATGTCTTGTTATTAAAGTTGCTATGGTTGAATTTTACTGAAATATCAGGTAATCTTAACTAAGTAATTATGTCAGTAAATACAAGCACAGTAAATGGTTTAACAGCAGCGCTGGAAAGTAAGTTTGAACATTTGTGGCACTTAGTAGGGAATACACCGATGCTGGAATTACATTATACTTTTCGGGGGAAACCGGGAAAATTATATGTGAAATGTGAACACTATAACCTGACTGGAAGTATCAAAGACAGGATTGCTTTATTTACTTTATATAACGCGTATAAAAATGGCATGATTAAACCCGGTGATGAAATCATTGAAGCAACAAGCGGCAATACAGGGATTGCTTTTGCTGCGATTGGTAAAGCAATGGGCCATCCGGTTAAAATCATTATGCCCGGCTGGCTTAGTAAAGAGCGGATTGATATTATCAAAAGTCTGGGTGCAGAAGTTATACTGATCAGTAAAGAAGAAGGCGGGTTTTTGGGCAGTATTAAACTGGCTGAAACTATGGCGCTAACAAATGACCATACTTTTTTGCCCCGTCAGTTTGAGAATACGGATAACCCAAAGGCACATGAGGAAACTACCGGTGCCGAAATCTGGGAACAACTGAGCTTAAATAATTTAATACCCGATGCTTTTGTGGCAGGGGTAGGGACAGGGGGCACTATTATGGGAGTTGGACGATATTTAAAGCAAAAAAATAAAGCGATTAAAATCCATCCGCTTGAACCCGCAGAATCTCCGACACTTACCACAGGCTATAAAGTAGGAAGCCATAGAATACAGGGGATTTCTGATGAATTTATTCCTGCAATTGTAAAACTGGACGAACTGGACCGGGTGATCCAGGCAAACGATGGGGATGCGATCTTAATGGCTCAGAAATTAGCCAGTCAGTTAGGGCTGGCAGTAGGGATTTCTTCGGGTGCAAATGTAATCGGAGCAATCAGGTTACAGCAGGAATTAGGTATGGACAGTTGTGTAGTTACTATATTTTCTGACAGTAATAAAAAATATTTGAGTACAGATCTGATGAAAGAAGAGCCTGTTAAAGCAGGTTACCTGGCACCGGAAACAGAGTTTCTTCAGTATAATCCGATTAGCAGATTGAATAAATAATTAAAGGGCAGATGCAGTCTTTATTGAATAGCCACATCTGCCTGCCTTTAATTGAATCTCACCTCAGGCCGCAACCCTGACAATTGAATTTTTTTACAAATGCGGATTCATAATTTGAATCGCCTGACGCGTGCTGCTAAATACTGGCGTATGGTTATAATCTCTGCTCATACGGTAAGCACCTACCCCAGCAGTCCCATTTGTTTTAGCCCAGCTGGCAATATCCAGCAGCCATTTGGTCGCTTTGGCATCACCACCAGGGGTGTCTTCGGTACCATTCGGGTATTTAAACTCATCCCCGTTAGTGAGTACAATCAGTTTTGTTTTATCAAATGCAGTTAGCAATGGCGTCAGATCTGAAGTTTTGCTTCCGCTCCAGCGACGGCTTCCACCCACATAAGACTGAAAATTAACATAGGTATAGTTGCTCTTGAAAGGGGTATAAATCGTATTGTATCCAAGGCTGCCACCCGCTACATCCACATCAGTATCGTAAATAAATATTGGTTTTACGCCCGCTTTAGTCAGATTACCAGCTTGTGCATTGGGGCCAAAATATTTAGCTACGGAAGTTAATACTGCTTTCGCATTACTGGCTGGTGCGTCCCCGCCAAAAGTACCGGTTTCAATATCGACATCAATTCCGTCCCATCCCATACCCTTGATAAATTTATCATGCATGGCCTTTGCCCAGTGGTCATAAGTACTATTGGCTGATAAAGCCGTTTTTTGAGTTGTTGTGGTATCTTTTGCAGATCCATCATAATAGGCATCATTTCCAGGGAAAGTGCAGGTCAGTATTTTCGTTCCTTTTGCCTGTAAAGTAGTCCAGTGTGAAGCATCTTTATCCCATCCGGCAAATGCGACAACAATGTCTACGCTGTCAGGAACATTTAACATGGAAGACGCAGCGGCCGGATCATTGCCATCATTGACCAGGTAACCCAGAAATAGCTGGTGTGCACTTTTTTTATAAGCCAGCAGGTTTTTCAGATAATCTGCATCTGATGGTGTACCGCCCGATGTACCTGCCCCGTCTGTAATCTTTTTACAGGAACTGAAAGCAATAATTGAAATAAAAAGGATAAAAACTCCCTTGTAGAGTTGGATAAAAGGTCTCTTTTTCATAGTTGATGATTAGGTTTATTATTTGGTTGCTGGCTGAGATATTACTCTAAGCTAAAACAATTTAGTATAATTTTTGTTTGTATCAATCAATTGATATTAAGACTTTTATTGATTCAGGATTTAATTTATCGGGCTTTTTAGCTGTTTTTCTGGTGAACTGCTGTCATAAAAACTATTTCAATTCAAAATCTTTTAACTCACTTTCCCGGCCATTGAGAATAATAGCTAACTGATGCGCACCGGGATAAAACTTTCTGGTGGTAATAATTTTAAAACTTTGTTTTCTATTGATTACTGCAATCTCCGCAGGCTGAAATTCACGCTCACTGATTTTGAAAACCTTTTTAGAGACTTGTCCATTCAGCCTTTTATAGTAAACTGCATATTCCAGCCGGATTTTTTGTTGAACCGTAGCTATGTTTTTAACGGAGATCGTAAATTCAAGACTTTCACCAATAGCTACTGCTGCGGTCAATATTTCAAAATCCAGTAATTCAATAGCGGTACTCTCCAATCCATAATGTGCTAATATTTTGGTGTGGCCTTGTTTCAGTAAACCGCGGCAGCCGTGTTTAATGATCGCATCCGTTTCTTTACTCAGTCCCTTCCAGCGGCCGGCAATAGCGATCACAATTTCAGGATGATCTTTAGAAATGTCATTTAAGCTATTCGCCACACTTCTGCGTACATATTCCGAAGGATCATTTTTTAGATTTTCCAGAATAGGGAGGATCATAAACGGGTCTTTTTTTAATCCGGGTACAGCCATTGCCCAGGGTAACCTTGATCTGCTGCCTTCACTGGCCAGTCTTCTGACATGATGATTTTCATGTAAAGACCATTTTTCCATTTGCTGCATCATCTGCTGTCCATATTTAGCCAGAAATGGTCTGACTGCAAACTCACAGCTGATAAACTGTGTAACTGATTCGATGGCCTGAATGGAAGTTTCATAATCTTCCAGCCCGTAGGTTTCAATATAGTCCGGCAAAAATATGTAGGCCAGCAGCTGTTCTCCCGTTTGCTGTTTTTTAAGCTGATGAATCAGGGAAGATAGATGCTGAATGGCTTCCGGATAACCGGAAGGCAGAAACTGATGAATGACCAATGTGGTATGGTGCATCCGCTGCTTAAGTTCCATAGCAGTGAACCCTTCCACATTGATCAGTTCAATAAATCTTTTTTTATTGAATTCAGGGTTTAGCTGAATCAGGGTGTCGGCTAATTTATTATAAAAGGGAACGGAATATATATCTTTTAATAAGCTCATTTAATTTAATCTTCTTTTTTTCTGACACCACTAAGGTCGAACTGATTGTTGATGTTACCAACCAGATTAGCGTCATCTTTTTTAAGCAGGTTCATTTCTACCTGACCGCTGCTATGGTCAAATGTAACCGTAACCGTAGAATCTTTTAAGGTAACTGTTTTAAAAGGCATCTCTTTTTTCTCTGTTACGCTGGTGATACTGCCGGCCAGCTGACCATCTTTCAATTCAAACTTTACCAGGGCATCTGTATTGCCGTTGGGAAGTCCTTTAATTAAGATATTCCACTGACCAACAAAATAATTGTCATTTTTTTGAGCTGATGCAGCACTGGTCAGTAATAACAGGACTACAAAAGAGAACATAAAGCTTAATTTCTTCATAATTGTCTGATTAAATGTTTTCTTTAAATATAAATAATAATCAGTCAAACGAAAGAAGCCGGTCCCTGTCTTTTTATGAACATTCGAACCGGCTTCTGATGAAGGTGTTTTTTGTATTATCCGACTAATTCAACCGCTTTATTAAGGCTATTTAATTCATCAGGATTCAAGGTGATATCCATTGTTTTTGCATTGTCAATTGCTTGTGCAGCATTTCTTGAACCTGCAAGTACAATGCTAACACCCGGTTGCAGGGTAGTCCATCTTAACACGACTTGTGCAACTGTTGCATTTTTGCTTGCTGCAATTGGCTCAATCGTCTGTAAAAGTGCTTTTACTTTTTCAGGATTAAACTGACCAAAATAACCGTTACGGTGATCATTGGATTTAAGTTTGGCATCTTTGAAATATTTACCAGTTAATAACCCTCTTTCCAGCGGACTGTATACAATGATACCAATATTGTTTTCTACTGTATAAGGAACAATTTCTTTTTCAATTGCTCTGTTCAGCATACTGTAAGATATCTGGTTTGAAGCCAGACTGATTGTTTTTTGTGCTTCTTTTAGCTGATCAAGGCTATAATTACTCACACCAGCTGCTCTGATTTTACCTTGCGCTATCAATTGATCAAGCGCTTCCATGGTTTCATCAATAGGGGTAGTTGCATCAGGCCAGTGCAATTGTAAAAGGTCGATATAATCAGTTCCTAAACGTTTCAATCCTTCTTCTACCTCTTTAATGATATTACTTTTTGAGGCATATTTATAAACTGGTATACTTTTACCATCTGCCCCTGCATCGAAAAAGAATTCTCCTTTGCCATTGTTACTGCCATCCCAAACCAATCCGAATTTATTCAGTAACTGGATTTTCGAACGATCTCTTCCTTTAATTGCTTCACCAATCAGCTCCTCACTTAACCCGAATCCGTAAAACGGTGCAGTATCGATACTGGTTACTCCATGATCCAGTGAAGCATGAATCGCATCAATTGAATCTTGTTTTTCATTTCCGCCCCACATGGTCCCGCCAATAGCGAAAGCACCATGGGTGATTGCTGATAAGTTTAATTCTGTATTTCCTAATTTTCTGTATTCCATAATTATATAGTATAACCACTATCAGGAGCAAGCATTTAGCCTGCTCTTTTGGTGATATGTATGATGGGTGCACCATCTAGTATTGTTGCAGCATCTGCTGCGAATTTTTTAATATGAGGGGTTACATTGTGTAAATCCCAATCTTCCTTGCTTGTCCATTCTTCATGGAAGATAAACAGGTTTGGATCTTCCTGAGCCTGGTGCAGATCATATTGCAGACAAGCAGCTTCACTTTTTGATCCTGAAACCAAAGTTTTTAAAATCGCTTTTAATTGTTCAGCGTTTCCTGGTGTACTTTTAATTATTGCTGTTAGATAAAAACTCATATTCTTGTTTTTGATTAATGAAGGTATTAGTTAAATGTTCCTGATATAATTTCATATCATTGACAATATCAGCATTCTTCTCTACATCGTGAAAATGGATGCCAGGCAATGGTTTCATACCTGTAAAAGCATTCATGCGGTGAAAGCCAAATAGTACACCATCATCTACGCTGCGCTGGCCAAAAAATTCACCAGGCAATGTGAAAGCAGTAGCCGGTGCATTCCACGAAGAAGTCACCATATATTTTTTGCCATGTAAAGAACCACCAGTCCCGTAATTAATATTTGGATTAGCTGAAGAACGGCCGTCGCTTCTGTAAATCCCTTTCTGATGACCTTCAGTAAAGACTACGTCAATATATTTTTTTAAGCCATTAGGTACCTGGAACCACCAGATAGGAGTATGGTAAATGACTACATCTGCCCACACATAGTTTTCTACTTCCTGTGCAGGATCATATTCGTCGTTAATATCGGTTGACCTGATTTCAAATCCAGGCTGACTTTTAAAGAAGTTTAGTGTTGCATTGAAAATTGTGTTGTTAAAACGACCTCCGGAGTGTCCGAAAACTTGTCCTCCGTTAATCACAAATATTTTTTGATTTTCCATTTTGCAGATCTTTTAATTTCTAAGACAAAATTAAGTCTTCTGCTGGTCTCATTAAAATAGTATGAATCATAGTAATGTATCATAATTATAATACAATGCCTGCTTGCTGATCTGCTATAGTCAGCTTGTCGGCCGGGAGGGTATACTAATTTACATCATCGTATTGATCCGGATACCCGCTTTGATCAGTGCCATCGCTTTAACGTATTCCATGCTGATGTCTTTTGGGGCATATGTGGTGTTATGGCTGATTAACCGGATATAATCTTCTCCTTTTTCCGAATGATGAACATATCTGAGTAGAGTAGTATCATCTCCATCTATATGAATTGATAACAAATACATCTCTCCATAATAGATCCCTTCTTTCAGGTTATTTACCTTTTTATAAATGACAATGTCGCCACTTTTTAAAAGGGGATACATGCTTTCTCCAAGAATATAGAGGGCGCCGTCACTTTTTGGGAGTTTAGGGATCTGGATATAATCAATGATATTTGGCGGCTGATTAAAAAAATCAAACAGGTTTCCGGCAGGGTTCATTTCATAAAGGGGAATTCCCTGGTGATGCTGAAGGTTATTGCTGATTCCTGCTGCGGGTGGATATACTCCTGCCACCACCGGATACGTTAAAGAAACATCAGCATCCTTTTTAACCTTTTTCATTTCTCCTGAATCATTAAACATCCATTCGAAACTAATGTCAAGATCGTTGCATAACTTCACGATGAATTCCACTTTAGGAACAATTTTACTCCTGTAATTCCTGATGTTGGCTTCGTTTGTTCCCAGGGCAGCGGCGAATTTTGAATTGTTATCCTCAAAATAAGTCACAGCTATCTCGTTGATCTTTTTAATTATATCCATTTTGATAAAAAGAAGTTATCCGGCTGTAAAGATTGCATAAAAAGAATAATTATAGCTGATTTTGCCTGGCAAAATAATTAGCAATTGTCTGGAATGCCCCCTTAAATTGACTTTTTAGGCAAGCAATAGTATATAGCTTATCTATTTATCTTTAGTATAGATTTTAAACATAACTTATGGAAACAATTCTTTTGGATACAGACCGGACATTGACTACGCTATTACAGGTTGTTTCTTCGTTCGATGAAGAAGAGCTCAATAAAATCCCTTTCTCTGATAGCTGGACTGCGGGACAAGTAGTGCAGCATCTTATTCTCGCTAATACAGGATTTATTGAAGTGATGCAGGGACCGGTAAAAGATGCCGACCGGGAACCAGATCAGCTGGTTGCGCAGATCAGAGCTGATTTCCTGAATTTCGATACTAAAATGAAATCTCCTGATTTTATACTGCCACTGCCCATCAGTTATAGTAAACAAAGGCAGCTGGGGACGCTGGAAAATATCAAAAGCAGTTTAATCAATTTGATACAGACTATGGAACTTGATAAAATATGCTTGACATTTGAGTTGCCCGGATATGGCTTTTTAACCCGTATCGAAGCTATATATTTTGTGAATTACCATAGCCAGCGGCATACACATCAACTCAACAATATCTATCAGTATTTATCAGAGGTATAGCAAGAATTTTAACCCTATTCTTTTATCTTAGCAAAAATCGCGGATAAATAATTCTACAGATGAAATTGAAAGATGAAGGGGAAGAGCAGCAGCAAAGGAAAACAATGTTCCTTTTAGGCTACCAGTTCTGGGTGAAGATAGCAGCTGTATTTCTATTCTTTGGTGTGGGCGCATGGCTGTATTCCAGCCAGTTTTCTACACAAGAACTCCTCTTTCTGACCAAAGACACCGTTCAGGCAGATACTTTAACCGACGGATCAGTCATTGTACTGAATAAACAAAGTTTATTACGTTATCCCGAAAAATTCAGAGGAGCCCGGCGTCAGGTTTGGTTAACTAAAGGAGAAGCTTTCTTTACGGTTGCACCAGATCCGGAAAAGCCATTTATCATTCATACGGGCAGTACCACAATCAAAGTAGCCGGAGCATCCTTAAATGTGAAAAACAGAAAAGGTAGTATAGCGGTCATTGTCGGCAAGGGAACTGTTCAGGTGAGTAAAAGTGGTAAAACAGTCACCCTGAATGCCGGAGAAAAGGTATTGATCAGGCAAAGTAGTACGCAATTGTTGAAGGAAAACAATACCGATCAGCTTTATTCTTATTACCGGAGTGGTGGATTTATCGCTGAGGGTGTGCCGTTATGGAGAATGGTTGAAGTTTTAAATGAAGTTTATAACAGTAATATCAGCATTGACAACAAAGGGGCGAAAAACAGATTATTAACCGGAACTCTTAAAAATGTATCTCTGGAAGCCGTTCTGGCTGCAATTTGCCGGAATACCAATCTCTCTGTCAAAAGAAAAAACAATCAGATTATCCTTTACTAAACATTTTCCTGCACTCTTATTTTTCACCTTTTACCGGCTGTGAAAGGAAATATGGCCTTGGCGTAAAGAACAAGTGTTGAAACTGTGTTGAATAGTGCCTTGAAATGACCTTGGAATGAGGTTGGAATGACGTTGGAATGACCTTGCAATGACCACAGTCATTCCAACCTCATTTCAAGGTCGTTATAATGTCGTTCCAATGCACTCCAGTGGCACTTCTCTTCCAGTTTGGTACTGAATTACCTGGCCCTGACAGTAAATTGTGCTGGTTTTGTTTTACTTCATGTGCTCATCACAGGTCAGGGAATTAAATCTGTCGCGGACAGCCCTGTAAATTGCCCTGTTTAACCCCGGTACATTCCAGTTAATATGCTCAACTTAGGGTAATGAATTATCAGTCAATTTAACCTTAAGCTTATGGCAATGTTTAAAGATGTGAATGCATTCAGTGGTTTCTCCGTAAAGGAGATAGCGGAGGCGATCAAATTCTACAGAGATACACTGGGATTGGAAATTTCCCAGACCATGGGGCAGTTAGTATTGCATATTGCAGGCGGAGGAACTGTATTCGTTTATGCTAAACCTAATCATGTTCCGGCAACTTTTACCGTTCTTAATTTTCCGGTGATCAACCTACAGGACTCTATGAATGAGTTGCGCAAAAGAGGAATAGAATTTATCATTTACAAAGAAGAAGGCTTTGAAACTGATGATCTGGGGGTATTTCATGGCGGTGGGCCAAAAATAGCCTGGTTTAAAGATCCGTCCGGCAATATCTTATCCGTTTTGGAGAAAGCTGATGCGGATAAAAACTGATTGGCCAGTATCTGCAAAATGATTCTTCTGAGCCAGAGAATCATTTTGCAGATAATATTTGAAAATATTGCGTTTGCATCTTCAAAGAAGAGGCAATTCGCTGATTGATTAAATGGCGTCGTAAATGACAACCTTTTCGAAGAAGACTCTGAACTCGTCTAAAAAGGCTATGTGTATAGGGTGGGCCTGGTAAACATCATGACCAGCAAGGTCTTCAAAGAATACAATCTCCGAAAAGGTATAAGTTGTATCCACAACTGCGCGGTCAATAGGAGCAGGAACCCCTATATGAATTTTAGTTACGGTTTCTATCTTTTCTAAAGATTCAAGACCTTTTCTGAATGCATCTTTTTGTGCTGCTGTGGTATCGGTTTTTAACCAGAATAAAACGTGGTGAGCTATCATAATATATTTTTATTTTTTCTTTTGCAAATGTAATAACCTTCTCCAGTATACAAGAAAAACAAACAGGCCCAGGGGATATTGGATGAATACTTTGATTTTTATATGTTATATTTAGGTATTAAAAAATAATCAAATGATAAAACTTGGTCTTCTCCTAACTAATCAGTACAGATTATTAAGCGTAGCAGCTATACTGGATGTCTTTGAAACAGTCAACAAACTGTATCTTCAGGACGGACATCCGGCTCCTTTTCAAATTGATTTGTTTTGTAGTGATGACAGTCTGTTAAGCAATCCCGGTACCTATTTTTATGGCTACCAGCCGCTGTCTATTCAAAGTTCAGCTAAACAAGACCTGATTTTAATCCCTTCGTTTATCAATGAAAATATTCAGCATGCTATTGCTGAAAACTATCCGGCCATTACCTGGTTGAACCAGCAATATGCAGCAGGCGCGGAACTGGCCAGTTTTTGTACTGGTGCTTTTCTCTTAGGTGCAACAGGGCTGCTCAACGGAAAGATTGCAACCACCCATGTGGATGCTTGTACAGAATTTGCCACTGCATTTCCCGAAGTCAGTCTTCAGGCAGATAAGACAGTTACCCAGGACGGCAGGTTGTACACCAGCGGTGGGGCGACATCCAGTTTTCATTTGATGCTGCATCTTTTACAGATACATTGCGGAAACACAATCGCAATAAAAATTGCGAAACTTTTTGCCATAGATATGGACAGACATACGCAATCCTATTTTAATACTTTCCAGATTTCCAGAAAACACAATGATAATCTGGTTGCTATGGCGCAGCAAAAAATAGAAATGGCTTATCATAATACCGGAACTATTGAAGAAATGATTAAAGATATACCTGCCAGCAGGAGGAATATAGTCCGGCGCTTTAAACAGGTTACCGGAATTACATTAATTGAATACTTGCAGCAGACCCGTATTGAAGCCGCAAAAAAACTTTTAGAACAAACCGTTGAACAGATGACGGAAGTAATTTATAAATCAGGATATAATGATCCTAAAGCTTTTAGAAAAGTGTTCAGGAAAACAGTTGGGATGACACCGAGTGAATACCGTGATAAATTCTATTTAGGAACAAGAGCCTGACCACGCAATGAACTGGAACAACAATAAAGTAATTGCCCATCGGGGCGCTTTTAAAAAGAATAACCTGCCTGAAAATTCAATCGCTTCCTTAAAAGAGGCGATCAGATTAAAATGTTACGGGTCTGAATTTGATGTGCATTTGACTAAAGACAATTTAATTGTTGTAAATCACGATGAAGATTTTCAGGGGATCCCGATTGCATCTTCCACTTATGCTGAACTGAGGCAAAAAACGCTACACAATGGGGAATACCTTCCAACTCTGGAAACCTACCTGGGAGAAGGAATAAAGCAGGACCACACGAAATTGATTCTTGAAATTAAAGTGGCCGCGAACCTTTTGGATACATTAACCCTGACTGATGCGGTGTTTGCAATGGTGCAAAAAATGAATGCCGGAGCGTGGATAGAATACATTAGTTTTAGCTATGAGGCACTGTTGCGGATATTACAGCATGATCCTGCTGCAAAGACTGCATTTCTGGCTGAAATTAATGATGAACTTCCTGTTGAAACCTTAAAAAGAGATCATATCCGGCAGGCGGATTATGACTTCAATATTTACCAGACCGGAGACTGGTTTAACAGAGCTCACAGTCTGGGGATGACGATTAATGCGTGGACCGTTAATGATAAAAAAGATATGTTAACCTTATTGGAAAACAAGATCGATTTTATCACTACTAACGAGCCGGAGTTGTTGCTTAGTTTAACCAGTCAATGTTGATGGTTTGGTTTAATCTGCTTATTCATAGCTGATTAACGCGCAGGGCTAATGCCTTTGTAAATAAAATTATGAATGGCTGCTGTCGTAACTTTCAGGTCAGCTGATAAGTACCAGATATTATTTACCCTGATACCTTTGCTGGAAGAATCCAGCGGAAACCTTGCCTGTTCGATAGTTTTGCTTTTTGAATTCAGAATATCGCCGCCAATTTTAAAGAGGTTCATACCTGATAAACTCGTTTCCATATTCGGTAAAATCTGGTTCATAAATACCGGGTATAATGCCGGGCCTGCACCTTTCATCTTGTTAAACAGCGCAATCAGGACGGTTCTTTGTCTTTCAGTCCGTTCATAATCGCCACGCCCAACTGCTCTGATCCGGGTATAGGCAACGGTTTGTCTGCCGTTTAATACCTGGATACCAGGATTGGTTACATTAACAGGAGGAATATTTTCAATAATAGAGATCTCTTTCAGGTAATTATTCAGGTAAGGGATTTCCTCAGGTTTAACATTGATTTCTACGCCACCAAGTGCATCGATCATTTTGGCAGTTCCGAAAAAATCAACATTGATATAATCCTGAATGTCCATATCAAAGTTCTGATTAATAGTCTTAATAGCCAGCTGAGGGCCTCCTAAAGCAAATGCAGCATTGATCTTATCCATTCCTTTGCCTTCTATATTCACATAGGTATCGCGTAATATAGACGACATTTTGATCTTCTTGGTTACCTGATCAATGGTAATAATCATGATCACATCAGAGTTCCCTTCCTGGCTTTTATCCCGTCTGTCTACCGCGAAAAGAGCAAGGTTGATGGGCGGGTTAGCAATAGCCGCAATCCTTTTTTGTGTTTTTGGTGAGATGCCAAGTGCAGCCGGGGTTTTGATCAGTTTAACTACAGGACGCGGAACTGTTGTTTCGGCAGCAGTGCTGGTAACCGCGGTAGGTAAGCCGGTAGTAACTGCGGTAGTGTCTTGTGCTGAAACTGTAAAAGAAATTGTACTGAACAGAACCAGGCTTAAAAAGATATATTTCATAATAACAGGGTAATCATTAAGTTAATTATTTGTAATCAATGTATTACCTGCAAATTATGTGCTAACTAATTCGCGCAGGAGATATTGTTTTGACTTTCAGTGGGGCTTTAATCCGGGCAAATTCCCCTGTTTTGGACACTGGGGGTATAAATTTTACAGTTAGTTGAGATAATTCCCCTAATTTTTATGCTCCTGGGGTGTTTATTGCCAAATCGGGAAATTAAAAATTAGGTTATCTTTATAAAACATCAATCATATCAAATTAAAGGAATGCATCTGTCTTTATTGCGTTGAATCGATTGATTGCTAATATTCCGGGGTTTAGGTTAAATAAATTACCCTGTTTAAGCCTTTAATTTGTTGTTTTTCCAAAGGACTCCTTCATGAATTACATTTCACAGCTGATTTTGGCAGGATATTGGGAATATAGAATGTAAATACAATAGGTACTGATAATTAGAAATTATTTTATCAATCTATATTAAATTATAAAACTGATGTTTATTTTAATTCGTAATTGTTGATAGGATGTATAACTTGCATACTAAACTGAATAATATTAATCTACATCTTAATACCCCTTTAAATGGAAAATGTCTCATTTGGTAAAAAGCAAATCTTAATAGTTGATGATGAGCCAAGTATCTTAAAATTACTCAACTTTATCCTGTCAAAACAGTACACTGTTCATGCGAAGGAGAGTGGTTATAAGGCTCACTTGTGGTTAGAGGAAGGAAACTTTCCTGACATTATTATTCTGGATTTACACATGCCTCATTTTGATGGTACTTCTTTTCTGAAAAGTATTAAGATCAGTGGTTATTACCGGGAAATCCCTGTTATTATTTTATCAGCAGCAGAAGATCTGGATAAAATTGTTGCAAATTTGCCTTTCAAAGTAGAAGCACATTTTCCGAAGCCATTTAACCCGGAGAGTTTGAAAAACGAAATTGCCAGAGTATTAGCCACATTAACAACTGCTATTTAAAGAAACAATGGATTATAATTACAAAGGAATAAGGTTGGTTTACTGCGGTACTGAACTTTCAGCTGAATCAGCTGCGATTCTGGGGCAGGAGTATAATATTTTCAACCTGGATGACTCCTCCAAACTAGAGGCCTATTTAAGTTCTTTATCATTGTTCTCGACACCTGATGTGATTATGATCGAGGTCAAAGAACAGCAGGAAGAAACAGTCTTTGCCATTATTGCGAAGATTAAAAATAATCCGTTAACCAGCGGACTGATTATTGTATTGCTGGCACAGCAACATGATATGAAGTTAAGGGCAAGGGCAATCAAGGCGAAAATACACGATTTGTATTTCCTTCCTTATCAAATGGAAGATCTAAAAGACAGGCTGAATTTTTTAATCAAATTTAAACTGATCAAGCCGAATATTGAACAGCTTTCCGTGATTAAAAAACAGAAAGAATATATTATACCGACAACCAAGCGGATCTTTGATGTGGTTGCTGCCGGCGGAGTATTGCTGGTTTTATCGCCATTTCTGCTGATTGTCGCTTTATTTATCAAACTGGATTCAAAAGGGCCTGTCATCTATAAAAGTAAAAGAGTGGGTACAGGTTATAAGATCTTCGACTTTTATAAGTTCAGATCTATGAAAGCCGGTGCAGATAAAGAACTGAAAAATTTATCGGCGCTGAATCAGTATGCTGATGATGGAAGCGGTACCAATGCATTTGTGAAAATCAAGAATGATCCACGTGTAACTAAACTGGGGAATTTCTTAAGAAAATCCAGCATAGACGAAATTCCGCAGTTACTGAATGTACTGAAAGGGGATATGTCTTTAGTAGGAAACAGACCTTTGCCTTTATATGAGGCAGAAATGTTAACCTCCAATGAATGGTCAATGCGGTTTTTAGGCCCCTCAGGTCTCACTGGCTTATGGCAGATCAGCAAAAGAGGAAAAGCGGATATGTCTGATACAGAACGTAAAAAACTGGATAACTTTTATGCAAGGAATTACTCGGTATGGTTTGATATGAGTATCATGTTAAAAACCTTCCCTGCTTTATTCCAGAGAGAAAAAGTATAAATAGATAAAATCAACCCTATTAATAATCAACTAAAATAATAATCAAATGAAAAAAGTATCTGCTCTCACAGTTCTTTTACTATCGTTTCTATGCCTGCACGTATCTGCACAGGACTCGATTATCGGAGACATCAATTACGGTATGCTGGAAAAATATATCCAGGCTGCAAAAGAAAATTATCCAAAACGTAAGATACTTAAAGCACAGGAAGACGCAATTAAAACTGGTATAGCTGTAGCGGAAATATCTTACCTTGATATGTTCAGTGCTTCTTATTTTTACCGTCCGGGTGATAAACAGGCAATCAGCAATCCAGGAGAGACTTCAAATCCGTATATTGTAAATGGTATTCAATATGGTATCAGTTTAAATCTGGGTGCTTTTTTACAGAAACCATTTTTAGTTAAACGTGCAAAAGCTGATTATAAAGTTGCTCAGTTACAAACCGCAGATTACGATTATGCCTTAGTAAACGAAGTAAAAAAGAGATATTATACCTATATTCAAATGTTAAGTGAGCTGAAAATTAAAACTCAGACTGCACAGGATAACAATGGGGTAGCTGAAAATCAACGCCGCAGATTTGAAAAAGGTGAAATTCCATTGGACGCTTATAATGGAAGCAGAGTTCAGTTGTCAGATTCTAATTCTGCTAAAATACAGACTGAGGTGAATTTTCTGAATGCTAAAGATGCATTAGAAGAGATAATTGGCAGAAAACTTACCGACATTAAATAAAATAATTCAAGTTTATTACTGAAAATGGACATTCAAAGATTTTTAAAGCTACTCAAAAGATATATATGGATACTGATACTGGTACCTGTAGTCGCTGCCGTTATCACTTATTTTCTATCTAAAAATATTCCTAAAGAGTATAAATCTCAGGTTCAGATTTCTACTGGTCTGGTAGATCAGTCTAAACAATTGTCTTCACAGACACAGAACGATTATTTCAAGACCAGCCAGCAGTTCAGTAATATCATCGAAAAGATGAAAATGAGAAAGATCATGAGTATCCTTTCTTATAATCTGATTATTCATGATCTGGAAAATCCGAAAGCTGCTTTCAGAAAATATAGTCCTAAACTGGATTCTCTTTCTGCGGCGCAGAAATCGGAATTGCTGAATACTTACAAGCAAAGACTTGCGCAAAAGATCCCGGTTACTGTTTATGATAACAAAGGGAAATTCAAATTATATGATATCCTGCAATCGATGGGTTATGGTGAAGCAGCACTGAATAAAAAAATGATGATTTACAGACCTGATAACAGTGATTTTGTAAATATCGATTTTACTTCAGAGAACCCGCTTTTATCTGCTTACCTGGTTAATACGTTAGCTACTGAATTTATCAGCAATTATAGTATTGACGTTTATAACAATCAGAATAACTCTATAGCAGTGCTTGATTCCTTACTGAAAAAGAAGGAAAGAGAAATGAATGCTAAAAATGGGGCATTGAAAGGCTTCAAAATGAAAAATGGTGTACTGAACCTGAACGAACAGGCGGCTACGGTTTATTCTCAGATTTCTCAGTATGAGGAAAGAAAAGCACAGGCGATCCGTGATATTCAGGCAAACCAGGGGGCACTTTCTGCGATCAACAGTAAGCTCAGAGGGGTCGGAGATCCGTACATGGGCGGAACTGTAGTAGAAGATAACAATACGATCCTGAATTTAAAAAGCGAATTGAAAGCTGCGAATGACCGTTATATAGATAACAGTTTCAGACAGTCTGATAAACGTAAAGTAGATTCTTTACAGACTTTAATATCCAGACAGTCTGCAAGAAATTCTGATAAGAATGTAGTAGATCCGCAGATTGCGAAACAAGGATTAATACAGCAAAAAAATAACCTGGACATTTCAACAGAGCAGATTAAAAACACGATCAGCTCTATTGATAAACAACTGGCAAAACTGAAAGGACAATACAATACGATGGTTCCTTTTGATGCCGGGATACAAAATTATGAGCGTGATGCTGATATTGCGACAAAAGACTATATGGCTGCATTGGAACGGACCAATACAAGCCGTACAGAGCAAAATACAGGTTTAAAACTTCAGGTTGCGCAGGTTGGTTTACCTGGTTCTGCCGAAGCTTCAAAAACTATTGTGTATATCGCTTTATCGGGTATTGCTACTTTTGCAGTTTGTTTCTCTCTTTTGGTACTGTTGTTTTTAACAGATCACTCTATCAATACCATTCACCAGTTAGAGGCTGCGACCAAAATGCGTGTATTGGGTAGTTTGAATTACATTCCTGAGCAGGTTACAGATATCAAATCGATCTGGAATGATACTAAAAATAATAACTATACGATCCATAAAGATTTGCTGAGATCATTAAGATTTGAGATTGGTGATGAAATGGCGAAGGAAGACAGCCGCGTACTAGGGATTACAAGTTTAGGTGTAGGGGAAGGAAAAACATTCCTGGCTTCGAACCTGGCTTATGCTTATGCGATGACTGGTAAGAAAGTATTATTGATTGGTGGTGATCAGGTAACTCCTGTATTGTCAGACTCTAAACAGTTGCAGATCAGCCAGAACTTTGAGACCTTTTTGGTGAAAAGAGAGATACAGATTGATGACATGATTACCCGTCTGAATAAGATAGATGAAACCAGGTCATTGTTGGAAATACAGAGTGAAAGAAATCTGAGAGCTGGATTTGATGTACTCAAAAAACAATTTGATATCATTATCATTGATGTCAATAGCTTATTGAATATTAACCTTGCCAAAGAATGGCTTTCATTTACAGAGAAAAATGTCGCTGTATTTGAAGCAGGTAAAACATTGACTGATTCAGACAAAGATTTAATAGCTTTTCTTAAAAAACAGCCTGGATTTATGGGCTGGGTGATAAATAAAATAAAATTAGCCGGAATAGATGGTTAATTTAGTGGTAGATATTTAATTATGCAGCGAGATTCTAATCACCTGTTTTTAAAGAAGTCGAGAATAAAGTTTTTAATTTTTGGTCTTTTAATAGCGGGAATATCCAGTTTTGCAACCGCAAAACTGGAATTATTAGTTCCGGTAGTATTAGCGCTGCTGGCCGTATTTACTGTTTACCTGATCTTTCTTTTCAGAAATCCAAAGGTCGGACTGGTAACCTTAGTCATTTACTGTTTTTTACTGGGCTTTTTAGGCAGGGAAATAGGAGGCCTGTCTTATGGGATGGGGATCGAATTACTACTGGTCCTGACCTGGCTGTCCTCCCTGATTTATTATAAGAAAGAAGACTGGCTGGTGATCCGTAATGATCTGAGCCTGTTATTCCTGATCTGGTTTATTGTCAGTGTCATCGAAGTTATTAATCCGGCTGGTGCGAGTGTAATGGGCTGGCTGATGGAAATCAGGTCGGTCGCCTTATATCCGGTACTGCTTATTCCTTTGAGTTTCATTGTATTTAATAAGAAAAGTGATCTTGACCTTTTCATTAAGCTGATTCTTGGTTTAGCGCTTGTTGCTGCATTAAACGGGATTAAACAGATACATTTTGGCTTATTTCCAGGCGAACAACGCTTTATTGACGGGCCTGGTGGGGCTACCCATTTGATTTTCGGAAAACTGCGTGCATTCTCCTTTTATGATGCCGGGCAGTTTGGTGCATTTGAGGCGGTGTTTGTGGTAATGGCCGTGGTACTGGCTTTAGGCTCCTCTAAGCTTTGGAAAAAAGTGACCTTATTGTCTCTTGCTGGTTTTTATGGCTATGCGATGTTGCTTTCGGGTACAAGGGGTGCATTTTTCGCCCTGGTTGTCGCAGCTGTTTTTGCGATATTCCTGACTAAAAACTTCAAGGTATTGTTTTTAGGTGGCCTGTTTATGGCCGTCTTTTTAGGGGGATTGAAATACACCACCATCGGAAGTAATTATTACGAAATTAACCGTTTCAGAAGTTCTCTGGATCCTGAAGATCCATCCTTGAATGTCCGTTTCAATACGCAGCGGATTTTGAGGGAATACCTGAGCTCGCGGCCTTTTGGTGGCGGATTGGGTGTTTTAGGGGCTTTCTCTGAGTATAATCAGGATAAATTCCTTTCCATCATACAACCGGATAGTTACTGGGTTAAAATATGGGCTATGTATGGTATTGTAGGGCTAACCCTTTGGTTTAGTATGCTGATGTATATTTTAGGAAAATGCTGCGGAATTATCTGGATGATACAGGATAAAAAACTGAAAGTAAAGCTGATTGCAATCTTATCAGCCAGTGCTGGTATTTTCTTTTGCAGTTATGGAAATGAGGTCATCAATAATATGCCTTCTTCTTTAATTGTCTGTATTTCGTTTGTACTGGTTTATCTGGGACCGAAATTTGATAAAGAAATTGCACAGGAGAACTTATTAATTGAGACGAGTAACCTTGATAACAACAGCCTAATTGTAGTTAAACCTATTTAATCAGATCCATCATGCCATTTGAAATATTTCTTATTCCCGGTTTACTCTTCTTTGCTTATGGATTTTATAAATCTAAAAAATACTTTGAACAGCAGCAGTCGAAAGAAGAACATAATTAATAGAAAGGATTGCTCATGAAAATAACGCTCTGGTTAATTCTGCAAATCATTATTGGATACAATCTTGTGCTTCCAATAGTACTTTTTTTGTTTTATAAACTCTTCAAAAAAGAGCGGAAGAAAAGTCTGCATCAAAAAGACTATGATTATGCGATCATTGTGACCGCTTATGAGCAAACAGGATTGCTGCATTCGGTGGTGGGCTCTTTGTTGCAGCTGAATTATAAAAACTACCTGATTTATGTAGTGGCTGATAACTGCGATATCTCTGAACTGCATTTTAACAACGAAAAGGTAATCTTACTCAGACCGGAGACTGTTTTAGCGAGTAATACCAGGTCACATCTTTATGCCATCAGTCATTTTAAGAGAGCGCATGAGATCCTGACGATTATCGATAGTGATAACCTGACAGATCCTGAATATATCAATGAATTAAATATGTTTTTTGACCAGGGGTTTGAGGCTGTACAAGGCGTCAGGGCAGCTAAAAACCTGAATACAACTTTTGCCTGTCTGGACGCAGCAAGAGATATCTATTATCATTTTTATGACGGGGAAATCTTATTTGAATTAGGCTCATCTGCTACACTGGCCGGATCTGGAATGGCTTTCAAAACAGACTTATACAAAGCGTGTTTTGAAAACCTGGATATTACCGGGGCAGGATTTGACAAAGTATTACAGGCACAACTTTTAAAGCAGGGGAAACGCATTGCATTTGCTGAACATGCGATTGTATTTGATGAGAAAACCACTAATTCTGCACAACTGGTCAATCAGCGTTCCAGATGGATCAATACCTGGTTTAAGTATTTTGGCTATGGGTTTGATATCTTATTTAAGGGTATCAAAGGATTAAACTGGAACCAGTTTTTATTTGGTGTGATCCTGTTAAGGCCACCTTTATTTATGTTCATCTTATTGTCCCTGTTTTGCGCCTTTATCAATTTGTTTATTTTCCCTTTTTATACTTTGATCTGGTTCATTGCTTTTGGACTTTTTGCGGCTGGTTTCCTGATTGCACTTTTGCGTTATCCTACGGACTCCAGAATTTACAAATCCTTAATTAACATTCCTAAGTTTATATTTTTTCAATTGTTATCTTTAGTGCACGCAAAGCAGGCTAATAAACGCTCGGTTGCTACTAAACATGATGTTACCTCATAAATTATATGATTAGTCAACCAAAGGAAGAAATCATTTCAGGAAGGGATATCGTTATCGTTGGTCAGCAGCCATGGGATGTTAATATTGGGAGCAATTGCAAAAATATAGCGATTGAACTGGCGAAACATAACCGTGTTTTATATGTGAACTCGGCACTGGACAGAATAACTTTACTCCGGAACAGAAAAGATAGTAAGATTATCAAACGTAAAGCAGTTATCAAAGGAAAAACAAATGGTCTGATCCCGGTTGCTGATAACTTATGGACTCTATATCCTGATGTTTTGATAGAATCTGTCAACTGGATTAATAATTTCAGCCTTTTCGACTGGTTAAACAAACGGAATAACAGGCTTTTTGCAAAATCAATTTTGAAAACAACGGCACTGCTGGGGTTTAAGGATATCATCCTCTTCAATGATAATGATATGTTCAAGAGTTTTTACCTGAAAGAATTCCTGCATCCTTCATTAAGTATCTATTATTCCAGAGATTTCATGCTGGCTGTAGATTACTGGAAAAAACATGGGACAAGAATTGAGCCTGCATTAATCAAAAAAAGCGACCTGTGTGTTGCAAATTCCACTTACTTAAGTAATTATTGTAAACAATATAACCCGGCTTCTTTTTATATTGGTCAGGGCTGTGAGCTTGATATTTTTACCAGTTCCGCAGCTTTACCTGCCATACCCGCTATTGACAGCTTAAAAGGGCCCAAAATCGGCTATGTAGGCGCATTACAAAGTATTCGTCTGGATATAGAATTGATTGCGCATATTGCAGTAACTAAACCGGATTGGAATATCATTCTGGTAGGGCCTGAGGATGATGTGTTTAAAGCGGGTAAATTACACGGAATTCCGAATATCCATTTTCTGGGTGCGCAGAAACCTGAAGATTTACCACAGTATATCAATGCATTTGATTTGTGTATCAATCCTCAGCTGGTGAACCAGGTGACGATCGGTAACTATCCAAGGAAAATTGATGAATACCTGGCAATGGGGAAACCTGTGGTCGCTACCCATACCGAGGCCGTAACGATTTTTGAAGACACTGTTTATCTTGCTGAAAATAAAGAGGGCTTTGTTACACTGATTGAAAAAGGCTTGCAGGAAAATACGGAAGAATTAGCAGCATACCGCGTGAAAATTGCACATTCACATTCCTGGAAAAACAGTGTAGGTGAGTTATATAAGGCTATTAATCAAGTTATATAAAGTATAAATGTCATTATCCGCGAAAATAAAAGCAAATCCGGTACTGAAAAAGATAGCACACCGGATGTTAATCCCTGCTAACGATTTCAGACCAAGATTATGGGTCAGATTATTTATAAACCCTTTCAAACATAAAAAAGGGAAGGGGTCAATTGTGCGGTTCAGAACCAGGATTGATGTTTTTCCTTTCAATCATTTTGAATTGGGTAATTACAGCCTGATTGAAGATTTTTCCACGATCAATAATGGCGTTGGAGATGTGGTAATCGGCACTAAAACTATAATTGGGATCGGTTGTACAGTTATTGGCCCGGTTGTGATTGGAAATCATGTGATGTTAGCGCAAAATATTGTAATTTCAGGACTGAATCACGGTTATGAATTAATTGATATTCCACCGAGTGAGCAGCAAACGGTTACTAAAAATATAACAATCAAAGATGAAGTCTGGATTGGCGCAAACTGCGTAATCACAGCTGGGGTTACGATTGGAAAACATGCAATAGTAGGTGCCGGGAGCGTAGTGACTAAAGATATACCTGATTATTCAGTGGCGGTCGGAAATCCGGCAAGAGTAATCAAAGTATATAATTTTGAAAATAAGATATGGGAAAAGGTAAAATCACTTTGAGTTTATCTTTCCAAAGCTGAACGTTATGAAACATCAATATAATCCCGTCTGGATAGATCAGTTTCTTTATACTTATGAGAAGTATGAGGATATTGATCCTGCTGTATTTTCGGCGGTCAATAAGGATCTTGATCAGGTACAAAGTAAAGAGCCGCTGGTAAGTGTGGTCGTAATTGCATGGAATGAGGAGATAAATATCCTGCGTTGTGTGGCTTCTTTGTCTAAAATGGTTACTCAGATCCCTTTTGAAATTATTGTGGTGAATAATAATTCAAAGGATAAAACACAGCAAACGATCGATCAGCTGCATGTGAAATCTTTTAATGAGCTGACACAAGGTGCAGGGCCGGCCAGGCAAAAAGGGCAGGAAAATGCCTTAGGCAAATATATCTTAACTGCTGATGCTGACTGCTTTTACCCTGAAGTGTGGATAGATGAAATGATGCGTGTACTTACACAAAAAGATGTAGTCTGTGTTTATGGAAGGTATTCTTTTATCGGAGAACCGGGTTTTCCGAGGTGGAAACTCAGGATATTAGAGAAATTAAAAGATGCGATGGCCGAAATCAGGCATATCAAGCAGCCTTATTTCAATACTTTTGGGATCAGCATGGGGTATGTGAAGGAATTTGGCCTCAAAATTGGTTTTATAAAGATCAACAGGAGAGGTGAAGATGGACAACTTTGTATGGATTTGATGCGCTACGGCAAAATCAAGCAGGTAAAATCCAGAAAAGCCCGGGTATGGACAGGTGTAAGAACACTGAGCCAGAACGGATCTTTTTATAATATTGTAATTTCCAGAATCAAAGAAGACCTTAAAAGATTTAAGTATAATTTTATTACGCGAAATTAATATATGTCCACGATGCCAGTGAATGCGAAGGAAAACCTGTTCGATGATGTTACCCTGCTGATTACCCACTATAACAGGAGTAGTTCTCTGGAACGCTTGCTGCTTACTTTTAAAGAACAGCAGGTCAGTTTTAAGGAGATTATTGTTTCTGACGATTGCAGTGATAGTTTTCATCTGGGCCAGCTGGAAAAAATGGTGCAGGTTTATAACTACAGGCTGATTAAGGCAAAAGTTAATGGCGGATTAGGCAATAACCTGAATAAAGGCCAGCTGGAAGTAAAAACGCCTTATACTTTATATGTGCAGGAGGATTTTATTCCGCTGCCTGTTTTTGCGGAGCATTTTAAGGATGCGATGGACATGATGCATGCAGAAGCAGACCTTGATCTGGTTCGGTTTTATGCTTACGGGCCTTATCCTTATTTAAAGCCTTATAAAAAAGGTTTCTCTACTATGGTTTACAAGCCGTGGTTTACAGATAAAAACAAAATATACAATTATAGTGATCACCCACACTTGCGCCGTTCTTCATTTTTTGAACGTTTCGGCCAGTATACGGAGGGCATTAAGTCTGACAAAACAGAATATGAAATGTGTTTATCTTTTATTCAGAATAAAGGAAGAGCACTGTTTTATGACCAGTACGATAGTTTGTTCTTGCAGGAGAATTCTTCGGCAGAGCCCAGTACAGTCACCAGAAGTAACTGGAGACAAAGCGGGAACCCGTTGATTTCACTGGTCAGACTGGTCTACAGACAAATTAAGTATAACTATGATCTTCATATCAATACGAGGTTCAAAAGACACAAATAATTATGGAAACTAATTCTCGCATATCTGTTGTAGTGGCTTGTGATAATCACTATGTCATCTTAATGGCGGCCTTATTGAAATCGATTGAAATGAATCATTTGAGTGATGATATCGTGGATATTTATATCGTTGATGATCATATTTCTAAAACAAATAAGAGCAAGCTTACCGGATCACTGGTCTTGAAAAAGATTAACCTGATCTGGTTAAAAATGAGTGAGATCATTCCTGAAGGGGTTAAATTACCACTGGTTAATAATTCTTATCCGCTGAATACCTATATCAGGCTGCTGATCCCTTATTTTATGCCTAAAGAGATCAAAAAAGTTATCTTTTTAGATGTAGATATGATCATGCTGGATGATATCAGCAATTTATGGAATATTGAAATCGGGGATAAGGTGATCGGAGCAGTCAATGACAATGCTGGTGACCATGAGAAAACGATTGCAGAAGGGATCGAAAACTATAAAGAATTAGGACTTGATCCAAATCAGAAATACTTTAATGCGGGCCTTCAGCTGATCAATACAGCGCGGTGGCTGGAACAGGATATTACGCAGAAAACCTTTGATGCGATCAATAACAATAAAAAATATGCTGGTCTGGGTGACCAGTATGGCCTGAATATTTCTTTATGCGGAAACTGGCATGAGATTGACAGAATGTGGAACTGCTTTTCAGTTTGTACAGATCCCAGTCCTAAGCTGATCCATTATTTCCATAGAAAGCCTATTTATAAAACCTACGCTTACAACTATAGAGAAGAGTTCTTTCATTACCTGAATTTAACCGCATGGAAGGGTTTTAAACCAATCGGCGAAACAACGCGGTATATGAAAAAGATAAATAATATCTTTGAAAAGATAAAACTGTTATTCTAACAAGGCGCTCAATGACGAAGAATTCAAATCAGCTTATTTCTGGTGTTACATTACTCATTACACATTATAACAGAAGTGAGTCTTTGCTGCGTTTGTTAAAAACGATAGCCGGGCATGACATCTCTTTTGAAGAGATTATCGTTTCTGATGATGGCAGTAAAAAAGAGCATCAGGACCGTTTAAAAGAGATGCAGCAGCAATTGGGCTTTACGCTGATTACTACCCCGGTTAACAAAGGGCTGGGCAACAATATCAATAAAGGTATGGACGCGGTGAAATCTCCTTATATTTTGTACATACAGGAAGATTTTGTGCCTAAAGCTGCTTTTATTACAGCTTTAAAAGACGGACTGGAAATCATGAAATCGGAGAGCCAATGGGATATTGTCCGCTTTTACTCTTTCCCATGGTCGCCTTATCCCTATTTAAAACCTTATAAAAAGGGCTTTTCTAAAATGATCTTTAGTTTATGGCCATGGTATACCAATCATCTTAAATTTCATGTGTACAGTGATCATCCGCATTTGAAAAGAGCAGGGTTCACGGAGAAATTCGGCCGTTATTTCGAAGCGCCGAACGGAGATGTTACAGAAATGAAAATGTGCAGGTCTTTCCTGAAAAATGAGGGCAAGGCACTCTATTATAAAAATTATAAGGAGTTGTTTGCACATGATAATCCTGAGGATGAGCCCGGACTTTTCAGACCGGATAAGGTGAAGACCAAAACTTATGCAGATATTAAGCCTTTATACTGGGCTTATCTGAAATATAAACTGATGAAGGACACGGTATCTTTTGTACTGAATAAATAGTAACCTATGAGTAATAAAAAATTAGCTATCTCCGGCGCAAAATGGACAACCATTTCAACTGTGGTCAACACCGTGCTTCAATTTGTCCAGATAGCGATTTTAGCCCGGTTGCTGGAGCCGTCTTCTTTCGGTATTGTCAGTATCAGTACTTTAGTGATTACCTTTTTAGGGATTTTTGCCCATTTTGGTTTCTCTAACTCTATTGTTTATAAACAGGAGAGCGATAATAAAGTCTTATCTACTATTTATTTTCTGAACCTGATGATCGGTGCTGCGATGTTTATCATTATTTATTGTGGCGCGCCGCTGTTGGTTATGTATTATAAAGAGCCCCGCTTACTCGAAGTACTTCATATTTCGGCTTTTTATTTCCCTATCGTTTTTCTTGGACAGATTTACAATATCCTGCTGGAAAAAGAACTTAAATTCAAGTCCCTGGCTTTAACGGAAATTGTCTGTTCCATCTTGGCGACCACGATCACGATTATACTTGCTTATAAAGGATTTCAGGCCAAGTCGTTAGTATTCGGTCTTTTGGCCGGACAGACACTTAAAATGCTGGTTCAGAATGTAATTGGCAGGGTGTATTTTTCTCCCGTATGGTATTTTAAGCTGAAGGAGATTAAAGAACACCTGATGTTTGGTATCTATAATATTGGCGACAGTCTTTTAGGCTTTGCCAACAGCAATATGGATACCATCCTGATCGGTGGTTTATTAGGGGTGAAAGAGCTGGGTTATTATACCATTGCCTCACAGGTTGCGATTTATCCGGTTGCAAGGATCTGCCCGATTATTGTACAGATCTGTTATCCGATCATGGCCAGGATGAAAGAGAACCTGGAGCACCTGAAAGGTGCTTACCTGAAGATTGTTGATTTTCTGTCCTATGTAAATATTCCACTATTGGCCGGCCTGTTTTTAATGTCCGCTAATGTGATCCCATTAATTTATGGCCCGGGATGGGATGCCACCGTTCCACTGATTAAGATCTTTGTGTTTACAGGTATATTTTCCTGCCTGATGTACCCGCTTTCTACAGTTGCCTATTCTACTGGTAAACCGAAATTGTTGTTTTACCTGAACCTGATCACCCTGGTGATTAAGTTCCCGTTGATTTACATTATGGCTAAACAGTATGGAATTATGGGGATTGCTTATGGATTCTTAATCACGACTTTTATCACGTTGGTAATGAACTTCTTCCTGATCCAGTTCATGGTAGGTGATTTTATGAAAACGTTTCTGGAAAATATTGCCAAGCCGCTTTTATTCAGTGTGGCGATGGCAGTGGTTATCTTATTATACAAACAGTTTGTAGGAAATACGGGGACTTTCCACACCATGGTTCAGATTGCTTTGGGTGGATTGGTTTACGCCGGCTTAACCTTAAAATATAAACTATCATTCTCTGAAATTAAAAACTTAAAGCAATCCTTGTAAGTGAACAGAAGATTATATATTAAGAGTGTCTTCGGTTTGGCTGTAGCAGGTGCAGCTTCTTTTTCTATTTTTAAATGGGTAAGTATGAACAGGGCCATTGTCCCTGCTGATCTGATTCATAAAAAAGAAATGCTGGCTGAGCTTGCAGAGCTGATCATCCCTCAAACAGATACACCGGGGGCAAAGGCTGCCGGGGTACAGGATTATATTATTGCGGTGATGCTGAATTGTACACCTGCAAAGGAACAAAATAAGTTTATTGATGGAATTGCTGAACTGGAGGACTATACCGCTGATCAATATGGTAAAGAGTTCCTGAAATGCAGTCTGGCAGAAAGAAAAGCCGTATTGAAACATATGGCTAAAAATTCATCAGGTTATTCTTACAAGATCCTGAATAAGATTAACAACAAGCTTTTTGGGAAACCATTTTTCCTGAAGCTGAGAGAACTTACTGTAGAGGGGTATTGCCAATCCCGGTTAGGGGCTACGCAAGGTCTTGCCTATGATTATATTCCCCACACCTTTGACGCCTGTATCCCACTCCTTAAAAACCAGAAATCCTGGGCAACCAAGTAAATTATGTACATCAGCGATAAAAATAAACAGCTCAATACTTATGATGCCATTGTAATTGGTTCAGGAATCAGTGGAGGATGGGCTGCGATGGAACTTTGTAAAAAAGGTTTAAAGACATTGCTTTTGGAAAGAGGCCGGGATGTGAAACATGTGGTGGATTATCCAACTGCAATGCTTAATCCATGGGATTTTAAAGCAGGCTTGAACAATACAATAAAGGACAGGGAAACTGATCCGGTTCAGAGTACCGCTTACAGCCCCGCTGATAAACATTTTTATGTAAGTGATGCTGAACATCCCTATGTACAGGAAAAGCCGTTTAACTGGTACAGAGGTTACCAGGTTGGCGGCAGATCATTAACCTGGGGCAGACAATGCTACCGGTTGAGTGATCTTGACTTTGAAGCTAATCATAAAGATGGTTTTGGTGTGGACTGGCCAATCCGGTATAAAGATCTGGAGCAGTGGTACAGTTATGCAGAATCATTTATTGGGGTAAGCGGGAACCGGGAAAATCTGCCGCAGTTGCCGGATGGTGAATTTTTAACACCAATGGAGCTGAATTGTATTGAAAAACATTTAGGGGATTCTATCCGCAAGCATGATGAGCACCGGTTATTAACGATTGCAAGGGTTGCTAATTTAACCAGGGGATGGGATCACCGCGGCCCTTGTCAAAACAGGAACCTTTGTAACAGGGGATGTCCTTTCGGTGGATATTTCAGCAGTAACAGTTCGACTATTCCTGCGGCCATGGCTACAGGTAACCTGACTTTAAGGCCATTTTCTATTGTCACTGAGCTGCTGTTTGATGAACACAAGCAAAAGGCTAAAGGGGTACGGGTAATTGATACTTTAAGCAATGAAGTTCATGAGTTTTATGCGAAGATTGTTTTTGTCAATGCTTCTACTATTGCGACTGCGGGCTTATTACTGAATTCTGTTTCTTCGAGGTTTCCTGATGGATTCGGTAACGGAAGCGGACAGCTAGGTCATAATTTGATGGATCACCACTCTTCGGCGGGCGCGTACGGGGTACATGAAGCTTATACCGATCAGTACTATAAAGGAAGAAGGCCTTGCGGATTTTTGATCCCGAGATACAGAAACCTTCAGGACGATAAAAGCCTGAATTTTAAAAGAGGGTATAATATCCAGGGACATGGCGAGCGTCAGGAATGGATGGATAAAGCACAAAGTATCGACGGGTTTGGCGAAGATTTCAAAGCGCAGCTCACTACACCAGGCCCATGGACGATCTGGATGGCCGGATGGGGGGAATGCCTGCCTTACTTTGATAATAAAGTTTCGCTGGATAACTTCCAGAAAGATAAATGGGGACAGCCTTTACTTAAAATTGATTTTGCTTTCCGTGAAAATGAGCATAACATGATGACTGATATTCAGCAAACTTCTGCTGAAATGTTTGAAAAAGCGGGTTTCAAGAATATTGATACTTTTAATTATAACAAACCAGGCGGCTCAACCATTCATGAAATGGGAACTGCCCGTATGGGACATGACCCCAAAACATCTGTTTTAAACAAGTTTAACCAGATGCATGAGGCAAAGAATGTTTTTATTACGGATGGCAGCTGTATGACTTCTTCTGCTTGTCAGAATCCATCGTTAACTTATATGGCCTTAACTGCAAGAGCAAGTCAGTTTGCTTATGAGCAATTAAAGAAGGGTGAGTTGTAAGGTGGGTTATTTAAGACCCACCAGGTTTCTGAGTTTTTCCAGAATGTTATAGAATTTCTTTAAATATCTTGAACTTTCACCAATCGGCTTGAAGTTCTTCCATGCGGTCATATTCAGGTAAGAGAAAAATATCTCTTTATACTTTTCACTGAACTCATAAGATTTATAAATCGGCTTTCTTCCGGTAAAGTGGATCAGGAACGGTCTTTCTTCTTCAGAGTAGGCAAAACGGTTCCAGAGTGGGTCGAGTTCCTGCCAGTGTAGTGCCAGTACGGCATTCAGCCCATATTGATCCTGGAATACGGCGTGTTTTTTATGCTGGGTAAGGCAGGTCAGTACTTTATTGGTAATGTCTGCATTTTCCCATTTATCAATATCCAGTACCATCAATCCGGCATTGAAATATTTATTATCGGCTGGTATGCCTAATTCTTCATAATTGCTGATCCCGCCCCAACGGGTTACGACCTGGATAAACTGATCCTGAACAGCGCCAACAATGTTATTGCCCAGATCAGTATGCCATAACTTACTCACGTCTTCCAGCATAATCATATCTACATCCAGGAAGATGATTTTCTTGATATGTTTAGGGATGAAATGAGGGATGAATAACCTGGTATAAATATTTAAAGGCAGACTGCTTTTGTCCACAGGCAGTTTCGCATCCTTAGGCAGGCATTCTGACATCGCCATCCAGTGAATGGTGGTTACTTCCTGGTTGCTGGCATTGCGTATCCTTGCCTTATTTTTTTTGGTAATGCCATCTTCTACGATAAAGAATTCCAGCTTTTCACCAGAGTGATGGTTTACCTCAATAGACTTGATTAAAGCTGCCAGTAAAATAGCATAGTGATTATCACAAACACAAATTATAGCAATAGGATCTGATTTTTCCATCAATTTTAACGTAGTTCTTTTTTTATAAATATATATAATTCAGGTCTGAAACCTATTTTATTATTTAGTGAGCAGCTGTGCATTAAGTTTTAAAAACTTGTATTTTGCATAGAGCCATTTGGCAGCAATAAAAGGAACACTGTTACCGCTCTTCCATGATTTTCTGAAAGTTGCTGTACTTGGTTCTTCTGCTGAATTTTCTTGTGTCAATAAACCATAATGGTCATCATAGAAAAGGCACCTGCCTTTATTTTTGATAAAAGCAAAACTCATCTGCATTTCAGTCTGGTCACCATTCAGGCCTTCGGGGTATCTGCCAAAATCTTTAAGGAAGGTTGATCTGCGCAAATGCGGATGGTCACCATACAGATAAAACTTCAGGTTATTGGTATACCATGGAGCCAGGTGAAATACTTTTTCAGAGAAGCCGAGCTTATAAGGTGTCATGTAAGGATAGGGCGAGTAAGAATACAAAGTGACCATATCCCATTTCTTATCCTGCTGCATAATTTGCAGGGCATCGGTGAAATGTTCAGGGAAAGTGGCCTTAGGGACGAAATCTTCCTGGATGTAAAGTGTGTATTCTGTATGAACGCTATCCTGGCCTTTGTTTATATTATTCCCCAATCCTTTATTAACTGGGGTGGTAATTAACCTGAACGTATAATCCTGCTGTAGTTTTTCGATGTACTGTAATTGACTTTTTTCGCTGCCGTCGTCAGAAATAACGATGTCATCGAAATGGCAGTTCAACTCTTTAAAAGCCTTTAGGAGCCGCTCCAGCGACTTACATCTATTGTAATGGGTAATCAGTAAAGTAACGCTTTTAAAGTGGTATGGAGTGTTCATCATCTATTAATTGCCCGGCTAATGAATATAAATGTAATAAGTTTGTTTGACAACTAGGCAGATAGAGTGCCAAAAAAAAATCTCAGTTCATAAGAAGCTGAGATTTTAATTTATATTTTTTTGCTTATTCAACTGCGCCTATAGAAGGAGAGGTCAGGCTTCTTGGTTTGCCATAGAAATCGGTAATGACAAATGGTGTTGGTCTGCCCTTATATTTTGCAGGTGAGTTGCTGGTTAAATTCAGTGAAGTCTGATCTGTAATCCCGTCTTGTCCGGAAGTTTCATTGTATAGATTATACGAAGTGTTTGGAATAACTTCAGCCCATTGTAAAGCGATCAGTTTTTGGTTTGGCAGGAAATTGAAGCCAAGGTTATTGTAAACATCAACTTTACCACCCGACATACCGTAGACGTCAACTACCGCTGCCTGCCAGTCATTAGACAGGTTTAAATTACCACAGGTATTGTTGAAGACAATTGCATTGGTATAGGTTGTCACTCCTGATGTAATCCGATCGGCATAAGCCTGAACTTCAAAGCCTGAATATTTGCGGGAGTTTAAAACGATGTTATTGTAAATCAGGATGTCTTTTGGAGTACTGCCAACGGTATGGCCCCAGGCACGGATTGCATTTCCCTGGTGATTGGTAACCATGTTGTTATGAAACCTTCCGTTTCCTGCGATCTGAAAAATACCGTTATGGTTATTGTTGCTGGTATTGATGTTGTTGATTTTGTTATTGTGGATGTTATAGTTTTCTGCATTTCCCATAAAAACCACTGTGCCTACATCAGGAGAGTTCTGGAAGTCAATGTTAGCGACTTCAATGTTCTTCACTAAACCATAAACAACTCCGCCCTGAATATATCCTCCGGTAGTCAGGAACTGAGCTGTATTGTCACAGGACATATTCAGGAATCTAAGATCTTTAGAGTAAGAATCTTCTGTTCCTTTATAAACGTCGTTGTATTTAAAGGTGATATCTAAATCACCAATATTTTTAAAAGCTGCGTATTGAAAAGTGAAATTGTTCAGTGTACCGGTAATCACTACTGCTCTGTAGGAGTTGTCTCTGAATGAAAATCCCTTAGCAATTCCTGGAGTTCCGTCTCCGGATATATATACATTTTTTAAGTTTTCAAGAGACATGGCATTATAATTCCCTGCAAGTTCTACAAGCCCGTCATTTTTGAAGGTAATCGGGCATCCGTCGGCGGATATTACATTCTTGATATTGATAGAAGTATAGTTTCCTCCTTTGATTTTAATCAGGTCATTACATTGTACGGCAAACGTAGCGCCGTCAAAATTTAAAACTCCTGAACCTGTACCAATATTAACTGTTCTTTTATAAACAATTGGTAATGGCGCTTTGCTGGTATCAGCTCCTGATCCGGGAACAATCACCGAGATATCAGGGTTTTCAATAATATTCTTTTTGCAAGAGGCTAATAAGAAAATTGAAGAAATAGAGAAGAGGAATATAATTGATAATGTTCTCATTTTTAGTGGGATAGTTTTGTCCGTTATTTTTTCAACTTGATGCATAGATACACATATTATTTATAATCCTAGAATATTATTTAGAAAAACGGGGAAATTTGGGTAATTATTTCCCGATTTACATTGGTTAATGTAAATTGATTAACCAGTTGGAAACGCGTGGAAATAATTAATGACAAAATAGGTTGAGGTTGCTAAATCGAAAAGTACTGCCGTCAGCATTAAATTTGATAGCTATTGATTTATCAGGTACTGATTATCAGTCATTTTTACCGGATATAGAATAATCATTTTTATTTATGATTAGTTTTGCACTATTTTAGAGCTCTCTTTAGATCAATACAGCTAATGAAAAATGTAACGCAATGCGGGTTTATAATTGGGGTTAATTTAATTTTTCTATGCGTATAGCACATATCATAATTGCTCATAAAAATCCGGAGCAGTTAAACCGTCTTTTGCTAAAGATGCAGCATCCTGATTTTGATTTTTATATCCACGTGGATAAAAAGGTTGATATTAAACCCTATGAATTTATGGGTGCTATTCAGGGGGTCAGATTTATACAGCACAGGTCAATTTGTAATTGGGGAGGGTATAGTACGCTTCAGGCAATGATGAGTTCCCTCAAAGAAGTGTTGCTGAATGAGACAGAGTATGGGTTTTATAACTTATTAAGTGCCCAGGATTATCCGTTGAAAAGCAATGATGAGATCAATGATTTCTTTCAGCAAAATAAAGATAAGTCATTTATCTATTATGAAGCTGAAGATTCCAGGTGGTGGGAAGGGGCTGTGTATAGATTTCAGCGTTATCATTTGACTGACTTTAATTTCAGTGGTAAGTTCTTTATCGAAAATATGCTGAATAAAATACTTCCCGTGCGTAAATTCCCATTGGCGATGAAATTATACGGAGGAAGTAAGTCGAGCTGGTGGAGTATTAATAAAAAATGTGCGGTCTATCTTGCCAATTATTTTGATACAGAACATAAGATCAAAAAGTTTCTGAAGTTTTGCTGGGGAACAGATGAGTTTGTAATCCCGACGATATTAATGAACTCACCACTAAAGGATTATATTGTCAATGATAACTTACGTTATATAGATTTTCCGGATGGTATGGCGAACCCCAGGATTCTAAGACTGGCAGATCTGGATAAAATGCTTTCTTCTAACATGCTTTTCGCCAGGAAGTTTGATACTGGTATAGATATTGATATTTTAGCTGCAATTGATGAACATACCTCCCAAATTAACCGGGCTTAGCCCTGATCAGAATTTAGTCTTTCTTTCTTATGGTGCTGAGTCTGAATTTCGCAGAGCTATCTTTAGTATTTTAAGTTTTTACGCCTGGGCAGCTGCCAGTGAGCTCAAACGGACAAGAATTCTTGTTTATACCGATCAGCCCCATTTTTTTCAGACTTATCTGGATCAGCCTGAAATTGAATATGTGCTCATGACCCCTGCGGTGATGGAAGAGATGTTAGGTGGAACGGTATTTTACCATCGCCGGAAAATCGCTTCCATTGATATGACTTTTAAGAAGTATCCGCAGGACAATGTAATTTTTATTGATTCAGATACTTTTTTTACCGGGGATGCGGCCACGCTTTTGCAAGGAATAACTAAAGATCAGGCTTTTATGCACAAACGTGAATATACGTTTGAACAGGGGCTGGGTATCTTTAAGAGTTTTAATGAGGGTGAATTTCCCCAGGCATTTATTGACTATATCTCTGACCGCGATCTGATTATTGGCGGGAAACCGGAAAGATTTACCAGACATGATTATGGCTGGAATTCGGGTGTACTGGGGTTACACAGCAGTTTTGCGGAATATATGCCTGATGTATTCAGGTTAAATGATGAGTTCTATGAGAACTCCCGCTGGTTTATCAGTGAACAGATTGCTTTTTCATTAATCTTACAGCGCAGAAAGGTTTTAAAAGAGGCAGATGCGTTTGTAATGCATTATTGGGGTAAGCGTCAGAAGGTGATGCTGGATAAGTTGCTCACGGACTTCTTAAGCCGTTATAACCTGGCCGGGTTAAAAGATAAAACGCTGATCAAAAAAACAACAGCCAGGTGGAAGTTCAAAGTTGAAGTTGATATCATTCAGGAACAGGCAGCAATTGCACTTTCTTTAGGTTCCTGGTTATATGGGCTGAAAAAGAGTGCTCAGGTACTGCTTAAAGATCCTTTTAACTTTCTTTTATACAAAGAGTTAATTACAGCAGCAAGCTCAAAAAGAAAATAACAGGCTATTACGGCCTGATTTTCCACAATGAGCCTTCGTATCTGAATGGTTTGAACTGTACATAATACTTTTCATTGGCAGCTATGAAATCGTATGCTTTCTCATAATTTTCACAGAGCTTATCCTGGATTTTGACCCTGCTAAAGAAATAGCAAGGATAGGAGGCTTCAATCCCATAAAATACAGGGGGAACATGTTGTATAGTGATCCTGTCAGTATTGCTATTGTTATAACCCACATAATCCAGCATAATATAGGGGATCCCGGTTTCCTTAACCTCATCCAGCAATTGATATGGTTTGTCAATATATTGCAGCACACTACAGATCAGAAAGAGCTGGGGCTTGTTTTCTGCCATACACTCCTGAATGCTGCTGTAGAATTTTATGTGTTCATTTTCAAAGTGTTTCTTTCCTGCTTCCACGAACTTTGGTTGTTCGATAATGCACCACTTTAATTTCTTTAAATGTTTAAGGTAAGGATAGTTTTGATAATAGGTAGTGCCCAAAGAGCCGCCAAAGTCGATGACAGTCAGCTCGTTATCATGGGTGGAAGCAATGTATAGCAGTGTCTTTAACAAAGGGAAATTCATCTGAACGGTATCATAGGCAATCCCGTCCCGCTCATAAGCAATCTCTTTATTTTTAACCTGGTAAGTCGTTTCAATGATCCGGTTCAGGATATGATCTTCATCGTAACCTTTACATTTCTCTTTAGCCTGTTCATAGGTCTTGTAATTACCTTTCCAGCCGTATTTAAAACTATACCATCTTAAAGTATTCACAATAGGAGGGGCAAGTTCTTTCAATAAATAGAACATCCTTCGTTATTTTAAATTTTCTTCAAATGGACGGTTGAGTATTTTCAGGCTTTCATATGGAATCATAAGGCTCATAGATATAGTCTTTAGGATCAAATGCGGTAGAGGCCAGCACTAAAAGAATTGCATCTGCTGAAAAATCATGCATCACATGCCAGTCTTCGGGTAATAACATCAAGCATTTTTCAGGACTGTCTAAATCAAATATTTCTGTCTTTTTCCCGTTGTTGTTGGTGATTTTGCAGGATCCTTTGATACAGATAGCCGCCTGGTGGGTTTCATGATGTCTGTGACCTCCGCGATCAGTGTCATCCACAGAGTAGATGTAGAATAATCTTTTAATTTCGAAAGGAACAATATTATCAAGCACTGTCAAAATGCCTCTGCTATCTTTAAAAGTTTGTATATTAAGTATGTGCGCCATTTGCTAATAAGTTCTTATCTATTAAATTAAGGATTTCCGGATGCTCGGACATATTAAATTTCCTTGCAAACAGCATTTCTGAAGCTGCAATTTTTTCAAAGTCACTTTCATCCAGTGTTTTAGGGTTAGCTCCACCGGCTGACCAGTCAATATACCGGTAATTGTTATTGACAATTCTGTCTTTATATCTGGAATTCAATAGTATAGTCTGGAAAACAAATTCATCACTCGCCCAGCATAAAGAGAAGAAGTATTTAAGTTTCTGATCATTTTCAACGGTGTGGACCACGTGTAAGGCAACTTCCGGGCTTAACATCCAGAACATCGACTTACCATAAGGATGCAGGTTATAAGGGAGTTTCCTTTTAGGCATGATTTTATTGATCAGGTTTTCCAGCCTGTATTTCCCAATGAAGTTATAGCTGCTCAGGAAGTATTTTTCCATTCTGATCAGCCCTTCTTTCCAGTCATTTTTGATGTCACGGTAACTTAAGAACTCTTTACCCTTGTTGTTGAGGAAAAAATCATTGATAAAATCAGCGGATTTAACCGGATAATCCTGTCCGCTCAGAAAATTGATAAAATCATACCTGATACCGGTTTTTGAAATCTCCTTGATACATTCAAAGGTTGCGGTCACCGTACTGAAGCCTGCCCATTTGACATCGATCCTGTTATTAATGAAATAAACATTAGGGATATCTTTAAGAAATAAGTGAGGGTTTATGTCAAACTTCTTATCTACGTGAATATAGAAATCGAAATTAGGGTGAGATAAACTTTTGATCATTCGCTCTGTTTGTTCTGGACTGGTATAAGTAAGAATCAGATGGGCAATACGCATTTTCTGGTAGAGTTAATGAAGATTTCGTGTCAACTGTAACACCGACCCTATAGAAAAAATGGTGCCAGTATTAAAAAGCGATTAAAACGCTCAACGCTATTTTATAATAATTAATGTTTAAATGCTAACAGGCAATAAATTTAATATTTTATCTGCATTGTTTAGAGCCGATGCTAACTTAAAAGCATAAACCTCAATATTTGCCCAAATTGTAGATCCTCTTGTACAACATTTCATTATAAAATCTTTTTAGCTTGCTAAAATCAGAGCCCGTTGTTTTGGATTACTTATTGCTCTTAACGGCATAATCATTAGTAGCTGTTTACTGTATGGAAATTATTACTTTTACAAGGAATGAAACGCACTTCAATTATAACTGTTAATTTTAATCAGCCGGAAGTAACGCTGGATTTCCTTCAATCGGTAAAACTTCATACTAAGCTGGCTGAAGTGGAGGTTATTTTAGTCGATAATGGAAGCAGTGAAGATCATTCCGCTGTTTTCCTGAAAGAATATCCTGAACTTATTTATATTTCTTCTGCTGAAAACCTGGGTTTTGCGGGTGGAAATAATCTCGGAATTGCAAGAGCATCAGGGGAATATCTTTTATTTTTAAATAACGATACTGAAATTACCGGAAGCCTGGTGAGCGAGCTGACCGGCGCATTGGATGAAAATCCGGAAATCGGCTTAATCTCGCCATTGTTATTGTATTTTGATGCACCGGACGTAATTCAGTATGCAGGTTCGACCAAAATGAATTATATCACCTGCCGGAACAGTACTATTGGTGCGATGGAAACTAACCGGGGACAATATGACAGGGCTTTTGAGGAAACGGCTTTTTGTCACGGTGCTGCCATGATGTGCCGTAAGGCTGATCTGGCAACTGCGGGGTTAATGGACAATAACTTTTTCCTCTATTATGAGGAGCTGGACTGGTGCGAGAAATTTAAAAAAGCAGGTAAAAAGATATGGTTTACCGGCCGTACCCGGGTTTACCATAAAGAATCCATGAGTGTGGGAAAAGAAAGCAAGATCAAAACTTACTTTATGACCCGGAACAGGATGCTGTTTATCCGCAGAAATACCAGCTGGCTGAATACTTTGTTCTTTAGTTTGTATTATATCGGCATTGCCAGCCCGAAACAGGTATTCATGTATAGCAGGAAGAATAGGAAAGACTTGATCAAATGGGTATTCCTGGGTTTGAAATGGAATTTTACACATTCAAAAGATAGTAACGATTTGGGCTTTAAAATATAAATATTGATGATTATAGTTTTTTGGATCAGCATTTTTCTGATTGTATATACGTTTGTTGGTTATGGTTTTCTGCTTTATGTGCTGGTGAAAATCAAACGTTTATTCAGCAAGCCATTCGTTTTTAAAACAGATGCGGTTTTACCATCGGTTACCCTGATGGTGGCAGCCTACAATGAAGAAGATCTTATTGAGGATAAAATAAGAAATACTCTGGAGCTGGATTATCCTAAAGATAAAATTCAGCTGATTTTTATTACCGACGGGTCTTCTGACCAGACCGCAGCAAAGGTGAGTCAGTTTAAAGAGATCACGTTATTACATCAGGATTTAAGATCAGGCAAGATGGCTGCGATTAAGCGGGCCATCCCCTTAATTAACGGGGCAATTACGGTGTTCACAGATGCGAATACTTTTTTAAATGCAGAAGCGATTAAAGAATTGGTGAAACATTATCAGAATCCTGAAGTTGGCGCTGTTGCAGGAGAAAAAAGAATCCTGGTTGAAGCATCGGCCGATGCCAGTTCGGCAGGGGAGGGCTTTTACTGGAAGTATGAATCTAAACTGAAAAAGCTGGATTATGAACTATATTCAAATGTAGGGGCGGCCGGAGAATTGTTCAGTATCAGAACTGCCTTGTATCAGCCCGTTGAAAGTGATACGATTATTGATGACCACATGATTGCGATGCGTATCGCGGAAAATGGTTATGTGATTGCTTATGAACCGGCTGCCTATGCGATGGAAACTGCATCGGCAGATGTGAAAGAGGAGCTTAAAAGAAAGATCAGGATCGCAGCAGGCGGGATACAATCTATTCTGCGCCTTAAAAAAGCTGCAAATCCATTCCGTAATTTTGTATTTACTTTTCAATATATCAGCCACCGGGTTTTAAGGTGGACGATTGTACCTTTTCTTCTGATCCTGGTTTTTGTGCTGAACGGCATCATTGCATTTACCTGGCCTGTTGCCTTTTACCAATGGTTATTTGCTTTGCAGGTGCTTTTCTATGTATTGAGTATCGTCGGTTTTTATTTTGAACAGCGGAATATCCGTGTAAAGGCTTTATTTGTCCCTTATTATTTCTGCATGATGAATTATGCTGTACTGGCTGGTATTGGCCGGTATTATCAGAAAAACCAAAGTGCAGCATGGGAAAAGTCGAAAAGGAAATCCTGATTTTAAGCGGTTCTTAGCGGTTTAATAACAAGTTGTCGTTGAAGGTTACTAAAGTCGTATTTATGGGTACTGATGCAGCCTGTGTAACTATACTGAGTAAATAACCGGCAGCTAAGGCAGTCGTGTTAATATTCCAGTGGTCAGCAGTAGTTGTTAACAGCGAAGGGATTAATTGTAGGCCATCCAGACAACTCAGCAGCTGAACATGGTTCTCTAAGCCTTTGCCCGTTGCTTTGACAAAGGCTTCCTTTCTGGTCCAGATGATAAAGAAATCTGCTATAGGGCTGGCACTGGCTGCTAAAAAATCCAGTTCAGCTTTAGAGAAAAGGACTTCTGCGACTGGCCCGAAATCAAAATCCGGCTGTGCCAGTTCAATATCCACACCAAGCTGGTGAAGGGAGAGCGCAATAATTGCATGACTATCACTGTGCGAAGTATTAAAATGCAGGTCTTTATTTTCCGCTAAATGCGGTTTGCCATTGGTACCGGTAACGAACTTAACTTCTTGTGCCTGGCAGCCCTGATAAGCGGCCAGCAGTATTTTTAACAGTGCCCTTCTGATGATAAATCTGTTGGTGTCTCTTTTAAAATGAAAACGACAGGCCCGGTTTTTCTCTTCCGCAGACAGGACTTTTTCCAGTAAAGGGACCCTGTTCAGATAAAGGTCAGTATCAATATTCCAGATCAGTAATTCATTAGCCACGAGCTCAGGGTGAACTGAACTTACAGGAAGGGTCTGGGTATACTGGCAAAATAATCGGGCAGACATCAATCAAAATTTAAGAGACACTATCTAATACCTGCTGCAAAGTCCTTGCAAATTCTTTGTCGTTGGGAGCCAGCAGCATTGTTTTATGATCTCCGGGGACATCATGTACTTCAACTCCTTTTAAGGCATATTTCTGCCATCCCAGGTATTTGAAATCTTCCACAAAGTAAACATTATCGGTCGCTCTGAACAAATGTATTTTCTCTTCGAACGGTGCTAATTTATAAGCCTGATAAGCAATGTCATACTTCTTGTCAATGCGCCTCATAATCTCATATATCCCTCCTGATTCTGCTTCGGTTTGGTGCTGAATACCAAAAATTTCCTTTAACCTGGTAGTCATGATATGTTTTTGATAGTTAACTGTAGCCTTAGGGTTCTTAATGAATGAGGTGATGATCCACCAGAATTTTGGCAGCTGTTTCTTTACCCGTTCTTTAAAAACAGAGAAATTATTTCCATGGAAGTCCAGGTTTTTTGCATTTGTATCAAAAATACCCAGCATTTTAATCTCATGTCCCAGTTCTCTTAATTGTCTGGCCATTTCGATCACTACGTAACCTCCAAAAGAATACCCTGCAAGGGCATATGGGCCATGTGGATTCTGTGCGAGTATGCTTTCAATATAATAACGGGCAATGTCTTCCATGTTGTCCATAGGTTCTTCCACGCCATCCAATCCTTGTGCCTGGATGCCAAATACTGGTTGTTCCTGGTCTACATGCAGTCCTATTCCACTAAAGTTAAGGACATTGTATCCGCCTCCATGAACAATATATATCGGGGTTTTTGTACCCGATGGTTTAATCGGAACCAGTGAAGTATAAATAGTAGGGCGGTTTTGTCCATCCAGTAATTTACCTAAAGTCCGGATAGTCGGATATTCAAATAAAGTAGCCAGCGGCAAACCATGTCCATTAGTCTTTTCTATCTGGATCATGAACTGAATGGCAATCAGTGAATGTCCGCCCAGTTCAAAGAAATTATCGTCAATACCAATCTCTTTGACATCGAGTAATTCTTCCCATAGTTTGACAATGGTTGTTTCGGTTGGGGTCTGCGGCGCAGTGTATTTACTGAAATCCCCGGCATGCAAATGGTCGGGGGCAGGCAACAATTTCTTGTCTATTTTACCGCTGCTGGTTCTTGGGAATTCCAAAACCCAGACAAATACAGAAGGGATCATAAAAGCGGGTAACCTGCTTTGTATTTCATTTCTTACAAAAGCGGTATCCTGATTTCCAGTAGCAGAAGCTAAATAAGCGATTAATCTTTTCCGGCCGTTATGATCTTCCTTCGCAGTTACGACAACTTGTGCAATCCCCGGAATACGGCTTAATACCGCTTCTACTTCTCCAAGTTCAATCCGGTAACCTCTGATTTTAACCTGATCATCGTTACGGCCAAGGAATTCAATATTTCCATCAGGTAAAATTCTGGCCACATCACCTGTACGGTAGGCGCGTACCTGTTTTCCGTCTGGTAAAGTTAAGCTGACAAACTTTTCGGCGGTCAGCTCCGGCTTATTTAAATAACCGGCAGCGAGGCTGGCACCAGAGATACATAATTCCCCGATTTCCCCGGGGGCCAGGATTTCCAGATTTTCTGTAGTAATATAAATAAGGGTATTGGAAACCGGGCTTCCGATATTTGGTAAAGCCGGCCATTTTGATGGGTTTCCGGTTAATTTCAACTGGGTAACTACATGACATTCAGTAGGGCCATATTGATTGTAAAGGATACAGCCCGGAACAGCCCGGAAAAATTGTTCGATCTGCGGGGTAATTTTCAGTTGCTCCCCGGCAGTCATCACTTCCTTTAAAGCTTTTGGGAATTTACCCATGCTGGCTGCGGTTTCGGCCAGGAATTGTAAGGCTACAAAAGGCAGGTAAATCCTGTTGATCTTTTTTAACTCAATCTTATCAAGCAGGTTATCTGGGTTTAACCGGAGCACATCATCAATCAGGATCAATTGTCCGCCAGCACAAAGTGTGCAGAATATTTCCTGAAAGGAGACGTCAAAAGTTAAAGGTGCAAATTGCAGGGTTATACTTCCGGGACCAGCAATTGAATTGACCATTTGCCACTGGATTAAATTGACCAGGGCAAGCTGCGTCATATAAACGCCCTTGGGTTTTCCGGTAGAGCCTGAAGTGTATAGAACATACCCGTTCGGGTTTTGCTGGTTGCTGTTTTGTACGGGTAAGCTATAGGTAAGGTCAAAGTCTATTGTTTGTAAATCCAGTTGTTGAAAGAACTTGTTCTCAACAGCTCCGGCAATACAAAAATGGAGATTTGAATCACTGATAATCTGGTTCAGCCTGATCTCCGGATAATTAGGATCAAGTGGCAGATAGGCTTTTCCTGCTTTAAGAATGGCAAGAATGGCGACAATCATGTTAATACCGCGGGTGGTACTGATCCCGATGATTTCCTGGTCGGGTGCCCGGTTCAGGATGGCCCTGCTCAGGTTATCAGCCCTGATATCCAGGTTGCTGTAACTAATAGATTCATCCTGAAAAGTAATGGCGGTCTGATCTTTAAAAACTGCTGCTGCTTTTTCAAATAACCCCTGAATGGTGAACGCTTTCAAAGCAGCAATTTCTGCGCTGAAATCGGGTGTAGTTACTGCTGCAATAGCTGTACTTCTTTTAAATACGGGACTTGAAAGAAAATACGGGTTATCCTGCTGAACTAATGCTTTGAGTTTCTGCTCAGGATGTACAGTGATAAACTTTAAGATGTTTTCAAAACCAGCCATCATTTGCTGGATGGTCTGCTGTTCAAATAACTGCGTATTATAAGACCATTCCAGCACAAAAGAGTTTTCTGAGCCACTGGCATTGATGAATAGTTCAAAGCTTTCAAAAGCTCTTGGATTACTGATCAATTGATAATCGAGGGTATCAAAAGAAACACCGTCATCCAAACCCATGTCTACATTGAAAACAACAGGGGCCAGGGGAATTCTGGAAGGATCTCTTGCAATCTTCAGGTTTTTCAATAGGTTGCCCCAGGTAATCTGCTGATGATCGAAAGCATCCAGTACGGCTGATTTTCTGAGTTTCAGGTACGCTTTGAAACTGTAGTTTTTATTCGGATAACTTCTGATCGGAAGAAAGTTCACACAATGTCCTACCAGGTTATAGTGTCCGGTAACGGATTGTCCGGAAGCTGGTAAACCCACTACAATGTCTCTCTGCCCGGTTAAAAGGTGCAGGAAAACTTCAAATGCAGCAAGGAAAGTGATGACCAGGCTGCTTCCTTCCGCTTTTCCGGTTTCTTTGAGTGCATGAATCAGTTCGTGGGAAATGTGGAAATCTAACCGGTTACTTTTGAAAGTTCTGAGTTGCGGACGCTCATGGTCAGTGGGTACATCGAGCACAGGAATCTGCTGTTCATACTGGCTGAGCCAGAACTGCTCATTGGCTTTGCGCTCCGCACTCCCGGAGAAAGTTAACTGCTCATATGCAAAGTCAGTCAAGGAGGTAGCTTCTGCTAAGCCGGGATTGGTGTTTTTAACCAGTGCAGTATAGATTTTACTGATATCTTGTAAAATTATTCCCAGTGACCAGCCATCACAGATAATATGATGTCCTGTAAAAGTGAAATGGTATTCCTGATCGGAAAGCTTTTGCAGGCCGGTTTTAAACAGCGGGCCGTTTAAAAGATCGAACAGGAATAAGGCATCACGGTTTACGTATGCGTTGATCTCTTCTTCTTGCTGCGCTGAGCCCAATGCCGATAAATCTGCATAGGCCAGTTCATCTTTTACCTGGTCAAAAATCAGGATAGTCGCACCATCTCTGCTAAAGGCAGATCTTAAGGCTTCGTGACGCTGCGCTACTCTTTTGATCGTATCTTTTAATAATTCGGGCTCAATATTTCCTTTCAGACGAAGTGAAACAGATTCGTTATAAGCTCTGCTCGCATCATTCCCACCCAGCATACAAGAAGTCCAGATTTCTATCTGAGGCTCCGTTGACGGCGCGGTACGAATGATTTCTCCTGCTTTAAAAGGGTCGAAATCAACTTGTTTATAGGTTATGTTTTGTTTACGCACGCTCATTTTAACTATTTGACTCTACCTGAAGATATTTTTCCGGATTTTCCGGATCTGTGATAAACCAGGCAGGATTTCCCGATTGATCTCTTCCTAGTCTTGCACCCGGGACAGGTGGCTGAAGTATGCCATTTGGACGGCCGCTTTCAATTAAAGCAGGGGTTTCGTTTAAAGGGATCAGCCCGGCTTTGATTAATTCACTTGCACTTTCTTTGAATTTTGCTGCGATCTGGTTGATCTCATCCAGTGTATGCGCTTCTGTTAAAAAACAAGGGAAACCATCCCAGATATGAATTCCTTTATACCGCATTAAGGTAAATAGCAACTCACTGTATGGGTATTCTGTGGTAAATTTGAGCTTCCACAAAGAACCAAAATGAGCAGCAAACAGCGGCAGTCTCAATTCTTCAATGGTTTCATTTAATAAGTCAGCCAGGTAAGTGGTATTGTTATTTAATTTGAGCTGGAATTCATGACCTTTTGCTTTCATATATTCCAGACTGGCTTTACCGGCTGCCAGTGCCAGCGGGTGTCTGACAAAGGTCCCTGCGAAATAAGTGACACCTGCTTCCGGATAAGAAGCATCGCCATAAGACCAGAAACCGCCATCCAGTGCATCCATGAATTGTTTTTTTCCGGCGATAGCACCAATAGGTAAACCTCCGCCAATTACTTTTCCATAAGTACCCAGGTCGGCCTGAATGCCGAATATGGCCTGTGCACCTCCCTGATGGGCGCGGAAACCAGTAATTACTTCGTCAAAGATCAGTACGGTTTCAGATTTCAGCGTAATTTCCCTGATTTCTTTCAAAAATTCAACAGGCTGAAATTCTGGTCTTCTGCTTTGTACAGGCTCTACCAGAACAGCAGCAATTTCATGCGCTCTTTCTCTGATGATATTTAATGACTCTTCAGTCCCGTAGTCTAGGACCAGCATATTTTGTACAGCCTCAGGCATAATACCCGGAGCTGCCGGAAAGCTTTTTAATTTTTTAGTGCCCCTGATAATCACTTCATCATTAATTCCATGGTAAGAGCCAGAAAAAGAAACGATTAAAGAACGTCCTGTTACTGTTCTGGCGATTCTCATTGCACCTAAAACAGCCTCAGAGCCAGTATTACATAAAGCAGCGCGGTCAAAACCAGTAAATTCACAAATCAACTGGCTAACCTCACCAGCAAGTTCATGCTGCGGGCCTATTTCATATCCTTTTTCTACTTGTTCCAGGATTGCATTTTTTAATACAGGATGCTGAAAACCCAGTAAGTTTGAGCCGAAACCATTCAAAGCATCTATGTATTCATTTCCGTCAATATCCCATAAGTGGCTTCCAAGGGATTTATTGGCGACAATAGAATAAACAATTTCTTTGGTATAGGGCTTAAACCCGGAAACCACGCGGGGATCTGCCATATGAGCCCTGTGTTTTTGTGTATAAGCTTTACTGGCAGCAGTTTTTTGATTGTAACGCTGGGTTAATTGCGTTAAGAATTCTTTTTGATCAGGTGTTAAGGCAGTTGAACTTTTCTCAATTCTGGCAGTAGCCCCAAATGGTTTTTTAATTTCTATCAGTTCTTCCGCAGAAATATCTGTAGCAGGTACAAGTATCGGAGAAGCAGAAACTGCATTGCGGTAAACCGAAGGCGCAGATCCGCTCATCAATTCTACTTGTTTAGTCAATAACTGTAACTGCTGGGCGATTAACCCAAGGGCAGTGTCCGCGGGTGCAAAAGCGGCAGATCCGTTAACAGGCTGGCTATAAGCAGTTGAAACCGGTATTTCTGCGGGAGCTGCCTCCTGTGGCGTATTTTTATCTATATAAACAGCAAGTGCATCAATAGTTGAATATTCTTCATTCAATTGTCTGAAGCTGATCGGAAGAGAGAATTCTTTTTTAAATGTAATTGCTACCTGCGTAAGCAGCAATGAATCCAGTCCGATCTCAATAAAACTTCTATCCGGGGTAACGCCATCCATTTCAATTCCAGAGGCATTTTCCAGTAAGTGTTTTATCTTTTCAATCAGTGTATCTTTCCTCATGGCAGTAAGGGTATTTGTATTGATTTGGTGAGTATTGGTTAGTATATTTTGTTTGGTCTTGTTTTTTGGCTCAACCCAGTATCTTTTTTTATGATACCTATAGGCTGGCAGCTCAACGCTGCGCCTTTGCTGGTTGTTGTAGAATGCTTTCCAGTCTGGGGTTAATCCTGCTAACCAGGTTTTTCCCAAAGCAGTTAAAATAGCATCGTAAGAACCTGTGGCCTCTTTTTTATCTAAACTGGCAATTGCAGTAAAGGTAGTTTTCGCTTCATGCTGCCAGGCTAGTGTGGTACAGGTATTTCCGGGGCCGGTTTCAATCAATACCGGATGATCCAGTGCGAGCAGGGTATCCAGCGCCGGGGAAAACCGAACTGTTTTTCTTAAATGTTCTGTCCAGTAAGCAGGGTCTTGTGCTTGTGCATCGGTCAGGAAATCACCGGTAACTGTAGAAACAATTGGTTTTTGCGGCCTGTTTAATTTAACCCCGCTTACAATTTCACTAAAGTCTTTGAGGATCGGGTCCATCATTGCAGAGTGAAAAGCATGGCTGGTCAATAATCTTTTATGTAAGATCAGCCTTTCATCAAGCTGAAGCTGAAAAGCATCAATATCTTCATCTTTTCCGGCAACAACACATAATTTAGGGCTGTTTATTGCTGCAATAGCTAAAGTTTCCGGAAGGAATTTCTCAATATCCAAAGCAGAAGCCCTGACACTTAACATGCTTCCTTCTGGTAATCCGCTGACCATTGCCCCACGGGTGGCAATTAGTTTAAGACCATCTTCTAAGGTGAAAACACCTGCTAAATGTGCAGCAACGTATTCTCCAATACTGTGTCCGCAAAGGATAGAGGGCTGTATGCCCCAGCTCATCCATAAACGGGCAAGCGCATAAGAAGTGATAAATAATGCGGGTTGCGTGTATTTAGTATTGTTCAGCAGGATACCAGCTTGCACATCATCGGCCGCTGCGTAAATGAGCTGCCTGATATCCTGATCCAGATAAGCCGTTAAAATCGATACGCATTCATCAATGGCTGCCTGGTAAACGGGCTCATTTTTATAAAGTTCGGCGCCCATTCCAACATATTGTGCACCCTGACCTGGAAATAGAAATACTGTTTCGCCGGGTAAGGTTTTAACAATAGCGGAAGATACCTTATTTTCTGCTGTTAAAGTTTCTCCTTTATCTGCAACCAGGAAACTGCGCTGTAAGAAATCGGCTCTGGTGGTTTGCAGTGTATAGGCAACATCTGCTTGATTAAGCTCAGGTTGCGTATTCAGGTATGTTTTTAAAACCTGCTCATAAGCCTGTAAGCTATCCGCTGATTTAGCCGACCAGGTAAACAGGTTTTTTAACCGGCCCTGATCTGCATTCGGTGCTTTTAAATGGTCGTGTTCTTCTACGATAACGTGAACATTTGTTCCTCCGACACCAAAAGAGCTTACACCTGCTCTTCTTATTTGGTTTGTATCCCAGGGTTTTAACTGCGTGTTGACATAAAATGGCGAACCGGCAAATAAGATATTCGGATTGGGCTTTTCAAAGTTGATAGAAGGCGGGATTTCTTTATAATATAGAGCAAGGGTTGTTTTAATCAGGCCGGCCACACCAGCAGCGGCAGTCATGTGCCCCATATTGCTTTTAATAGAGCCTATGGCACAAAATTGCTGAGCGTTCTGCGTTCCGAAAGCTTGTTTCAATCCTTCAATTTCAATCGGATCACCTAAAGGGGTAGCCGTTCCATGTGTTTCCACATAAGATATCGTAGCAGGATCAACGCTGGCATCTGCAATGGCCATCGCAATGGCGGCAGCTTGTCCATCGGTACTTGGCGCAGTAAAACTTCCTTTAGCACCTCCGTCATTGTTTACGCCCACACCTTTAATGAGTCCGTAAATAGTATCTCCGTCTTGTAAAGCAGCAGCCAGTGTTTTTAAAAGCACTACTCCGGCCCCGTCACTGAATACTGTTCCGGTCGCATCTGCATCAAAAGAACGGCAATGTCCATCGCGGCTCAGCATGGCGCCTTCCTGGTAAATATGTCCGCTGTGAATGGGCGAAGTAATACTTGCCCCGCCAGCGATAGCGACATCACATTGGTTTTTCCGCAGGCTCTCTACTGCCTGGGTTACCGCAAGCAGCGAAGTAGAGCAAGCAGAGAAAACACTTACCGCAGGGCCTTTCAAGTCCAGTTCATAGGCTGTCCGGGAAGAGATGTAATCTTTCTCATTGACTGTCATGATCTGGAAACTGCCAACCTGATTGATCAAATCGGCGTTATCTGCCACATTATGCTGGAAATAACTGTTATTCCCGGAGCCGGCAAATACGCCGATAAGCCCATCATAAACCGCAGGTAAATGTCCTGATTTTTCCAGTACATCCCTGCTGATTTCCAGGAATACCCTTTGCTGAGGGTCCATGAGTTCGGCAAGTTTAGGATTGATTCCGAAAAATGCAGGGTCAAACAAATCTGCCCCATTCAAAATACCTCTTGCTTTTACATATTGCGGATCATTTTTGAACTCATCAGGGATAGAATAATCAAGGTCTTTAAAGAAAGTTATCGTTTCTTTTCCATTGCGCAATACTTCCCACAATTCTTCTACTGTGTCCGCACCAGGGAATTTGCCAGCCATGCCAATAATAGCAATCGGCTGTCCCGGATCTGAAGACCGTTCTCTGTGTTTTTTTGGCGCTGCGGATGCTGCATCAAGATAATTAACAAGCCTGCTGATTTGCGGGAATTGATAAAGTTTAGTAATCGGCAGTTCTATATGATAGTCAGTTCTTAAAGAAGAAACTGTTTTTAAAGCTAAAAGAGAGTTCCCGCCCAGTTCAAAGAAATTGTCATTGGTCCCGATCTGGTCTATTTCCAGTACACGGGCCCAGATCGCAGCAATTCTTTTCTCCAGAACGGTTTTGGCCGGACTGTAAAGGGTAGCTAACTCAGGTCTTTTACGTTCGGGTAAAGGAAGATTTTTCTTGTCTACCTTACCACTGGTTGTTTTAGGCAGATCCTCCATCCAGATTAAAGCGGAGGGGATCATGTATTCAGGTAAATGTGCTTCAAGTTCCTTTCTGATCAGACTCGTATTCATGTTTTCAGGACCGGCAACAAGATAGGCAAGTAACCGGTACTGACCGCTTAAATCTGCTTTAGCGGTAACTACGGCCTGTTTGATGCCTGCGAGCTGGTTAAGGAAAACTTCAATTTCTCCCAACTCAATTCTATATCCTCTGATTTTAACCTGATCGTCCTTTCTTCCAAGAAATTCAATAGTGCCATCATTTTCATAACGGGCAAGGTCACCGGTCAGATAAACACGGGTTTGCAGACCGTTTACAGGAATCCAGACGAATTTTTCTGCGGTTAACTCCGGCCTGTTCAGGTAACCTTCGGCAAGACTGATTCCTGAAATTGCCAGTTCCCCGGTTTCTCCTGCTTGCAGCAGGTTTTTGTCCTGGTCTAAAATATAAATGTTTGTATTGGAGATTGGCCGGCCAATATTTGGCAATAGCGGCCACTTGGCAGGTTCTCCTGTTAATTTAAGTTCCGTAACTACATGACATTCTGTAGGGCCGTACTGGTTGAAAAGTACGCAGTTATTTAAGCCTTCGAAAAATTCTCTGACCTGCGGAGTAATTTTCAATTGCTCACCCGCAGTCATGATTTCTTTTAAATGCGCAGGATATTGTTTATTGCCGGCAGCAGCTTCAGCTAAAAATTGCAGCGCTACAAAAGGCAGGAAAATACGATCTATAGCAGCTTCAGTGATAAAATTGAGCAGGTTAACAGGATCAAGCCTTAAATCATCATGAATGAGCACTAAAGTTGCCCCTGTGGTCAATGTGCAGAATATTTCCTGAAAAGACACGTCAAAAGTGATCGGCGCGAATTGTAAGGTTTTACTGCCCGGCCCTGTTATAGAATTTTGTTGCTGCCATAAAATAAGGTTGACCAGGGCAGCCTGTGTCATGTATACGCCTTTTGGCGTGCCTGTAGAGCCTGAAGTATAGAGTACATAAGCATTGGGATTTTGCACGATCTGCGGTTCCTTTTGCTGATACTGTGAAATAATAGCGGTACGAGGAGTGATAATATTTAATGCTGACGCGCTGAAAAGTTCCTTTTCTTCAACCGGGCAAATGCAGGTTTTTATACCTGAATCCGTAATGATCTGCTGTAATCTTTGTTTTGGATAAGCAGGGTCTAAGGGAAGATAGGCTTTACCGGATTTAAGGATGGCCAGTATAGCAATAATCATATCGGCAGACCGGGTTGTACTTAAACCTATCAGCTCTTCATTTGTTAATTCAGCGATTTTTGCACTTAACTTAGCCACTCTTTGCAGGAGTACTTCATAAGTGAGCTGCTCCTGCCTGAAAGAAAGCGCAGTAAGTTTTGGGAAATTCTTTGCTGCATCCTCAAAAAGAGAATAAACAGCAGGAGCAGTTCCCAAATCAATAAAATCCTGTTTAGTAATGTTATGCATTAATTTCTAATTTTTTTAACTGATCATAAATGTCTTTCCTGATAAACAGGCGTTTCATCGCAACCGTAGAATGTGCCAGCACATAACCGGCTTTCCTTAATTTATCACAGCTTCTTTTTATTCTGAAGTGGAATGATTTATCTTTTGTGTTATAAATTTCGTCAAATTCCACCAAGATAGCTTTAACATTTAGCTTATCTTCAATGATTGTATCTATTACCTTATATTCAGCACCTTCTATTTCTATTTTGAGCAGGTCTATATGCTGGTGATCCAGCTCTTTCATCAGATTGCCCAAACGATCGACGGGCGCTTCGATAAAGCTTTTTGATCCGGTAAATAAAATGGCAGAATGAGAGGAATAGTTCTCTCTTTGCGGATCATAGAACTTTAATATTTTCTTCTCGTCCCAAAGACCAACCGGAACAAACCTGATTTCAGCAAATTGTTTACTGCTGATATTGTAAACATAAGGCGCAAGGGTTTTGTCCAGTGTCAGCGGAATTCCATGATTGACATAATCTTTAACCTGGTTGAAGTGGTTAATCCCATAAGGTGAAGGGTCAAAAATGTAAACTTTGGCGTCAAAAGTTATTTTAAGCTCTGTGTCAAAAGAAATATCTTCGCCGGCGCCTACGCAGTAACAGATGGAATGTGATCCTAAAAAATTGTCAGGAACCATATATCCATGTCTTGCGGAGCCGAAATAGCTTAGATTCTTCAATGGTTGTACGTTGGATTGATGATGAATGCCGAGCATTCTTTTGATAAATTGAGTTGCCATCCTAAGAATGCGATTGAGTTTGCGTTAAAATTACGTTCTGATTAGTGTTATCTTAATATAAGAAAATTAAGTGAAATTCTCTTAATTAATTAAATAATATCAGGCCGTTTTGATTATGGTTGTCCAGCTTGTTTACTGCATTATTAGTATGACTTCATTATTCTGGTTGAATGTTAAATTAAAGATTCATTAATTTTTGGTATCGTAAGTGTAATGAACAAAGATCGTTCCTCTTCTGATGCGCAGAAAAGTGAGTTCAGGATAACTTGTTGCTGTTTCGGTTTAAAACAAATTGTCATTATTTTGTTACCATTGGGTAGTATCATTTATCCGGGAAGGAAAGGGTTTCTTTTTATTCATTAGGGTATTATTTTCCCCAGTTAAATTCAATACTTTTGGAATTCAAAATTGGTCTGAAATTTAGCAGACCTGTTTAGCAGTACCTATTGAAACAATGATTATGGATAAAGATGAAATCGTAATTAGTGAGATCTTAATTGCCGCCAAATCTTTGTTTGGGAAGTCCGGATTAAAAAAGACCACTATAGAAGATATCTCTGCGGCAGCCGGAAAAGGGAAAAGTACCCTTTATTATTATTTCCCCGGTAAAAACGAAATCTTCGCTGCCGTTGTTAAAGATGAAATGAAAACAGTAATCAGGAATTTGCGCGAAACGGTAAACAGGGTACTTTCTGCGGAAGATAAACTAAAAGCTTTTCTGAATTTTCAAAGTACGGCTATTCTGGAATTCCGCAGTCTTTATAAAGTGATTTTTGTGGATATGATTGAATCCAGAAGGATGTTGCTGCCGCTTCGGTTAAAATATGAGCAGATGCAGCTGGGGATGATCAGTGAAATTATTTTGGGTGGCACACAAAGTGGTGAGTTCAGAGATCTTTCTGCTGAAAGTATCCATAAGATGTCCTTTGTACTGATCGTTGCTTTCAGAGGCCTGCACTTTCCACTTTCGATTAATCCTTCAGAAATACAATCCCACGAATATTTTAATGAGCTGGTAGATATGCTCATTGAAGGTATTGGGAATTAAGAATTTAAACCTCCATATTTATAAGATGAATTACCTGGATATACTAGATCAGGTCAGAGCGCATGTCTCAAACTTGTTTCACATTAATAAAGACGAGAGATTAACTTACCACAACTTGTTGCATACCGAGCAGGTTGTTAAAGCTGTAGTTAAAATAGCCAATCATTATCAATTGTCGGATCATGACTTTTTTGTAGTCAATGTAGCTGCATGGTTTCATGATATTGGTTACCTGACCAATTGTGAAAGGCATGAAGAGCGCGGGGCGGCACTGGCTAAGGAATTTCTGGAATCAAAGGGGGCTGAGCCGGAATTAACAGGTTTAGTGACCAATTGTATCCTGGCTACAAAAATGCCGCAGCGTCCGGTTGGGTTGTTAGAAGAGATTGTGTGTGATGCCGATCTTTTTCATTTAGGCAGTGAAGATTTTAAGGAAAGGAATAAACTGATCCGTAAAGAAGCAATTGCTTTTGTGGGAAGAGATATTGATAAAGAGGAGTGGCGTTCAAAAACCATTGTTCTTTTCGAAATGCACCATTACCATACCGATTACTGCCGGGATTTACTGTCAGCAAAAAAGGAATTAAACCTGAAAGAATTGAAAGAAAAAGTGTTTAAAGATAAACATGGGAAAGCAAAGGAGGAGGCTCTTCATGATTCGCCCCCGGTTATCTCAGAAAAACATACCGAAGTAGTCGTGGAGAAAAAAAATAAAGATAAAAAGCAGAAAAGTGACCGTCCTGATAAGGGAATAGAAACTATGTTCCGGATCTCTTCTGGTAATCATCAGCGGTTAAGTGATATGGCGGATAATAAAGCGCATATCATGATTTCTACCAATTCTATCATTCTGTCAGTTACTTTAAGTGTGCTGCTGCGTAAACTGGAAGATAATCCTCATTTGATTATTCCAACCTTGATATTGTTGATTATTTGTGTGGTGACCATGGTATTCTCTATCCTGGCGACCAGGCCTACTGTACCTCCGGGAACTTTTAGCCAGCAGGATATTGATGAAAAAAAGGTGAACTTATTGTTTTTTGGTAATTTTTACCGGATGGCGCTGCCTGATTATGTGAACGGAATGCAGAAAATGATGGAAGACAGAGATTTTCTTTATGGCAGCCTGATCCGTGATTTATATTCTCAGGGTGTGGTTTTAGGCCGTAAATACCGGTTGCTGAGAATTGCCTATAATGTGTTTATGTTCGGTATTATTGCTTCAGTTCTTGCCTTTGTGATTGCCAGTGCAATAGTCGCTTTATAAAAATACAATGACAGAATATACCTTTTTTAACCGTGATCTGAGCTGGTTAAGTTTTAATGAGCGCGTGCTGATGGAAGCCGAAAATGAGCAGGTCCCTTTATTGGAGCGCATCAGGTTTCTGTCTATTTATTCTTCCAATCTGGATGAATTTTACCGGGTGAGGATGCCGGTTTTGATGGCTATTGATAATTTTGACGAGAGTACCGGATTAAATAATAACTATTATAAAGCTCAGTTTTTAATCAATCAGCAGCAGCAAAGATTCGGGCATTTACTGGCAAACCATCTTTTACCTGCTTTAAAAGCAAAAGATATACATTGGTTATACAATGAGGCTATCCCTGAATCCATAACAGATGAATTATCCCGGATCTTTTTTAATGAGGTACTGGCTTATATCAGGTTGTTCTCAGTAGCGAAGGATGAAGATGGTTTCTTTGCTGAGAATAACAGGTTATACCAGGCTGTAATCTTGTCGGATGCAGCGGGTATTGAACGTCTGGAATTGATCACTATTCCTTCTGATGCGTTACCGAGATTGTATGCAGTGAATAAAGAGGATCAGAAGTATGTTGTTTTTCTGGATGATATTATCAGAAATAACCTGAGCTATCTTTTTCCTGCCGAAGAGATCAAAGGGGTTTTTAATATTAAAATCACCAGGAATGCGGAGATGAATATTAAAGAGGAGACCGAAGATCTGGATGAAGATATTACGGTTGCGCTGGAAAAGGAGTTAAAGAAAAGAGATCTGGGTACAGCTACGCGGTTTTTATGTCAGCCTGGGATACCACTGAGACATCTTTACAAGATTATCTACGCACTTAACTTAGCCAATTCTTCGGTTGTAGAGGGTGGGTATTACCACAATATGAAGGATCTGAGTGATTTCCCGTTGCATGAAGCGGAATTAAACTATCCGAAGTGGCCGGCATTGCCAAACCTGCTGCTGAAAAAGGAAGAAACGCTCTTTGAACAAATCTTTAAAAGGGATTTAATGGTTCATGTGCCTTATCAGAACTATGATCCGATATTAAGATTCTTCAATGAAGCTGCAAATGATAGTTTCACGGAAGAAATTTATGTGACGCTTTACCGGGTCGCTGATAATTCCAGAATTGTCAATGCGCTGATGACTGCGGCAAAAAACGGAAAAAAGGTTTCTGTAATGGTAGAGCTGAAAGCCAGATTTGATGAAGCTAATAATATCAAATGGGCTTCCTGGATGAAAGCTGCGGGCGTAAAAATTATCTATAGCAACAAAGAACTGAAGGTACATGCAAAGGTAGCGCTGATTAAAAGAACAGTCAGGGATCAAAGCCATTATCTGGGGCTGCTGGCCACAGGAAATCTGAATGAGTCAACGGCACGTTTTTATACGGATCATATTTTATTGACGGCTAACCAGGCTATGCTCGGAGAGTTGAAACTGTTATTCGGTTTCCTGAGCAAGAAAAAGAAAAAACCGCAGCTTGAAGACGCGATTAACTTTGAACATTTATTGGTTGCGCAGTTTAATTTACAGCAGAAATTTATAGCACTGATAGACCGTGAAATCAGCAATGCCAAAAAAGGATTGCCATCAGGGATCGTGATAAAAATGAATAACCTCGAGGAGCGGATATTAATTTCCAGGCTTTATGAAGCTTCGGCTGCCGGGGTAAAAATACAATTGATTGTACGCAGTGTCTGTTGTCTGATCCCGGGAATTGAAGGGCAAAGCGAAAATATTACGGTGAAACGTATTGTAGACAGATACCTGGAGCATGGCCGGATTTTCCTTTTCCATAACAACGGGGCGGAAGAGGTTTATATGGGATCGGCCGACTGGATGAACAGAAATATTTATGGAAGAATAGAGGTCTGTTTTCCAATCTACGACCAGGAATTAAAAATAAGACTGATAGAAATCTTAAATTTACAATTAAACGATACTGTTCAGGCGGTTGAACTTAACGAAGAGTTGCAAAATAACTATTGTGCTGGTGAGGTTAAGATCCGCTCTCAGCAGGCTATTTATAGTTTTCTGAAAGAGACTACTGCACATACCATTGAACTTAACGCATCATGAAAGCATTTCTTAAAAAGCTGAGTTACCTTTTGCCACTACTGATTCTGATCGGTTTTTATGCCTGTAAGCCTGCAAAACAATCTTATTCAAGCCCTAAAGGATATGATTTCAATCATCCTGAGAAATTCATCATGCCTGAAAGTTTGCACGAGATCTCTGGAATTGCATTTTATAAAGGTAAAAGTGATACCGTCTATTCTATACAGGATGAGGAAGGCCGTCTTTACAGACAAGCCTGGGGAAATAAAAAACAGCAGCATGCGGTTTTTGGTAAAAAGGGAGATTATGAAGATCTGGCAATTTTAAATGAGACCGTCATTATTCTGAGAAGTGATGGTACACTTTTTACTTTCCCTTTTACAGAGGCTATTCAGCCGAAAGTACGGAAGGTCAAAGAATGGAACGATATCCTTCCGGATGGTGAATACGAGAGTATTTATGCCGATCAGCAAACCAACCAGGTTTATCTGCTGTGTAAAAACTGTAAAGGAGATAAAAAAAGCCAGACGATGTCTGGTTCTATTTTTACTTATAACCCGGCGAAAAAGGAATTGATTGCTTCAGGGAATTTCTCTATGGATCTGAGCGAACTGGTAACTTCAGGACAGATCCTGAAAACCGGATTAAAAGCTTCCGCATTAACCAAAGATCCGCATTCAGGAGATTGGTATATTCTTTCTTCGGTGAATAAGCTTTTGGTTGTGGCCAGTCCGGACTGGAAGGTTAAAAGCGTACACCGGTTAAATTCTGCTATTTTTGCCCAGCCAGAAGGAATAGCTTTTGATAACCAGATGAACCTGTATATTTCTAATGAAGGTGATGAACTGAGTTCTGGAAATATTTTAAAGTTTAAGCGTAAACCCTGAGAATCTGATTAAATTAATGACTCTTATAATTGAAAATAAAAAATGCAGGCAATAACTATTGACTTTAATAAGTACGTGTGCGGAGATGAAGTAAATGGGATGAAGGCAGATATCCGGCTTTCCTTAAAACCATTTATTAATTTCCTGACGGAAAAAATTAAGGTAGAAAAGACAGCCAAAATAAATTTCTATCATTATCTGCTGGAGCAGTTTTCTGCTTTTCCAGAATTGATGGACCCAATTCCTGCTGCCAATGTAGCTAAATACAATCACTTGTATGAACTGATTTATACTGCGTTATCACCTATTATTAATGACGAGAAAGAACAGCTTTGGGCTTTAAGTAAACCGGTTTGCCCTTGCTTTCATTACGGGACAAATGCTTTTTATAAAGTGCTGCTTGATGATAAAAAAGAAGGGCTGAATACAGATCTGGCCTTGCCTTCTCAACAGGAGATGCAAAAGACGATGCTGACCACGCTGTACAACCTGGTACTGCAAAAGTTTTACAACTTTAGTTTGGGAACAGATCAGCATGTGATTAAATCTATCGTTGACCATGACACGCAATTACTAAAATATTATAAATTAAATATAGATACCCGCTTTGTAGAAGTGAGCAGTATTAAGCCTTTACCGGAGTTGACGCTTCAAAATGTAAAGGAGTATATGCAGGATGAAACCAATAGCCTGGATACTCTGATGACGCTATTGCCTTCGGAAATGTTCCGCGTGGAAGGGATTTCTATTGTAAGCTTAGTAGATATTACCGCAGAATATGCTTTAGAATCTATTAAAAATGCTATTATATCACATAACCAATGTCAGATAGGATGGAGCACTGCTTCAATTTCAACGGCATTGAAGTCTTTAGTGGGCAGTGATCAGATTTCCTTCGGGTTATTGCCTTATTTGAAGTTGAATGATAAGATCTTACCTTATTTTCATGAGGGTTTTCAAAGTATAATTATTCAGCAGGCAAAACTCAATGGAGTCAGTGAAGAAGAGTATTCTAAACTTGTAGAAGACTTTGTAGCAAATCCCCGCAGACTGATCTTCCCTGAGATTAATATAGAAGAATACTCCACTTTTCCGATGCTGAAGCTGGTTGCGGATGCAGGAATTAAGTCTTATGCTATTTTTCCGTTGTATTATAATGCGCGGCTGATTGGCTGTCTGGAACTTTATACGAAAGACAGTGCTGCTTTTAATGGGAATACTTTATCCAGAATTGAAAGTGCATTTCCTTTGCTTGCACAGCTTTACCAGAATATTATTGTTGATTTTAACAATGAGATCACGGCTATTGTAACAGATAAATTTACAGCTCTGCAATCTTCTGTAGGATGGCGTTTCAACGAGGTTGCTTACAATTATATGCAATCTGGCGGGTGGAAGAAAGACCTTCCTATTGAACCTGTTTATTTTAAAGATGTACATCCTTTTTATGGGGCAATTGATATCAGGAATTCAAGTATTGAACGGAACCTGATGATCCGTAAAGACTTGTTTGCACATTTTGAGATCCTGGAAACGGCGTTGGGAAATCTGAAAACTGTTATTCCTGAAATTGTAGAAGATGATTTTCCAAGACAGCAATCTTCCTGGGATCATAAGGGTTTCGATGAGATCTCTGATCGGGAAATTATGAAAACTGATGATTATTTGCAACACCAGCTTCCTCCGTATTTGAATGTGCTTAAAGAAATCTATCCTGAAGCTAAAGGCATCATTAATGAATATTTTGAACTGACCCGCCAGGGAGGAAAGATCTTTGAAAACAGGGATAATTATGAGCAGAGTATGCAGGCGATTAACCAGGCAGTTAATAAACACCTGGATCAGTTCAATGCGGAATTGCAACAGGAACATCCTTGTTATTTTGAGAAATTCAGGACGGATGGGGTTGAGTTTGATATTTACCTTGGGCATTCGATTGCGCCTGACAGGGAATTCAGTGCTGATCTGGTTGCCGATTTCCGTTTGAGACAATTGAGAGCTATTGCGGAGATTACTAAACTCACGCATGAGCTGAAGCCGGCCTTGCCAATTCCTTTGGAAACGACACAGCTGATCTTTGTTTATGAGAAGATTATTGACATTAGTTTCCGTATTGATGAACAAAGATTTGATGTGGAGGGAAGTTACAATATCCGGTACCAGATGGTGAAAAAAAGGATTGATAAAGCACATGTCAAAGAAAGCTCAGAGCGTTTGACGCAGCCGGGTAAAATTGCAATTGTCTATTTTAATGGGTCAGAGGCGGATGAATATATGATTTATATCCATAAATTACAGCAGCAGGGCTTATTGACCGATGGGGTGGAGTTGCTGGAAGTCGAAGAATTACAAGGTGTGGAAGGACTTAAAGCATTGCGCGTAACAGTCGCCGTTTAAAAACAGATTAAATGATCATAATTTCCAGAAAAAATAAAATAAACCTGACAGTATCATTAACTACTCTGTTTTTTAGTTTCCCATTATTGACAAATGCACAGTTGCAGCGTACAAAGGATTCTATTACCGTAGCGATTGCTCCTGAATATGATGCCGTATCTAAAACACACCGTTTCTTTTTAGGTGAAAATTACCGTAAACAATGGGCCACACCTGTAAAGATGCGGATTGTTGATTTGCAGAAAGAACATGGAGGGATGAAGTTCCTGCAAATGGGCGGTGGAATGCAGACCCGTTCTATGCGTTTAGAGGATGCTTCGGGCAGAGAATGGGTATTAAGAACGGTACAAAAGTATTCTGAAAGAGGTTTGCCTGAAAACTTAAGGGCAACGATTGCAAAAGATATTGTACAGGATCAGATTTCTACGAGTCACCCTTATTCTGCGTTAATCGTTCCTCCATTGGCGGAGGTGCTTGATCTTCCGCATGCTGATCCCGAAATTGTATATGTTGGAGATGATCCGGCGTTGGGGCAGTACAGAAAGGATTTTGCCAATGCGGTTTATCTATTGGAAGAGCGCATGCCTGCTGGTTATGAGAAAAGTGATAATACGATAAAGGCACAGCGCAAAGTGGAAGAGGATAATGATACCTATTTCAACCAAAAGCTTGTATTAAGAGCAAGGTTGCTTGATTTTATTGTAGGAGATTGGGACAGACATGAGGATAACTGGAGATGGCTGAAACTGGAAGATGACAAGGGAGATAAAGAGTATGTTCCGGTTCCGCGTGACCGGGATAAAGTGTTTTTTAAGTCTTCTGGTGTATTTCCATGGATACTTTCTCATCAATGGCTGAATGCCAAACATCAGCCTTATGAACCAAATATCAGGGCGGTTGACCAATGGAACTTTTATCAGCGTTATTTTGACAGGTATTTCCTGAGCGGATTAAGTGAAAAGGACTGGCAGGAAGAAATTAAATATGTGCAGGAAAAGCTGACGCCTGCCATCTTACGGAAATCAATGCTATTGATGCCGGCCAATATCTTTGCACAAGGCGGAGAACAGACCTTGCAGATCATGATTGCCAGGAAAGATAACCTGGAGAAAAATGCAATGACTTATTATCGTTTCCTTGCGGCTACAGTGGAAATTCCTGCTTCTGATAAAAGAGAGTACTTTGAGGTGAAGCATAAAAAAAATGGGAACATAGAACTGACGGTCAGAAATATTAAAAAGAGTGGTGAAACAGGCAGAAAGTTATATCATCGCACTTTTGATCCAAAGCTAACCCACGAAATCAGGTTATATGGAATGGGAGGGGACGATATTTTTGAAGTTACCGGAGAAACGAAATCACCGATCAAAGTCCGGATGATTGGTGGAGATGGTAATGATAAGTTTGAAATTGCAAAGGAGCTGAGCCATAAATCGAATACGTATATCTATGACCGTTCGGATGAAGAGAATGAAATTCCATCTGCTAGTGTTGCCAAACTTCGCTTATCAACAGATACGAGTGTAAATCAATACAATAAAAGAAGTTTTGTATTTGATCAGTTTGGGCCGCTGTTTCATGTCAATTATAATATTGACCAGGGAATACAGGCTGGTGCAGGACTGATTTTAGAGAAACAGGGTTTCAGAAAAACTCCTTATGCTTCTCATCAGGAGTTTTGGGTGGATTATTCAACGGGCCGGAAATCTTTTATCTTAAGTTATGCCGGAGACTTTAAAAAAGCTATTGGAAATACTAATTTAAAGGTCAATGCGAACCTGCTGGGACCGAATAACCTGAGTAACTTTTTTGGCCTGGGTAATGAAACTGCTTTTATCAAAGATGATCCTAAAGGGATGTCTTATTACAGAAACCGGTATGATTACCTGACGGCAGATTTTCAGGCTTATAAAAAAGTGGATAAATGGACAATTGGCGGAGGACTGGCTACAGAATACTATACCAGCAGCCGTTCTGGAAATGAAAACCGGTTCCTGAATGACTTCAACCAGAGTAACCCGGAAGAATCAGTTTTCTCAGACCGTATTTATGCAGGCCTGATTACTGAAATCAAATATGATTCCAGAGATAATATTTCGATCCCTAAAAAGGGAATGTACTGGAATACCAGGATTACGGCTAACCAGCAGCTTAATGGGGATCATGAACGTTATGGGAAAATACAATCAGAGTTCCGCTATTACCTGAACCCCGGACAATCTGGTTTTGTGATTGCGAACCGTCTTGGTGGAGGGACAACGGTTGGAGATCCGGAATTTTTCCAGCAAATGCAGTTGGGTGGGGTACATAATCTTCGTGGTTTCCATACCAATCGCTTTACGGGGAAATCTATGTTGTATTACAACCTCGATCTGCGTTTGAAGTTGTTTGATTTTACCTCTTATATCGTACCGGGTTCATTAGGGCTTTTAGGTTTTAATGATGTGGGCCGTGTATGGGTACCGGGACAGACTTCCAATCAGTGGCACCACGGTTATGGTGGTGGAATCTACATTGTTCCGGCAGATTTAATCCTGATCCAGGCAGCGGTAGGTTTTTCAAAAGAAAGCACAATGCCGTATATCTCTGTAGGATTTAATTTCTAAGATTTCATAAAAAGAGCTGCCGGAATGATCTAATATTCATTCCGGCAGCCCTTAAGTCTGTCAGAGTTCTTTATAAACCACCTTAACTGAACTTTTCACCCCCTCAATAGTTGCATTGATCGTTTCGGGATAACCATCTTTATTAAAAACGTAATCGAAACTTTGATTCATACCGGGGTTCAGCAGCTCATTGCAAAGCTGTATGTTATGATGTTCCGAGAGAAAGAGGTTCATTCCGGAAGGAAAAAGGTTGTTTTCTTTCTCCAGTTGCAGCAACCATACATAATTACTTTGTTTAAATAAGCCGTTTTTGAGATCATAATCATAATTCAGGCTGGTCGTCGTGCTTTTTTCATAATTCAGACTGCCTGTCTCATTATATTTTTTTTCCTGTTCCGCTGTCTTTCGTTCATTTGTATCGAAATAGCTAACTTTAATGACTTGATTGTTAGTGTTATAATCCAGTTCGTAAAATCCGGTCTGGGTATACTTATTTCCTTTGACCTTATACGTGTTCCCTTTGATTATCCTGCCTTTTTCATCCAGCTCGTAGCTCGTACCAGAAATAGTCTCGTTATTCTTAAGCCGCTCCAATTCTACGGGTTTACCCATTTTGTCGTAAGTCATGGCTATACTTCCACCGTCTTCGTGGGTGAGCTTCAGTATAGCAAACAGGGGCGTATAGGTAATGATTATTTTTGACTTGCCGCTGCCCAGCTGAACCGGAATTAATTTTCTGGTTCCAACTTCTACTATAGGTGGAATAGTTTCAGGAGTCTGAACTGGTTCATCTTTCTTTTTACATCCCCAGCACCCCAATAAAAAAATCAGGCTGATTGATAAACATCTTTTGTAAATTTCCATATCAACAATAAATTTAAGATTTAATTAAAACCTCAACTTACTCCGGTATTTTCATAAAGTGTTTAAATATTTAAATAAATATCCTAACAATAACAAAATAAGCCTGATAGGCTTTGAAAAAAAATAATACAATTTAATGAAAAACAAACTGTGCTTATTTGGGTTATAACTCATATTTTAATAGCAAATTATAAACAGCCTCTTATCTCAGTACTCCAATAATTTATGGAAATAATTCATCTCAGTGCAGAATGTTATCCGATAGCTAAAGTTGGCGGATTGGGGGACGTGGTAGGCGCATTGCCAAAATATCAAACTAAACTTGGCCATTATGCCAAGGTGGTAATGCCGGCCTATAACAACTCATTCCTGCTGCAAAACGAATTTGAAGTTGTCTATGATTCATGGGGCAATCTTGGAACCCGTCATTTTCCTGTTCGTATCTTCAGAGAGAAAACCAATAAACTTGGTTTTGATCTTTACCTTGTGCATATCGCCGGACTTACAGACCGTGATAAGGTGTATGGTTATGAGGATGATACCGAGCGTTTTCTTGCTTACCAGATTGCTGCATTGGACTGGATCAATCAGTGGGAGCACCGCCCGGACGTGATCCATTGTCATGATCATCATACTGGCCTGGTTCCATTTATGACAGGCAATTGTGAGAAGTATAAAGACCTCAGAAATATTCCGACTATATTAACTATTCACAATGCGCAATACCAGGGGCAATTTGGATGGGATAAGTTAGCTTATCTGCCAGCTTTTGATCTTTGGAGATCGGGCTTATTGGAATGGAAAAAAGATATTAATCCACTCGCTTCAGCTATTAAATGTGCGTGGCGGGTAACAACGGTTTCTCCAAGTTATTTAGAAGAAATCAGTTATAATGCGAATGGACTGGAAAGTCTTTTAGCTAGTGAAAGGGGAAAATCTGCCGGGATTCTGAATGGTATAGACAATGAGGTATGGGATCCGCAGAAGGATCCTATGTTAACTAAAAATTACACAATAAGGACGGTAGAAAGTGGAAAGAAGGCAAACAAAGCGGCCTTATGTGATGTTTTTAATTTAGATCCGGCAAAACCACTGTTCACTTTTATTGGCAGGCTGGTAGGAGAGAAGGGGGCAGATTTATTACCTGCAATTTTCCATAATTCTTTAGCGCATAGCTATGGGAATATCAATATTCTTGTACTGGGGTCTGGTGATCCAGAGGTGGAGGGAAAATTGATGGAGTTAAAGGAATGGTTCCCCGGAAATTATAATGCTTATATCGGTTACAATGAAACGTTATCGCACCAGATTTATGCAGGAGCAGACTTCTTATTGATGCCTTCGAGGGTAGAGCCTTGCGGGTTAAATCAGATGTATGCCTTGCGTTATGGCACGGTACCGATTGTAAGAAGAATAGGCGGTTTGAAAGATACGGTGGTGGATATAGGTGATGGTGGGTTTGGTATTTGCCATGACCAAACAAGTATAGAGGATGTTGGACACGCGATTGGAAGAGCTTATGATCTTTACCAGAATAAAAAACAGGTAAAGGAGATTTTAAAGTTCACCATGCAGCTGGATCACTCCTGGGATAAGGCAGCCCAACAATATATAGATCTGTACCAAATGTAATTTATCATATGACTGAAAAAGTACTAGGAGTTATCCTTGGCGGTGGCCAGGGCTCCAGATTATCACCGCTTACGCAGACCCGTTCCAAGCCCGCAGTTCCGATTGCAGGAAAATATCGTTTGGTAGACATTCCTATTTCTAATTGTCTGAATTCTGGTATTCACCGCATGTTTGTACTCACTCAGTTTAATTCGGCATCTTTAAATAAGCACATTAAAAATACATACCATTTTAGCCACTTCAGTGATGCTTTTGTGGATATTCTTGCGGCAGAGCAAACGCCTGATAATCCAACGTGGTTTCAGGGAACGGCTGATGCTGTGCGCCAGACGATGCACCATTTGTTACAGCATGATTTTGAGTATGTGCTGATCTTATCAGGTGATCAGTTGTATCAGATGGATTTTAACGAGATGTTATTGGCGCATGAGGAGAGCGGGGCTGAGGTTACTTTAGCAACGATCCCGAGTACGGCTAAGGATGCAACGAGTTTCGGGATCTTAAAGGCGAATGAAGAAAATATAATTACTTCTTTTATTGAGAAACCGAGTGCTGATTTATTGGTAGACTGGGCTTCGGATACCGGGCCGGAAATGCAGGCTGAGGGCCGTAATTACCTGGCTTCAATGGGTATCTATATTTTTAACCGGGATTTACTGGTGAGGATATTTGCTGAGAATCCTGACGAGAAGGATTTCGGGAAGGAAATTATCCCACGTGTTTTACAGACACAGCGTGTACTGAGTTTTCAGTATGAGGGGTATTGGACGGATATTGGTAATATCTGCTCTTTCTTTGAGGCAAATTTAGGGTTGACGGATGATATTCCCAAGTTCAATTTGTTTGATAGTAATCAGAGCATTTTCACCAGGCCAAGGATGTTGCCACCTACGAAGATTTTAAGTACTTCGTTAGTGAAAGCGGTTATTGCGGAGGGTTGTATTTTAAATGCGGACCTGATTAAGCATTCTGTGATTGGTATCAGGTCAAGGATTGGCAATGGTACGTCTGTAGAGAATACTTATATTATGGGTAGTGACCGGTATCAGACGCTTGCGGAGATTGCGGAGGAAAATGCTGCGGGAAGACCGCTGATTGGAATCGGGGACAGGTGCAAGATTTTTAACGCGATCGTTGATAAGAATTGCAGGATTGGAAACGATGTTGTGATCAATGGGGGGATTCATTTAGAGGATGGAGACTTTGAGTGTTATGCGGTTAAGGATGGTATTGTGGTTGTGAAGAAGGATGCAGTAATTACTGATGGAACGGTGATTGGGTAGGGGTTTTTCCTGAAGGTCAATAAAAAAAGGTTGAGCAGTTTTCTGGCTTGCGTTCCCTGAAGAGGGATCCGAGGCTCAGAAAATTGCTCAACCTTTTTTTATTGATCCGGATTTTAAACCCTTCCCGATAACTGTTAGATTAGTATTACAAGGCCATTGCTTATTCCACAACCTTGTGGTTGTTGGTTAGGAGGTGAATTTGGATGCCATTAGATGTTGTTAAGGATTGCTATTAGATGTTCGTTATGGATTACTATTAGGTGTTTGTTATGGATATGATTCCTTAATAATTATAGTTAGATAGCGCTTAGATTACGATTTTAGTGTTGTTCCGGGTAGGGTGCCCTGTACAGATCAGCACTCTTCCGGCTGCGATTTCTTCATCGGTTAAAACTTCATTATAGTCCATTCTGACGCCGCCCTCAGTGCAGGAGGCTACGCAGGAGCTGCATATTCCGGCTCCGCAGCTGTAGGGTACGTTGATGTTATGAGCGAGAGCTACTTCCAGGATTCTTTTATACCAGGGTACTTCTAGTTGGTAGACGTTTTTATTGAATTCAAGGATGACAGTATAGGTGTTTTTGTCTTTGATGACCTTCTCGGTCATGTCGTCATCGTCTGCTTCGTCTTCGGGGATGAAGTAGGTTTCTTTTTTTATCTGGTCTATACGAAAGCCTAAGCCTAACAGGGAAATGCGGCACATGACCATGTAGTCAATGGGCCCGCAGGTGTAGCATAGAGCGTCGGATTGGTCGTATTGGATGTTTGAGTTGTAGAGGTCGTGGAATGCGAAGCTGTTAAGGCGTGCGAATTGCAGGTTCTTGGAGTCGCTGAAAAGGTAGATTAGTTTAAAGCGCCCGGGGTAGTCTTTTTGCCACTGGTTTAGTTCTTCGTAGAAGAGGGTTGTGGTGGCGGAACGGTTACTGTAGATCAGTACTATTTTTGAGTTTTCTTCTTGTAGCAGGGCCGTTTTCAGGATGGAGTAAACGGGGGTAATGCCCACGCCGGCTGCAAAGAGGAATACAGTACGTTTGATGGTTTTGACAGGGGTATAGGTGAAAATTCCTGTGGGTGGCAATACGGTCAGGATATCTCCGACGGCCGTTTTGTGGTGGAGGTATTTAGAGATTTCTCCGTTTTCTACAAGTTTTACTGCAATACTAAGGGGTTCGTTAATAGCGGGTGAGCTGCAAATGGAGTAGGAACGCCTGATTTCTTTGTTATTAACCTGGAAGAGCACAGTCAGGAATTGTCCAGCCTCATAGATTGGTGGGAGGCCATTTACGGGTTCGAATTGAATGAAGACATTGTTTCCGGGAAGCTGTGAAATTTCAGTAATACGTAATTGCAGGGTATTCATAGGATACAAATCTATTGATTTATTTTATAAAGGATCGCTTAAACATAGTTGAAAACCAGGGAGAAGATGGTTTTTTCGTGAGGTATTGAGCTGACTTCAAGGTTGCCGTAGTGCATTTTCATGATGTTACGGGTGATGGTTAAGCCAATACCTGAACCATTTTTCCGGGTAGTGAAGAATGGAACGAAGATCTTCTCAGCTAGTTCGGGTTCAATGCCTTTACCGTTATCGGTGACGTCGATAAAGAGTTTGTTTTGTTCCAGACGGTAGTCTATTTCTATTTGAGGGTTGTTAATGTCTTCCAGGGCATGGATACTGTTAGTAATCAGGTTGATTAAGGCTTGTTCTACCAATTTTAAGTCTACGTTGACGGTGATTTTTGAAGAGGTTTGTCCTACTGATAGTTTTACGTTTTTTGCAGAGGCAAAGGGTTGCATCAGAATCTGGATGTGTTGCAGGATCTCACCTATGCTATGGGATTCGAGTTCAGGAGTCGGCAATTCGGCGATTAAACGATAGTCTTTGACGAAGTCCAGTAAGCCGATGGAGCGTCTTTTGATGGCCTGGATTGCAGGTTTAAGGTCTTCAAGCTCTTCTTTGTTGAGGGAGTCTTTGTCCGAGACCATCGCATTGATAGTATCAGAAAGGGAGCTGATCGGGGTAATGGAATTTAGGATTTCATGGGAGATTACACCGATGAGCCTGTTCCATGCTTCTATTTCTTTTTGCTCAATTTCATCTTTGATGTTCTGGAAAGAGATAATTCTATAGTTGGTATTGTAGAGGTTGATCGGGATGACTTCGGTAGAGAGCTGGATCAGTTTGTCCTGGATTTTTAATTCGAGGAACCTCTTGCCACCTTTTTCTATGCGCTCTATTTCAGTGGCGAAAAGTGGAAGATGCTGTTTCAGGCGATGCCAGTATTTATAGGCTGGTACTTTGAGTAAGGCTGCTGCGGCTTCATTAAAGAAGGATATCTCAGCTTGATCGGGCGTAGTGTTATCGTCTTTTAATACGATTACGCCAACGGGAACCTGCTGAAGGATGGTTTTAATAAGTTGAAACATGGCGTCCTGTTCCAGCTGGATGTCTTTATGGGTTTTAATGATATCATCAAAAGAGCTGTAGAGGTCAGGGAAGCTGCCTTTAGTACTTTTATTTCTGAAGTTTAAGGTATGGTCACGGGTTTTGACAGCAAGTATAAAGCGTTTGATATCAGCTCTGATCTGGTTGATATAGTTGTAGAGGGAAATGATACTGATCAAAAGGATACAGGAGACACCAGCAATGGTAAACCAAAGCTGGGTTTTGAGTATCAGATAGGCCAGCAGCAAGGCCAGCGAATTGATGAGCAACAGATTAAGGAGGAGCCTGAAAGTGAAACGTTGATAAAACATAAGCTATAATCCGAATTTTTCTATCCTGCGGTACAGGGCCGCACGGGTCAGGCCAAGCTCGGCTGCTGCACGGGATATATTTCCTTTGTGGTTTTCTATAGCCTTTTGTACCATCATTTTCTCCATTTCTTCCAGGTCGAGCGTTACCGGCATTGGTGTGGTACCACCAAATCTTTGTGGACCTAATTGTAAATCCTGTTCTGTAACCTCTTTACCATCTGCCATAATGATAGCGCGCTCAATTACGTGCTGTAATTCCCGGACATTTCCCGGCCAGTGATAGTTTAATAAGGTCTTTTCTGCCTTTTCGGTGATGCTGGTGATGTTTTTATGATACTTTGTACTAAATATATGTAAAAAATGATTAGCGAGCTGTATAATGTCTTCTGCACGTTTATGCAGGGGAGGAAGTTCAAGTTCTACGGTGTTAATCCGGAAAAGCAGATCCTGACGGAAGGTTCCCTTTGCAACCATTTCATTCAAAGGCATATTGGTTGCAGTGATTAACCTTACGTTTACTTTACGGTCTTTGCTCTCTCCTAAACGGGTCACTGTCCGGTTTTGAAGCACGGTAAGGAGTTTGGATTGCAGGGGTAGGGAAAGGTTACCAATCTCATCCAGAAAGATGGTTCCGTTGTCGGCAAGCTCGAATCTTCCGGGACGGTCATCGCGGGCATCTGTAAATGCACCCTTGGCGTAACCGAATAGCTCACTTTCAAAGAGATTTTCATTTAATGAGCCTAAATCGACATGCATGAAAATATGGTTTTTTCTGAGGGAGTGTTTATGGAGCTCATAGGCGAATACCTGTTTTCCGGTACCGTTTTCTCCAAGAATCAGTACGTTGGCATCGGTTGGGGCTACTTTGATCAAGGTGTTTTGCAGCTGTTTGACAGGCTCAGAAGTACCGATGATATGCTCGAATTTACGCGCCTGATCGCTTTGGATAGAGGTGTTTATCTTTTCTAGTTTTTTGACTTTTTTAGTGGATTGCCTTAATTTAGAGGCAGCAGAAAGCGTTGCATAGAGCTTTTCATTTTCCCAGGGTTTAAGGATAAAGTCTGTTGCACCTTTTTTGATGGCTTGTACAGCGAGTTCTACATTACCGTAGGCAGTCATCAGAATGACTACATAATCTTTATCAATAGATAGAATGTGTTCTAACCAGTAAAGTCCCTCACGGCCATTACTTGCCCCTTTTTGATAGTTCATATCCAGCAGGATGATATCTATTTCGTTATGGCTCAATAGAACATTGATCTCCTTTGGAGATTTACAGGTGATAATCTGGTTGAAATGCTGCTTCAGAAAGAGCTTTGCACTTAATAGGATATCATCGTCATCGTCAATTACTAAAACGTTTGCTTCTGTCATTTTGTAAGATTTTAGGCAGCTTTAAGGGTTGTAATCTGGTTAGTTTGAAAGGCTGCTGAACAAAAATAAAGGAATTGTCCGTTGCTGTACAACAGGTGTCCGATAATGAACGGTGTTTTTCTGTTAAAATGATTTAAGTTATTGATTTTTAGTGAATTAAATATGTTTTGTTGCTTTGGCATATCCTTGGCTTAAGGGCAGATAGATATTACAATAGTTATCATGGATAAGATCATCGAAAAAAAGAGATTCAGTACCAAAAAGATATTAATGCTTACGGGAGGGCTTTTGTTGGCCGGACTGGTGGGATATGGATATAAGCTATCATTGAATAAAGTGTATAAAGCTGACGCAGATAAACTGACGATCAGTAAAGTTAAATATGGTGATTTTGAGGATGTGGTTTTACTCAATGCAAGTGTAGTACCGCTAACTTCAGTAATTGTAAGTTCTCCGGAAGGGGGAACGGTAGCCGAAATTTTCACGGAGAATGGAGCTAATGTAGTTAAAGGTACTCCGCTTTTGAGAATAGCTAATCCAAATGCGTTATCTAATTATACTTCGAGCGAGACCAGTATTATAGAACAGATTAATCAATTGCGCAAGGTGCGCCTGGATCTGGAACAAAATCAAAGGGTAATGGCTCAGGATATGATGGTGATCGAAAATACATTGAGAACAGCTGGCCGGAAATATAAAATTGATAGTGCGCTGTTTCTGAATAAAGTAATTACCAGGGAAGAATTTAATACTTCAAGCCAGGATTATGAGTATAATAAAGGTAGAAAAGCGATTTTAAAACAGGCTGTTAAACAGGAAAATCAGAGCAGGACGATGCAGTTACAGCAAATTGATGTTTCTGTAACCAGGATGAATGAGAGTTTGGAAACTATCCGCAAGAATATAGAGAATATGACCATTAAAGCGCCGGTTTCAGGAAGGTTATCTTCTTATGATCCTGTGATCGGTAAATCTTATACGGCCAATGAGATGCTTGGAAAGATTGATGTGATGCAGGGATATAAATTACAGGCTGGGGTAGATGAATATTATATCAACAGGGTAAAGGAAGGGCAATCTGCTAATTGTGAGTTCAATGGGAAAACTTATCGTCTTACGGTCAGAAAGGTAATTCCGGAAGTTACAGCAGGGCAGTTCCAGGTAGAATTAGTTTTTGAAGGGAAATCACCTGATGAGTTAAGAAGAGGATTATCTTTACAAGTAAAACTTACGCTTTCAGATAATAGTAAATCTCTGTTATTGGCACAGGGACAGTTTTTCCAAAGTACCGGAGGTTCGTGGGTATTTGTGCTGAAAAATGGGAAAGCTCAGAAAAGAAACGTAAAAATAGGCCGTAAAAATTACCTGTACTATGAGATCATGGAAGGGTTGCAGAAAGAGGAAGAAGTGATTACTTCCTCTTATGATCAGTTCAATCAATATGATATTGTAGAGGTCAGTAAGTAATCAAATAGCAATAGAGCTTAATCAAATAATTAGAAAATCCATTCGTAAAAAGACATAAAAATATAAATCATCATATCATGATAAAAATTGAGAACCTGGAAAAAGTATACAAAACGGAAGAGGTAGAAACAACCGCGCTGAACGGAATCAATATGCACGTTAAAGCTGGGGAGTTTGTCTCTATTATGGGCCCCTCAGGTTGTGGAAAATCTACTTTATTGAATGTAATGGGGCTTTTGGATAAACCTGAAAGTGGCAGTTATAAGTTTCTGGAAACAGAGCTGCTGACTATGAATGATAAAGAACGCTCCAACTTCCGCAAAAGGAACATGGGCTTTGTATTCCAGAACTTCAATCTGATTGATGAACTGACTGTGTTTGAAAACATAGAATTGCCGCTGATCTATAATAAAGTTGCTGCGCCTGAACGTAAACGTCTGGTTAATGAGATGATCGAAAGAATGAATATTGTGAACCGGAGCGGTCATTTTCCGCAGCAGTTATCCGGAGGTCAGCAGCAGCGTGTTGCCGTTGCAAGGGCATTAGTTACTAAACCAAAATTAGTACTGGCAGATGAGCCTACGGGTAATCTGGACAGTTCTCATGGAAATGAAGTCATGGAATTGCTTTGCGAACTGAATGAACAAGGGACTACCATTGTGATGGTGACCCACTCTTCGCATGATGCAAGCTTCTCTAACCGGATTATTAACCTGAAAGATGGGCATGTAATTTCAGAAAAAGTAAATAAAGAGCGGTCTGAAGAACTTATTTAAGCAACGTTTTCATTTAAAAAGCGTCAATCTGTAAAAGAACCACAAGCGATTAAATCTGAACCACCAGTTATGTTTAAACTCAACCTGAAAATTACTTTAAGGAATCTCTGGAGAAATAAAACCTCTTCTTTAATCAACATCAGTGGCCTGGCTATTGGACTTGCTTCCTGCTTGTTGCTGATGTTGTATGTTTCTTATGAAAAGAGCTATGATAATCATGGAAAGGATGACGGGCAGGTTTATAAAGTGATGACGAATTTCCTGGACATTCATAGAAAGATCGAATCTACAGGAGAGCTTACCGGAAATATGATTGGGCCAGTGCTAAAGGAGAATTATCCTGCGGTGAAAGCGATGAGCCGTTATGAGTGGGGAGGGCCGAAGTTAATTGCGAACGGAACTAAAAGTTTTAAAAAGAGCGGCCGCTTTGCAGATGCAGACATCCTGAATGTATTTGACTATACTTTTGTTTCAGGGGATCAGAAAACGGCGCTGAATGAACCTGATAATGTAATTGTTACTGAATCTACTGCGAAGCTCTTATTTGGTACAACGGATGTGCTGAATAAAATGGTCCGTTTTGAGAATAAGCTGAGTCTTAAAATCACAGGTGTGGTTAAAGATATACCTGGTAATACTTCTGTCTATTTTGACTTTCTGATGCCCTGGTCACTTTATGAAACCCAGTTTGATTGGGTGAAACAGCCCGCATGGACTAATTTCAACTGGTCAACTGTGGTCAGACTGGATCAGTCAACTGATGTTGAACAGTTTAATAAAGAGATCGAAGGGCTTATGGAGAAAAAACGTCCTGACGCCAGAGCTTCTGCATTCGTTTATCCATTAAGTAAACTCCATCTGCATGGTAATTTTGTCAACGGAAAAAGTGTGGGAGGGAAAATTGAACAGGTACGTTTATTTATGGGGCTGGGTATAGGGATCTTGCTGATTGCCTGTGTCAATTTTATGAATATGGCCACTGCAAAATCTGAACGCAGAGCCAAAGAAGTCGGAATCAAAAAAACTATTGGCGCAACAAGGGGAAGTTTGATCAGTCAGTTCCTGATGGAATCATTGGTGTTAACTTTTTGCAGTGCGGTTATGGCCATTGTGATCATTGAGCTGGCATTACCCTTATTTAATAATTTATTAGGTATTGAACTGGGGATTAGTTATTCAAATACAGAGATATGGGCAGGCCTGATTTCGGTAGTGTTATTGACTGGTCTGGTTGCCGGAAGTTATCCTGCATTTTATCTGTCTTCTTTTAATCCAGTACAAATCCTTCGGAAAAAAGGCGGTAAAAGCCAGGGACAATTGATCAGTCTGCGTCAGTTACTAGTGATCGGACAATTCAGCTTTGCCGTGATATTGATTATTGCAACAACGGTGATTTATCAGCAGATACAATATATTAAAAACAGGCCGGTAGGTTACAAGGTGAATGAACTGGTAGAAATGGAGCAGGATGGTGATCTGGTTAATAAATTCGATGTACTGAAAGCTAAATTGTTGCAGTCCGGAGCTATAACTGCGCTGGCACAATCTTCAACCAGTATGACTATAGATGGTTCAAATTTTAGCGGTATGCAATGGCCGGGATCTACCCATGCTGATGAACTGTTTACCTTTAATCAAATCGCTACAACTTATGATTTTATTAAAACTACGGGTGTGAAATTATTGGAAGGAAGAGAATTCTCTCCTCATTTTGCTTCTGATAGTGCCGCTGTGATGGTGAGCCGTTCAGCAGTGAAACGGATGAATTTAGTTAATCCGGTCGGGCAGATTGTCGTTTATCATGGAGAGAAGCGGACAATCGTAGGTGTCTTTGATGATTTTATCTGGGGTTCACCTGCTCAAATTGACCGGCCAATGGTCATTGGATTTTATCAGGGTTGGGGAGGAACAGTTATTATGCGCTTAAATCCCGCAAATGCACCTGCGGCTAACCTGGCACTGATTGAAAAGATTACTAAAGAGGTAAATCCTGCATATCCTGTGCAGGTTAATTATGTAGACCGTTTGTATGCAGGGAAATTGCATGCACAAAAGGTGTTAGGTGTATTGTCTAATCTATTTGGCGGACTGGCTATTTTTATTTCCTGTCTTGGTCTATTTGGACTGGCTGCCTTTAGTGCAGAACAAAGAACAAAAGAGATCGGGGTCAGAAAGGTGTTGGGGGCTTCTGTAGTACATTTGATGCAGTTGCTTTCTTTAAGTTTTCTGAAAATGGTGCTGATTGCTATTGTAATCGGTGTTCCTGTTGCAAATTATATGATGAATGGCTGGTTGAGGAATTTTGAAATTCATACGACGATCAACTGGCTGGTCATAGTACTGATCGCAGCAGGCACTTTAGGAATTGCGCTGATTACAGTAAGTCTTCAGACTTATAAAGCTGCCAAAACAAATCCGGTGCAAGCTTTAAAATACGAATAATCACAATAATCATGTTCAGACTCAATCTTAAAATTGCCTTCAGGAACCTTTGGAAAAATAAGGGTTATACTTTGATTAATATCGCAGGTTTATCTATTGGTATGGCAGGCTGTATCCTGATCTTTTTGTTTATCAGTTATCAATTGAGCTTTGATCAGCGGTATAAAAACAAAGACAGAATTTATAGGGTAGTCAGCCATGCATATTATGCAGGCGGTGAAGAATTTGACAGTGCAGTGCCCCTGCCTTTAGCTGATGCCATGCGCAATGATTTTGGAATGTTGGAAAACGTTGCTGCGTTAGAGTCGGTATGGGGAATGATTAAAGTCAGAGATGCTAAAGGGAATATGAAAATCAAAATTAAGGACAGGGCATTTTATGTAGCGCCTGATTTCTTTAAAATATTTGATTATCAGTGGTTGCAGGGAAATCCGGAGCAGGCTTTAAAAGAGCCAAATACAGTTGCACTTTCGCAAAAGACGGCTGAGCGGTTTTTTGGGGACTGGCATAAGGCCGTCGGCAAAACTATCAATTTTAAAAATGATAAAGATCTTAAAGTTACAGGCATATTCGCTGATATTCCGGAGAATAATAGTAATGTGATTAATATGGCAATTTCTTATGCAGGCTTTGTACAGAGAAATCAAAAACGTTGGGGATCGATATCTTCAGGTTCTGAATGCTATATTTTACTTAAACCTGGTGTAACAATTGCTGATCTGGAGCGTCCAAAAGCTGCATTCCTGAAAAAATACTATGTCGAAAAGACAGTTGGAAAACCGGATCATCTTTTTCAACCACTTGATGAAATCCATATAGATGAACGTTTCACTAATTTTTCTGGCAAAATAACCAGTAAAAGTGAACTGTTTGGCCTTACAGCGATAGGTGTGTTGCTGCTAATTACCGCATGCATCAACTTCATTAACCTGGCTACTGCACAAGCAGTAGGAAGGTCTAAAGAAGTTGGTGTACGCAAGGTAATGGGAAGTGGTAAAAAACAACTCATGGTTCAATTCCTTACCGAAACGATGCTGCTGACCTTCGTTGCATTGTTATTGGCCTGCGCAATCACAGAAATTGCTTTGCCCGGCATGTCAGCCCTGTTTAAGGAAAAAATAACGTTCAATCTGCTTGAAAACCCAGTCATCTTTATATTTATTCTTTGTATGGTCATATTTGTTGGCTTTTTATCCGGCTTTTATCCTGCAATGGTGATGTCTGGATTTAGTCCGGCGCTTGCTATTAAAAACAAGGTAAATATCGGACATGGTGGTGGAATGTTACGTAAGGTACTTGTTGTAGTTCAATTCGCCATTACAATTGTATTGGTTACTGGCACATTAGTCATTCTGATGCAAATGAAATTTATGAGAGAAAAGCCTCTTGGATTTAATTCATCGGCAGTAGCTTTAATTACCATTCCTACTGATAGTGTAAGCAGACAGAAATTTGAGATTTTAAAGAACAGGGTTAAAGCCGAACCCGGTGTATTAGCTGTTAGTTTGTGCGATAATGGCCCGAGTGCTGATGATAATACAAATAACGCATTTGCTTTCGATGGAACAAAAGATGCTGATTTTCAAGCTAACACCAAAATTGTAGATGAGGATTATTTGAAGACATTTGGTTTGCAGCTTGTGGCGGGAAGATACCTGAATCAGCGTAAAAGCGATACCGTCCATGAATTTGTGGTGAATGAAACTTTATTGAGGAAATTAAATGTTATCCATCCTCAAGATGCAATTGGAAAGAAGATTCTGTTTGGAGGATTAAGTATTCCTGTCGTTGGTGTAGTGAAAGACTTTAATAATCTGAATCTGAGAGCTTCAATTTCTCCGATAATTATGGGGACCCGCAATGATCGTTTCGAGATTATGGCAGTGAAAATGAACGTGAACCAAATTCCGGATGTGATGAAGAATGTAGAGAAAATCTGGAATGAATATTATCCGGACCATGTTTATTCTTCTGATTTTATGGATGATAAAATCAATAAATATTATGAAAGCGAGCGGATTACGGGTACGTTATTTAAAGTATTTGCACTGGTGATCATCTTTATTTCTTTCATCGGTTTGTTTGGCCTGATCTCTTTTGTTGCGACACAGAGAACCAAAGAAATGGCTATTCGTAAAGTGTTGGGTGCGAGTGTCTTTGAACTGGTCAGTATGCTGAATACTACTTTTATTTTCCTGATTTTATTAGCTAACCTGATTGCCTGGCCTGTAGCCTATATTTTTATTCAAAAGTGGTTATCTGGTTATGCTTACCGCATTACACTCAGTATCTGGCCTTTTGCAGCTGCAATGTTTATCTCACTGATGATTACCCTGATTACTGTAAGTTTCCGTTCTTACAAGGCAGCTAAAACCAATCCAATAGATGCACTTAAATACGAATAAAACAAATAGAATTAACTGATTAAATCTTATATTTATCAAAACATGATACAATTACAGAATATAGAAAAATATTATGCAAACAAGGGGCTGAAAAGTTATATCCTCAGACATGTGAGCACAACTATTCAGCAAGGTGAATTTGTTTCGATTATGGGGCCTTCTGGTGCCGGGAAATCTACTTTACTAAATATCTTAGGAATGCTGGAAGAGCCTACCTATGGCAGCTATGAGTTTATGGGTGAGAATGTGGTTTCCCTGAATGAGCGCCGCAGGATAGAGCTTTACAGAAATCATATCGGTTTTGTTTTCCAGGCTTATCATTTGATAGATGAAATGACCGTTGCCGAGAACATTGAAGCGCCTTTACTTTATAAAAAGGTTGGCAGTGCGGAACGTAAAAGCCGCGTAGCAGAAATGCTTGACCGCTTTAATATGGTGGCTAAAAAAGATCTTTTCCCGAACCAGTTATCGGGTGGTCAGCAGCAGCTGGTAGGTATTGCAAGAGCGCTGGCAGCACAACCATTGATTATCCTGGCAGATGAGCCGACTGGAAATTTACAGTCTGCACAGGCTTTGCAAATTATGGATCTTTTCAAAAAACTGAATGAAGAGGAAAATATTACGATTATTCAGGTAACGCACTCTGAAATCAACGCTGGTTATGGCACACGGATTTTACATTTACTTGATGGAGTAATTAGTGAGGATCTTCAGGTGGTCGTATAAAAAAGTATCTTTGCTGCATGTTACGTCAGTTTACCGATCAGCTTGATCAAACTATTACACTAAATTATCCGCCAAAGCGGATTATCTCTATTGTGCCTTCCCAAACAGAATTGCTGTTCGAACTGGGGCTAAATGAAGAAGTGATCGGACTGACTAAGTTTTGCATTCATCCTGCGCAGCAGTTTAAAGCTAAAACTAAAGTAGGGGGGACAAAGAAACTGAATATTGAGCTGATCAGAAGTTTGAAGCCTGATTTAATTATTGGCAACAAAGAAGAGAATACGAAAGAAGACATAGAATTATTGCGGAAGGAGTTTCCGGTATGGATGAGTGATATCTTTACGCTCGAAGATGCCATGAAAACTATTACGCAGATCGCAGAATTAGTAGACAGGCAACCTGAGGCAGCTTATTTAAACTATCTGATCAATGCCGGGTTTACAGATCTGCAAACTTTAGCTTTAGAACAGGGGATAGATAAAAAAGTCGCTTACCTGATCTGGAAGGGGCCTTATATGCTGGCCGGAAGAAATACTTTTATTGATGATATTTTGGTTAAAAACGGATTGACTAACGTAATTAAAGCAGATCGTTACCCTGAAATTGAGCTTCAGGAACTGGCTGCATTAAAGCCGGAACTGATTTTACTCTCTTCAGAGCCATATCCTTTCCGGGAAAAGCATATTGAAGAGTTAAAAATGGCAATTCCTGAGGCCAAAGTGATGTTGGTAGACGGAGAAATGTTCTCTTGGTATGGCAGCAGATTGGTCAAAGCGGTTCAATATTTATTTCAGTTGCAAAAAGAATTAAAATAAATTGGCTTAAAATGAATGTGTTAGCTGTTTAGAGGTGAAATAAATGCAAAAGGTTTTTGATAATTGATAACTATCTCTATCTTTGCAGTCCAAACAAAAACAATTCCTAACTGCGGATGTGGCGTAATTGGTAGCCGCACCAGACTTAGGATCTGGCGCTTCACGGCGTGGGGGTTCGAGTCCCTTCATCCGCACAAGAATGGTGATAGATTTAATTATCTGTCACCATTTTTATTTTAAGAGGTTTTTTACTTGTATTTTATTTGCGGCTAGTCTGATAAATTAGGTTAATTTTGTACTATTATTTAAGTACAAAAATGAATGAGCTACTCAGAAAATATGATTCACTGGTACTGGAATACAACAAAACAATTGTTGAAAGTTTCAGTATACAAGATTTTAGAGAATACAACGAAATCTTATTTTCGGCCCATAATTGTGCAGTAGAAGGTAATACCTTTACAGTTGATGAAACCCGTGAATTAAGAGAACAGGGCATCAATTTAAAATTGCATAACCGGTCTCTTTATGAAGCTTATGAAATTCTTGATCATTTTAAGGCTTACGACTTTCTTTTTAACAACCCGGATCAGCCTCTAACAGAGGAGTTGATCAAACAGACTCAGAAAATCTTAACAGAAAATACAATCAAGTTTTCAAAAGGCTATGAGCCGGGTGAATATACTGATACTCAAATGGCAGCCGGAGATACGGTTTTCGGTGATTATAAAACCAATATAGCCCTTATGCCCTCTTTAATTGCTTCTACACAAAAAGCGCTTGAAAAAGCTGAACTCCATCCTTTAGACATTAGTGCAAGGTTTCATCAGTTTTTTATCTATCTGCATCCATTTCCTGATGGGAATGGGCGGACCGGGCGTTTAATCTCAAATTTTATACTGGCTAAATTCAATCAGCCTCATGTAATCATTGGTACAGTTGAAAAGGCAGCCTATATTGATGCCTTAAAACAGTCCGCCAAACATCAGGATACGGATATTTTAACTGTTTTTTTTGCTGAAACAGCTATCAGCAGAATGCAAAGAGAAATGGATCAGAAGAAAAATCTAACTCAGAATTTCACTATGAGTTTTAAACCCTCCCCAAAAGGTAAAACGTGCTAAACCCAGTTTCATGGCATAATAAAATCTGACCTTGCAGAGCCAGTCTCCTTTTACCTCCTATACACAAATCTTAAGAATTCAAACAGGTTAATTTTAACAGGTTGCCTGCTTGTTTACAGTCCCATATCTTCTGTTTCTTTTAGTTTTCACGCCTGTTTAAGCTAATGACACGCTGTATATAAATCTGGTTTTCAGCTATGTTTCCTTTCGGTTGTCTCTCAGTTTAATACGGGATTCAAACGGGTTTGATACGGGTCGAGGCGTTTCAAACCCATATCAATCCCGCTTGAAACTGCAACAGAACCCAGCCACAACCTTTGCTGAAATATGCTTTATACCCTGTTCTCTCAATATTTGTCAGGTCTTAGACTAATTCTTAAACCTAATTTTTCACAAAAAATGCGGCTTAAAATAACATTAAAAACACAATTTGATAATTAACTATGTCTTATTCCGGAAAATTAATACTTTTGGCACCTCTATTGAAGAGGGGGTATCGAAGAGTTTATATCCTTCATGCACGTAAATCCTCCGTTAATCCAGTGAGGATTTCAATAAAAAGACATTTAAACACATTGATTTAGAAAGATGAATATTACACAGGAAAAAATTGACAACTTAAATGCAGTTGTAAAGATTAAAATTTCGCCTGAAGATTATACTGAAAAGGTCGATAAAACTATTAAAGAACAAGCGAAAAAATCTACCCTTCCGGGATTCCGTAAAGGAATGGTTCCTGCTGCACATATTAAGAAAATGTATGGTAGAAGTATCCTTGTTGAAACTGTAAACGCTTTATTAAGCGAAAACCTGAATAAATTCCTGACAGAAAATAAAGTTGAAATCCTTGGCCAGCCAGTTCCGGTTGTAGATAACACCAAAGATTTTAAATGGGATGGTACTGATGCTTTTGAATTTGACTACGAAATTGGTCTTGCTCCAGCAGTTGAAGTTAACATCACTGCGAAAGATAAATTTACACAATACAATGTAAAAGCTGATGAGGAGACTTTAGCTTCCCGTATCAAAAACATCCGCCGCAGCTATGGCAAAATGACAAACCCGGAAGTTTCGGCAGACGATGATGTACTTTATGCCGAATTAGCACAACTTTCTCCTGATGGTTCAGTTTTTGAAGGTGGAATTACAAATACTGGTTCTATCCGTTTAGATCAGGTTAAAGACAAAGCAATTTTAAAATCTTTAATCGGGCTTAAAAAAGATGCAGTACTTGAATTAGATCTTCAGAAAGCATTAGGAAACAACCAGGCGGTGATCGCTAAGTTGTTAAACATTGGTGAAGATGAAGCTAAGGATTTACAATCTAAATTCCAGGTAACGGTTAAAAACATCAACCGTTTGGAGGAATCTGATTTGAACCAGGAGTTCTTTGATAAAATATTTGGTGAAGGTATCGTTACTGACGAAGCTGGTTTCAAGCAGAAAATCACAGAAGAAATTGAAGGTATGTTCAAACAGGATGCGGATCGCAAACTGCAAAATGACATGTACACTCAGTTAACTGAAAACGTGAAAATGGATTTGCCGGATGAGTTTTTAAGAAAGTGGTTAAAAGCTACCAACGAAAAATTATCTGATGCAGAACTGGAAGAAGGTTACAATGATTTCGCGAAAAACCTGAAATGGACTTTAATTGAAAACAAAATCATTAAAGACAACAGTATCGAAATTAAATACGAAGACGTATTCCAAACAGCTAAACAACGTTTAGATGCACAGTTCAGAATGTACAGTCCAGCTCCAATGCCGGAAGATCAGTTGTCACAATACACAGCTACTTTCCTTCAGGAAAAAGACAATGCAAACCGTATATTCGAAGAGGTAAAAGCAATTAAAGTTTTTGAATACATTCAATCGGTTGCTACTTTGGACCAAAAAGATATAGCTTATAATAAATTTCAAGAGTTAGTTGAATCTGTATAACAGGTTTCTCAAATTTCTTTAATCTTATCGTAAGGCGGCTTTATTAAAGCCGCCTTACTTATATAAAGCTATTTCTGAGCTGTGTAAATTAATAAGCTGAATTTAAAAAGCTACTTAATTTTACAATAACCAAATAATTTGTCAACTTAGTTTGACTAATTTGGATTTGATAAAAGCAAAATCCCCTGTGAAAAGGGCGCTCAGTCAAACCACAAAACAAAAATAGAAACTCGATAAACTTATATACAGATGAATATAGATAAAGACGAATTTAGAAAATATGCAGTTAAACATCACCGTATAAACGGCTTAAATGTAGATCGTTATATTGGTCACACAAATAGTTCACCAAAAAGCATGACCCCATACATTATTGAAGAACGTCAGTTGAACGTTGCTCAGATGGATGTGTTCTCCCGCTTAATGATGGACAGGATTATCTTTTTAGGTGATGCGATCCATGATGGTAATGCAAATATCATTCAGGCGCAGTTACTGTTCTTACAGTCAACTGATAACAACAGAGATATCCAGATTTATATCAACTCACCGGGCGGATCTGTTTATGCTGGTTTAGGTATTTATGATACCATGCAGTATATCACTCCTGATGTCGCTACAATCTGTACAGGTATGGCAGCATCAATGGGCGCGGTTTTATTAGTAGCAGGTGCTAAAGGTAAACGTGCGGCATTAACACATTCACGTGTAATGATCCACCAGCCTTCAGGAGGTTCACAAGGTGTGGCTTCAGATATGGAGATCAATTTAAGAGAGATGCTTAAATTGAAAAAAGAATTATATGATATCATTTCTGACCATTCAGGGCAGACTTACGAATGGGTGGAAAAAGCATCTGACCGTGATTACTGGATGAAAGCTGATGAAGCTAAAAGTTTCGGAATGATTGATGAAGTATTAGGTTCGAATAAAAAATAGATAATGGCTAAACAAACTAAAGAATCCCGTTGCTCTTTTTGCGGTTCAAGTAAGCAGGATACTTTAATGCTTATTGAAGGGCTTGATGCATACATTTGCGATAAATGCGTGACACAGGCTCACCAGCTGGTGCTACAGGAATTTGGCAATAAACAAGCTAAATCACTGGATGCTGCCGGCCCCCTCTTAAAGCCAATGGAGATTAAAGCGCATATTGACCAATACGTTATTGGGCAGGATGATGCTAAGAAAGTACTTTCTGTAGCCGTATATAACCATTATAAAAGGTTAGGACAGAAGATTGATGCAGTGGATGAGGTGGAGATTGAGAAATCTAACATTATGCTGGTTGGAGAAACCGGTACAGGTAAAACTTTACTGGCGAAAACAATCGCTAAGATCCTTCATGTACCTTTCTGTATCTGTGATGCTACGGTATTAACAGAAGCAGGTTATGTGGGTGAAGATGTAGAAAGTATCCTGACCCGTTTGCTTCAGGCTGCGGATTATGATGTGGCTTCTGCCGAACGTGGAATTGTTTATATTGATGAGGTAGATAAGGTTGCGCGTAAAAGCGATAACCCTTCTATTACCAGAGATGTATCAGGAGAAGGTGTACAACAGGCTTTGTTAAAGATCCTGGAAGGTACTATCGTGAATGTTCCGCCTCAGGGTGGACGTAAACACCCTGATCAGAAAATGATTCCTGTAAATACGAATAATATCCTGTTTATCTGTGGTGGTGCATTTGATGGTATTGAACGTAAAATTGCCAACAGATTACGCACACAGGCAGTAGGTTATAAAGTTAAAAAGGATGACACTGAACTTGACCTGGACAATCTGTACAAGTATATCACACCAGCTGATTTAAAATCTTTTGGTTTGATTCCTGAGCTGATTGGACGTGTTCCGGTATTAACTCACCTGAATCCGCTGGATAAACAAGCATTACGTAATATACTAACGGAGCCTAAGAATTCTTTGTTCCGTCAGTATGTGAAATTGTTTGAATTTGAAGGGGTAAATCTTGTATTTGAAGATGAAGTTTTAGACTTTATCGTAGATAAGGCTATGGAGTATAAGTTAGGCGCAAGGGGATTAAGATCTATTTGTGAAGCTATTATGCTGGACGCGATGTTTGACATCCCGTCTGACCCAACTATTAAGGAACTGGTCATCTCACTCGGATACGCGGTGGAGAAATTTGAAAAGGCAGACTTTAAGAAGTTAAAAGCTGCTTAAAGAATTTAAAATCCCCGTTTTAACGGGGATTTTTTTTTAACTTGTTATTTGACCACAATTAACCAGTATCAGGAGGTTTGTCCTGAAAAGAATGTCCGCTCTGGCTGCTATGGTGCAGTCAATAATTATTAAAGATATGAACGAAGAAAAAGAAGTAAAAAAAGACGAGGCTATTGTAAAAAAATCAAAAAAGAGCAAAGAAGTAGATTCACCAGTAAAAGCGGGTTTGAAATCTAAAGGAGATATAGTTAAAAACTGGTTACCAAGATATACCGGCCGTCCGCTGGAAGAATTCGGAGAATACATTTTACTGACTAACTTCAGTAAGTACCTGCAAATGTTTTCGGAATGGAATGACAATGCACCAATCATGGGATTGGATAAACCAATGCAAAGTGTTACTGCAAACGGAATTACGATTATCAATTTTGGAATGGGAAGCCCGATGGCGGCAACGATGATGGATTTGCTAACTGCAATTATGCCTAAAGCAGTACTGTTTTTAGGAAAGTGTGGTGGCTTAAAAAAGAAAAACCAATTAGGGGATCTGATTCTTCCGATTGCTGCAATCAGGGGGGAAGGTACTTCGAATGATTACCTCCCGGCAGAAGTGCCTGCATTACCTTCATTTGCGTTGCAGAAAGCGATTTCTACGACCATCCGTGATCATTCACGTGATTACTGGACAGGGACCTGTTATACGACTAACCGCAGGGTTTGGGAGCACGATAAGCATTTTAAGAAATATCTTAAAACTTTGAGGGCAATGGCAGTAGATATGGAAACTGCAACAATTTTTACCACTGGTTTTGCCAACAAAATCCCTACTGGTGCTTTATTGTTAGTTTCTGATCAGCCAATGATTCCTGAAGGTGTGAAAACTACTGAAAGTGATAGCACAGTGACTACAAATTATGTAGATACCCACCTTAAAATCGGTATTGATTCACTAAAACAATTAATCAACAATGGGTTGACTGTTAAACACCTTAAATTCTAAACAGGATCGGTGTTTTTAGGATAATCAAATAACCATAGACTTCCTGTATGATGGCTTACCAATGACCAGTCATCAAATGGGAAATCTATGTATACCACACTTGCAGTGGGCAGATTATAGATATGTGCATCAGCAAGATAATTCAGAAAATCTGTTAATCCGGGATTATGCCCGAAAAGTGCCACCCGGTCATATTGCGGATCAAGTTTATTCACTACGGCTAATAAAGCGTTGGTATTGGCCTCGTAAATGGATGGCTCTTTAAGAATACTTTCCTTTGGTATATTCCACGTTTCTGCAAAGTGTTTTGCAGTAGTCAAAGCTCTTTCAGCCGGGCTGCTCACTAATAATTCGGGAATAAGATCCCTTTTACTCATCCGCTCCGCCATTTCAGGGGCATTTTTGTTGCCCCGGTGATTTAACGGTCTGTCAAAGTCAGCAGTTCCGCTTGCCGCCCAGTCCGATTTGCCATGTCTTACTAATACCAGTTGTTTTGCCATCCTTTTTCTTATTCGTTTGAGAAATTAACAATTATCTCCCCCGGAAGTTTTTCCATACAGTCAAAATGTCCAAGCGGGCATTTCTCTAATCCGAATTTAGAGCAGGGCCTGCATGCTAAATCAATACCTGCCAGCAAGGAGTTTTTTATTTTATAAGGATAAACACCAAGTAATTCGGGCGTAGTACCTCCCCAGATAGAGGCTATAGGTTTATCAAATGCTTCGGCAATATGGGTTAGCCCTGTATCAAAACCGATTACTTTATGTGCCTGGGAAACAAGGAATACAGACTGATCCAGATTGGTCAGTCCACAAGTAGAATAGATGTTAGCGCCTACGGCCAGTTTAATCTCTTCTGCGTTGTCTTTGACGTCGTTTCCACCTAGTAATACAATTGGAAGATTAATCCCTTTACAGATCTCTATAATCTTATGATTGGGTAATCTTTTAGTGAAATGTGTTGCGCCAATAATAAAAGCGACAAATTTCTCCTGATGTGTAGCAGGCAGCAGGTCCTGAATCTGATATTCCTTTGCTACATAATAATCAATTGGCTTGTTGTCATTTTCTACCCCTAGAAATTTTACAGTTTCCAGGTAGCGGTCTACTAAATGGTCTTTGGAGAAAAGACTGGTCCATTTGAATTTAAGAGCCAGCCATTTTTTTACCGTGTCTTTTTTATAAGTAGAAGAGGGGATACGGGTCGATAATTTGATGATTGTTGTACGCAGATTATTATGCAGATCAATAATCAGGTCGAATTTCTCAGCTTTTATATCCCTGATCGTTTCTGCCAGAGTTGGTTTTAAGAAGTGTAATTTTGTTAAATATGGGTTTTGCTGATAGATATATTTAAACTGTTCTTTGGTCAGAAAGTGAACTTCACAACCTGGTATTTGCAGTTTTAAACAGCGGATAACAGGTGTGGTATAAATAATATCACCCATTGAACTGAATCTGATAACCAATATTTTTTTAGGTATGCTCAAAAGTCTGGTGGGTTAAGAGTTTTTTATTTTATCGATAATTGCAGTAGAAGAGTATCCGGGTAAAAAGCTTAGTACTTGTACTTTGCCTCCATTTTCAATTACTTCTTTAGCACCCGCAATTTCTTCTATTTTATAATCGCCCCCTTTAACCAGTACATCAGGCAAAACTTTTTTAATGAGTTCCAATGGGGTCTCTTCATTAAAGAAGACCACTGCATCAATGAAAGACATCGAACCTAAAATAACAGACCTGGTGATTTCGTTGTTGACTGGTCTTGATGGCCCTTTTAATCTTTGTACAGAATCATCACTGTTTAAACCGATAATCAGAATGTCCCCTAAACTTGCTGCTTCGGTTAAGTAAGTGATGTGCCCGGCATGTAATAAATCAAAACAGCCGTTCGTAAATACAATTTTCTTGCCTTCACCTTTCCAGTGATTTACGAGTGGGGTAAGTTCAGGTAAAGAAACTATTTTCGGGCTTAAGGAATGATTGGTACTCATGTTCACTAATTTAATATAAGTTATCTACTGCTTTACAAAAGATATGCCCGATCAGAATATGCATTTCCTGTATACGTGCTGTAACATCATCAGGTATAATGATGTTTAAATCGCATAAGTTATTCATCTGACCGCCGTCTCTTCCTGATAAACCTATTATTTTGCAGCCTGATTCTCTGGCCGTGTGTAGTGCCTGGATAATATTAGGGCTGTTACCGCTGGTAGATATCGCTATAAAAAGATCACCAGGACGGCCAAAGGCCTCTACTTGCCTGGCAAATACTCTTTCAAAGCCGTAATCATTACTGATCGCTGTTAAAGCAGAGGTATCTACGGTTAAAGCTATTGCCGGTAGGGCTTTACGGTCTTTAACATATCTGCCGGTTAGTTCAGCAGCTATGTGCTGGGCATCAGCGGCACTGCCGCCATTACCTGCAATTAATACTTTTCCTCCAGAAAGAACGGTATCTGTAAGTAATTTACAGCCGTTTTCGATTTCAGGGACCAGTTTGGCAATAACCTGGTCAATTGTATTTTTATGATGATTCAGTTCTTCTAATACCATTAGTTTGTTGTTTTGATGGCGGCTAAAATTTCATCAACCGTTGTAGTGGCGCTGCCAATGTGTTTAATCACAATAGAAGCTGCATAGTTTGAAATCTGACAGGCTTCTTCTACAGTCAGACCCAGGGTTAAGCAATAAGCAAGCGTTGCAATTACGGTATCCCCTGCGCCGGTAACGTCATAAACTTCAGTGGCCATGACTGGCAAAATCTGATGATTATCCGGGGTAATAATAGCTATTCCTCCTTCGGAAAGGGTCACGATTAAATAGGCTGCATGCGTGGTGTCGAAAATGACTTCAGCAGCTTTAACCAGTTCTTCAGGACTATGTATTTTCTCTGTTTTTGCTGCCTCCGCAAGTTCTTTACGGTTTGGCTTAATCATAAACGAGCCTTTATATTTGGTGTAATCCAGTCCTTTAGGGTCTACGATAATCCGTTTTTGATGTTGATTACAGTAGCCGATCAGTGTAAGGCATAAAGTTTTAGTGAGCAGGCCTTTATTGTAGTCAGAAAGAATGATAATATCGCTTGCTTCAATAGAAGCATAAACGGCTTTCAGGAAGTTTTCTTCCAGCGTAGCAGAAATATCATGTGTTTCTTCGTGGTCTATTCTTACGATCTGATGCGTAGAGGCGATTACCCTCGTTTTTACAGTTGTTGGACGCGACTGATCAGTTAAAATCAGCTGAGTATCAATGTTTTTAGTTTGCAGTATCGCTTTGATTTCTTCTCCAAAACTATCATCGCCAATAATACCGGCAAGAGATACCTGCGCACCCAGATCGATCAGGTTACTGGCAACGTTGGCTGCACCACCAATTATTTTATTTTCTTTTTTGACATTTACAATAGGTACAGGTGCTTCTGGTGAAAGCCTGGACGCACTGCCAATGATATAATGGTCAAGCATCAGGTCACCTATCACAAGGATTTTAGGTTTTTGACTTTGATGGTGTGCATTATATAACTTTTCTGCAAGCATGTTTAAATATTAATGTTCAAAGATAGGTATAATGGTATACTTAAATCCCGGGTTTTACACTGTTAAAAAAAGCAGTAATTTCGGCTAAAGTGAATGCATTTAAGCATTGTTTTGCTTGCAAGCCTCCTTTTCTTCCAATGTATATACCATAGTGCATATCTCTGAAGCCTTCCATACGGTGGGCATCAGGGTTAACCGAAAGCAATACACCTTTTTCCAGTGCATAACGGTGCCATCTCCAGTCCAGATCTAAACGCAGTGGATTGGCATTAATTTCAATGACTACATTATTTGCTGCACAGGCATCTATGATTTTAGCATAATCTATAGGGTAACCTTTACGGCTGAGTAATAAGCGTCCGGTTGGGTGGCCCAAAATTGTTGTATAAGGGTTTTCTACTGCTTTAATCAGCCTTGCGGTTGCTTTTTCTTCATCCATCCTTAAATTGCTATGGACAGAGGCCACAACGAAATCGAATGTTTTGAGCACGTCATCACTGTAATCCAGTGAGCCGTCATTCAGGATATCACTTTCAATTCCTTTAAATATTTTGAAAGGTGCCAGCTTTTCATTGAGGGCATCAATTTCTTTATGTTGGGCGAAGATGCGCTGCTCGTTTAAACCGTTGGCATAAAATGCAGATTTAGAGTGATCACACATGCCAAGATACTCCAGGTTGAGGGTGTCTTTACAGTAAACAGCCATTTGTTCTAAGGTATGCACACCGTCACTCCAGGTAGAGTGGTTGTGAAGACTTCCTTTCAGGTCTTCGTAAGTGATGAGTTCTGGAAGTTTGTTTGCTTTTGCAAGTGTTATTTCGTCTAGTCCTTCTCTAAGTTCCGGAGTCACGAAAGCGAGTCCGGCTTTGCTGTAAATAGCCTGTTCGTCTGCAAAAGGGCCGTCGCCAGCTAAGGCTAAAACTTCAGTGACGTGAGCTTCGTTACCAGTTAGTTTGAAGAGGTTCAGGTAGTAAGTTGCTTTCGGGTAAATGTGTAATTGTATTTTCAAGCCGAAAGTGCTCATCGCTGTATATTGATTTTCTGTTTGTTGTTCGAAAGTAAGGTCTTTCAATAGTGGCAGACCAGATACAACACTTGCCGGATCTGCTGCACCGATCACAAAATCAAGTTCATTGATGATTTCCAGGTATCTGCGGTATTCTCCGGCAACGCTGAAAAGAGCGTCCTTACTGATCTTCTTTAACCAGATTTCCAGTTCTGCCGATAAAGTGCTGACCAGAGTTTCTGCTTGCGCATATAGAAATTTACCCTGAGCAGCCATCTTAAATTCAATGACTTTTTTGATCTCTTCCTGTGTCTTTAATCCAAAACCTCTGGCCTCTATCAAACGGTTTTCATTACAGGCATAATAGAGTTCTCCGATGTTTTCAATGCCGAGGTCTTTCCAGATCACCACAATCTTTTTTGGTCCAATACCTTTGATACCAAGCATTTCAACTATTCCTTCCGGTGTTTCTGCAAGAATGTTTTGCAGTTCTGTCATCGTTCCGGTTTGAAGCAATTCTACAACTTTAGCGGCAGTACTTTTCCCCAGTCCATCGATTTTTTCGATTTCCTCCATGGTTTTACTGCTGATTGCATAAGGCAGCTTGTCTACTTTAAAGGCAGCATTTGCTATTGATTTTATTTTGAAAGGGTTCTCATTGTGGAGCTCCATCAATTGTGAAAGGAGCCTGAGACTACGGGCTATGGTTTTGTTTTCCATCGGGGGTAAAAATAAATAAAAAGAAGCGTTTTTTCGGAACAATGTGTTTCTGATCCTGTTATTATGAATAGTACCTGTTATTTCAGAAAACGTATACAAACTAATATTTGATATTGATGAACAAATTAAATTATACGGGATTGTTGCTGATTGCTATAGCTACGGCTTGTCATTCTCCGGAAGACCAGAAGAAAGACCCTTTTTCAACTGCACATGCAGTTACTGCTAAAGAAGAGCAAAAAATAGATAGTACCAGGCTGATTGTTGCTGGTAAACAGGCCGGTAATATTTACCTTGGGCAGGATATGCAGGCTGTATTTAAGTTATTAGGGAAACCTGATGATGGTGATGCAGCGATGGGAAGTGCACTGGCAATTTGGAATAAGAAAGAACCGTTGCTTATCTTTTCTTCTTATCGGGATAGTAATATGGTGATCAAAGATGTGAAACAGATTTCTGTTTCTGCTCCTGGTTTTAGTACTACAGAAGGAATTCATACCGGTGTAAGTTTAAAGGCATTAAAAGCAGTTTATCCTGAACTTGAAAAAGCGGCCGCTTATACGCATATGAAAACAAAAGCTGAGCTTACAGTCTATGATGCTGTAGCTAAAGGGATTGCTTTTGATGTGCAAAAGGATACTTGTACTGCAATAACAATACATCCTTCTAATAAATCTGTTAACGGGGTTTATCTGACTATGTATCCGGGTTGGAAGAAATTGTAAGCTGCGATGCTGGTTCTCCGGAATATACTTATCTTATGAGGATATCATTTTATTCCTATGAAAAAGAACTTAAGCAAAACAATGCTGTATATTTTATCCCTGATTTTCTTTGGAGGGATTGCATCGTGCAAAAAAGACAATACTTCTGCTAATCCGCCTTTGGTGGTCAAAAACGGTGCAGCAGATACGCTGGCTGTTTTATTCCGGAATTCGTACCGGGTGTATGAAATGCAGCGGAATGCGATTGGGATTTACAGAGACTCCAAATTATTTAAAGGAACTGATTATCATCCGGCTTCTGTAGCCAATATCGGCATTGGACTGGTATCGCTTTGTATTGCGGATCAAATGAAATGGGTTCCGGATGCAGATAAACAGGCGATCATTACTTTAAGAAGTATTCTTGCCCGCGATAAGACTTTTAAACTGGATATCAATACCGCTGGATTTCCGAGGCATTTTGTGAATATGGAAACTGGTGCACAGGAATGGGGTTCTGAATATAGCACGGTTGATGCGGCTATTATGGTTTCAGGAGCTTTGTTTTGTAAGAACTATTTCAAAAATAACCAGACAATTTCCGGGCTTGCAGATTCTTTATATCAGTCTATTGACTGGTCAAAGGCAATTGCTGATCCGCTAACTGGTAAGTTATATCTTACACTTGATGCAAACGGGAAGGGGATAGGTACTACTTCAGTTTATAATGAATACATGCTGCTGGCTCACCTGGCTTATAAAGCAGAGAATGGGAAGGGAGGGCCAGCAACTAATTTATGGACTAATTTCTACGCGAATACGGCTAATCTGCCTAAATCGAATTATGCTGATTATGAGCTCCTGACTGATTATCCGGGTTCTTATCTCTCTGATTTTATTCCTCAGTTTTGCTATTATCTGTGTCAGCCGTATTCGGCAAGCCCGGCTTATATGAATTATATGAAGAATACAATGCTGGCCGATCAGCAGTGGTGGACAGGTACGGCTGTTGCAGCACGTTATGAATGGGGGCTGGGAGCAGGGAGTGATCCTTCCGGTTATCATGCAAACAGGATTAATGATAATGCCGGACAGGTAGTTTCTCCGCATATTATAGGTGGTTTTATTCCGGTTAATCCAACTGCAAAGAATGATTTAATGAGTTTGTACAGAACTAATAAAGGTGTTTACAAGCTTCCGGGAACTGCTTATGATATTTTATGGAGATATAGTAAGAAGGATCCTGCCTGGACTGCGAATGAAGTTCAGGGGATTGATTATTCAACAATGCTTTTTGGATTGGCTACTTTAACTGAGCATTGTGGTAAAGATTTTTTCACTGTGAATAACAATTACAAGTTTCCTGTATTTGCTTTTGTGAGTGCGAAATGATTAAAACAAAAGGTGAAGGCTATAATTATCCTATAGCCTCACCTTTTGTTAAAGGCCTTCTATTTCTTCAATAGAGAGTGAAGTAAATCCGGCAATTTTAATAAGATCAAAATTCTCTTCTTTCATTTTTCTTGCAATGGCCAGGGCAGTTTCATATTTCCCTTTTTCCAGTCCTTCTTTTTCTGCTCTTTCTATTTTACATTCCATCAAGCCTATATCGTCTTCCTCTTGCTGTAAAATCGATATGTATAAAAGTTGTTGCTCTGGTGATAATTCGTTCATTTCAGCGATCTTCAAAATTATCATGTGCTGCCCGCTGCATCTCCACGATAAATTGCTCGCCCTTGTCTCCGGTACATAACAAATCGAAGAAGATCTTTTTATCCTCCTTGTCATCACCAGCGAGTTCAGTTGGATTATATACAAGATCAATGATGTGTTTTTCTCCCTCGAACAATGCGTTTAAAAAGGCGATCATGATTTCTTTATTAGGCTCGCCGCCGAAAAGATGTTTGAATCCAAAATCTGATAATGGATCAATGTATTTATTCGTGCGACAAAAAAAGCCGTCTCACAATTACTCGTGAGACGGCTTTTTTGCCTTTTAATAACAATGACGTTATTGAATATTGATTTCGAATGGCATTCTTGCCTGAATACCGCTGTTTACCACTACTTTTTTCAATTGCTGATATAACAGAAAGTTTTCTCCGAATTCCTGTTTTGCATAATACATTCTTACATTATCTCCTGCATCCGATAAGAAAGATTTTAATGGATCTATTTTCTCAGGATATTCTACGATTTTATAACTGCTTAGTTTCGCTTTTTTACCAGCGGCAACAATCGCATCATTAAAGCTGCCAATCTTATCTGCCAAACCGATTCTTACTGCATCAGTACCTATCCATACGTGGCCCCCGCCTATGGAGTCGATATAAGCTTTAGAACGCTTACGTCCTTCTGCAACGCGGCTGGTGAAAGTATCATATACATGGTTAACATCCGTTTGAATAATTAATCTTTCACCCGGAGTTAAAGGACGGTTTGTACTCATGATATCAGCGTACTGACCGGTTTTCACACCATCAAAAGTAATTCCTATTTTATTGGTTAACAGATTCTGAAAATTGGGAATAATCCCGAATACACCGATAGAGCCGGTAATGGTATTTGGCTGTACAAAAATAGAGTCGGCTGCACAAGCGATATAGTAACCGCCCGAAGCTGCAACATCACCGAAAGATGCCATTACAGGTTTTACTTTTTTAGCCAGTACAATTTCTCTCCAGATTACATCTGATGCCAGTGCGCTACCGCCACCTGAATTTACGCGAAGTACAATAGCTTTAATTTTATCATCCTGTCTCGCTTTTCTGATCGCACGTGAAATGCGCTCTGAACCGATAGATTCATCACTGCCTTCACCACCTGTAATATCGCCGTTGGCATAAATGATCGCTATCTTGTTTTTGCTTTCAGTGCTTTCCTCTTTCTGATTGGTTGCATAATCATTGATGCTGACAGTAGCAATAGTTTCCTTCCTGCCTGTTCCGCTCAAGGCTTTCAATTCATCAATAACTTCATCTTTGTATTTAAGGCCATCTATCATTTTATAAGTTAATGCATCCTTAGGAGCCTGAATTCTATAAGTATCGGCCATTTTATACAAACTATCTTTTGGGATATTCCTGGATACAGAGATGCCTTCCAGGAAAGTACTGTATAAACCACCAAGGTAAGCGGTAACCTGCTGACGGTTATAATCACTCATTTTAACATTTGTGAATGGTTCTACAGCACTTTTATAATTACCGACGCGGATAATCTGTGCTTCTACACCCAGTTTTTCCATTGCGCCTTTAAAAAAGGTTAGCTGAGAACTAAAGCCTTTGAATTCTAAAGCACCTTGTGGGTTCAGGTAAACTTTATCAGCTACTGAAGCCAGGTAATAAGCGTCTTGTGTATAAACTTCGCTATAAGCGATGATCTTTTTCTTACTGGTTTTAAAGTCGATTAAAGCATCCCTGATTTCTTTTAAGGTTGCTTTTCCTGCTCTTGGAGAGCTTACATTCAGATAAATACATTTAATGTTATCATCTGTTTTTGCTCTTTTTAAAGCTCTCATCAGATCGTTAAAGCCCAGGCTTTTTCCTACATTCGAACCTATAATAGGCAGGTTGTCCAGTGTTTTGTTTGGCGTACGCTCTTTAATGGCCTGGTCAAGATTAAGATAGAGCACAGAGTTACTGACAACATCCACAGTTTTGTCGCTATCTATTGAAGAAACCAGTGCGACCACAAAAACTATAAAGAAAATGGCAATAAGAAAAGTGGAAATGATAATTCCTACGACGGTAGCAAAAACATATTTAAAAAATTCTTTCATGTGGATGTTTAATATTTAATTTGTAAATATATTAAGAAACTCCCTGAGATTTATCAACTAAATTCGGGCGTGCTCTTAATGAATTAGCTTTTATATGGGATTGGATTACAAAACGGTTTATTTGTTACTGGGAAGTAACCTGGGAGAAAGAAAAGAGCTAATTGAAGAAGCTATTTCAAAGATTGAAAGCCGTATTGGGTCAATAGTCTCCAAATCAGCTTTATACGAGACTGCTGCCTGGGGAAACGAAGATCAGCCTCCTTTTTTAAATGTAGCAATTGGTGTTGAAACAAACAAAACTGCTGATTTGGTGTTGGACTTAGCATTAGAGATAGAAAAGGAACTGGGCAGAGTAAGATTGGTGAAGTGGGGCGCACGGCTGATTGACATTGATGTGATTTTATATGGACAGGAAATCATCAATGATGGAGAGCGGTTACAGGTTCCCCATCCAAGGATGCAGGACAGGAGGTTTGTACTGGAACCCTTAGCAGAAATTGCCGGGGAAGTTGAGCATCCTGTGTTTAAACAGCGTATATCAATGTTATTATCTTTATTAAAAGATAATTTAACTGTATATAAAATATTATAAATTTACTAGTTTTGTTTCAAATGATTGACGAAGAAAAAAATAACAGCCCCCTTGATCTGTCTTATCTCCGGGATATGTCTGGTGACAGTGCTGAGTTTATGATTGAAATGATCGATATGTTTAAGGTACAAACACCTTTGTATGTGGCAGATCTTGAACAGTCATTTGAGGCTCAGGACTGGGAAAAGATGGCAGGCTATGCTCATAAAATAAAACCTACGCTATCTTACGTAGGCAGGGAAGATGCCCGCGGACATCTCCAGCTCATAGAAAATAACGCACGTGATCTGAAAGATCTTGAGGATATGCCACGTGCATTGAAAGAGTTAAACGAATTTGTAGAGATTCTGTACAGACAGCTTGATGAAGCGAAAGCAGAATTGGCAAAAAGGCTGTAAAGAAATCCTTAAAAAACAAAAAAGCTGTCAGTGAATCCCATGAGATCCGCTGACAGCTTTTTTTATATCAGGTCAATTGATTACAGCTTCGGCACGCGCCTGAAGTGTAATAAAGATAAAGCAATGTAAAGTACCAGTACAAATGGAACCGCAGCGAATTGCAAAAAAGCAACTAATATTGCTGAAAGAATCAGAAATATGAACTTTATTTTATTCGGTTCCCATTTAAATGAACTGAATTTCAAAGAAAAAATCCTGATTTCGCTGGTGAGCAGAAAACTCATGATCACTGTAATGGCCACCAGTAAAACAGAAGAGCCAATCAATGCCGGATAATCTTTCTGGATAAATGGCAGAGACACGATAAACAGGGTATTCATAGGTGTATTTAAACCGATGAAATCTTCTGTCTGCCTGGTATCTATATTAAACTTAGCCAGACGCAGTGCGGAGAAAATAGTCATCATAAAGCCCAGATAAGGCAGGTACGGAGAAGAAAAATCACTCTGTGTGAGTAACTGGAACATCACCACCCCTGGCAAAAATCCGAAACTTACCATGTCTGCTAAAGAATCAAGCTCTTTACCGATAGGGGATTTCACATGCAGCAATCTGGCTGCGAAGCCGTCAAAAAAGTCGCATATACCGGATATTAACACCGCATATGCTGCAATATTTAAGTCTCCTTTAAATGCAAAAACTACGCCTATACATCCCGAAAAGAGGTTGGCACAGGTTAATGCATTGGGAATGTGTTTCTTCATATCCGACTAGCTGTTCATAGAAATTAAGAACTCTTCGTTAGTTTTTGTGTTCTTGATTTGTGCCTGAACAAACTCCATAGCCTCCTGTGCATTCATATCTGCAAGGTGGTTACGTAAGATCCATACGCGTTGTAAGGTATCTCTGTCATGTAATAAGTCATCTCTACGGGTACTTGATGCTGTGATATCAATAGCAGGGAAGATACGTTTGTTAGACAATTTACGGTCTAATTGTAATTCCATGTTACCTGTTCCTTTGAATTCTTCGAAAATTACTTCGTCCATTTTAGAACCTGTATCTGTTAATGCAGTTGCTAAAATAGTTAAAGATCCTCCTCTTTCAATGTTACGGGCAGCACCAAAGAAACGTTTTGGTTTATGTAAAGCATTTGCGTCCACACCACCAGATAAGATTTTACCAGATGCAGGAGCAGTTGTATTGTAAGCACGGGCAAGGCGTGTAATCGAATCCAGCAGGATCACTACATCATGTCCGCATTCTACTAAACGTTTTGCTTTTTCCAATACGATATTGGCAATTTTAACGTGACGTTCAGCTGGCTCATCAAAAGTAGAGGCGATAACTTCTGCGCGTACACTTCTTGCCATATCTGTTACCTCTTCCGGACGCTCATCGATCAGTAAAATGATCAGATAAACTTCAGGGTGGTTTTTAGCAATTGCATTGGCAACTTCTTTCAGCAGATTTGTTTTACCTGTTTTAGGTTGTGCAACGATCAAACCACGCTGACCTTTACCTATTGGGGTAAATAAGTCAATGATACGGGTAGAGTAGTTATTGGTTTCTGTGAAAAGATTTAATCTTTCTGTCGGGAATAGTGGGGTCAGGTAGTCGAAAGGGACTCTGTCTCTTACATCAGCTGGTAAACGGCCGTTGATTGTTTCTACTCTAACCAGGGGAAAATATTTCTCGCCTTCTTTTGGAGGGCGGATACTTCCTTTAACGGTATCTCCGGTTTTTAAACCGAAAAGTTTGATTTGAGATTGTGAAACGTAAATATCATCCGGAGAAGAAAGGTAGTTGTAATCTGCCGATCTTAAAAAACCATATCCATCAGGCATAATTTCCAATACACCTTCGTTGGTGATGGTATTATCGAAATCCAGGTTTGAATAACTGTTTTCGTTTTGCTTCTGATTGCTATTGTTACCGGTGTTGTTATTATTATTGTTGTTATTTTTTGGTCTGTTGTCTTCTCTTACAGGTTTTGCCTTTTTAATTTCGGTATGCGCTGTAACAGCTGGCTGAACAGCTTGTCTTTCTTCAGTTCGTGGTGCCGGGGCAGCAACTGGTGCCGGAGTTTCTGATTGAACATTTCCATCTGCTGCTGCGGCTGCTACTGGTGCAGCTTCAGGCTGAGCCTGTTCTTCTTGCTGTGGCGTATCGAATAAAGATGCTCTGTTGAAATTATTACCGTTATTAGTTGCCGGAGCTTGTTCTGCTTCGTCTTTAGGAATACGTGTCCTTTTTCTAAGCGGTTTCTCTGCTGTATTAATTTTCGGAGCTTTTGGTTTAGCTGTTTTTGCCGGATTTTCTTTGACAGTATCCTCACTGATTGCTGTTTCAGGAACATCAATGGCAGGTGCAGCTTCAGGTTGTTGTTCACTGATTTGATGAATAACTTCAACCAATTCAGCTTTACGCAAATCATCAGCATTCAAGATCCCCTGAGATTTTGCTAACTCCCGCAATTCTGCAGTAAGTTTTTCATTTAATTCTGTTTTGTTAAACATTATGTGGGTGTAGAGAAATTTTTATAAACGAAATTATTTATCAGTAGATCAAGCAAAAAAAATGCAATTATGAATTTGAAAATAGAACAAATTTTTGTGAGATTTTCTGGAATGATCAGATAAACTTTTGAGAATTATGTTGCAATTGTATGTAATTGTATCCTAATCTCCAAGTAAAAACGAAAATTGTTATAAAGATTTTACTTAATTATGTGCAAAACTCATCTTAAATAGGCTCTGAATTGCTGTAGAAAATTTGGCATATTTGCGCATAATCTAAGCCCAAATGAATAAGAAGCAACTATTTGAACAAATTCAAGACAAAAAATCGTTTTTATGTGTTGGACTCGATCCGGTATTGGAAAATCTCCCAAAACACCTGTTAAGTTTTGAAGATCCGATATTTGAATTCAATAAACAAATTATTGATGCGACCAAAGATCTGTGTGTTGCGTATAAACCAAACACAGCGTTCTATGAATCAAGAGGTTTGAAAGGCTGGGAGAGTTTACTGAAAACATGGGCTCATATTCCTGAAGATATTTTTACCATTGCAGATGCGAAAAGAGGGGATATTGGGAATACGTCTGCGATGTATGCAGATGCTTTTTTCAATGCTGAGAAATCGGGAATGAGTTTCGATGCAATTACTGTTGCCCCTTACATGGGAAAAGATTCTGTAGGGCCTTTTTTAAAGTATGAGGACAAATGGGTGATTTTACTGGCGCTGACTTCAAATGAAAGCCATAGTGATTTTCAATTGTTTGAAAACGGAGAGGGGAAGCTTTATGAAGAAGTGATCCGTGTATCTTCGAAATGGGGGAGCAGTGATCAGCTGATGTATGTTGTTGGGGCTACAAGAGGAGCTGAGTTTGCAAATATCAGAAGACTTGCGCCAGATAATTTTCTACTGGTTCCTGGTGTTGGTGCACAGGGCGGAAGTCTGGCAGATGTCTGTGAATTCGGCCTGAATGATACCTGTGGCTTACTGGTTAATTCATCGAGAGGGATTATTTATGCAGGTAAAGGGGAAGATTTTGCGGAGAAAGCAAGGGAAGAGGCTTTAAAATTGCAGCAGGAAATGCAGGTAATCCTTGAAAAATCAGGTTTATTATAAGTTTCCGGGCAATAAAAAAGAAATCTTGATCTGAGAAAAAATGTTTAAATTGCTATTGGCTTTGGTGTAAATAAGGACTCCTGTTTGAGGTATGATTATTGCAGCTGCCCGTTATTAAATTAAAAGCATGTTTCAGAGCATCGTTACCTATTTCGAAAAGCAAAGTTTTGGGGTCTGTACTTATATCGCAGACCGTTTTGACATGTCGATCAGTAAAATCAGATTATTCTTTATCTATTCTTCTTTTCTGGCAGTAGGTTTTCCTATTGTTTTTTATATCATGGCTGCGCTTATTTTAGATGTCCGCCATTATATCAAAAGGATCAGACAGCGGATTTGGGATTTATAAATTTATTGTGCTGTTATAAATCAGCATAACAGAAGTCATACAACTATATATTTTATATTTGTTGTTTATTAATACAGTTACGAAAAATGTCGTTAAGGGGAAACCAATTTAAATCTAATTCATTCAAAAACGAATACGGGGAGAAGCCAGGTTCAAAAGCATCGTCCAAAGAACCAAGAGCAAGATTTGAACGGATACCTTCACTGAATTTTCAGGATGAAAGGGTTTTGAAAATTGCAGGCTTGTTTTTCCTGGTTCTATCCATCTATTTCCTTGTGGCTTTCACTTCCTACCTGTTTACCTGGCAGGAAGATTATAGTTATGTAATTGATGCAAATGGTGGCTGGAGCAATCTTTTTAAAACAGTAGAAGAACTACAGCAGCATAATATCCCTTTTGTGGTACAAAACTGGCTGGGCAAGTTTGGTGCCTTATTATCTCATCAGTTTATCTATGAGTGGTTTGGTGTCGCTTCCTTTTTATTTGTTTTTGTTTTCTTTGTCATCGGTTACCGCTTATTATTTAAGGTCAAAATATTTACACTGGAAAAAACACTGGGTTACAGCTTGTTTTTCCTGCTGTTCCTATCGCTTACTTTTGGGTTCCTGCATTCTTTCATTGCTGATTCCCCACACTATCTGGAAGGTGAAATTGGCTACTGGACTAACCGTTTACTGGTTGCCCAGGTCGGTGTAACCGGAGTTGGCGGGCTGATTGCCTTTTTAGGACTGACGATTTTAATCATTGCTTATAACATCGACTTCAAATTCCCTGAAAGGGTACGTGTTGAAGAAGAGGAAGATATTATCCCTGAAGCTTCTGGAAATGCTTTCTCAGACTTCAAAGAACCTGTGGAAAGGGTTTCTCCTGTGGAACGTCCATCGCCTGTGGCAGTGAAAGAAAATATAGAACGTCCTGATCAGATAGAGTTCACTTTAAATGACAGGCTGGCTTCTGAACGTAAAAAAGAACAGCAGAATATTACATTGACGCCAAGTCGTTTCGAAGAGAAGGAAGCTGAACCGGAACCGGAATTTATTGTGCCAAAAGCACCTATAGTAAATGTGATGAATGCACCGATCATTCTTTCTCCGGCAGTAGAGCCGATTAAGGAATTGATCTTTGAAGAAGTTAAACCGGAACCGCAGCTAACGATTCAGAAAACTGAAGAGGAAAAGAAATCAGATGATCTGGTAGAGCAATTTGGTAATTATGATCCTACACTGGATCTGTCAAGTTATGTTTATCCTCATTTAGAATTATTGGAGAACTACGGTTCGAACAAGATTTCTGTCAATGCAGACGAGTTAGAGGCTAACAAGAATAAAATTGTTGAGACACTGAATCATTATAATATTGAGATCGATAAGATCAAGGCTACGATTGGCCCGACGGTAACGCTTTATGAGATTATTCCTGCTCCGGGAGTCAGGATCTCAAAAATCAAGAACCTGGAGGATGATATCGCTCTGAGTTTAGCAGCATTGGGTATCCGTATTATTGCGCCGATGCCCGGAAAAGGTACTATTGGTATAGAGGTTCCGAATATGCATCCGGAGATGGTATCCATGAGAAGTATTCTGAATACTGAAAAGTTCCAGAAAACGGAGATGGATCTGCCTATTGCTTTAGGAAAGACGATTTCTAATGAAGTTTATATTGCCGATCTGGCTAAAATGCCCCATTTACTGGTCGCAGGAGCAACCGGGCAGGGTAAATCTGTCGGTATTAATGCAATCCTGGTTTCCCTGTTGTATAAGAAACATCCTTCGCAGCTTAAATTTGTCCTGGTCGATCCAAAGAAAGTGGAGCTGACATTGTTTAATAAGATCGAAAGACATTTCCTTGCGAAACTTCCGGGAGAGGCTGATGCGATTATTACGGATACTAAAAAGGTAATCCATACTTTAAATTCATTGTGTATTGAGATGGATCAGCGTTATGATTTGTTGAAAGATGCACAGGTCAGGAATCTGAAGGAGTACAATGAGAAGTTCATCAAAAGGAAGCTGAATCCAAATAATTCACACCGTTTTTTACCTTATATCGTACTGATTGTAGATGAGTTTGCCGATTTAATGATGACCGCTGGTAAAGAGGTGGAAACACCGATTGCCCGTCTGGCCCAATTGGCGCGTGCGGTAGGGATTCACCTGGTATTGGCTACGCAGCGCCCTTCGGTAAATATTATTACGGGTACAATTAAGGCGAATTTCCCGGCGAGGCTTGCTTTCAGGGTATTGTCTAAAATTGACTCGAGAACTATCCTGGATAGTGGTGGTGCAGATCAGCTGATTGGTCGCGGGGATATGTTATTATCTACCGGAAATGATCTGATCAGGTTGCAATGTGCGTTTGTAGATACACCTGAGGTTGATCGTATTTCTGAGTTTATCGGTAATCAGCGTGGGTATGCAGAGGCTTATCAGTTGCCTGAATATCTGGATGAGGCGGCAGAGTCTGCTAAGTCTGATTTTGATCCGAATGATCGTGATTCGATGTTTGAGGATGCAGCCAGACTGATTGTGATGCATCAGCAGGGATCGACTTCTCTGATACAAAGGAAAATGAAACTGGGTTATAACAGAGCGGGCAGGATTATTGATCAGCTGGAAGCTTTTGGTATCGTTGGCCCTTTTGAGGGAAGTAAGGCAAGAGAGGTATTAGTGCTTGATGAGCATGAATTGGAACAGTTATTGAGCGGCCTGAAGAAATAATTAGAAGAGCAGATGAAGAAGATATTAGGTGCGTTACTGATTTTATCAGGAATAAGTTTTGGTAGTTATGCTCAGCAGGATGTTAAAGCAAAGGCCATTTTAGCAGATGTAAGCAAGAAATATAAATCTTATGATATTGTAAAGGCAGATTTTAGTTTTACGCTGGAGAGCCCTCAGAATAAGGCAAAAGAAACTCAGCAGGGGACTTTGATTGCGAAAGCTGCTGCTAATAAATATAAAGTGATCATGACTGATCAGGATATGATCAGTGATGGTAAAAGCCAGTGGACTTATCTGAAAAAAGATAAGGAAGTACAGGTTTCTGTTGCGGATAATAGCAGTGATGCATTAAACCCTGCAAAGGTGTTTACTTTGTATGAAAAGGGGTTTAAATATCTTTATACTGGCGATCAGAAGGTAGGGGCAAAGGTTTATCAAATGATAGATTTATCGCCTGTAGATTCAAAGACTTCTTATTTTAAAATCCGGTTGAGCATTGATAAAGTAGCTAAGCAACTGTCTAATGTTTTAATTCTGGACAAGAACGGTAATAAATATACGTATACCATAAAATCGTTTATGGGCAATGCGAAAGTTCCGGAATCGACATTTACGTTTGATGCGAGGAAATATCCTGGTGTTGAAGTAGTTGATTTGCGGTAATTATACTTTAAGGTAAATGAGGGTTCGGACTAAGTGTCTGAACCCTTTTTTTTGTTATTTTTGAACTACATTAGAATCTGTTTTAAATTTAGACAGGATCATATAAACCAGCTGCTTTTGAAAATTACATTTTTAGGTACTGGCACTTCCCAGGGAATTCCTGTGATTTGCTGCAATTGTGAAGTCTGCCACTCTGATGATCCAAGGGACAATCGGTTGAGGGTATCTGTATTGATAGAAACGGGCGACAAGACGATTGTAATAGATAGCGGGCCTGATTTCAGGTACCAGATGCTGCGTGCTGGTGTAAAGGATCTGGATGCGATTGTGTATACGCATGAACATAAGGACCATGTAGCAGGTTTGGATGATATTCGCCCTTTCAATTATCTGTTGCAGAAGAATATTGATATTTACGCGACGGAAAGAGTTCAGGATGCTTTAAAAAGGGAGTTCTCTTATATTTTCGCGGAAAAGGTTTATCCGGGGATCCCACAGATCAATGTACATACGATTGCTACTGAGAATTTTTATATCGGAAAAACGGAGCTGATCCCTTTACCGATTATGCATTATAAGTTGCCGATACTTGGTTTCAGGATGAATGACTTTACCTATATCACCGATGCGAAAACTATTCCGCAGGAAACAATTGCTAAAATAAAAGGAACAAAGGTGTTGGTAGTGAATGCTTTACAGCTTGAAGATCATATTTCACATTTTACTTTAGGAGAAGCGATTGCTTTTGCGAAGGAGATTGGCGCGGAGATGACTTATTTAACGCATATCAGTCATAATATGGGGAAACATGCAAATGTGGAGCAGGAATTGCCGGATAATATCAGGCTGGGGTATGACGGATTGGTTATAAATTTATAATTTTTAAAATAGTTGCTTGATTATAGCGAATAAATATATATTTGCACCTCACAAGATATCCGGGTGGCGAAATTGGCAGACGCACCACCTTGAGGGGGTGGCGCTTGAAAAGGCGTGGCAGTTCGAATCTGCTTCCGGATACAGCTCTATTATAAAAAAGGGTCTTAACAATTCGCTTGTTAAGACCCTTTTTTCATTTATATAAAATTACTGTGCTAATAAGTTTTCTGTTTTCGTCAGGAATTTCTCCGTAACCTCGTTAATGTCCATATTCATTCTTTCTGCCAGTACGGTTAACCACCAGATACATTCACCCAATTTGTGTTCCAGTTCAGGAATAGCCTGATCTCCTTTTGGCCAGCGCCCCTGCTGAGACATGGTTAACCTTCCAACCAACCCTGCATCAGTAAGGAAAGCTAATGCATCTTCTTCTACAGACCACTCACTGCCATGGTGTTGTTGTTCTAATTGATGATACTGGCTTCTGATTTTCAGTGATCTTTCTTTAATATCTTTTAATTCTGAATTTTTCATGAGTAATTTGATCTTGATCAGCCAAGTTAGTTCATCCATTTCAGTTCTGCTAATATGCTTGTTAATAAGGTGCTTCTTATATAAATTACTAAAAATATCTTAGCTTGCTGCTGATTAACCTTATAACAGAAATAGATAATATGATAAAATTTGGTGCATCTTTATTATCATGGATCTTACCAGAGTGGAAGGCCGCAGAAGGAGCTTATGCGATTCAAAAAACCGCAGCAGCAGGATTTGATATACTGGAGATCTTATTGCCTCCTTCGATGGATATTGATACCGCAACTGTACGTAAACAGTTACAGGAACACCATATTCAGGCAATCTGCTCATTTAATCTTCCTGCCAATTGTCACATTCCTTTTTATCCGGACCAAGCGTATGAAGCTATCAAATCAGCACTTGATAAAGCCGCAGAACTGGAATCCGCGATCCTTGCAGGCGTGCTGCATAGTGCCATTGGTGTTTTTTCAGGTTCAGTGAAGACTGCTCAGGAAAATGAAACTCTTGTACAAGTATTAAACTTATCTGCCGGTTATGCCAGTCGTTTGGGGATAACGATGTGCCTGGAACCTATTAACCGTTATGAAAGTTATATATGCACGTGTGCTGCTGATGTGCTGGATTTAATTGAACAGGTTGGTTCGCCTGCGCTGGCACTTCATCTGGATACTTTTCACATGAATATCGAAGAAGACAACTTTCGGGATCCGGTGATTTATAGCAGCGGGCATTTAAAACATATGCACATCACAGAAAGTAACCGGGGTATGCCAGGGGAAGGAAATGTAAGCTGGGATGAGCTCTTTGAAGCCCTTGCAAAAATTAACTATGATGGAGCACTTGTATTAGAAAACTTTTCATCATCTATTGATGGGATGGCAGAGCGTGTCAATCTATGGCATCCTTCCAAACATAATGCACAGGATCTGGCCGAAGGCAGTCTGGCTTTTATCAAACAAAAGGCTTTAGCTTATGGGTTGTAAAATTTTCTTACCTTTGTCTTTATAATTAATACATCCACTATGTAGGAGCTAATTTCTTTCGGAACAAAACAGGCCTGACTTCAGGTTTCTGTAATTATTCATTTTTATAGAAAGGAATTATGATTATTCTTCAAGGCGCATCCTATGCGCATCCAAACAGGGATATATTATTCTCTGCACTCAACCTCATTGTAAATAAACACGATAAAGTTGCACTGATTGGCAATAATGGAGTCGGTAAATCTACGCTTCTAAAAATCCTGGCTGGAAAATTACCTCTTGCTCAAGGATTAATAAAGACTGATTCGAAGCCTTATTATATGCCTCAAATATTTGGTCAGTTCAACGCATATACCGTTGCTCAGGCCCTTCAGGTCGCAGATAAACTAAATGCACTCCGGGAAATTCTTGATGGGAAGGCAAATGATACAAACCTGACTTTGCTTGACGATGACTGGGCAATTGAAGAACGCTGCGAAGAAGCGCTTGCACATTGGAAGCTTGATGGTCTGGAGCTTACTCAAAAGATGGAAACACTAAGTGGTGGACAGAAGACACGGGTGTTTCTTGCTGGCATCAGTATTCATCGTCCTGAGATAGTTTTATTAGATGAGCCCAGCAATCACCTGGATACTTTAAGCAGGGAAATATTATATGCTTATATCAAGTCGGCCAAAAATACTTTAATGCTGGTTAGTCATGACAGAACACTATTAAACCTCCTGAGTTCAGTCTATGAGTTGAGTAATCATGGCATAGCTGTGTATGGTGGTAACTATGATTTTTACGCAGCACAGAAATTGATAGAGAGTGAAGCTTTGGTGCAGGAGCTTAGCAATAAGGAAAAGGCGCTTCGTAAGGCGAAGGAAACAGCAAAAGATACTTTAGAACGACAGCAAAAACTGGATGCCAGGGGAAAGAAAAAGCAGGAGAAAGCTGGGGTGCCAACTATCGCTATGAATACGCTTAGAAATAATGCAGAGAAAAGTACATCCAGAATAAAAGGAGCCCATATTGAAAAAATAGGTTTTATTGCTAAGGAGCTTAGCCAGTTGCGGGCGGCGCTGCCCGGTATAGATCAAATGAAGATTGGGTTTGATAATTCGACGCTTCACCAGGGGAAGATATTAATTACTGCAAAAGATATCAATTTTGGGTACAGTGATCAATTGATCTGGAAACAACCCCTGAATTTCCAGATCAGTAGTGGTGAACGTATTACGCTAAAAGGGCTGAATGGTTCTGGTAAGACTACTTTAATAAAAATGATATTGGCGGAGCTTCAGCCTGTATCAGGAAGTATACAAAGTGCTCACGTTAAAACTATTTATATTGATCAGGATTATTCATTAATTGATCATAAACTCAGTGTATATCAGCAGGCAGAACAATACAACGCTGGTGAATTACAGGAGCATGAAATAAAGATCCGTTTAAACCGGTTTTTGTTTACAAAAGAATATTGGGACAAGCCTTGTGAGGCATTAAGTGGCGGAGAAAAGATGAGGTTGATGCTCTGTTCTTTAACGATTAGTAAGCAATCACCGGATATGATTATTCTGGATGAGCCAACAAACAATCTGGACATACAGAATATTGAGATTTTAACTAATGCGGTTAATGAATATAAAGGGACGTTACTGGTCGTATCTCATGATACTTGTTTTTTGAAACAAATCAATATAGAACGGTCCGTTGTTTTGGATGATTAATAGAAATAAATATTAGCTTGCGATATGGAACTACATCCGGAACTTAAAAAATTTATAGAGAAGAAAATAGAACCAGACAACCTTTACCTTCCGCAGAATTATCCTGAAGTCAAAACTTTTGAGAAATTTCAACAGGGGTATAAATACATTGAAGGTACTGGTGAGATTTTAACTGGCACAAAGCCTTCGGATTTTAAAGAAAGCTGGTATGTAATCTGTTCTAATGATATGAATGATCCTTTTTTTGTGGATTTATCTGAGCAGGATCAGGGTTTTCCAGTCTATTTTTCATGGCATGGTGCGGGAAGCTGGGAACTGGTTAAAGTTGCTGAGGATTTAAAAGATTTCACAGCAAAATTGTTGAGCATACAAAAAGTTGATCAGGATAAAGCTGAATTACTTCGGCTATTGGAGACTAAATTTGATTTGACTATTGAGTTGTGGAAGGAAATGTATGCATCAATTGAAGAAGAAGAGAAAGATGATCATGTTGAGGATGCAGATCTTTCAGAATGGATCAGCGGAAAAGTTGTAATCAGAGATATTGGTCAGCAGAAGATGAAAATTGTACATTATTTGAAAGAGCATTTTAAATTAACCCCACAACAGGCTTTAGCCTTAAGTAAACAAAAGGATATTGAAGTTGATCAGGGCCATCTGCTCTATCTCAAAGGGCTTGTTAACTATCTGAAGGAACTCGGTGCAACAGCTGAATTTGTTCCGGATAAAAAATAACTTATAAAAGGCAAATTGCCGGTAAAAACTGAATGCAGGCTTACCAGCCTGCATTCAGTTTTGTAATCATCTTAAATTACTGGTTTTGAGGTGGCCTCATTGTTGTATCTGGTCTTGGATCAGTTCTTTTTAGCGTGTCATTTTTTGCAGGCCATCCCTTTTTCTTTGTAGACTTCTTTGCCGGAGACTTTTTCTCCATGCGTTTCTTTGTCGTATCCTGTTTTTGCCTTGTTGTATCCTGGTAAGGCATTTCAATTGCAAATGTTGTGAAGCAGAATGTGCTGAACAACATCATCATTACTAATTTTTTCATGGTTTAAAATTTAAGTGAATGTTTTGATTTACAGTGGCTTAAACAAAGGATAATAGCATTAGTTTTATAATTTTAGAAATCGGGTAAAAAGCTTTCTTACTGATAGGGAAATTTGTCGTTTTTTAGCACTTCACGTAATTATATCTATAGTTGCCGTAATAATATAAACCCGTTGACATTATTGAATTACTTTTCATCTGTAGAGCTGAAAAGCTTATTTAACCTTAAACTTATATTATCACATACCATGGGCGCAAACAATGATTTATTTCTCGATATAGTGGAATTCAATGCAAAGTCAGGATTTGTCTCAGACGAACTTGATTTATTGACAAGTGAACAAACCGGTGGTTTGTCAATGGAATATATAACAAATCTGCTAAAATGCAGGATTCTTGAGCAGCAGTTAGATGAGCTAAAAGGTTTATTGAGTAAGCATAATTCTTAGGCTTAAAGAACCTGTTTACTTCATAATTTCCTCATTCTCTTAAATATTTATCTGACTTTATTAATACTTAAAAGTTATTCATATGTTATCATAATAATAACATCTTATGATTGTTCTTAACAATTTAATAACTTCAAAGTATATCCGTATTAAACTGAGAGCTACATCTTTGGCGGAATTTTAAAGCTTAGATAAAACCATTTATGAGAAAAAACTACAAATTAATTTTCGTGGTTACCCATTCTTTTCAGCAAAAGATATTTTTGCTGTTATTAATGCTGGCCATCTCAGTCTGTACTTATGCACAACAACAGACCAGAGTTATTAAAGGAAAAGTAGCCGATGAAAACAATGGCGCTTTACCTGGCGTCACGGTCAGGGTTAAAGGAACTAAATCAGCTACCTCTACTAACCAGGACGGTAATTTTATTATACAAGTAAGCAGCCCGCAGGACATTCTTGTATTTAACATGCTGGGAACCCTTACTAAAGAAGTAACTGTTGGTAGTAATCCAAACTTAAACATTACACTCGTTACCGATAGCAAGCAGCTACAAGATGTAGTTGTGATTGGTTATGGCACTTCAAGCAAAAAGGATTTAACAGGAGCAGTAACTTCTGTAAATTCCGAAGAATTTAATCAGGGGGTAATGACTAGTCCTGCGCAATTACTGCAAGGTAAGGTAGCCGGATTAAATGTCACTAAAAGCGGTGACCCGAATGCAAAGCCATCTACTATATTAAGAGGGCCTTCTACTTTACGTGAGGGAGCTGCGCAAGAGCCATTTTATGTAATCGATGGTGTTCCAGGCGCATCGATCGATTTGTTAGCCCCTGCTGATATAGAAAGTATAGACATTTTAAAAGATGCTTCTTCTACGGCTATTTACGGTTCAAGAGCTGCAAACGGAGTAATTATTGTTACGACCAAAAGATCCAAAGGAGGGCAATCCAGACTTTCTTATAGTGGGTATGGGGCAGTGGAAAGTGTATCTAAGAAATATGATATGCTGAGCGGGCCAGAATTACGTCAGTATTTGAAAGACAATAAGCAAACGTTAAACCCGATTGATGATGATGGATCTGATACCAACTGGCAAAAATTGCTGGAAAGAACTGGTTATTCACAAAATCATAACTTGTCTTATGGCGGTTCTGGTGCATCTTCCGAATACGGTGCAAGTGTCAATTATTTCGACAACCAGGGAATCCTGAAAAACACATCTTTAAAAAGAACGATTGTCCGTGCTTATGTAAATCAGCGTTTCTTTAATGACAGGCTGAAATTAGGTCTGACGATCACCAACAGTGCTACTACTGGTAATGATATTTATCAAACTCAGGCACTTTCCAACATGTTGTTCTATTTACCTACAGTAAGCCCCTTCAATGCGGACGGAACTTATAAAGAAAACTATGACAGAACGGGTAGCGGAACAAGAAACCCACTTTCAATTGTAGACAATAACAGTATCAAAAATGTGAACAATAAAACCCTGATCAATGGGATGGCACAAGTGAACATCTTATCAGGTTTGAAATTTACAGCAAGTTTATCTACACAAAAAGATCAGAATAATGCAAGCTCTTATTTAAACAGTCAGTCTGGACTTGCCAGAGGAGTAAACGGACAGGCTATCAAAGCAGATGTACTGAATAAATCTGAAGTGATAGAAGGATACTTTAACTATGATAAAATATTTGGTCAGCATAGTTTGAAATTACTGGCTGGTTATTCGTGGCAAGAAGACCGGACTAATGATGGTTTCGGTGTAACTACACAAGGGTTCTCGAATGATAACCTGGGCGCAAACAATATCTTTTTATCTAACCCATCCTTACTTTCGCAAATTACATTTGCCAATTCGCCAATTTCTACTTTGAGACTAATCTCATTTTACGGAAGAGCACAGTATAGCTATAAAGATAAATACCTGTTTCAGGCCTCTTTGAGAAAAGACGGTTCTTCTGCTTTCGGTATCAATAGCCGTTGGGGATTATTTCCTGCGGTATCTGCCGGATGGAGAATTATTGGAGAAGATTTTATGAAAAGTGTACCTGTGATCAGTGATCTGAAATTAAGAGCTGGTTATGGTAAATCAGGAAATAGTCTTGGTTTTGATGCGTTCTCTGCTTTATTGGTTTATGGAACACCTGCAACCAGCAGTAAATACCTGAATAATGGAGTGATCAGCAATGCAATTGGCCCGGTAAGAAATGAGAACCCGGATTTGAAATGGGAAAGTACTGCAACTACCAATATAGGTTTGGATTTTGGTTTATTTGGGAACAGAGTAACAGGTTCAGTAGATTACTATATCAAAAAAACGTCTGATCTGATCTATTCTGAATATGCCGTTTCTACCACTCAATTTTTCCTGCCTACCATTACCGCCAATGTGGGTAAAATCAAAAATACAGGTATCGAATTATCATTAAATGCATTGGTTGTAAAGACAAAGGATTTTAGCTGGAACACTTCCCCAAATATTGCCCACAATAAAAACGTAGTGGAAACCCTGTCAGATGATTTCTACAAAATCTCTTATATACAGACCGCAGTATTAGGTGGTAAAGGACAATCGGGAAATTATAGTCAGATTATACAACCTGGTGAGGCATTGGGAACTTTCAAACTTTGGAACTATGCAGGTAAGAATGACGCAGGGGTAAGTACTTATGTCAATGCAGCCGGACAAACGATTTCCACTCAGCCTTTAACATCTGATGCCAAGATTGCAGGCAATGCGCAGCCAAAATATATCTATGGCTGGGGCAACAGTTTTACCTATAAAAAATTGGATTTCAGTTTCCTTGTACGTGGTGTATTGGGCAATAAGATCTTAAACGCTACTGCGGCTGGTTTGAATACACCTGCTGATGCTAAATTACAGAACATTCCAAGATCTACATTAGGTGAATCATTCAATGATGGAAATGCTTACCTGATTTCTGACCGTTATCTGGAAAGTGGTTCTTATTTACGTTTGGATAATGCTACGCTAGGTTATACTATCAAACCAAAAGTACAGACAATTAAAGCGATCAGACTTTATGTGACGGCAAACAACTTATTTGTAATTACCAAATACACTGGACTTGACCCTGAGATTAACATCGGAGGTTTAACACCTGGTATTGATAATAACAACTATTACCCTAAGACCCGCACCTTCAGTCTCGGTATTAACGCATCATTCTAATTTCAACGAACAATGAAAAAGATATTTTTATTAACGACGGCATTTGCTGCCATGTTAGCCACTGTATCCTGCACAAAACTGGATGTAAAAGTGGAATCTCAATATGTAAAAGATAACTTTCCTACTACTGACGCTGATTACGCGGCTTTGTATGGAACGATGTATTCAAACCTTTCTTCTCAATTTGGGGTACCTTATTTCAGAATGCAGGAAATGTCAACTGACGCTGCAATCTTACCGGCAAGAGACGGGAATTTTGATGATGGCGGGCAATATAGACAGTTACATTACCATACCTGGACATTTGATCATCCTAACGTGAAAACAATCTGGGAATGGGGATTTGGAGGGATTAACAATTGTAACCGCTTAATTTCTGTGACCAATGCCTCTTCTGTATCTGATGCGAAAAAAGCTTCCGGAGTAACAGAAATAAAAACCATGAGGGCATTGTACTACTTTTTAATGATGGATCTTTATGGTAATATCCCTATCATCGATAAGTTTCCGGTAGAAGCGGGTGCTTTGCCTGGTACAACGAGCAGAGATAAAGTATTCGAATTTATCGAGAAAGAATTGCTGGCGGTTATTCCTGGTTTACCTCAGAAAACAGGAGCGAATCAGAAGTTGCTTTATGGAAAACCAACACGTGGAACAGCTTTCGCTTTGCTGGCTAAAATGTATCTGAATTCACAGGTTTACACTGGGAAACCTAGATATGCGGATGCTGTAGCGATGGCAGATAGTGTCATGAAAAATACAACTTATCAGCTGGACCCTAAGTATTCTGATATTTTTGATGTCAACAACGGCCCTCAAATCACGGAAACAATATTTGCTATTCCTTATGATCAGCAGATTCCGGGTAACCAGATGACCAGGTTCGGATTCTATCCTGCACTGGCAGCTGCTTACGGGATACCGGGAGTAGGTTTTAGTATCTCTATGAGTACAACACCAGAATATTATGACCGCTTTAATCTGGCGAATGATATCAGAAAAAGTTTTTGGTTGGTTGGGCCCCAATTTGCACCAGATGCAAACAGAAAACCTGACTTGACAAAGCCAGTATATATTGCAGGTACGACACAACAAATTGTATTGACACGTGATCTGATCCTTAAACCAGGTAAACCAATGGATGTGGGAAATACCGTAGCTGATCAGGCGAAAGGAATCCGTTCAGTTAAATACTGGCCGGACGTGAATGCGATACAAGCTACACGTTTGAACGGTAATGACATGCCTTTTTTACGTTTAGCAGATGTCATGCTGATGAAAGCAGAAGCTATTTTGCGTGGTGCTTCGCCAACGGCAGTGAATGGAGAAATGCAGACACCACTTATCTTAGTGAATAAAATCAGGGCAAGAGCAGGTGCAGAAGCAGCAACAAGCGTTGATTTAGAATCCTTATTGGACGAAAGAGCAAGAGAGCTGAGCTGGGAAGCCTGGAGAAGGAATGACTTGATTCGTTATGGTTTGTTTGAAAAGGAATATCCTTTGCAAAATGATGTACTTTCGATGAATAAAGATGCTACGAGGAGACTTTATCCAATCCCTGCAACTGAACTGCAATTGAATTCTAATTTAAGACAAAATCCAGGATATTAATTCTTTTACACAGCCGGAGAAATCCGGCTGTTCTTATTTTAAGACCTATGATAAAGACGGTTTCCAGCGCATTGCTATTGTTCATATTTCCGCTATTGATACCAAAAGATGGAGATAATTTACCAATTAATAAGATCCAGGTTATCGGATCACATAACAGTTATAAGAAAGCGATTGATCCACATTTGTTCGGAATATTTAGAAAAAAAGATTCTGTATCGGCCAGCAAGATAGATTATGAACATATCGGCGTAACCCAGCAGCTTGATCTGGGATTAAGAAATCTTGAAATTGATGTGTATGCAGATGTAAAAGGAGGGAAGTACGCACATCCCCGGGGACTGGACTGGGCAAAAGATCAGGCTCCTTACGATGTAGAAAAAGAGATGGGTGCACCGGGTTTTAAAGTTTTTCATATTCAGGATCTGGATTTTAGAAGTGATTTTCTGACCTTGAAAGGTGGACTTTCGAAATTGAGAAAATGGTCGGATGCACATCCGGACCACACGCCCATATTTATCACACTGGAGGCTAAAGACGATAAAATAAAAGGAGAGGGCTTCAGTGATCCTGAACAGTTTACAGCAGAAACATTTGATCAGCTGGACAAGGCACTGCTTGATGGGCTTGGCAAGGATAAGATTATCACACCAGATGTGGTGAGAGGAAATTATAAAACATTGGAAGCCGCAGTTTCAAAAGATAACTGGCCTTTACTTTCAGCAGCAAGAGGAAAGTTCCTCTTCATTCTTGACCAGAAAGGGGAGAAAATGGAACTTTATATCAAAGGACATCCTTCACTCAAAAACAGGGTGTTATTTGTAAATGCAGCAGCTGGCAGACCTGAAGCTGGCATGATGATCATCAACAATGCCAAAGATCCAATGATCCCTCAGCTAGTTAAAAAAGGATATATTATCCGTACCCGTGCAGATTCTGATACACAGGAGGCGCGTCGCAATGACCGTTCTGCTTTTGATGCAGCATGTGCTTCAGGAGCCCAGATCATTACCACCGACTATTATTTAAAGAGTACTCATTTTAAATCTGACTATGCAGTGAGTTTTCAGGATGGTCAGTATTTCAGGGTGAACCCATTTTTCAAATGAGGTTAATGTAAGTCAATTTCAATGGTTTATCCCGGTCTTAACAATTTGATTACATGGAAAGCTTAAAGCTTTTACATAAAATTTATTTAATATTGACCGGGATCTTCCATAAAACACGGGTTGATTCTAATTATGGCCTCTTATAAAACTTTAGCTGATTACGATTTAGTTGCCCTTCTGAAGGATGGTGATAAAGCTGCTTTTACCGAAATATACAATCGATATAAGGGCTTATTGTATATCCATGCTTATAACCGGCTTAGGGATCAGCAGGAAGCGGATGATGTGGTTCATGAATTGTTTGCCGCGCTGTGGGTTAAAAAAGAACAACTGGTTTTAAAAACACATTTTTCGGGATATCTTTACCAGGCAGTCCGCAATCGCGTGATTGATATTATCTCTCACAAAAAAGTAGCCTCTTCTTACATGACCTCGCTTCAGCATTTTATAAATGAAAGCGAAGCGATCACAGACCACCGGGTCAGGGAAAATGAACTGACCGCTCTCATTGAAAAAGAAATTGGCGAATTAACGCCAAAGATGCGGGAAGTGTTTGAGTTAAGCAGAAAGGACAATCTTTCGCACCGGGAGATTGCAGTGAAGTTAGAGCTTTCTGAAAAGACAGTCAAAAAACATGTGAACAATGCGCTGAAAGTCCTCAGGAGCAAATTGGGAATCTTCGTTTATCTGCTGTACATCGCCGGTTATTAAATTATTTTCATTTTCTTTTACGCCCTGTACCTGAGCTAACCGTCTATAGTTGTAATAAGCGGTTAAAGCTCATGGACGCAAAAGAATTACTAGAGAAATATCGGTCAGGAAACTGTACAGCTGCCGAAAAGGCAATTGTAGAAACATGGTATCTGAAATTTGAACAGGAAACGGCTGATCCGCTGACCGCTGATGAATTGGAGCAGGCTACAGACCGGATCTGGGCTGGATTACCTGTTCATGAAAAACCTCAGCGTAAATTATGGCCTCGTATTGCAGGCGCTGCGGCAGTACTGCTGATGCTTTCTGCCGGTTTGTACTTTTTCAATCCTGTTACACACCAACCAGCTTCATTAGCCCAAAAAGAACATACACCACAAATTTTACCCGGAGGTAATAAGGCTACTTTAACACTGGCTAATGGCCAGGAAATCACTTTAGACGGAGCAGATAATGGTCAGCTTGCCGAACAGGCCGGAATTATTATTACGAAAACTAAAGATGGCCAGCTCGTTTATACTGTTGCTGATCAGGGAGCCCGCACTGGTGGTGAGCGCCAAACTGCGATGAACACGATTGCAACGCCTAAAGGCGGGCAATATCAAGTTAATTTACCTGATGGAACTAAAGTCTGGCTGAATGCAGCCTCATCTTTACGCTATCCTACGGTATTTACCGGCACTGAACGCCGGGTGAGTTTAACTGGTGAGGCTTATTTTGAAGTCGCAAAGGTACATCCGGCCAAATCTTTCAGTGTGAGCTCATCAACCCAGACTGTAGAAGTGTTGGGTACACATTTCAATATCAATTCTTATGCTGATGAGCAAGCTGTAAAAACCAGTTTACTGGAAGGAGCAGTTAAAGTAACTGCGCAGACAGGGACCAGCGGAAGCGTTTTCCTGAAACCCGGACAGCAAGCTGTTTTACTGGGGAATCAGCTGAATGTCAATCCTGGTGATACAGAAGAGGCGATTGCCTGGAAAAATGGAATGTTCAGCTTTAAAGATGCAGACCTGCAAACTGTAATGCGTTCGGTGGCCAGATGGTACGATGTAGAAGTAAGCTATGAAGGAAATCTTCCGGGAAGACAGTTTTCCGGAGAGATCCACCGGAATATAAACCTTTCAGAGGTACTGGATATCCTGAGCTTTTTTAAAGTGCATTTCAGAATTGACGGTAAGAAAATTACCGTGACTAAATAAAACTATAACCTGTAAATAACCAGCCAAACTCACCAAAAAACTCAAACATTATGAAAAGAAGACTACTAGCGCATTGATCATCTGAAAGGTAACTTATAAAAAAACCGCAGAAGTGTTGGAGCACAACTGCGGAATAAGCTGAGTTAACCCATCCCGGCAAAGATCCGGGAGAAACAAATTTTAGAGAATTTACTGTATTAACCCAACCTCACAAAAGTATGAATTTTTATGCTATTACCAGAGCTATGTCCAGAACATGGCTACCCCCTAAATTACTGCTCATTATGAAATTGACCACAATCTTGTTGTTTCTGGCCCTGATGCAAGCCAGTGCAAAGGGATACAGCCAGATTAGCCTGAAGGAAAAAAATGTTTCTTTAGAAAGGATTCTGGAGTCTATTAAAAAGCAAACTGGTTATGTCTTTTTTTATGATACCCATGATATCCGTGGAATCAGAATGTCTATTGATGTTAAAACGGCTTCTATAGAAACAGTTTTAAATGAATGTACCAAAGTATTGCCTTTAACTTTTAAGATCGTTGGAAATAATGTATTGCTGAAAAGAACTGACCTGGTTTTAAGCGGTAATGAAGATTATTACAAGATTACGGTGCTTAAAGGAAAAGTTTTAGATGAAAAAGGAATGCCGTTACCCGGTGTCAGCATCCAGCTGAGTGCTGAGAATTTTAAGCAGAGTGCACAAACCAATACTAGTGGAGAATATGTTTTTAACCTTTCAAAACCGGGTCAATATGTATTGACAGCAAGTTTTATAGGGTATGAGAAATATTTGGCCACTGTTGATCTTAAAAAAGATGATGTCATCAAAAACATTACTTTAACGCCATCTAATGAGGGTTTAAATGAAGTAATGGTGGTTGCCTATGGTACACAAACGAAGTCTTCTTTTACCGGATCTGCTAAAACATTAAAGTCAGATCTGATCAATGGAAGCCCCCGCGTAAGTATTCAGGAGAGCTTACAGGGAAATGTTGCCGGGTTAGTTTCTTCCAATGGTTCAGGGCAGCCTGGCGCTGTTCCTAATGTCAGGATTCGTGGTATTGGTTCTGTAAATGCTGGTAGCGGGCCTTTGTATGTCGTGGATGGAATTCCATTGGAATCTGGTCTGATCAGCAGTCTGAATAGTTTTGACGTGGAATCGGTAACGGTTTTAAAAGATGCGTCTGCTGCTTCTATTTACGGATCAAGGGCTGCAAATGGAGTGATCCTGATTACTACAAAAAGTGGAGTGGCAGGAAAGACGGTGATTAATGCTTCGGCACAGTTCGGTGCGAATAATGTAACGAACATCAAAGGGCATCAATCTTTAAATACACAAGAAATGCTGGAACTCTTAAAAGAGGGTTGGGTAAATAAAGGAAATGATGCTGCTCTTTTTGATAAAGCACTGGTTGATAACGCTGTTGATCCTAACGTAAATACAGATTGGTTTGACCTGCTTACCCGCACAGGAACTTATAATCAATACGATCTTTCTGCAAGTGGCGGAACAGAAAAAACTAAGTTTTATGTTTCCGGAAGTCATTATGTAGCGAAAGCCCCATTGCTTGGCAGTGAGTTTTCCCGCAGTACGGCTAATTTAAAATTAAGTAACCAGGCTACAGAAAATCTTTCTTTTGTTGGTGGGTTGCAAGTCAATTACCGTAAAAACCAAACACAGGCAGATGGCAGTACATTTGGAAATCCAGTACGGATGTATTCTATTTATCAACCTTGGTTAAAGGCTTATAATGATGATGGTACTTATGATTTTAGTTATTTTAACAGGTATAATCCGGTAGCTCAGGTTAAAGAAAGCTTCAGCAGAAGTAATTCTTATGGAATGCTGGGTAATTTTCTGGCTAAATACCAATTGTTACCGTCGTTATCCATAGAGAATCAGTCGAATATCAATTTTGTTTATGAAGAAACAACCGATTACAATAAATCCGGAGTAGGTACTTCCCGTACAGATGGGGGCAGGGCTACAGCTGGTACCGGACGTTCTTCGAACTGGGTAAATACGACTATTTTACGTTTCAATAAAACACTGGGCGATTTTGGCCTTAAAACTTATGTAGGTTATGAAGCTCAGAAGGTAAATGAAGTTGGTAACAGTATAACCAAACGTAATTTCCTGCCAAATACTTATACATTGGACAATGCTTCGATATTAGTTAGCGGAGGTTCAAATGCGACTTCAAATGCACTTAACTCCGCATTTTTTAATGCATCCTTTGATTATAAATCAAAATATTACCTGAGTGCTTCTGTACGCCGGGATGGTTCTTCCAGATTTGGTTCTGATAACAGGTATGGTAATTTCTGGTCGCTGGGTGGTTCATGGAACATCAGCCGTGAACATTTTATGGAAGGACAGGATGTGATTTCTGACCTTAAGTTACGTACAAGTTACGGGGTAAATGGAAATCAGGACATTGGTAATTTCGTTTCCAGAGCATTATACAAAAGCTCTGATTATGACAATGCACCGGGTCTGGAGTTCTCCAATTATGGAAATAACCGGCTGACCTGGGAGAAAAATAAGCCATTTAACATCGGATTGGACTTCGGAATCCTTAAAAACCGGTTAACTGGTACTGTAGAATATTATACACGTACTACATCAGACCTATTGTTAAGCAGACCTATTTCAGCAACCAACGGTTTAACGAGTTATACCGATAATATTGGTGCAATGAAAAACAGTGGATTGGAATTAGAGCTGAACAGTATCAACGTGAAGTCTGAAAGTGACGGTTTCGGCTGGACAACTAATTTCAATATCTCTACCATGAACAATAAGATCACGGCTTTAAACAGCCCGATTGTTTCCGGTAATTATAATCGTTTTGTTGGAGGTGATTTTTACCAGTTGTATATGGTAGGTTATGCTGGTGCAGATCCTGCAAATGGAGAAGCACTTTGGTATACAGATGGGACCAAATCACAAACCACTAATAACTATGGTTCTGCAACCCAGTTTAACCAGGGAAGTGCTTTACCAAAGGTTTTTGGTGGATTAACCAATACATTCACTTATAAAGGTTTCTCTCTGAGCTTCCAGTTGTACTTTAATTTTGGAAACAAAGTTTATGACAATTACGGAGCGACAAGCTTTTCTGACGGATCAGGTGGTTTCACACCGACTACAAGGATGACACGTTATACTTATGAGCACAGGTGGCGTAATCCGGGTGATATCACTGATCAGCCTAAAATTGTATTTACAGGAACACAGTCCGGGGCTTCCAGTCAGGGTTCTTCCCGTTTTCTTTACAATGGTGATTATATCCGCCTGCGTGATGTTTCTCTGGGTTACCAGTTACCGGCTAAATGGATCAGATCTATTAATCTGGCTAGTGCAAAGGTTTATTTCAGAGCGAATAACCTGTTCACTTATATCAAAGACAAGCGCATCAGTTTCGACCCGGAGGTAGGGATCGATGGTCTTGCAGACAAAAATGTTCCTATTTATAAAACTGCTCTGTTGGGCATTGATCTTAAATTCTAAGCTATTCAGATGAAAATGATGAAACAAGTATATAAAATATTACCGCTAATTATGATGGCCCTATCCTTTGGCTCTTGTAAAAAGGACTTTCTGGAAATTAATCCGGAGCAGCAGACTGATGTGAATATGGTAGTTGTAGATTTACCAAGTACCAGGGCGGCTGTGATGGGAACTTATAGCCTTTTACAAAGCGCAGCTTATTATGGGCGCAGTTTAGTTGTACTGCCAGAGGTGATGTCGGATAATCTGTATATCAGCAGAAGGAATTCTAACCGCTATACGAGCTATGATCAGTACATTACAACAGTAAATGACGGTACTGCGTCAGGTTCCTGGAATACATTGTATAAAACGATCGTCAATGCGAATATCATTATTTCCAAAGGGGAGCAGCTGGTTGTTCCTGAAACGGAGTCTGGTGAAATGAAACATCTGATCGGGGAGGCTTATACGCTAAGGGCACTGGCTCATTTTGATCTATTGCGTTTATATGCTGCGCCTTACAACGCATCGGCTGATGCCAGTCATATCGGAATCCCTGTAGTGATTAAAAGCGGGACAAGTAAAGAAGATGTGATTTCTCCAAAAAGAAATACGGTTAAAGAAGGATATACGCAGCTGGTTAGTGATCTGCAAAAAGCGATTACTTTACTTCCTGCGGCTGCGCCAATAGGCTTCAGTGCTTCTAACAGAGGACATATCGCACATTATGCAGCAAAAGCTTTATTGTCCAGAGTCTATTTGTATATGGGCGACTGGGTAAATGCAGAAGCATTAGCTACAGAGGTCATCAATAGTAATAAATACACTTTATTAAGCAACGCGAATTATGTTACTGGCTCGACGAATTTCAGGACTCAAAACAATAGTGAGGCTATCTTTGAGGTACAATATACATTGACAGATAACCTGGCTCAGGATGCATTATCCAGCTTTTTATTACAGGGTGCAAGTTATGGAGATGGTCTGGCAACTGATGATTTGTATAATTTATACAAGAGTACCGATGTGCGCAGAGGTTTTATGACTAAAAGTAAAAGAAGTGGCAGCGGTGGTGAAGATCCTGCTTTTGTGATCACGAAGTATAACAATATTTCCACTTATGAGGAAGGGGTTAAAGTGATCCGTTTATCAGAGGTTTATTTAATCAGAGCAGAAGCAAGGGCAAAACAAGGTAAGGATGGTTTAGCGGCGGCCGATTTGGATGTGGTTGCGAAACGTGCAGATACAACAAAACCAACCACTACGGAAACCGGAACAGCTTTACAAAACCTTATTCTTGTTGAAAACCGTAAAGAGTTCGCTTTTGAGGGACATCGTTTGTTTGATCTGACACGCAACAAGGCAGGATTTGTTAAATACCGCACAGGTGGTATTACTATACCTGTAGCGAACACTTCTTTGAAAACTGTGCTGCCAATTCCTTTAGCTGAAATGAATGCGAATCCGAATATGGAACAAAATCAAGGTTATAAATAAATCAACATATGAATTTACTAACGCTGGTATTGCCGCTTTTGATCAATAGTATAGGGCTGAATGCCGATACTGCTGGTCAGGTAAATGTGAACGATGGCCCTTATGTACTTTATCAAAAAGAGCAGATAGAGGTACACAGTATAAAGCTTGAAGACGGTGTCCGAAAGGCTAAGGTTCAACGTTTTTCAGCTCAAGCTGGCCTTCCTTTAAAAGTTCAGTTTTCTGATCATCCGGAATGGGATTTTACGGTGAAATTGCAAAGGGTTCTTCAAAATGAACCTGCGGAATTTAAACAACCAGACCGGATGATTGCGCTTTCTGATATAGAAGGGGAATTTGAAGCTTTCAGAAAACTATTACTGGCTAATAAAATAATGGATGAACAGTATCACTGGATTTTTGGAAAAGGACACCTGGTTATCTGCGGCGACTTGTTTGACCGTGGAAAAGAGGTTCCGGCTACGCTCTGGCTGCTGTATAAGCTGGAACAGGAGGCTAAAGCTAAAGGGGGTTATCTGCACACTATTCTGGGCAACCACGATATCATGAACCTGAGCGGCGACTTACGTTATGTAGAGACTAAATATTTTGAAAATGCAAAGTTGATGGGACTGGATTATAAAGAACTTTATAGTCAGGACACAGAAATGGGGCGTTGGCTGAGGAGTAAAAATCTGATCGAGAAAATTGGGGATAACCTTTGCCTGCATGCAGGAGTTGCACCAGTAATCAATACGTTGAAAATGGGGCTGACTGAAATCAATACTAAATGCCGTCCGTATTACGACAAAGCAAAAAAACGTGATTTAATAACGGACAGTGTGACCAGAAAATTCTTTGATGGTACACGTTCTTCTTTGTTTTGGTACCGCGGATATTTTATCGAACCCAAAGCAACCCCGGAAGAAGTTGACCAGACACTCTCGCTTTACAAAGTGAAAAGAATCATTGTCGGACATACGATTACTGCCGGTAATGTTGGCTTTTATTACCAAGGCAAAGTATTGGGAATCGATGTTAATCAGCATAAAGGCAAACATGAAGGTGCGCTTTATGAAAATAAAACCTGGTATAAGATTAATACTTCTGGAAATAAACTACCACTGCCCACGGGCTCATAAATCAAAACTTAGCGAGGCGGCTCTTCTTTGTTGAAGAGCCGCTTTTTTTTAAGGTTTCAGCGTAATCAAAACAACCTTTACATCAAATGAGGTATAAACATTTTGCTGTTTCCCCAATTTGGAGAGGTGGTTCATCAGGCGATCTGCAGGATTGATATTTTTTAAATAATACCAGGCGGGCTGATCTATTTCATCGCCAATATCAGTTAGAATAAGATGATTGTAAATCACCCAGATCCTTTTCTTTCCTTCAAATGATTTAAAGTCCTTTTGTAAATGATTTAAATAGTCCGGATAGCTGGTTGAAACTTTGCGGTAATCTCCTCCTTCAAGTGCGGTAAAATTATAAGGGTAGGTATGCTTGTAAAAACGATAGCCAGGCAGGTCATTCCAGTATACATAAACTAAATCGCCCGGTTGAAAATGACTATTGATATAAGCCAGCGCCTGTTTTTGAAAAGATCTTTTATGAATGATAAATTCATCGGGATGGATCATTGCTTGTACAGAATTGTAAACTGGTGCTATTATTAAGAGTATAAATAACAGCAGGTTGATTTTGTCTGATTTGAAAAAGGAAGCAATCTGATCAGTTCCATTGACAATAAAGAGGATAAGCAAAGGACAAATGAAAACCCAGAACCGTTCATTTAAAGGATAAAGTTTAAGTCCTGAAGCCAGGAACATAAATAAAAAGGGAAATAGCAGGATCAGCGCATATCTTTTCTCTTTAATATAAAGCCATATGCCGTAAAATAACCCGATCAGAGATAACCAGGGAGTATTCAGAAGCGCTTTAAGCAAAACAGAATTTCCTGTATACAATTTCCAGGTCAGGCCGAGCGGATATTCTATTAAATGATACAAAGCTGCTGGATACCAGCGTAATTCCTCCATGTTAGCTGGTGGCAATGGCATAAAATAATGGTAAAAATCAAACCATTCAGCTGCCCATTTAGACTCTGCATGTTTGTGTGTAAACAGCAGGTAGTTCAGGGCAAAACCGGCTACCCATAGTAGAAAAGGAACGAGTTGCCTGAAGAATAGTTTCCAGTCCCTTCTGTAAAGATTTTTACAGCTGATACCTGTGGCCATTCCAGCCAGAATAAATATAGAAGAGTAAGAGAACCAGAGAATTACTGCCCCTAAAATCCCCCAGGTCAGAAGTGCGCCCCAGGCTAACCGATGCTGATAGCGGATATAAATATACAGGATCAGTACGGTAGCAAACAGTTCAGTTGAATACTGTTTAATCTCAACGGAATGGAAAACAAGAGGAGGGGCCAGCGCTAACAGGGCAACCGCCGTTAATGCTGCCAGAGGACGAAGAAAATACTTCGCTACAGGAATGAACAGGAAAATTGCGGCTATACCACATAACATAGGGAATAAACGCAGTACCATTTCATTCGTTCCCAAAAGATGAATGCATGTTTTAACGCTCCATAGAAAACCAATCGGAGCTTTCTGCTGATAGTCCAGTGGGTGTGTTACCAGCTCGATATAATTCATTTTGATCAGGCTGGTTGCCAGATAAACTTCATCCAGCCACAGGGAGCGGTTATATAAAAGATGGAAGAGACGAACAAAAATACCGCACCCAATAATTATACTGTACCAAATATTTTGGTTTTTGAGATCGCTGGATTGGTTTTTACACATATGAGTGATGTTCAGTCATTGGAAACTTTTTAATTAGTGCAAATAATTCATAAATTTAAAGATTATTTAAATAGCCATAGGTGAATGTTATAGATTGGGAGAAAATAAAAGTTCTGATTCTTGATGTAGATGGTACTTTATACAATCAGTCTGGATTAAGAAGAAAAATGTTATATGCATTGCTAAAATACTATTTAGTCAGGCCAATACAACTCAAAGATCTTCTGATTTTATACTTTTTTCGTTCCGAGCGTGAAAAAAGAGCGGGTTATTGCAGTAATAATCTAGAAATTGAACAATATCAGTGGTGTGCAGCTAAAGTAAATGCACCATTGGAAAGAATTAAAAAGGTCGTTTCAAGATGGATGTTTGAATTTCCAAATCCCTATTTATATGCTTGCCGATACGCTGAATTATATCCATTTTTGCAACTGCTAAAAGCATATCAGATTAAAGTGGCCATTTACTCAGATTATAGGGCAACTGACAAGTTAAAAGCTTTAAAAGTTGAAGCTGATTTAGTGGTTGCGTCTACTGATAAAGAGATCAATTGTCTGAAGCCGGAACCAATAGCTTTGTTTCATATCATGAAGCATTTTGATGTTGATTCAGCAGCGTGTCTTTATATCGGTGACCGCGACGAACTGGATGGAATATGTGCTGATCAGGCCAAAATACGCTACCTCAATATCAATGAATATAATTCAGGCGCTTTATATACAGTGCTTGCAAATAGTTTAAGAGAACACTATAAATAAGAGATTGTAAATGACGGTTAAAAAAAAGGCGGGTCTTAAAGATTATATAGCCCTCGCCCGCCCGGATAGCTGGGTGAAAAACGTTTTCATGGTACCTGGAATGCTGTTTGCATTATCCGTATTTAAAACACCAATAGACAGCCATCTGTTCTTTAAAATCATTGTTGGGATCATTAGTACTTGTTTAATTGCATCGGCAAACTATGTAATCAATGAGTATCTGGATGCCGATTTTGACAGATTCCATCCTTTAAAAAAGAACAGATCTTCTGTTGTCTATACGGTAAACCCAAAATTAGTTTACCTGGAATACGTTGCTCTTGCAATTGCAGGGCTGTCATTAGCTTATCTGATCTCCTATAAGTTTATCCTGCTTTCCGCATTTCTTCTGTTCATGGGGATTATTTATAATGTAAGGCCTTTCAGAAGTAAAGAGCGTGTATTTCTGGATGTACTCTCTGAATCAGTGAATAATCCTATCCGTTTTGGTTTGGGCTGGTTCATATTTTCTCCGGCATTAGGTGCTCCGGACAGCAAATGGGATTTCGACTGGATCAACACTTTCCCTCCAACCAGTATTATTGTTGCTTACTGGATGGGAGGTGCATTTTTAATGGCCACTAAACGTTTTGCTGAATACAGGATGATTGGAAACCCCGAAACGGCTGGTCAGTACCGGAGATCGTTTAAGTTTTATACAGAAAACAGCTTGCTGGTCTCTATGTTTTTTTACGCGATTACCTCTGCCTTTTTTATGGGTATTTTCCTGATTAAGGACAGAATAGAATTACTGGTTAGTTTTCCGTTTTTCGCTTTGTTATTTTCATGGTATCTCAGAATTGGATTATTGAACGATTCTCCGGTACAGGGTTCCGAAAAACTACATACACGTAAGTGGTTTATGTTATATTTATTTCTTTTTACGGCATTGCTTTGCATTTTGATGTTTGTTGATATTCCATGGTTATATTGGTTCCTTAAAAACGCATCAAATATTAGATGAAATACGATTATTACGATTTAATTATTGTCGGGACCGGCTTCTCTTCTACATTTTTTCTGAAAAAGTATCTGGAAAAGAATAAAGGAGTGAAGAGGATCCTTGTGCTTGAACGCGGGCAGTTATTCCCGCATAGTGAAAGATTAAAGATCAAAAGAGGGGAGCTTGCTGATTCCCCGGCTTCGGGTAACGCGTGGGAAGATCAGATCATTAATAAAACCCCGGAGAAAAGATGGCCTTTTACCACTGCTTTTGGAGGAAGTTCCAATTGCTGGTGGGGATGTACACCGAGATTTATGCCATCTGATTTTAAAATGAAGACATTATTTGGAGTAGAAAACGACTGGCCGGTCACTTATGAAGAGCTTGATCCTTATTATGAGGAGGCAGAAGAACTGATGGCTATTTCCGGACCAGAAGGAACACCTTTTCCTAAGAAAAGTAAATACCCGCTTCCACCTCATAATTTCAGTCCGATAGATAAAATACTGAACCAGAAATATGGAAATCAGTATATCAGCCAGCCTACTGCAAGAGCAAGCAGGGGTACAAAAGGAAGAAACCAATGTATGGCCAATTCAAGCTGTGATGTTTGCCCGGTAGATGCTAAATTCACCATAGAGAATTCTGGTATTGACGTTTATCAGAATGCGCAGGTTGAACTTTTATATGGTGCACAGGTTTACCGTTTGGAAACCACAGGCAACGTAGCAAAAAAAGTGTGTTACGTGAAAGACGGAAAGGATTTTGAGATCGCTGGAGAGGTTATCGTTCTGGGTGCTAATCCGATGTTTAATTCCAATATTCTGTTAAATTCGGGTGATCGTAATCCATTGACTGGTAGAGGATTTGGAGAACAGCTTGGTATGCAGGTCTTAATTTATCTGGACAACCTGAAAAATACAGGGGGCAGTACCTGGGTAAATGCAAACGGTTATATGTTGTATGATGGCAATCACCGTAAGGATTATGCTGCCTGTTTGATCGAAACCAATAATGCACCTTATAATATCCGGCTTGAAAGGGGTAAATGGTTAAACATGACTTCTTTCCGGATGATTTTTGAAGATTTACCATTGGTAACGAATTATATCACTACCACTTCAAATAAGCTGGTCCCTGAAATCAATTTTAAAGGAGGCCGGTCAGCTTATGCGCTGAAGGGAATGGAAAACATGAAAAAGGTTCTTCCGGGAATTCTATCGTGTCTTCCTGTTGAAAAATTGAAATTCCTTGATCCTTTTCCTAACGAAGGACATATTTTAGGGGGCACAAGAATGGGGAAAACTGCGGCAGACAGTGTGGTAGATAAAAATATGGTTCACCATCAGTACAGAAATGTTTTCGTACTGGGCAGTGGCTCGTTTACTACTTTTAGTGCATCAAATCCAACACTGACTTTATCAGCTCTGTCATTGTACTCCGCAGATCATTCATTTTAGCTATGAAAAGAAGAAAATTCATCGCCATGGCAGGTATCGGGACAGGATTATTAATTCTTCCGCCTGCATTATATATCGCGTCGCCGGCACTGCGAAAACACGCTGTAATGTTAATCAGAGAAGAACTGTATTACCTGAAACTGGATACTGCCGGAGTAGATCAGTACGTCAATGATTATTTCAGTTCTTCGTCTAATAATGTAATCACTAATTTAAGGTGGAAAGCCTTTTATTATTTAGGGATCAAAGCGGAGAAATCAAACCAGATCTTTGAATTGATTAAATTCTATCTGCTGTCAACAGATTTCTTTATCCATAAAATGGATGAAAGTAAACTGGTCAGCTATCTGGGGTTATATAGTCCTTATAAAAGCCCTGTTCCAAATCCTTATTCTTTTGTACTGTATCCTGCTGAATAATAAATAGCGTTTTTAGCTTAGAAACACAGTTTTATAAATTAATACTACTATTTTAGTAGTATTAATTGTTTTTACGGTTTTTCATTCCTATCTTTAGGATAGATAAGCTGAACCAATTTAAAAATACGCTCGCCATGATTGCTAAATTACAACTTCAAAAATTATTGCTGACTGATTTAACAGGCAATTTTATGCGATGTTGTATGGCGTAAAGAATAACATTTGATCATATAATTTATGCTGTTGAATTGTTATTTAGCAGTTTTAAATCCACTCAATTACCGGAGCTGATAATCTTGATTTTAAAATCCTGATACCCCGGCGCATTTTGATGGAATATTATGGTGGTCATCTATTCTTTACAACAAAGCACCGGGGTATCAGGATTTATTTTAAATATACAGCTTTACCATCTAATTAATCACCACCATTAGTTAGTTGATTTATACAGAAGAAGGGAGAGGCAGTCTCGTTGAACTTCTAGCAACTTTCCATAGGAAAAAGTGCTCAACCTGATCCAGCAATGGATTATAAATTAATTAATAACAAGTAACTATTCAGGTTTCCTGTTTTGCTTCTTCGTAAGTGCTGTTCATTGGTATGAACTGGCGGGAATCGTTATGAGCTGGTGGCTTTGTTATGAAAGACTATAAAAATAGGACTTAACACTAATAAAGATGATTATGAAAACTAAATTCTCCTCTAAACTGGCGGGGCTGCTGACTTCAGTCGTACTGATCAGCGGAACTGCCTCCGCAAATGATTCAAAACCCCTTCCAAAAGAAGGGATCTGGCGTGGTGTATTTACAGTCAGTGAATCGCAAGTTCCTTTTAATTTCGAATTTAAGGGGAAAGACTTAAAAAATGCACTGCTGACTTTGATCAATGGTTCAAGACGCGATGATTTTCATGTAGAGCGCCGTGGTGTGGATTCTATCTATGTAAAGATGAATACCTACGATGCAGCACTGGTCGCTAAAATTGAAGACAATGGTACCTTAACTGGTGAATATCGTAGTCTTGTACCCGGCTTCAGAGGTAATTCTCTCCCTTTTATAGCAGAATATGGTAAAAGCTACCGTTTTGTTGAACCAGGGAAAGAGATTGCTCCAAAACATAATATTTCTGGTAAATGGGAAATCAAAACCTACACTAAAGAAGCCGTCCCTGCATCTATCGCACTCTTAAAGCAATCGGGCAATAAACTAACAGGCGTGATTATGACCGTTGTTGGAGATACACGTGAACTGGAAGGTACTGTACAAGGTGATGAATTTGAACTTTCCGGTTTTACAGGCCCAAGCCCGTTTATTGTGAAAGGAAAAATCAATGACGATAACAGCATCACAGGTGAACAAGGTTTTGGAATCTATAAGAACTTAAAGTTTGACGGTTTGCGGAATGAAAAAGCAGAATTACCGGATCCTTATAAACTGACTTTTTTAAAAGAAGGCTATAAGAAACTTGATTTCACTTTTCCAGATTTAAAAGGACAGCAAGTTTCCCTCAGTGATGATAAATACAAAGGTAAAGTTGTCATCATTGAGACTATCGGCACGTGGTGCCCAAACTGTACTGACCAGACGGTTTTTCTTGCTCCATGGTTTAAAAAGAATCAAAAACGTGGTGTGGAAGCTATTGCAATAGGCTTCGAACAGAAAGACGATCTGGAATATGCAAAATACACGCTGGGTAAACTGAAAGAGAAATATGGGATTACCTATGATATCTTATTTGGTGGGATAGCAGACAAAAAGATTGTTGCAGAAAAACTGCCTGCGCTCAACAAGTTTGTTGCTTTTCCGACGACGATCATTATTGACAGAAAAGGTGATGTCAGGGAAATTTATACCGGGTATACCGGAACGGTTACCGGTAAATATTACGAGGAGTACGAAAAGAAATTCAATAAAGTACTCGATGAACTTATCGCTGAACCTGTACCACAACTGGCAGTTGCTACAACGGCTGCCGGAAAATAAAGATCAACCTACCAAAAATATATATTATGAGAACTAAAGTATCAAAAATAGGGGTGCTGGCACTGGCTGTACTAGTCTCCTCTGCTTCTTTTGCTGCGGGCAGAACCGAAGATCCAAAAGCAGCTAAAAAATTCATTAAAGAAGGAATCTGGCGCGGTGTTTTTAAAGTGAGTGAAACTGAAGTACCCTTTAATTTCGAATTGAAAGGAAAGGATGTGGAACATGCGACTTTCACGCTGCTGAATGGCACGAGAAGGGATGACTTTCATGTCGAATATCTGGGTAAAGACTCCTTGTTCATCAAGATGAATACTTATGACGCTGCATTAGTGGCTAAAATAGATAACGATGGGCAAATCAGCGGGGAATACAGAAGTCTTGTACCCGGACTGCGGGGGAATGCTTTGCCGTTTACTGCCGAACAAGGTAAATCTTATCGTTTTGTTGAGCCAGGAAAGGACGTAGCCCCTGCTGCCGATTTATCTGGGAAATGGGAGTTTAAAGGTTTCTCAAAAGAAGCTGTTCCCAATAAAATAGCCATTCTGAAACAAACGGGAAATAAATTAACCGGGGTGATTTTGCAGGTAACCGGTGATAGCCGTGAACTGGAAGGAACCGTACAGGGAAATCAATTTGTATTGTCTGGATTTAGCGGCCCGAGCCCTAAAATTTATAAAGGGACAATCAATGAAGATGGAACCTTGTCTGGAGAAATTAGCCAGGGGATTTATGATAACCTGAAGTTTACAGGTGTTAAAGACGGCAAAGCGGAATTACCTGATCCTTATACCCTGACCGCGCTGAAAGCCGGGGTGAAAAAGCTGGCTTTTACTTTCCCTGACCTTACCGGTAAACCTGTTTCGTTAACTGATGAAAAGTACAAAGGTAAAGTGGTTATTGTGGAGCTGGTAGGTACCTGGTGTCCAAACTGTACAGATCAGACTATCTTTTTGTCTCCCTGGTTTAACAAAAATAAAACCCGTGGGGTAGAAGCCATTGCGATAGGATTCGAACAAAAGGACGACCTTGAATATGGTAAATATACACTCGGTAAGCTGCGTGATAAATACAATATCAAATATGATATTCTTTTTGGTGGCCTGGCTGATAAAAGATTAGTTGCCGATAAATTACCTGCCTTGAACAAATTTGTGGCCTATCCGACCACGATCATTATTGACCGTAAAGGAGAAGTGCGGGAAATTTATACAGGTTATACCGGAACAGTGACCGGTAAATACTATGCAGAATACGAGAAGAAATTTAACAAAGTACTGGATGAATTATTGGCAGAACCAGTTCCGCCAGCTTCTTATTTCAGTGCACAAATAGCAACCCAAAATCCTTAGAAAAATATGAAACAAATAAATGCATTAGTTGCCATTGGAACAGTCCTGGCTCTTTCTTCCTTCTCTATTATCGATCGTATGGCTTTAGTGCCATTGAAAGACCCGATTGGGAAATATGTAAAAGCGGTACCCTATAAAGTAGATGCGGCGCATAGCAAACTTACCTGGCTTGCCAAAAAAGTTACCGGAGAACATTCCGGGACTATAGCGGTGAGTTCAGGCGCACTCAATGTAGAGAATAATGTTTTAAGAAGCGGAAGCTTTGATCTGGATACCAAATCTATTGTGGTCACTGATATCACTGACAAAGAGAGTAACGCAAAATTACTTGGACACTTAAAGAGTGATGATTTTTTCGCTGTAGAGAAATTTGATAAAGCCAGGTTTGTGATCACCTCTGCGGTTTCTAAAGGTGCGGGTCTTTATGATGTTAAAGGCGACCTGACTATTAAAGGGATCACGAACGAAGTCAGCTTTCCTGCCAGCGTCAAAATTGACCAGTCTAAACTTACAGCGACTGCAAAAATACTGGTTGACAGAACTAAATATGGTATTAAGTTCAGGTCTAAGAGCTTCTTTGAGAACCTTGGGGACAAAACAATCTCTGATGAATTTGAACTGAATATTCAGCTGGCGGCTACTAAATAATAACCCATGTTTTGACCGGTAAAGGATGGGTAAACTTATCCTCCTTTACCTTTTGTAAATTGAAATAAGAATAATATGCTGATGATCCCCGTTAAAATAAACGTTTTTCTGCTCATGAGTTTCCTGGTATTTATTCTTGCTGGCTTTGGAGCCGATGATCCTGCCGTCATTAATAGTAAAGAAAAGCTCGGAGAAAAACTTTTTTTTGATCCGGTACTCTCCAAAGATAAATCCATTAGTTGTTCATCGTGCCATAAACCGGAATTTGCATTTGCCGATACCTCAGCAGTGAGCCTGGGAGTTGGCGGTACTAAAGGCACCAGGAACTCTCCGTCCATCACGAATCTTTCCGGTCGCCCAACGCTGTTTTGGGATGGAAGAGTAGCTTCTTTAGAGGAACAAGCACTTCAGCCTATTATCAATCCGGTTGAAATGAACCTTCCTATTGCTGAAGCAGTGGAGCGTTTGAAAACAGATCAGGCTTATGCAGATTTATTTCAAAAAATCTTTAATAGCCCACCCACTGAAAAAAATCTATTGCTGGCTATTGCTGCTTATGAAAGAACGCTCGAAACAGCTAATAGTCCTTATGATCGTTATATCAATGGAGATGACCAGGCCGTTTCTGCCTCTGCCAAACGTGGAAGACTGCTCTTTATCGGGAAAGCAAATTGTAACAATTGTCATTCTGGAGAAGACTTTACTGCTGACCGTTTTAAGGGAATCGGGTTATTCAATGAAAACGACCTTAAAGATGCAGGCCGGTATGAGGTGACCAAAAATCCGGAGCATAAAGGACATTTTAAAATACCAGGGCTGAGAAATGTGGCCTTAACAGCACCATATATGCATAATGGGATGTTTAAAACTTTGAAAGATGTAATCAGATATTACAATAACCCCGATTTGATTATCAAAAATGGTAAAAATAGAGATCTGTCCTTAAGTAAACCTCTGGGATTGTCTGAAGATGAAATTACTGACCTCGAGTCATTCCTGATTTCATTAACCGATGACAGATTTATAAAGAAAAAGCCATGAGGCAGGTTCTCCTGAAATAAACTGAATTATCTTTTTCCTGTGCTGAATTACAGTCTTTTTTGACTGTGAACGGCCATTGTTATGTCCAAATTAACTCGTATACATGAAACAAATTTTACTCTTATTTTTTCTTCTGGGCGTGCTGATCTCGCCAAATACATTTGCGCAGCAAAGAACAATCAATGGCATCATTTATTCCGCAGAAGATCATCTGCCTTTGCCGGGTGTTTCCATTCAGATCAAAGGACTGGATGGGGTTACGATCTCTGCAAAAGATGGATCTTTTAAAATACCAGTTAAAAATGGAAGATTTCTGGTCATTTCCTATATCGGTTATAAAACCCGGGAAGTGGAAATTGGAAAATCTGCCACATTTAATATCAACCTGGAGCAAGCTGATAATAATCTCAATGAGTTACAGATTGTTGGTTCACGCAGTGCGAACAGAACCAAGTTAAATTCTCCGGTTCCGGTTGATATTATCGACCTGAAATCCTTGCAGGAATATGCTCCTCAATCCAGTGTTACCCAATTACTCCAATATGTATCTCCTTCTTTCCATTCCTCAGTTTCCGGAGGTGGCGACGCGGCCTCAGCAACCTCTACGGTTCAGCTCAAGGGATTGGGAGTGGACCAGGTATTGGTGCTGGTCAATGGTAAAAGAAGACATAAAAGCTCGAACATCAGCTGGGGTGGATTAGGCAATGGTGCAACCGGGTATGACCTGAACTCAATTCCTGTCGGAGCAATTGAAAGAATTGAAATATTGAGGGATGGTGCGGCGGCGCAATACGGATCTGATGCCATTGCCGGTGTGATCAATATCGTATTGAAAAGTAACGTTGACCAGTTAACGGTGAGTACCATTGGAAGTATTCGTGGCAGAGGAGATGGCTTAACTACCCGGACCAATGCTAATTTTGGCGTTAAGTTAGGATCTAAGGGTTATTTCAATGTGACCGGAGAATATGCAACACAAGCAGTCTCATTGCCTGTAGGAAAAAGTTCTGATGGAATTTATATTGGCCCTGCTTATGGAGGAGGAGCTAATACAAGGGGTTTCGATCAGATTTATACCAAAGAAATTGATGATGCTATACTGGCTTCAAGGGGTATTGACCGTCACTTTTTCGATCAGCGCGGATCTACCAATAAAGCTATAGACGGTCTGCTCTCTTTTAATGCAGCTATCCCTTTGAAAGATGGATTTGAAATCTATTCTTTCGGAGGGATTAGTCATCGCAATTCCCAATTTACTGCGGTTTACAGATTGCCTGGCTGGACAGAGCGAAATAATACTTTTGTTTATCCGGATGGATTTCTGCCTGCAATGGATAACATTATCACAGATCAGTCTTTTGCGGTTGGTGTGAAAGGGAAAATAAAAGAATGGAATGTAGATGTATCCAATGTTTACGGAAGAAATGCTTTTGATAATATCATTACCAATTCTTTGAATGCCAGTTTGGGACAAAAAACACCGAGAACATTTAATGCCGGCAGTTATAATGCCTCACAAAATAGTGGTAGTATTGATTTTACACGGAGATTCCAGCAGGTATTGAGTGGCTTGAATGTTGCTTTCGGTGGTCAGTACAGAGTAGAAACTTATCAGATTAAAGCAGGAGAGGAAAGTTCGTATTCCAAAGCAGATCTGAGCCCGATTTATGATGTACAATATACTACCGGAGGTATTCCATATTTTAATAATATCGGCAGTACACCTTTGAATGGATTATCTCCGGGCTCACAAATCCATGCTGGTTTCCGGCCTGGTAATGCTGTGGATGTCAAGCGCTCTATTTCTGCTGCTTATGCTGATCTGGAATTGAACGTCACTAATAAATGGTTGGTTTCCGGTGCATTTCGTATAGAGAATTACTCTGATTTTGGAAGTGTGAGTACTTTCAAAGCAGCCACACGGTATAGTTTTGCCAAATGGCTTGCTATCAGAGGAGGATATAACACAGGTTTCCGGGCCCCGGATCTGGCTCAGTTTTATTATACAGAAACCTCTACTACTTTCCAGAATGGGGTTGCAATTGACCAGGTGACCGCCAATAATGTAAACCCTGCTACTAAAGCGCTTGGGATACCAGCCCTGCAACCAGAAAGGTCTAAAGGATACTCAGCAGGAATTACTTCACAACCTTTACAAAATATAGAATTGACCCTTGATGCTTATCAGATCGATATTAAAGACAGGGTAGGGAATACCGGACGCTTTTCTGCGACGGATACCAACCTGCCTGCTGATGTAAGAGCGTTATTTGTACAAACCGGAACTGTACAGGCCAAATTCTTTTATAACTCATTTAGTACAAGAACTAAGGGAATTGAATTTACAGGGAGCTATAAATTCTTATTGCCTGATGGATCAGGTGCCGCATTTTTAGCCGGTGGTAATTTTCAGCAAACCAGGCTGACCAAAGTAAATACCCCTAAAGGACTGGAAGCTTATCGTTATATTATTTTTGATGAAAGTGAGAAGGCCCGGGTTACTTCAAGTATCCCTGCTACTAAAATCACTTTGCAAGGCACTTATAATTATAAGAAAATCAATCTGCTGCTCAGAACTGTATACTTTGGTAAAGTGACAGCAGTGAGCCAGCTCAATGCTAACTTTCCTCAGCCGGATTATTACTATCAGGACTTCAACCCGGTCTGGATTACAGATTTTTCTGCCGGATACCGGATTACTCCTGAATTGCAGGCGACAATCGGGGTAAACAATTTATTCAATGTGCTGGGTGATTATTCTATTCCCGCGCCGGGAAGTAATATTACCAGAACTCAGGCCCCAAGCGCCAGTCAGGCAGGTACAACTACAGGTATTCAGCCATTTATCAGGTTATCAGCTACTTTTAAATAATAAGATCATGAAGAATTCAACCTTAAGTATAATTATTATAAGCACCATATTCCTGTTCTCTGGCTGCCATAAAGCAGATTACCTTGATGTTGATGCAGGTGACCGGCCTGCGCTGAGTGCTAAAGTCAAATTTGTGAATGCGCGGCTTTCACCAGTTGCTGTAAATTTCTGGGACTTTACGAGAAAGGTTACCCCAGCTTTATTGTCGAGAAATACAGCTTCTCCTTATCTCGATACTCAGTTTGGGAAGGTTCAGTATAACGTGACTGAAGGCACGAATACCTCTTATAAAGCTTCCTATGTTTTTGGTGGAAGTGCAAACTTTGTACAAGAAAGTAACACGACTTCTTTTTCTGGCCCCAATGGGCCTATTGCGGATTTCGCACATACCTTGTTTACTGTTAAAAAACGATTGACAAGCACTTTAAATCCAAATAATATAGACAGTCTGATTTTGGTTTATGATGATTTGTCCCTTCCTGCACCAGGCAAAGCAAAAATCAGGTTTGCCAATTTCTCTCCTGATGCCCCTTCACTTGATTTCTTCTATACCAGTGGAGCAGCTATTTTTAAAGGTGTTAGTTACGGGGATTTTGGAGATCAGGTAGTAATTCCATACACGAATGGAAAATCCCCATCCACAATTAATGGTCTTACCTGGAAAACATTAGGGCCCTTTAAAGAAGTAGATGCAGGAACAAATCTCAGCTTTCAATTAAAAAAATCAGCTGACCAGGGCTTAGTTCCTGTGACCGGAAATTCATTGACAGGTATTGTGCTGGAGAATGGTAAGATTTATACCCTGTTTGTTAACGGTTTGGTGAGTGGTTCACCAGAACTTACTGCTACGATAATTGTGCATAACTAATCAGGAATTGCAGATAACCGGGCTAAATAGCTTCTGAATTGATATTGTTTAACGACAAAGGATCAATTCAGAAGTTATCATTCTATTTGTGCAACAAAGGCAATCAGGCTTGTTAAATCCTGGTTAAGAGACCGGATTGTAGACTGCAATTGATTAATCATCGTTGCGCGTGTGTGTAAATCACCGGAACGATAATAACCTCCTTTGCCAAATAGTAATGCTTCCTGGTCCTGATCAATATGACCATTAAACTCAAACTGTATCCACCTGTTTTTAATACTTTGGGAAAGGGTCACATCTCCTTTATTACTGAAACTTTTTTCATGGAGCATTGCCCACACAAATTCGGGATAATCTGTATTTGTTTTGGGTTCAGACCAAATTGTACGCAATAGATTATGATCATGTTCAAACTCCAGCTGTTTTCCTTTGGGATTTATAGTTAGTGCACCTAAACCTGCACTGACCAAACCACCACCTACACCAACCGCAGTTTGCACGCTGTTTTTTGTGATAACTGCGGTTGCGACAGTTGTTAATGCGCCCAGAATCACAGACCCTACGGTTAGTTTTGTATTTCTTTTACTATTAATGCCATCCAGATAAGCTGCGGCCATATCAGCTCTTTCTCCCTCGCAATCCAGTTCAGCGGCTACGGCTTGTAATTGAGTCTGGGCAAGTAATATTCTGCTGGTTACTTTTTGTTTGAGCAATAACGTTCTGGAAACAGAGTCCTTGATATTATGCTTCATTGCCCAGAGTTCATTGATCGCACTGCTGATACCTAAGAGCTGAGAAAGGAGTTGATCGTGCGGGGAAATACCTGTTTTTGACAGGTCAGCTTTGATTGAATCTTTCCAAAGAATTTCATGCTGAAGATAGGGGATGTTAGGTGCACAGTAGTTATACTTAAAACTTTGCAACCTGGTATTCATTGCTGCCTTTTTTGCTGTACTGCAAGAGGAAATAATCGCAATGGCAGCTATTGCGGAAATTGTTTTCAGAAGTTGTGTCATAGATTGACGTTAAAGATGCTTTGAATTCCTGATAGAATCCAGTTAATTTAGATAAATTCCTTATTAATCTGGTCAATGAGGAATTTATCTTTTAGACTACAGCTTCAACCAGAAGATCTTCATGCAGGGTTACGCTTTGAAGGGATTGGTTCTGATCAAACCAGAAACAAGTTACATAACCGGCTTCTGTTAAGGTACCAGCAGTCATATTCGGCCCGCCTGATTTTAGCGCTACAATTGCGCCTGTTGTAAATTTTGCCATAGGATTCTTTTTAATATTTGATATTACGAGTATAGGTAATTTCTACTGAAAACGTAGTATGCCGGCGTTATTAATTAAATACTTATACAATTTTGAAATAGTTGTAGGGCTATTAAACAATATTGACTTAACACTGAGTTGATAGTGTAATCATTTTTTTGTAAAACATATCTAAACATCTTTTATGAAAAGAGCTATACTATCATCCTGCCTTATGCTTACTGTATCCTTATATTCCTGTAAAAAGAATAATGGGGGAACAATCACTGGAAATATGACCTATCCTGATATGGCCGAAGCTTCAGACCCTGCGGTATTGATGACTGCTGCGAATGGGGTAAAAGTATATAACGGAGGCTTTGGTTCTGCTGTAGCGGCTGATCCCAATGATCCTGCGGTTTTTTACCTGTTAACCGACCGTGGCCCTAATGCAGATGGCCCTACTGATAATATAAAAGTATTTGGTAAGCCTGACTTTACGCCTCAGATTGGTAAATTCCGTTTGAAAGAGGGGAAGCTGGTCTTAGAGCAAACTGTATTGTTAAAAAATGCTGCCGGAGTTAACTTAAACGGTTTGCCAAATCTGACAGGTGCTGGTTCCACTGATGAAACAGCTGTTGATCTTAATGGGACAGTTCTGTCACCAAGTAAGGACGGGCTTGATTCCGAAGGATTAGTGCGCGCTGCTGATGGCAGTTTTTGGGTGAGTGATGAATATGGGCCTCATCTGGTTCACTTTGATCCGTCAGGAAAGACTATTGAAAGGATAAATCCATTTGGAGATGGGACAGGTGGCCGTAAACTTCCTTTGGTACTGGCAAGACGTAAGCCGAACCGCGGTATGGAAGGCCTAACGATAACTCCTGATGGAAAAACTTTAGTGGGTATTATGCAGTCGCCGATGTTCAATCCGTCTAAAGCAGAAGTAAAGGGATCTGTTGTACTTCGTATTTTAACTTTTGATATTGCTACCGGTGCGACTAAACAATATGCTTATTTACAGGAAAATGCATCGTTAACAGGAGTGAGTGAAATCCTGGCGGTGAACAGTACCACATTTTTAACCCTGGAAAGAGATGGAGATTATGGAGGGGCGCCAACTAATCCGGCTACTTTCAAAAAAGTATTTAAAATTGATATTTCTCAGGCTACCGATATTTCTGATGTTACAAATAGTGCAGCCGGTAAATTATTTGGGGGTAAAACTCCTGAACAATTAAAAGATCTGGCGGGCCTTCAGACCGCAGGCATTGTACCGGTCAGCAAAACTGTTGTACTTGATCTTTTAAAAGATCTGCCGTCCGTTTATCCGCATGATAAAGCAGAAGGGATGGCTTTAGTGAATGGAAATACTTTGGTGATCTCCAATGATGATGATTTTGGGGTAATTCCGGGAGATAAAGGCTCATTTGCACCTAAGCTATTGCCCGCTACGAATACAGTTGACCGTAACAGGTTATATTTTGTGAAGATCAAATTATAATATTTTTATAGTAAAAAATAAAATAGACCTCTTGCCTGCCAGGTAAGAGGTCTATTTGTAATTGTCAGATTATCTGATTTGTAGCTTAATTATTTTCAATCCGGATATTTAAAATGATTTACTGTTAAAAGTTTTTCCTGTAAAACGTGAACAAATTTGTTGAATATTTTATATCATTTCAGAAATAATGCTACATTTGTCGCCACAGAGCGGATATCCAGAATTTTAATGCCCGGATGGCGAAATTGGTAAACGTTGCGGTCTCAGAAGCCGTTGGAGTAAGATCCTTGAGAGTTCGAGTCTCTCTTCGGGCACACCAATATCAAGCTCATTATGGCCTGTAAACCGAAAGTTTACAGGCTTTTTTATTTTATAACTGCATCTTTGCTGTCATAAGATATCATAAGAACTATCATCATATGTTAAGGAGAAAGACAATAGTACTGTTTATCATCTGCCTGATTTATACCATCAGTGTAAATGGCCAAACAACTTGTAAAGTGATGCCCGACTCTCTCGGTAAAGAACTGGCAGCAGCCTTCTTAAATAAAGAAGACCTGAGCCGGATACCGATCTTTCCAAATGAACCGTCTGCGGCACCATTGCTGGTCAGTGCGTGGAATAAGCTGCTGAATAAGGCGAAAACAAAGAACATTACTCCGGAAAACACTACTTTCTATAACAGTTACTTTTCGACCAGCCAGGTTTTATATAACTTACAAACACCAGACAGGCTCACTTTATATATTGCATTTAAACATGCTGCTGATACGCTTGCCATCAGACTGGACTTATTAAAACAGGATGACCACTGGCTTTTAACAGCCGTTAAAGACAATTTCTTTGGGCTGAAGACTGCCGAGAGTAACAAGATTAGTTTTGAACCTTTGCTCGGAAACGAAGAGCCGGATGCAACAAATGTATCACCTGTCTATTCAACTGATCATTCTATCAAAGATGACCATTGGGTAACCGCAGGAACCTGTGTCTCAGATCCTAAGATTTTTATCAATGCTGTATTACATGATATGGCCGTACATACTCCTGTAAAAGACCTTCCTTATCTGCTTTCTGAAGCAGATTTTATCCAGTATTTCCGATCTGATATCCTGCAAATGGCGGGTAATAAATTAAAAGGTTCTCCGGGTGCTCAGGAGAAAGAAATATTAACAAATATTCAGAGTCTGATGAATAAACATCCTGAACAATACTATAGTGAAATATTAAATGATATCAGTTCAGTTTCCAGTTATCTTGAAGATACTAAATATGCAATCAGCAAGAATAAATCAGTAAGCTATAAAATTGGAAATTATGATAATGACCTGTATGCAGCTGGTAAGATCAGTTTGGAAGTAACTGTTAAATTTAGAATTGAAAACGGTGAAGATACTATTCAGTTCTCCGGGTACTGGATTAACGGTAAATGGATACTTGCCGAATTAGACAGGTTATCAATTTAAGCCATGCAACACTTCTGTATGTAAAGTCAAATCTTTCAGTACCGGATATTTTTACCATTACTAATCTCTAATTTTATAAAACAGGCAAATATCCTGTCTTAGTAGAGAGCTCCATAATGGTAAATGAAACACATCAAAAGAAACTATCAAGTATCCCATATTCAGTATTAGATTTAGCAACAGTGGTTGCTGGAAAAACACCTGCTGATACTTTTATTAATAGCGTTGATCTGGCGCAAAATGCAGAGAAATTTGGTTACACCAGGTATTGGCTGGCAGAACATCACAATATGATTAGTGTGGCCAGCTCAGCAACTTCTCTGCTGATCGGTCATATTGCAGGAAATACCAAAACCATCCGGGTAGGTTCGGGCGGAATTATGCTGCCTAATCACTCCCCGTTAATCGTTGCGGAACAGTTTGGGACTTTAGCCACTTTATATCCAGGAAGAATAGATTTAGGACTTGGCCGTGCACCGGGTACCGATCAGACTACCGCTATGGCCATCAGAGGAGAGCGGTTTAATGCGGTGCATGACTTCCCGCAGGATATTATCAAATTACAAACTTTTTTCTCAGCAGATAATGCAAATAGCCGGGTCAGAGCAATTCCGGGCGAAGGATTGGATATTCCAATCTGGGTATTAGGTTCCAGCACTGACAGTGCACGTTTAGCTGCGGCTATGGGACTTCCTTACGCTTTTGCGAGTCACTTTGCCCCAGCTCAGTTCCTGACAGCAATTAATCTTTATCGTCAGAATTTCAAGCCTTCTGAACATCTTAAAGCGCCTTATGTAATTTCCTGTGTTAATGTAATCGCTGCGGACACAGATGCTGAAGCTAACAGGCTGGCTACTTCTTTAAAACGCTTCTTTATGGGCGTAGTGACTGGTAAACTTGAACTATTACAACCACCAGTTGAGAATATGAATGGCGTTTGGACTGATTATGAAGAGGAAGCAGTGAGCCAAATGATAGCTTGTTCGTTTTTTGGCAGTCCACAGACTATCAAAGAAGATATGGAGTCTTTTATTAAACAAACCGGTGTTGATGAGATCATGGTTACTTCTCACATTTTTGATCATCAGGCAAGATTGTATTCTTACCAGCTTTTTGCAGAGCTGATGAAAGGATAAACGACATTGTAAATAATCTTTTTCTGGATGCAGGTTTTATAATGGAAAATGAACAAAAACGAAAAACCAATGAAAACCATAGTTGTTTACTAGGTGTAATTTGTAAATTAGCCTAAACTAAATATAAACTTATGAGATACATTTCACTGCTTTTACTGATTACAGCAATTTCCTTCACAGGTTTTGCACAAAACAAAGATGCTATTCTTGGTCAATGGGTTAACTCTACAGGAGAGGCACATGTAGAGATTTATAAAAAAGAGTCTAAATATTTTGGTAAGATTGTATGGCTAAAAGCTCCAAAAGATGAAAAAGGCAATGCAAAGACGGATATTAAAAATCCTGATGCCAAGCTGAAATCCAGACCTATATTAGGAATGGAAATGCTTAAAGACTTTGTTTTTGAAGATGGAAAATGGACTGATGGTAAAATCTATGATCCCAAATCTGGTAAAACCTATAGCTGTAATATGAACCTTAAGGACAATGGTGATTTGAATATGCGCGGGTATATTGGTATCTCAATTATTGGAAGATCTGAAGTCTGGAAAAAAGTTAAATAATGCGAATACTCCTGTACCTTTTATTGCTGACGCCCTTTGCTGTATTTTCACAAACCTACGAACTAAGTACTGTTAATACTGGAACTAATACCAGTATCAGAGGAATGTCTGTCGTCTCTGACAGCATTGCCTGGGTAAGCGGAAGTAACGGATTCATTGGCAGAAGCACAGATGGAGGTAAGGAGTGGACATGGACAAAACCTAAAGGTTATGAAAAACTCGACTTCAGAGATATTGAAGCCTTTGATAAAAACCATGCAGTAATCGTTAATGCAGGTTCTCCAGCTTACATTCTTCGTACCGAAGATGGAGGGAAAAGCTGGACTGAAACTTATAAAAACCTGGATTCTGCGATATTCCTTGATGGAATGTCATTCTGGGATAAAAAACATGGGATCATCTTCGGTGATCCCATTCAAAACCACTTACAACTGCTTATTACTGATGATGGAGGTTGTAACTGGAAAGATGTATCCACCAGGTTAAAACAGACTACTGCAACCGGCGAGGCTGGTTTTGCAGCAAGCGGCACCGGAATTAAAACCATGGCCGGAGGAAAAGTCTGGATAGCCACTGGTGGTACAAAATCAAATATTTATGCATCTGATAATTACGGGTTAAGCTGGAAAAGATACGACTGTCCGATTTTACGTGGAAAAAGTACTACAGGCGCATTCTCAATAGACTTTTACAATGAAAATCAGGGGATAGTAGTTGGTGGTGATTATGAAAAAGATAAAGAAAACACAAATAACGTGTTACTCACCAGTGATGGAGGAAAATCATGGTCAAAACCATCAAGACCGGTTTTTGGTTTTCGTTCCGGTGTAATCTGGTATGATGATAAAACCTGTTTTGCGACCGGTACCTCAGGCACTGATGTTTCCAGAGACGGCGGCATGAACTGGTATCACATCTCTGAGGAAAGCTTTAATGTGATTCAAAAAGCAAAAAACGGCAAGCTTATTTTACTTGCCGGTGGTAAAGGTTTAATTTACAGTTTGAAAATCAAATAAGTTTACTAATCAATTTCAAGAATTTCTTTAGCAAGTGTAATCATTTTCTCTGTACCTGTATATTTCCCATGCTCATCTGATAATTTGATCACATCTGTCCATTGCTCATTCTGAGGTTGAGCCTGCGTCATTTTAATCACTATATTCATTGGCTCAGGGCCGGCATCATTAGTCAGATTAGTTCCGATACCGAAGGATATACCAATCCGGTTACGGCAGTGACCAGCAATCCTGGCAACCTTTTCATAATTAAGTGCATCAGAAAAAATGATAGTTTTAGTCTGTGGATCTATACCCATCCGCTCATAATGTGCAATCACTTTATCTGCAAAAAGCAGCGGATCACCACTATCATGCCTTACCCCATCAAATAACTTGGAGAACATTTTATCAAACTGTCTGAAAAATACATCAGTTGTATAGGTATCGGATAAAGCAATCCCCAGGTCTCCGCGGAAAACCTGTACCCAATGCTCCAGACCTAAAGAATTGGCCATTTTAAAACCATAACGTGCCGCATGGAACATAAACCATTCATGCGCATGCGTTCCAATTGGTTTGGTTTGATGGACCATTGCCATATGTACATTACTGGTTCCGATAAATGATCCCTCTCCATATTGCTGCAACGTCTGCAATACCAGGCGGTGAATAGCGTAAGAATACCTGCGGCGCGTGCCGAATTCAGCAACTGTAACACCAAGATCCCGATAGTTCTCGATCTTTTTCCTTGTCCTTTCAATTACCTCTTCATTACTGATCCTAACCGCATGTGTCAGCTCATAGAATAGTTCGCAAATTAAAGACATAATTGGAACCTCCCATAAAATAGCACGATACCATAAGCCCTCAATATGTATTTCTAACTGATCACCTGCCTGTTCAATATGCACTTCATCTGGCTGATACCGATAACCTTCCAGAAAATCCAGGTATAACGGATCAAGATAAGGGCAGTTGACCTGCAAGAATTTCTTCTCTTCGCGGGTTAACCGCAACGCTGGCATTTCGTTCACCGCCTTACGCAGTGCATCACCAAATCCTGGTGGAAAAGAATGTTTACCACGGTTTATAAATTTATAACGCACTTTGGCATACGGGAACAAACGAATAACACCCTGCTGCATGGTGAACTTATAAAAGTCATTGTCAAGGATGGACACAATTGAAGTAATTGGTTGTATAGTCATAATTAAGGCTAATCATCAATTAACTTAACACAATTCGAGCCAGTAGCTGATTGATTAGCCTTAAATATAAATTTAATTGGCAGCTAATAAAACTGCCAGTTGAATACAATGGGTATCAGAACGGTTGCTCCAGGCATGATTTGTGCCCCGCTGAATCACTATATCTCCAGCTTTTAATAATGTTTCTTCCTCGTCCAGAATCATATAAATCTCTCCTGATAAGATAATGATATAATCAAGTGTAGCGGTTTTATGCATTAAAGGATGTACTTGTCCAGCCTCCAGCGGTTTAATTCCCAGATCTTTATCTGGTGGAATGCTTACATAACGGAAATAAGACCCGTTTGCAGGTACTACCGGATATGCGGTGTTTTCTACTATAATCTCTGTTGACAGGTCTGCTGGCATCTGGCTTGTTGCCCAGATATCTGAGATGATCAGACCAGGGAAATGTTCTGAGACGTTAGTAGCTATTGCATCATCAGTGATGACTGATCTGCCATTTTTTATTCCTGTGACTATTCGTCGTGGTATCTTTGGTATTTGTGACATTGTTATAGTATCTTTTGATAAAATTCTACTGGTAGTGACTAAGCGATCTGCATCACTAATTTTCTGCCTTTGGTTTGGTTATCTTCCAAAAGCTGATGTGCCTCTTTGACTGTTTCTACGCTTAGTAAGCCTATATTTTTTATGGCAGGAGGACTAAGAGAAAGCACTGACATTAACTGCATAAACTTGCTCAGGCTGTCTCCATAATAACCATAATTCTTTTCCAGGGAATAGGCATAGTTGGAAATATTCACCAGAACTGCTCCTTTGTGAAACAGTTCTTCCCTTGCCTGCCCGGTGGTTAAAGCAGTCACATCAGCATAAGTGCCGTTTGTCGCAATTACCTGTGCACAAATCAGGGACATCTGATCCCCAACCAGATCTATACAATGATTAAATAAATGACCTTTATTGTGATTTATGATAACCTGTGAAAGATGAGCTGTTTTATAATCAATAAGCTGCTCCTCTTTTAATCCAGCTTTAAGCAATTGACTTTTACTCTCCTGGTTACCCGCAGTCGCTATGATTTTCTGATAACCTTTAGCAATCAGTATTTTGACCAGCGCCATACCTACACCCCCGGCAGCCCCGGTAATGAAGACCGAATCCGTAAACTGGATACCCAACCGGTTATAACATTGCAGCGCTGTAAGAGAAGCACTTGGAATAGCAGCGGCTTCTTCAAAAGTCAACTGCTCAGGTTTATGTACTAAGAGCAATTCCGGCACACTGATATATTCAGTATAAGTACCGTTTGACCCCATACTACCAGAAGCAGCAAACACTGCATCACCAACTTTAAATCGTTGCGTTAGTTTACCCACCTTAACAATGACACCAGAAAACTCGCGTCCCAGGATAGGGGAATGCATTCGTTTTTTTTCTGTTTTACCTTGCCTCATCTGATAATCAATTGGATTAAAAGCAGTTGCTTTTATTTTAATCAGGATGTCACGATCCCCGGGTTCAGGGATTGCATAATTATTTTCAAGGATGAAATTATCAGTACTTCCAAAATCTTTTAATAGAATCGCTTTCATATAATTTGAATTTAAATGAACCGTGATAAACTGTTCAAACACGAAGGCTAATTTAATTGGTCAATAACTTATATTTGCTATTAGTTAACTACAGGTAACTGGTTACCTCAATTAAACCAGCAGGAAATGGGCACCGTAAAAAATAAAGGGAATATACGTGAAGCAAGTTGTCAGGAAGAACTTACAGCTATGCGCGATAGTATAGAAATATTAGGGGGAAAATGGAAGTTGTTAATCATGAGGTATCTGACAAACAGGACTTCAGAAAATAATCATTTCAAGAAGATTCAGCGGGGTATTAATGGGATTTCTGCCAAAATGTTATCAAAAGAATTAAAAGATCTTGAACTTAATTTAATGGTGACCAGAACCATTCAGGATACCAGGCCGGTTACCATTGATTATGCGGTAACTGAATATGGTAAAAGTATCATTCCGGTAACTGACATGTTAGTCCAGTGGGGATTGAACCATCGGGAGAAAATTAAGGAAGATATACTTGTATAGCCGCTTTATCGTTATAGTGTTGTGCAAGGGAATCTGCGGAGTCAACTATAAAACAATAAGATTTTTGTACTGAAAGATAAAGATGCCTTAACAAGGCAAGGTATAACTATGCGTTATATTTACAGTGGAATATAATTTGCAGCACAACATAATTTACAACAATACATAAACAGGCTCTTAAAGTCGAAGCGGGGAAGACACACAGGATGACTAAAAAAGTCAAGTTTATTAATACAAATCAGTCAACATTTTATATTACGGTACGAAAAAGGGTTGATACTTATTTTACAACAAACAATATTTCTATCCATGCAAATGGAGCCATGTTGTTTAAAGCTACATTCTTTTTAACAAGTTTAACGGTACTGTATCTACTGATTCTACTAGCGAATCTTAGTTTGCCAATCTTACTGTTATTAGCTATGCTATTGGGCGTATCCGGAGCATTTGTAGGCTTTAATATCTGCCACGATGCTATTCATAACTCCTTTTCACGTAATGCTACTGTCAACAAGGTCTTCAGCTTTGTATTTAACCTGATTGGTGCCAGCCCATATGTATGGAACATTTGCCATAACATTGTACACCATACCTATACAAATATTGCTGGTCATGACGAGGATATTGATGTAGCACCGGGCCTTATCCGGTTTTCTGATACTGAAACCGTTAACAAACTGCAAAGATATCAGCATTACTATGCATTTATATTGTATAGCTTTTCTATGTTATCATGGGTTTTCAGAAAAGATTATAAGAAATTTTTTCAGCATAAAATAGGTGAACATACCGTGGTACATCCCCGTGCTGAATATTACAAACTCTTTGGTTACAAAGCAATCTATTATTTCCTGTTTATCGCTTTGCCTTTAATCGTGATGCCCATTACCTGGGGTCAGTTTTTAATCGGTTTTCTGGCCATGCAACTCGCTCAGGGCTTAGTGCTCGGACTTGTATTTCAACTGGCACATGTGGTAGAAGGAACTGACTTCCCTTTACCGAATGAAGAAGGAAATATGGAAGAAGCCTGGGCAGCACATCAAATGAGAACTACAGCAAATTTTGCCGGAGGAAGTAAGATAGCGGCTTTCTTATGCGGAGGATTAAACCGCCAGATAGAACATCACCTTTTTCCGAAAATCTGTCATATCCATTATCCTGCAATAGGTGCTATTGTTAAAGAAACTGCTAAAGAATTTAACCTTCCATATATAGAAAGTATCACCTTTACAGCTGCTTTGCAATCACATTACCGGACGCTGAGGAGATTGGGAAAAGAGACTTATCAAACGAATAAAAACATTAACAGAGAAGTTTATATCGTTCCGGAAACTGTGGTGGTTGTGCTTTAAAATTTTTCCCTGAGCGGAATCCTTTTCCATAAACTTTTATCAATTTGATTGGTATCTATATCTTTGATCCAGAACAAATCTGAAGTAATATATACAACCTTACAGGTTTTATAAATAGGGTAGATCTTTTGATCAGAACCGCAGCCTTTTCTTCTTAAAATGATCTGAGTACCCGGACTGTCTTTATACTCAAATAAAGTCCGGTCTGTACTCCAGCTGCACATACCAGAAAAAACAGTTATGAAAGCTATAAAGGCTGCGAAGAATGCAGCTACTACAGTTAAACCTACTTTTATAAGCAATGGCTTTTTACGATCTGTTTTTTTTAGCGTGCCGGATAAAGTAAATAACACAGCTGTTTGTAATCCGTAGAATACAAACAGCTGATGAAAGTCCCCGCTTTTTCCAATCTTGATTTCCAGCGGAATAAGTTTTCCGAACAGTGCTATAATTACCCAGCAAGCAATAGCAGCTATCGAAGTCCAGAATACGAGTCTTTTTAGTGCTTGCATTAAAAAATTATTTATTATCCAGGTAATTGGTCATATTGATAAAAACCTTCTCTGAAAGCCTTTGTTTCGCTTCAAAAGTAAAGCCTCCAAACTGATCAGATAAAATGATATTATCATGCTTTGCAAATTCTTCCGCAAAGTCCCCAACTCCGTCCGCATCAAAGATGGCAAAGTTTTTGGCATCCGCGATCCAGTTTAGAAACGCTTCCTTCTCAAAAGGCACTCCCAATGATGTATTGACAAGAATTGAATTCGGTTTCTTTAATTTAAACTCTTTTTCTGTAAGGACAATTGTATTTTTTGGTAAATGTGTTGAAATGATATCACAAGATTTCATTAACTCATCAAGGGGTAAAAATGTAATCCCATTTTTTTCCTGCTCATATTTTCTGCTGCGGTTAAAATAAAATACCTGCATGCCAAAATGCTGTGCAGTTTGTGCGACCATCAATCCTAATGTTCCAAGACCAATGATTCCTATGCTTTTATTTTTTAACTCCATAGGTTCATCCTTCCATCTGGCCTTTATTAAGCCTTTGAGTAAGAAAATCAGCTGTGCGAATATAAATTCTACTGCACCTTCATCTCCATAATCTCTAACCCCTTTTACCTGGATACCTTTTTCTCTTGCTGCTATAATATCAACATTTGCAGAAGCTTCATCATACAAACTGCAACACATACCAATATATTTTAAATGAGAAGTCTGCGCAATAATTTCTGCTTTAATTTTTGTTTGCCAGCTTACCAGTACCGCATCTGAATCACCGATGCGGGCAAGCGTTTCGGCATCATCCTGAGGGTAATCATTATATATGCTGATTTTATTTTTTGATAAAGCAGCAAGCTGTTCTATGATTGCTTCAGTCAGACCGCTGCGATCTATAATAGTTATCTTTTCGAATTTCATGTTATCGTTAATTAATTATCAGAAATGCGAATATATATTAATTGTAATCATTAAGATATAAGTTAAACAAAAAGCAAGAGCAGCCATTTAATAAAAATCACCTGACTGAGTGGTAAGTGAATAGCAATCATGCCCTTATCACATATCAAATTAAAGTCACAAATTGATTCTGCTTCTCCCGTTATCAAACTGAGCTTTATAACAAATGAAAATTGAGCTTTCCAGCAAAGCGGGCTTCCTCAATACTTCCGAACTTTAACTCAACAAAAATCATAGCAAATGACAAATTCAGAAACAACCAAAAAAGTTTGGTTTATCACCGGAAGTTCAAGAGGATTAGGAAGAAACCTGACCGAAAGTGTGCTCGCTAATGGAGCTAATGTAGTCGCAACGGCGCGTAATCCAGAACAATTAAATGAGCTTCTGGCAAAATATCCGGATCAGCTTTTTCCCGTAAAGCTGGACGTCACAGATCAAAATCAAATTAACCAGGCAGTTAAAGCGGCTATCGGGCATTTTGGCCGTATCGATGTATTGGTAAACAATGCTGGTTTCGGAATTACCGGAGCTGCCGAAGCTTTTACTGATGAACAAGTACGCAGTCAGCTGGAAACTAATTTAAATGCACCTATTGCTATTACCCGTGCTATTTTGCCTTATATGCGCAAACAACGCTCAGGAAGAATTCTTCAGATCAGTTCTGTAGGAGGAAGAGTTGGCCATTTTGGACTGACGATTTATCAGGCTGCTAAATTCGGTTTGGGTGGTTTTAGCGAGGCATTGGCTCAGGAAGTTGCGCATTTGGGAATTTATGTAACCAGCGTTGAACCAGGAGGGTTCCGTACAGACTGGGCTGGTGATTCGATGAGTTATGCACAAGGAGTAGAAGGATACGAATCTACTGTCGATCAGATAGCCGGACTTTTTAAAGCAGGTAATTTTGTGCCCATGGGAGATCCTGACAAGGCTGCAAAAGTAATGATTGACCTGGTTGAACATCCGAAACCACCTGTTCATCTGATTCTGGGCAGCGAAGCCGTAGGTCTTGTAAAGCATGCTGAAGCTTTAAAAATGGCAGAATTTGAGGAGTGGATACCAGTATCTGTTTCCACAGACCATGCAGAAGCTGTAAATTTTCTGGAAACTGAAGAAGGAAAAACACTGTTGAAAAAAGCATAAGCTGATAGCCTGTTTAATCTTATATATTTGAGCTTGATATGTTCCGGAAAGAAGAAGAAGATAATAAATTGACCCAGATACTCTATTCCTGCTATTTTACCAAAAGCAGGGAAGGGGAGCAGTTCGTGCCTGAACATATTTTTACTTACCAGATTTCTGGAACTCTTCATCTCAATGATGGGCATCAATCGCATGTTTTTAAGGAAGGTGACTTTAGGTTCTGTAAAAGAAACAATCTGGTAAAATTCATGAAAATACCGCCGGAAAACGGAGAATTCAAATCGATATCTGTTCGTCTTGACCAGCAAATGCTTCGCGATTTTAGCATAGAATATGGTTATAATAAGGTTAAAAAGCACGAGAGTGAGATTATTCATGAATTAAAGCCAGATCCACTTTACAAAAGCTATATGGATTCGCTTCTTCCTTATCAATTCAAACAACCAGAGAATCAAAAGCTACTGTCCTTAAAATTGAGAGAGGCTATTCTGATCCTGCTGCAAACTAATCCGGAACTGGCCGATACCTTATTCGATTTTACAGAACCAGGGAAGATAGATCTGGAAGCTTTTATGAATAAGAATTTCCACTTCAATGTGGAGATGAAAAGGTTTGCTTATTTAACCGGAAGAAGCCTGGCTACTTTTAAAAGAGACTTTGAGAAACTTTATCAAATTCCTCCAGGCAGGTGGTTACAGCAAAGAAGATTACAAGAAGCTTATCATTTGATCAAGGAAAAAGGAAAAGCAGTTTCAGAGGTCTATCTGGAAGTTGGGTTTGAAGATCTTTCGCATTTCTCTTTCGCTTTTAAGAAAAAATACGGACTGGCGCCTTCAAGATTATAATAACAGAAATCAGCCAGTTAACCTGTCACAATCCGGGTGTATATTGCCCCCTTTAAATGGCGCGTACACACCCGAATGGAATAAGCTTTCCTTTGTAAATTTATTCCATTAAAAAAAATGACAATGAGAAAAATAGTATTATTGATGCATATCACACTAGATGGCTTTGCAGCAGGGCCAAATGGCGAAATGGACTGGATTCATATAAATGAAGAGATGTTTGATTACATAGGTGAGCAAACGAACCTGGCAGATACTGCTTTGTACGGACGGGTTACCTATCAGATGATGGAAAACTACTGGCCAGCAGCAGCAGGCAAGCCCGGAGCTTCCAAACATGATATTGAACATTCCACATGGTATAATAAAGTCTCCAAAGTTATTTTATCAAAGACTTTGGCAGGGCAGGAGCTTGCTGACACCATGATTATCAGTAGTCAGCCAGCTGAAAAAATTAAAACATTAAAGGAGCAGAAAGGAACGAATATTCTAATGATCGGAAGTCCGGGAGCTGTACATTCACTTTTACAGGAAAATCTGATAGATGAATTTTTGCTATTTGTAAATCCTGTTATCTTAGGCCAGGGAATTCCATTATTCAGTGCCGTAAAAGAGGCCATTCAACTTAAACTTGTCAATAACATTACTTTTTCTTCCGGGGTGGCCTGTTTACGTTACGAAAAGCTATAAGAGCTCAGAAATCAAAATATTCAACCGTTTGGATCAACTGATCTGTACATTAATTATTGAAGCTCCATAAATTTTATGGAGCTTCACTAATTAATCAGGGCTTACCAGCTTTTTCAGCTGCCATGATAATTAATTTAGCCACCTCCTGCGGATGTGACATAAATACTGAATGACTGGCACCTTCTATTTCTACCGTTTGGCTATTTGCTCTTTTCGCATACATCCGTTCCAGATCAGGATTGATAATCCGGTCAGCTTTAGCGACCATATACCAGCTTGGTTTAGTTTTCCAGGCAGGATTACGGACAACCGCATGAAAAGCTGAATCTGCTACAGGCATTTGTGAGTTTGCGATGAATTTTGCTTCTTTCAGCGGCACATCTGCTGCGAAATCAGCAGGGAAGCTTGCCGGATCGATATAATCAAAACCATCAGCTCCCTTTTTAAGAGATTTATAGGCCGAAGGATATAGCTTTCCATTTGCCGCTTCATTTTCTCCGTCGGCCGGAGCATGTGCAGCAATGTATACTAATCCCTGAACGTGTTCTTCATTACCTGCTACAGTGATTACTGCGCCGCCATAACTATGTCCAACTAAAATACAAGGGCCATCCTGCAAAGCAAGTACGCGTTTCACAGCTGCCACATCCCCATCAAAAGAAGTTAAAGGATGCTGAACAACACTTACATGATATCCATCTTTAACAAGAATATCGTAAACTGACTTCCAGCCCGACCCGTCCACAAACGCACCGTGTACCAGAACAATGTTTTTAATGCCAGCTGGTTGCTGTGCCCTCACAAAACCAGTATTGAAAATGGTGGTTAGTGCAAGCACGGCCAGCCCAAAAGTTAATTTTCTCATTTGATATGATTATTTACTTAGTCAAATGTTGCTGATTTTCAGGGAATAGCAGTCAGGTTAATCTCATAAAAACAGGAGGGAAACAAAAAAGGCTTTCGTAATTTACGAAAGCCTTTAAGCAGTACTCAGAGCGGGAATCGAACCCGCACGACTTTTAAGGTCACAGGATTTTAAGTCCTGCGTGTCTACCAGTTCCACCATCTGAGCAGGTGTTAAACCTTTTAAAAATAAAAACCTTCTTAGAGAAGGCTTTAGAGCGAAAGACGAGATTCGAACTCGCGACCCCGACCTTGGCAAGGTCGTGCTCTACCAACTGAGCTACTTTCGCATTGGTATAGTATTATCGGTTCTGTATAACTTTATACAGTTGAGTACTCAGAGCGGGAATCGAACCCGCACGACTTTTAAGGTCACAGGATTTTAAGTCCTGCGTGTCTACCAGTTCCACCATCTGAGCAGGTGTTAACCTTTTAAATAAATGCCTTCCGGTAAAGAAGACACTTAGAGCGAAAGACGAGATTCGAACTCGCGACCCCGACCTTGGCAAGGTCGTGCTCTACCAACTGAGCTACTTTCGCATTGGTTTTATCAACATCATCCGATGTTTCCGTCACGTTGGCAAGGCTTAAAACTGTATACCTTGTTTCCGTTTGGGATTGCAAATATAAGGACTTTTATATTACTGTCAAGTTATTTTTAATAAAAAAAACAGGTATTAACTTAAGTTATTGTCCTTCAGTACTTCAGAAATCAAATTATTTTCAAAGCCCTTCCCCATAAGGTAGGTAATCAGCTTATATTTCCTTTTATAGGCATCTTTCTCTATTAAAACTGCTGATTTCTTTTCAGCAGCAGCAAGGATAGTTTTTAAATAATCATCATAATCAATGGAATTCAGTGCTTTTAAAATCATTTTCTCCGGAATCTTTTTCAATTTAAGCCCCTGTTTGATCTTAACCTTGCCCCATTTCTTGATATTAAACTTTCCAGACACATATGCCATCGCAAACCTTTCCTCATTCAGAAAGTTATTCAGGATAAGTTCTGTGATCACTTCTTCAACCTCGTCATGCCTCAATCCCCAGTCATAAAGCTTATTTCTGATTTCCTGCTGCGCACGCTCCTGGTAGGCACAGTAACTTTCTGCTTTAACTAAAGCAGTCCTTTTATCCAGTGCCGGTTTTGAATATTCTTTTTCCAATATGAATTACTTGTTATATATAGCTGATGCTGCAAATATCCGCATTATTTATTACAGCCTGTTTACAAATAAACGCTAAACTAAACCAAACAGGCTCTTGGAAAAGTTTAACTTTACCACATTCTAGTATTCGGATCAATGAGTGAAATAAACTATACGATTCAGCAGTTGGCTGAACTTTTAAATATAAAATCCTTCGAATTAAAACATCCCGCTTTAATTAATAGCCTGCTTATAGACAGCCGCGTAGTAATCAGCCCGGAAACCTCTTTATTCTTTGCCCTCTCGGCAACCAGAGACGGACATGAATTTATTGCAGAAGCCTATGCCAATGGCATTAAAAACTTTGTAGTTAGTAAAGCCGGATACCAGGGAAAATTCCCAGACGCTAATTTTCTTTTAGTAGAGAATGTGCAGGCAGCCTTACAACGCATTACAGCAAACCACCGCAGCGCATTTGACCTGGAAGTGATTGCGATTACAGGGAGTAACGGGAAAACAATTGTTAAAGAATGGTTATACCAATTACTTTCAGCAGACTTCCAGATTGTCAGGAGCCCAAAAAGCTTTAACTCTCAGCTTGGCGTACCGCTTTCTGTCTGGCAGATTCATCAGGATCATACGCTTGGGATCTTTGAAGCCGGTATTTCTAAAAATGGAGAAATGCAGCAGCTGGCTCAAATTATACAGCCAACAATTGGTATCCTGACGAATATAGGGGAAGCCCATGCCGAAGGATTTACCTCCAGGGAAGAAAAACTGAAAGAGAAATTGAAACTCTTCAAAGACGTCAAACTATTTATTTACAGTCCGGATTATACCGGAAATATAACCGCTGATGAATTACCGGGTGAGCAGCAATTCTCCTGGAGTACAAAAGCTGAAGCAGACTTATCTATTCTTTTTGTCGAACCAATCAATGGCAAAAGCTATATCAAGGCACTTTACAAGGGAGAAGAAATCGAATGCCTGCTTCCCTTTGGTGACCGGGCATCAGTAGAAAACGGAATTATCTGCTGGGCTGCCTTATTAGCACTCGGATACACTCCAGAACAAGCTGACATTCATTTAGAGCGTCTGACGGCTGTAAATATGCGTCTGGAATTAAAAAACGGGATCAATCAATGTTCTATCATAGATGACTCCTATAGCGCTGATATTTCTTCACTGGCTATAGCACTTGATTTCTTGAATCAGCAGAATCAGCATCCTTTAAAAACGTTAATTTTATCAGACTTACCTGAAACCGGAAAAACAGATCCCGAACTCTATACTGAAATTGCAGCCTTACTTAAACAAAAACAAGTAAACAGGCTGATTGGTATAGGGCCGCATATCAGTGCATTTGCCTCACTTTTTGATTTATCAAAATCATTTTATGAAAGTACAGAAGAGTTCATTCAAAAATTTGCCGAAATAACTTTTAACAGTGAAACAATCCTGGTTAAAGGGGCAAGGAAATTTGAATTTGAACGGATCAGCAAACTCCTGACACAAAAAGTTCATGGAACAGTGATGGAGATTGATTTGAACGCATTAGCCAGTAACCTGAAATTCTATAAAGCAAAATTGGCGCCCGGCGTCAAAGTCATGGCGATGGTGAAAGCCTTCTCTTATGGCAGCGGAAGTTTTGAGATTGCCAATTTACTACAATACCATAAAGTAGATTATCTTGCTGTAGCTTATACAGACGAAGGAATTGCATTAAGAAAAGCAGGAATTACTTTACCGATCATGGTGATGAGTCCTGAACCATTTGCTTTCGAGGCGATCCTGAAATATAAGCTGGAACCTGAACTTTATAACCTTGACATTCTGAAGGCTTTTATCGCTTTCTTACCGGAGACGCAAATCGCTTATCCAGTGCATATTAAAATTGATACCGGGATGCACAGGCTGGGATTTGAAGAACCCGATCTGCCAGAATTATTGCCTTTGCTGAACCAGACTCAAAAACTCAAAGTAATGTCTGCATTCTCGCATCTTGCAGCCAGTGAAGATGAACAGCATGATGAATTTACAGGCTATCAGCTAAAAACCTATCTGCATCTTAGCGGAGCCTTGCGTAAGGGATTGGGTTATGACTTTATACAGCATATTTCCAATACCTCAGCGATCACCAGGCATCCGCAGGCGCAATTGGACATGGTCAGAATAGGTATCGGTTTATACGGTTTTGACAGCGGGCTGGCAGATAAAAGCGGACTGCGTACCGTGGCAGTTTTAAAAACTACGATCACGCAAATTAAGACAGTGGGGCCGAAGGATACTATTGGTTATGGCCGCTGGGGAGTTTTACCCGAAGGTGGCACTACTGCAACCGTCAAAATAGGTTATGCAGATGGTTACCGCAGGTCTTTTGGCAATGGAGTAGGAAAGATGCTCGTGAACGGTAAACTGGCTCCGGTAATCGGTACAATCGCTATGGACATGTGTATGCTGGACATAACCGGGCTGGACGCTAAAACCGGCGATGAAGTCATTATATTCAATAATGAACTGACAGTTGACGATTTAGCAAAACAAATTGATACTATTCCCTATGAGATTTTAACAAATATCTCTCAAAGGGTAAAACGCATCTATTTTTATGAGTAGTTTTGTGTTATGAATAGGATTGGGAAGGCACTGTTAAATTACCTGATTAAGGGGTTATTGATTGTATTGCCTATAGCTTTAAGTATTTACATTGTCATTTGGGCAGTTACCACAGTCGATAGCTGGTTAAATGTCAATAATATTCTGGGAGTTGACCCGAGAACAGGAGAGAGCAGGAATATTCCGGGCCTGGGGCTTGCGCTGGTTATTGCGTTAATTCTGACCGCAGGGATATTTGTGACTAATTTTGTGACTGAGCCTATGTATAACTGGTTCAACCGCTGGATGAACAGGTTACCCGGGCTGAATTTTATTTATTCTTCCATTAAAGACCTTACTGAAGCATTTGTTGGAGATGAAAAGAAATTTAATCATCCTGTTTTGGTAGAAATGACTGCGGATATTAAAAGAATTGGCTTTATGACGCAGAACGATTTGTCATCGATTGGCTTACCCGGAGATTGTGTAGTTTATTTTCCTTTCTCTTACTCTTTTGCAGGACAGGTTTGTGTCGTTTCTAAAGATAAAATCAAAGAATTGAAGATGAATGCTGCTGATGCGATGAAATTAGTCGTATCAGGAGGGGTTAGTCATCTCTAACCCCTGCTAAATATCAGCCTAGAAATTAGGTTTCAGGACGTACTTATCATAGAATCTGAAGATATGTTCTGTTGCTTCCTCAGCGGTATCCGCTAGTCTGAACAGGTTTAAATCTTCTGCATGGATATTATGCTCTTTCTCTAACATCGTGTTTTTGATCCAGTCGATTAATCCACCCCAATAATCCTTACCTAACAAGACAATAGGGAAACGGGCAATTTTACCGGTCTGGATTAATGTAATCGCTTCAAACAGCTCATCCATTGTTCCCATTCCACCAGGTAACACGATAAATCCCTGTGAGTATTTCATGAACATTACTTTTCTTACAAAGAAGTAATCGAATTGCAGTAATTTGTTGTGGTCAACATATTTATTGTGGAACTGCTCAAAAGGCAGGTCAATATTTAATCCTACAGATTTTCCGCCATTGGTATGGGCACCTTTATTACCGGCTTCCATGATACCAGGGCCACCACCTGTAATTACACCATAACCGCGGTCTGTCAGTAACTTACCACAATCAACTGCCATTTGATAGTATTTATTCGTTTCGGCAGTTCTTGCAGAACCAAAAATGGATACACAGGGGCCAATTTTAGCCAGCTTTTCAAAGCCATCTACAAATTCAGCCATTATTTTAAAGATCTGCCATGAATCCGTTACTTTGATTTCCTGCCAGTTTTTGTTTTCAAACGCGCTTCTTATTTTCTCTTCACTCGTCATTTTTATGCTTATTTATATTTTAAAATTTAGTTTGGTCAGCCGTATTTCGTCCGGTAACCCAAAGTAGTAAAAATGTAATCAAACCGTTTAGCACAATCAGCTCAAAGCTCATTGCATAGCCAAACCATTTTATACTGTGCGTATTGATCACAAAACACAACACAGGGGATGCAATACACAGATAAGGTACTAATTTATCTGCAACTGCTTTCTTTGTCAGCATCCCGAAAGCAAATAAACCTAACAGTGGGCCATAAGTATAACCTGCTGCTGTAAATATTGAATTGACTACAGAATCATCATTAATTGCTTTAAAGACCAGGATAACAGCAACCATAACGACCGAAAACCCGATATGTACCCAGTGCCGCTGTGTGACCAGCTTTGGATCATTCTGATTTTCTTTTTTATCAAAATGCAAGAAGTCCATACAAAAAGAAGTTGTAAGGGCAGTTAGCGCAGAATCTGTCGTTGCAAATGTCGCAGCCGTTAAGCCCAGCATGAAAATAATCCCTGGGATGATATTCAAATGGTTTAAAGCAATTTCAGGATAAAGATGATCCGGCGTTTTTAAGTCAGCAACTGCTATGCCATTTTTTGCAGCATACAGGTATAATAAAGCGCCCACACTCAGGAAAAAGATATTCATCACTACAAATACCCCTGTAAAAGTGAACATGTTCTTTTGTGCTTCACCGATACTTTTCATGCTCAGGTTCTTTTGCATCAGATCCTGATCCAGCCCTACCATGGCTACGGTGACAAAAATACCTCCTAAAAATTGTTTCAGGAAGTGAGACTTACTGCCCAGAAAATCTTCCCAGAAGAATATTTTGGAATAACTGCTGTTTTTTACCGCTTCAAAAGTACCTGCTATGTCCAGGTGTAGTGATTTTGCGATAAATATGATGGAAAGGACTACTGATAACAGCAAAAATATTGTTTGCAGGGTATCGGTGATGATAATAGTTTTAAGACCGCCTTTATGCGTGTAAACCCAGATTAATACCAGGCAAAGTACTATAGTTAACCAGAATGGGATATTCCAGGCATCAAAAATAAATTTTTGAAGTACAATAGCCACCAGATATAATCTGAACGAAGATCCGATAGTTCTGGAAATCAGGAAAATTACCGCGCCTGTTTTATAACTATAAGCGCCCAGTCTTCTTTCCAGATAGGTATAAATGGAAATCAGGTTCATCCGGTAATAAAGAGGCAAAAGGACGGTAGCTACGATGATAAAGCCCACGGCGTTCCCCAGTACAAATTGGAAATACCCGAACTCACCTTTACCAACCGCGCCGGGTACAGAGATAAAAGTTACCCCTGAAAGGGCTGTTCCAATCATTCCAAAAGCTACCAGGTACCATTTTGAATTGCGGTTCGCAATAAAAAATGAGGCATTATCAGATGAGTTCCTGGAGGTGAAATAGGCTACTCCTATTAAAAGGGCAAAATATCCTAACAGAAAGGATAAAAGTATGGCGGGAGTCATATATAATTATACTTTAGGAGCTAAATGTAATAAAATCATCTGCTAAAAGTCAAAAGGGTGTTTAAAAAGTTGATGATAAATTTTAAACACGCTTTTCATTTAATGCGACATATTATCTTTATCTTTAGGGAAAATGTCGGTTATGATGTTACGTGAAGATAGTCTGGTCTACTTATTGGGCGGAGCAGATCTGATAAGGGAAAAGATTAAGTCTGTATTTGATTTGATTACTTTAAGCAATAAAGGGATTAAGAAAGCCTCTTTGGATGCACTGGTAAGTCATATGGGAATGACTAAAAAGAATTTTGCTGAAGACATACTGAATTTGTCCGTTAAAACTCTGGAACGAAAAAAAGCAGACGATTTGCTCGACAGATATACTTCCTCACATATCATAGAAGTAACTAAGGTGGTAGCACATGCTTTTGAAGTATTTGAACAAGAAGAGAAAATGCAAAAGTGGTTAAACACACCCAATAGAGCATTGAATCAAATGAAGCCGGTGGACTTGTTTTATATCCCTACAGGACTTGCGATGGTTGATAATGTACTGGGCAGAATTGAAGAAGGAGTTTATTCTTAGCGGTTATCTTATATGATCGTATATCGTATTGCAAAATTAAAAAAGAGAGCCACTGATTTGTCTGGCATGGGAGCCTATAAAGATGGTGGACGCTGGAATAATGCTGGAACTTATATGTTGTATACCAGTGAAAATAGTTCATTGGCTTATCTTGAAAATCTGGTTCATTTTGAAATAGAAAACAGTCCTCCAAATCTCTATATGATGAGTATTGAACTCAAAGTAGATGATACCCTTATTTATAAACTCCCTGATAAAATTTATCCTGTAAACTGGCAGGAGATAGGTAATCTTCAAAATAAAAGAATTGGTGATGAGCTGATGGAAGAACGAAAATTTCTGGGCATTAAAACCAGATCAGCAATCAATAAATCAGAATACAATTATTTGCTGAATCCTTTGTTTCCCGGCTATCATGAGCTGGTTAGTGTCAGATTAGTTGAAGAGTTAGCAGTAGATGCGAGATTAGTGAAATAAAATATAAATTTGTAAGATGAATTTTTCTTCCAAGCTACTCGAAGATGCTGTTAACGAATTTTCCAAACTACCTGGTGTAGGACAAAAGACCGCATTGCGTCTGGTACTGCACTTATTGAACAAGGAACAAGAGGAAGTAGATACTTTCGGGAACTCCATCATCAGGTTGAGAAAAGATATCAAACACTGTAGCATTTGTCATAATATATCAGACCTGCCCATATGCGGGATTTGCAGTTCCAATAAACGGGAGAAAGAAATAATTTGTGTGGTAGAAGATACGCGTGATGTCATGGCAGTAGAAAACACCTCTCAATATTTTGGCGTTTACCACGTATTAGGCGGATTAATTTCTCCAATGGATGGGATCGGGCCATCCGATCTGTTTATTGACTCTCTGGTTCAGCGTGTTGCGACAACACCCGTTAAGGAGATTATTCTGGCCTTAAGTGCTACTATGGAAGGGGATACGACCCTGTTTTATCTTTATAAAAGACTCAAAGACTTTCAAATACCAATTACCACTATTGCCCGCGGAATCGCTTTTGGCGGTGAACTGGAATATGCAGATGAAATCACTTTAGGCCGCTCAATCGTTACCAGGGTACCCTATGTCAATTCAATAACCAAATAAATCACGATGGATTTTAAGAATAAAGTAGTCATTATTACCGGTGCTTCATCGGGTATAGGAAAATCATGCGCTGAAGAATTTGCTAAACGCGGTGCAAACTTAGTACTGGCAGCCAGGCAATTTGTGACTTTATGTGAAGTTACTGCCGATCTGGAAAAAAGATACGGAATTAAAGCGCTGGCCGTACAAGCTGATGTGAGCAAAGAATCAGATTGTGAAGCACTGATTAAACAGGCACTATTAACCTTTAATCAGATCGATATTATGGTCAACAACGCAGGTCTATCTATGCGTGCGCTTTTTAACGAACTTGATTTATCAGTCCTTAAAAACCTGATGGATGTGAATTTCTGGGGTACGGTTTACTGCACTAAATATGCATTACCTGAAATCCTGAAGACTAAAGGGAGTATAATTGGCGTTTCTTCTATTGCAGGCTATCGTGGTTTACCCGGCAGAACAGGTTATTCCGCATCAAAATTTGCAATGAATGGATTTATGGAAGCGCTGAGAACAGAGATTCTGCATACTGGAGTACATGTCATGGTGGCTTGTCCGGGTTTTACAACTTCGAATATCCGGGTGGCAGCACTGGCAAAAGATGGTACCTCGCATGGAGAAACCAGTATGGAAGAAGGAAAGATGATGTCTTCAGAAGAAGTTGCAGTAAATATAGTCAATGGAATTGCTGCGCGTAAACGTACGTTAATCATGACAGGACAAGGTAAATTAACCGTATGGATCAATAAATTGTTTCCGGCACTGGCCGATAAACTGGTGTTTAACCACTTTACAAAAGAGAAGAATGCCTTAATTAAATAAGGAATGACCCACATAAAAAAGCTATTGATGTTATTTGCCTTTCTGGGACAGTTCTTCGCTTTAACTGCTAAAGTGAAAGTAGAGAAGAATATTAATTATACTGCGGTAAATGATCAGTACAGGCAACTGGATGTTTTTTATCAGAAAAATATAGCTAAAGCTAAAGATGTGGTAGTTTTTATCCACGGAGGCTCATGGAGCAGTGGGAAAAAAAATATATACTGGTGGCTGGGAAGGAACCTGGCCCGTAAAGGAGTGGTGACCGTAAATATCAACTACGGCTTAGCACCAGCTTATCAATATGACCGCATGGCTGAAGATTGTGCACAAGCCGTGAAATGGGTAAAAGGGCATATAAGTGAATACGGCGGGAATCCGGAAAGGATTTTTCTGATGGGACATTCTGCCGGAGGGCATCTTGCCGAACTCATTAATGATGACCCTGTTTACTTTAAGCAGGCCGGTATTACAAATCCTGTGAAAGGTGTGATTTTGAATGATGCCTTTGGCCTGGACATGAAAGAATATATGACCAATGCGGAAAAAGATAACAACTATTATGATTTTCTGCGCACCTTTTCCAAAGATCCGGTCATATGGGAAAAAGGATCTCCTTTACATTATGCAGAAAACAGTAAAAACCCGCACCTGATCTTTTATGGGGAGAAAACTTATCCTGCGATACAAATACAATCCGAAAGACTGAATAAATTGCTTGTAAATGCTCATGTGCCCTCATCATTGCACGTAATCCCTAAAAAGAAACACGTAGGAATGATTTCCCAGATGGTATTTGGCAGCAACCAGCTTTATGACTTCATAATGGATTTTTTAAAACACGCTTAATAATTTACTACCTATCTATTGAAATTTATTTATGTTTACAATTCACAAATTTTAACCTTTAATAAGAAACAAACACGAAAATGAGATTTCAAAAAACACACTTACTATTAGCTGGTATCGGCTTATTCGCCTTTTCTCTTCAAGCTTGTAAAACGAAGAAAATCGTTGCCAAACCTAATCCACCAGTAGCAGTAGAAAAACCGGTAGAGAAACCAGTAGAGAAAGCGCCTGTAGAAGAAAAAGCAGAGACTCCAGTTCCTGAGAAACCAAATTTCAACTTCTCTAATGTTCAGTTTGAATTTAACTCTGACGTATTGAAAACTGCTTCTTTCCAGATCCTGGATAATGCAGCGAAAGAAATGAAAAAAGACCCTTCAGTGAAATTTGTTCTGAATGGAAACTCTTCAGCCGAAGGTACGCCTGAGCACAATATGTCATTGTCAGTAGACAGAGCAAACTCAGTAAAATCATATTTAGTAAATGCAGGTATCAGTGGTAGTAATTTATCAGTAAAAGGATTTGGTGCAACAAAACCAATTGACAACAACTCAACTGAAGCAGGTAAAGAATTAAACCGTAGAGTAGAAATTAAAGTAGCGCAATAACCAACGCTTTAACTATTTCATAGCTGGCCGAAGGCACCCGTTTCTAACAGGTACTTTCGGCCAGTTTTTTTATAATACCGAATAAATAACGGAACTTACAGGCTCCATAACCAGAGATATGAGTATCCTTGAATTTATAAAACAACCCTGGCCGTGGTATGTTGCCGGCCCGCTGATCGGAATGACTGTACCTATACTGCTGCTGATTGGTAATAAAGCATTTGGAATCAGTTCTTCCTTACGTCATATCTGTGCCGCCTGTATCCCGGCTAAAATCCCTTTCTTCCAATATGACTGGAAAAAGGAAGCATGGAACCTGTTCTTTGTCGCAGGGATATTTTCGGGCGGTTTTATTGCCGCATCTTTACTTGTTAATCCTTCAACTATTGTATTGAACCCTAAACTGATAACTGAGTTATCAGGCTATGGTATTACAGATTATCATGCTATGGTTCCAGCACAGCTGTTTAACTGGTCTTCGCTATTTACTTTGCGCGGCCTGATTATGATGGTTGGCGGAGGTTTCCTGGTTGGTTTCGGGACACGTTATGCCGGTGGGTGCACAAGTGGTCACGCTATTATGGGGATTTCAACTTTACAATGGCCTTCTCTGGTCGCTACCTGCTGTTTTATGGCCGGTGGTTTTATCATGGCTAACTTTATTCTTCCTTACATACTCTTACTCAGTTAATCATGAAGAACAATTTAAAATATCTGCTGGTAGGTATCGCATTTGGTATCGTTTTCGTCAAGGCCGAGGTGATCAGCTGGTTCCGTATCCAGGAAATGTTCCGGTTACAATCTTTCCACATGTTTGGTGTCATTGGAAGTGCAATCGCAGTAGGTATGCTTTCGGTATGGCTGATAAAAAAGTTTAATATCAAAACTATCAATGGTGAAACGATCACTTTTACGCCGAAGACTTTCAATAAAGGCCAGATCTACGGAGGATTGATTTTTGGTTTTGGCTGGGCGATTACAGGTGCCTGTCCGGGGCCGTTATTTGCACAAATAGGCACAGGGGCAACCGTTATCAGTATTACCTTAATCAGCGCTATTGGAGGAACCTGGGTTTACGGAAGATTTAAGGATAAGTTACCGCATTAAGATTCAGCAATTCCGCCAATCGATGTAATCTCATTATTTTTAAACTTTATTTCAATTCCATGTTCAGTATCCAATTGATAACGGATCGGAATAATGATAGTCTGATTATCCTCAATCCTGATATGCAGAATATCTCTCATATATTCAAAATGCTTTTCTGCCGTATCAATATTTAATGGCGCTTTTCCTGATTTTTGCTCATGCTCATAATAATGTGCATATAATCTTTGATAACGCTCAAAACCTTGCGCTTTGATGGTTAAAAGTAGATCGGGAAGATTATTCAGGAATGCTGAAAATGTATCGGCATATGCATCAAGGCTGGTTTGATTTGGAGGAGTATCAATTTCATCTCCATCTTCATCAAACTCACTTCCTAAAAATATTTCTATCTCCTGCTCGCTGAAATTTGGAATGTTATATTTCTGATCAGCAGTAAAGCCCATCAAGCTTTCCGTTATCTGACCCCAGAATTTGTGTTTGCTCATCTGAATTATAGTTTTTGAGAATATGCGAATATAGTTGTAAATAAGTAATTTGTCTTCTCAAAAAAATAATTCAACAAATAGTTGTTCTTTTCCAAAAACAATTCCATATTTGTTTTACAATGATACAAACAAACGGACTTAACATTTGGTGGTGGCACAGCGATAGCGCGGTGTAACCCTATTTTGTACGTTTTATTTTATATACAATATTTTGAGGGTTGCTTTATAAGCAGCCCTTTTTTTTTGATTCCCCATGAAGAAAATACTCAACCACTTATTCGAAAACAAGTCTTTTAGCAGGGAAGAAGCCCAGCGAATTTTGATAGCAATTGCCTCAGGGGAATTTAATACTTCGCAGATTGCGGCGTTTATTACGGCCTTCGGGATGCGTAATATAACAGTCGCAGAGTTGCAGGGATTCCGTGATGCGATGCTTGACCTTTGTGTAAAGGTTGATCTTTCCAATTACGAACTGGTCGATCTTTGCGGTACCGGAGGTGATGGAAAAGACACTTTTAATATTTCCACGTTAGCTTCTTTTGTCGTGGCCGGAGCAGGATATAAAGTTGCTAAACACGGTAACTACGGTGTATCCTCAGGCTGCGGTTCTTCCAATGTCATGGAGTACCTGGGTTATACTTTCACTGCTGATCAGGACGAACTGAAAAGAAGTCTGGACCGCGCAGGAATTTGCTTTATTCACGCTCCATTATTCAATCCTGCGATGAAAATCGTGGCGCCAATACGTAAAGACTTAGGTGTTAAAACCTTTTTCAATATGCTGGGGCCAATGGTTAATCCGGCGCAGCCGAAAAACCAGATCGTAGGAGTATTTAGTCTTGAACTTGCCCGCCTGTACGCTTATCTTTATCAGGATACTGATAAAAACTATACTATTATACATGCTGTAGATGGCTTTGATGAAGTTTCATTGACTTGTGATTTTAAAACATTCAGTAAAAACGGAGAAGCGCTGGTTAAAGTGAGCGATCTTGGTTTTGAGGAATTTGATGTACATGAAATTGTTGGTGGTGATACCATTAAATCATCAGCTCATATCTTTACCAGCGTATTGCAGGGCACAGGTACTGATCCGCAGAATAATGTGGTGTTGTGTAATGCGGCGATTGCGATTCAGACTATTAAGCCCGAACAATCTTTTGCAGATTGTTTTTATGAAGCAGAATCTTCGCTGGTTGGTGGAATGGCTTTGAAAAGTTTTCAAAACCTGATCGGATGAAATATAAACTGAAAATCTGCGGGATGAAAATACCGGCTAATATAACAGAGGTTGTTGCTTTACAACCTGATTATATCGGCTTTATCTTTTACCCGCGATCTAAAAGATTTATTGGTAATCTTGATCCTTTACTAATTAAAAATATACCGGCATCCATAAAAACTACAGGTGTATTTGTGAATGAAGAATTGGAAACCGTGAAAAATGCGATCATAACTTATAACCTGAAAGCTGTTCAGTTACACGGTCAGGAAAATGCAGCTTATTGCGAAGCGCTGAAAGGACATGCAGAAGTAATCAAAGCTTTTGGAATTGATGAAAACTTTAATTTTGATACGCTGGATGAATACCAGGCTTATACAGATTACTTTCTTTTTGATACACAAACTCCGGATCATGGAGGCTCAGGGAAAACTTTTAGCTGGCAGCTCCTGGGAAATTATAAAAATGGAAAACCCTATTTCCTGAGCGGCGGGATAGGAATTGATCAGCTTGCTGAGCTGGAAATGATCAAAGATGAAAGGTTGTATGCGATAGATATCAATAGCAAATTTGAACTTTCACCAGGATTAAAAGATACCGTGTTGCTAAGTACCTTTAAACAGGCGCTTGATAAAATTTAAAATTACAGAGTTGTTATTGCAACTTATAAAAAGATAAGACTATGAATTATTTTGTAAATGAAAAAGGTTATTACGGAGATTTTGGAGGAGCTTATATTCCCGAAATGCTTTATCCGAATGTAGAAGAACTGAGACAAAATTACCTCAAAATTATTGAGGATGCAGAATTTCAGAAAGAGTTTCATGCACTGCTGAAAGATTATGTAGGCAGGCCTTCGCCACTTTACCTTGCAAAACGGTTATCAGAAAAATACAATGCGAATATCTTTCTTAAAAGAGAAGACCTGAACCATACCGGGGCGCATAAAATAAACAATACTATTGGCCAGATCTTACTGGCTGAGAAATTAGGTAAAAAGCGGATTATCGCTGAAACTGGTGCCGGGCAGCATGGCGTGGCTACAGCAACTGTATGTGCATTGCGTGGTCTGGAATGCGTTGTTTATATGGGAGAGATCGATATTCAGCGTCAGGCGCCTAATGTAGCCAGGATGAAAATGCTGGGTGCTAAAGTAGTTTCGGCAGTATCAGGAAGTAAAACGCTGAAAGATGCTACCAATGAAGCTATGCGTGACTGGATCAATAATCCTGTAGATACACATTATATTATAGGATCTGTAGTTGGTCCGCATCCTTACCCGGACATGGTTTCTATCTTTCAGTCTATCATTTCTGAAGAAACTAAAAAACAATTAATCGAACAGACTGGAAATGATCAGCCCGATTATGTACTGGCTTGTGTAGGCGGTGGAAGTAATGCAATGGGTATGTTTTATCATTTTATCAATGATGAAAATGTAAAGTTGATTGCCATTGAAGCGGGAGGTAAAGGAGTAGATACAGGATTCTCGGCAGCAACTACTTTTTTGGGTAAAGAAGGTGTATTGCATGGTAGCAGAAGTATCCTGATGCAAACCGCAGACGGACAGGTCGTAGAGCCGCACTCTGTTTCCGCAGGATTGGATTATCCTGGAATAGGCCCGCAACACGCACATCTTTTCAAAACAACACGCGCAGAATATGTTTCGATCACAGATGACGAAGCATTGGATGCGGGGTTACTTTGCACACAGATGGAAGGAATTATTCCTGCAATTGAAAGTGCACATGCGCTGGCTCATTTGGAGAAAATGAAATTTAAAGGTGGAGAAAACGTAGTTGTTTGTTTGTCCGGCAGGGGAGATAAAGACATGGATACTTACATGAAGCATTTCGGTTTTTAATACCCTTATTATATATATTATAGCATACAGATCAAATGAACAGGATTAATAAAATATTCAAAGAGAAAAAGAACAACATACTATCTATATATTATACAGCAGGTTACCCGGGTTTAGGTGATACGGTTGCGATTGCAGCTGCACTGGAAAAAGCAGGGGCAGATATGCTGGAAATAGGATTTCCTTATTCAGATCCGGTAGCGGACGGCCCGGTTATTCAAGCCAGCAGTAAACTATCGCTGGATCAGGGAATGGATTTAAACTTGTTATTTGAACAGTTGAAAGAACTGCGCAAAACAGTCACTATTCCAGTACTGTTAATGGGCTATGTGAACCCGGTATTACAATACGGTGTAGAGCGTTTTTGTAAAGCCTGTGCTGAGGCAGGTGTGGACGGTTGTATCGTGCCCGATTTGCCGATGGTAGAATATGAAGAATTTTATAAAGATGTTTTCCTGAAATACGGATTGAGTAATATATTTTTAGTTACGCCACAAACTTCAGTGGAGCGTATCCATAAAATTGATTCATTGAGCAATGGATTTATCTATCTACTGTCTTCTTCTGCAACAACAGGACAGAATTTGCAAGTATCAGATACCACAGAGGCTTATTTTTCAAGGATTGCAGACCTGAAACTTAATAATCCAACAATGATTGGATTTGGAATCAGCAGTAAAGAGACTTTCGATAAAGCCTGTAAATATGCAAATGGAGGGATTATCGGTACTGCCTTTGTGAAAGCCATTGCGGCAGGTAACCTGGAGGATAATATTAAAGCGTTTATGACGAAGTTTACGTCATAAACGTTTCTAAACAAATACTGTATTTGCGAATACTGGTGAACTGATTATAAAAAGTTTTCCAGTATTCCTTTTCCCTGACGGATGATTTCAAAGTCGCCCTGCGTGCAATCCACCACTGTGGAAGCTTCATTGTCGCCATAGCCGCCATCAATCACCGCATCTACTAATGTTTCATATTTCTCATAGATCAACCCGGGATCTGTAGAATATTCCACCAGTTCATCATCATCCTTAATGGAAGTTGACAAAATCGGGTTGCCTAACATTTCAACAATTGCTCTTGCAATGCTATTATCAGGTACCCTGATCCCTACAGTTTTCTTATTTGAACTCAGTAATTTCGGAACATTGTTATTCGCATTAAAGATGAAAGTGAAAGGTCCGGGAAGGGCTTTCTTCAATAAACGAAAAACAGTCGTGTCTATTGGCTTGACAAAATCAGAGATATGTCTGAGGTCAGAACAGATAAAAGAAAAGTTCGCTTTTTCAGGTTTTATGCCCCTGATCTGACAAATTCGCTCTATCGCCTTCTGGTTGGTGATATCGCATCCTAATCCATACACAGTATCAGTGGGATAAATGATAATACCGCCCTTTTTGAGGACTTCAACCACTTGTTCAATCGCTTTCGGATTCGGATTTTCCGGGTATATTTTGATTAACATATGTAAATTTACAGATAATTTGGTTGAGTCGTTGATAAATGTTCGTACTATTGCCCCTGATTTAGTAATTACAACAATATGAGAAAAGCATTTATTGCGATTGCCGCATTTTTAGTCACGGCAACTTTGATGATTAGCCTGGCTTGGCCACCGTTTTATTGGGCCTTTATTTTTATAGGTCCTATTATTTTATTGGGCATTTATGACCTTTACCAGCCAAAACATAGTATTGTTCGAAACTACCCGGTTTTAGGCCGCTTAAGATATCTTGCTGAAGATCTGCGCCCTAAAGTATACCAGTATTTCGTAGAAAGTGACACGAATGGGAAACCTTTCAGCAGATTGAACCGTTCGTTGATCTATCAGCGTGCAAAAAAAGAAAATGATACTATTCCATTTGGTACACAGCTTGACGTTTATGAAAACGGATACGAATGGTTAAGCCATAGTATTGCAGCGATCAGTCACCATGAACTGAATGAAGATCCAAGAGTATTGGTAGGTGGCCCTGATTGTGCTCAGCCTTATTCTGCAAGTATATTAAATATTTCTGCAATGAGTTTTGGTTCCCTGAGCCAGAACGCTATCCTTGCCTTAAACGGAGGTGCTTTTATGGGCAATTTTGCGCATAACACCGGCGAAGGAGGGATCAGTGATTACCATGCCGCTCCAAAAGGAGATTTAATCTGGCAGATCGGAACCGGATATTTCGGTTGCCGTAACGACGATGGCTCATTTAACTATGATGCTTTTGGTGTGCGTTCAAAAACTGAGCAGGTTAAAATGATTGAAATTAAACTTTCACAAGGTGCTAAACCGGGGCACGGTGGTATCCTTCCTGCAAAAAAGGTAACACCTGAAATTGCAAGGATCAGGTTAGTGAAAGAAGGATTTGACGTGATTTCCCCACCTGCACACTCCGCATTCTCAACGCCTTTAGAGTTGCTTGCTTTTGTGAAAAAACTCAGAGAATTATCAGGTGGAAAGCCGATTGGTTTTAAACTATGTATTGGCCGTAAAAGTGAATTCTTCGCAATCTGCAAGGCGATGGTAGAAACTGGTATTTATGTTGACTTTATTACCGTTGATGGTGGTGAAGGCGGTACTGGTGCATCTCCGCAAGAATTCTCAAACGCAGTAGGTATGCCTTTAAGAGAAGGTGTAGCTTTTGTTTATGATGTACTTTCAGGTTTCGATTTAAAGAAACATATTAAAATTATTGCTTCCGGTAAAGTTTCATCAGGCTTTGACCTGGTTAAAAATATCGCGCTTGGTGCAGATTTATGTAATTCTGCAAGGGCGATGATGTTTGCGCTGGGTTGTATCCAGGCCTTGGAATGTAACAGTAACACCTGTCCTACAGGAGTAGCTACACAAGATCCAAGTTTGATGAAAGGATTAGTTGTAGAAGATAAGAAGGTACGTGTATTTAACTATCACCGTTTAACAGTAGCAAGTGCAGTTGAGCTTTTAGGTGCGGCAGGTTTACGCCATACTTATCAATTGAGCAGAGCTTATATCAACAGAAGGATTGCACCAAATGTAATGCAGTCTTATATGGAGACTTTCCCATATATTCCGGAAGGAAGTTTGTTGAACACCCCTTATCCGTTAAGATTTGAACTGGGAATGGCATTAAGTACTTCTTCCAGCTTTGCACCTACAGATTACAGGGTAACTGCAATTGATTATGCGCATGCGAATTCATTTACAGATACGCAGCAATCAAACAACTAGTTTATAATCAAAACATAAAAAAAGGGGATGTGTCTTAACAGATACATCCCCTTTTTACTATCAGAATATATAGTTTACCAAACACCTACACGGTTAGCAGGCGCAACATACATCTTCGCAGTTGCTGGTATATTAAATGCTTTATAGAAAGCTTCCAGGCTGTAAACAGCACCGTTAACTCTGAACATCTCAGGAGAGTGCGGATCAGTTTTTAAACGAACGCGCATGGATTCATCTCTGCTCTTAATACGCCAAACCTGTGCAAAGCTCAAAAAGAAACGCTGATCAGGAGTAAAACCATCGATCTTCTTATCGCTTTTACCATCTGGCGTTAACTTGAAGGCCTGGTAAGCAATCGCTAAACCACCAATATCTGCCAGGTTTTCTCCTAAAGTCAGCTCACCATTTACATGTTGGTTATCAAGTAACGTAAAACCGTTGTACAGTTCTACTACCTTTTTAGCTTTCTCTTTGAATTTCGTCGCATCTATTGCTGTCCACCAGTCTTTAAGGTTTCCATCTTTGTCGTATTGTTTACCCTGATCATCAAAACCATGTGTCATTTCATGGCCAATAACAGCACCAATAGCTCCATAATTGATCGCATCATCAGCATTGACATCAAAGAAAGGAAACTGAAGAATTCCAGCCGGGAAAACAATCTCATTAATAGAAGGATTGTAATAAGCATTTACCGTTGGCGGAGTCATTCCCCATTCTGTTTTGTCTACAGGTTTACCCATTTTTTCTACCATTTCTTTGTAAGCATGTTTATCTGCCGACTGAAGGTTTGCGAAATATGTGTTTTTTGAAATCTCTACATCATCATATTTTTTCCATTTATCAGGATAACCGATCTTTTTAATGAATGCATTCAGTTTCTCCAGTGCTTTTTGTTTAGTAGCAGGAGTCATCCAATCCAGTTTCTCGATTCTTGATTTGTAAACCTTTTGAAGATTATCAACCAGCTCCAGCATTCTTTTCTTCGATTCTGGTGTAAAATGTTCCTTTACATACAATTGTCCAAGCAATTCACCGATGTTTCCATCTGTGCTGCTTACAATAGCTTTCCAGCGTTCTTTTGGTTCTTTTAGTCCTTGTATTGTTTTACCAAAGAAATCAAACCTGGCGGTACGGAAATCTTTGCTCAACGCGTTTGTTGCATTATTGATCGCGTCAAACTTTAACTTTTCTTTCCAGATAGCGATTGGCTCTGATTTCAATAAGTTATTCAGTGCCTGGTAGTATTTTGGCTGACCAACAATGATTGTATCTGTTTTAAGCTCCAATTTGCCTAATACTGATTTCCAATCAATATCCGGAGTCAGTTTCTGGAAGTCCGCAATGTAATATTTGTTGTAGTTTTTTGGGATATCACGCAACTCAACAGGAGTGGAGTGAGAATTTGCAATACTTGTTTCCAGTTTAAGAATATGGTCAGCAGATTTTGCTGCATCTTCTTTTTTTGAACCAGTTAATACAAAAAGCTGTGTGATGTAATTCAGGAAACCTGCTCTGATTTTCTTGGTTTCTGCATCGTTATTGAAGTAATAACTGCGCTCCGGTAAGGTAATACCAGACTGGCCAAAGTTAACTGCATTTTTATTGCTGATTTTATCATCCGGTCCTACATGGAAATCTAATAAATCTCCATTACCATTTTTATAACCATCGGCAATAAAATTGATCACTTCTTTATAATCTTTAAGCCCGTCAATCTGTGCAAGTAATGGCTTTAATGGCGTGTAACCTAATTTTTCAATGGTTACAGTGTCCATCCCACTAGCATAGAAATCACCTACTTTTTGTTCCAGGCTACCTTTGCTATGTTCTTCTTTTGCAGCATTGGTCAGGATCTGTTCCAGATTTTTTATATTATCATTATATAATGTATAGAAAGAGCCCCAACCAGTTTCCGTCTTCGGGATCTCTGTGTTTTTCATCCATTTACCATTGGCATACTGGAAGAAGTTGTCTCCCGGTGTAACCGTGGTATCCATACCAGACTTATCAAAGAATTCTGTCCTGGCCTCTTTATTAGCGGTGCTGCCTTTGTCTTTGTTCTGACAAGCAGCAAGCAGTGCCAATCCAGCTAATGGTAAAATTATTTTTGCTTTCATATTTGAAATTTGGAATAAAACTAACAAATAGCGGCGAAAAAGCACAAAAAAAAGAGGATGCCGCCTGACATCCTCTTTTTAAAATAATTTATATCGCTTAAAACTCTGCGTTTTTCGGAAAACGAGGGAAAGCAATGACATCCCTGATGTTAGTCATGCCAGTAACAAACAGTACTAAACGCTCAAAGCCTAAACCAAAACCAGCATGTGGTGCAGTACCAAATCTTCTGGTGTCCAAATACCACCACAATTCTTCCTGTGGGATATTCATCTCCTCCATACGCTGTGTTAATTTGTCCATTCTTTCTTCTCTCTGCGCACCGCCGATCATCTCGCCGATACCAGGGAATAAAACGTCCATCGCAGCAACAGTTCTCCTGCCTTCAGCATCCGGCTCATTCTGACGCATATAGAAAGCTTTAATATCTGCCGGATAATCTGTTAAGATTACTGGTTTCTTAAAGTGTTTCTCTACTAAAAAGCGCTCATGTTCAGATTGCAAATCAGCACCCCATTCATTGATCAGGTATTTAAATTGTTTCTTCTGGTTAGGTTTCGATGAACGCAGAATAGCAATCGCCTCTGTATAGGTTAAACGTACAAAGTCATTGTTCACACAGAAATTCAGCTTTTCTATCAGTGATAATTCACTGCGTTCTTGCTGAGGTTTAGTTTTTTCGTCCTCTAATAAACGGTTATTTAGGAATTCGATTTCTTCTTTACAGTTATCCAGTGCATAAGTGATGATATATTTCATCATATCTTCTGCAAGCTGCATGTTATCTTCCAGGTCAGCAAAAGCAATCTCTGGCTCAACCATCCAGAATTCTGCAAGGTGACGTGTAGTATTTGAGTTTTCGGCTCTGAAAGTAGGGCCGAAGGTATAGATCTGACCAAAAGCCATTGCTGCTAATTCACCTTCCAGCTGACCGGAAACAGTTAAGTTTGTAGCACGGCCAAAGAAATCTTCTGAAAAATCTACTTTTCCGTCTTCAGTTCTTGGTGTTTTATCAAAATCAAGAGTGGTTACCTTAAACATTTCTCCGGCACCTTCAGCATCAGATGCTGTGATTACAGGAGTATGCATATAAACGAAACCTCTTTCATTATAAAATTGGTGTATTGCAAACGATAATGCATGGCGCACTTTAAAAACAGCATTAAAAGTATTGGTACGGAAACGCAGGTGTGCAATTTCTCTTAAAAATTCAAGACTGTGTTTTTTTGGCTGCAAAGGGAATTTTTCCGCATCACTGTCTCCAAGAATTTCGATAGAAGCTGCTTTTACGTCAACACGCTGACCTTTACCTAAAGATTCTACCAATTGTCCGGTTACAGCAATTGCTGCGCCTGTGGTGATCCTTTTCAATAATTCCTCCGCTGTATTTTCAAAATCAACAACTATCTGAATATTTCCCATGCAGGAACCATCATTGATGGCAATAAACTGGTTGTTACGGAACGTTCTTACCCAACCCATTACGGTCACTTCTCTGTTAAAATCAGTCGTTTCTAACAGGCTTTTTATTTTTTCTCTTTTAATCATGATTTTTTTGTGGAGCGCTCAAAAATAATGATTTCAATTTAGAAATTACAGGGTTAAAATTGAAGATTTAAGTTTTTAGCAAGGAGAGATGAAATTGCAGATCATCTTATTTTGGTGTAAAATGAGTTAAGCTAAATTATTTTAGTGTTATTTTGATTTAAATAATTTAAATATTGAATTTTTATCCTGTTTTTTAACATTTTTTGATGTTAATTTTGGTTTATTTGTGTTTAAATATGTTTTTCACTTAAATATTGACGTTTTTAGGTTGTATTATTTAATTTTATTTGGTGTTTTGGTGTTTTTAATTGAATTTATTCCTTTTTATTTGTTATTTTATGTCTAATAATCAGTTGTTTATGATTTATTTATAGTTTTTATCGATTAAAAAGGTTTAAATGTTTTGTTTTTTCATAAAAGTCCCTATATTTGTATTGCTCGTTTAAATTATATTTGGTTAAAAACCTCTGGCGTAATTGCTGGAGGTTTTTTTTGTTTAAGACAATTGAGATGGGCCCTGAACCGGAATAGCTTTTTAGAAATTAAAAGGCACAAAAAAATGCCAACTGCTTTAACACAATTGGCATTCCTTATATAATAAGCCTCTGCTTTAAGCGAAGGCGAAGAGTTTCCTCTTTTTTATCTGTATAGACTAAGCTAAAACCTGAGTAACTAAGGCAGCAGCATCTTTCAAAGCAATTGCAGAGAAAACTTTCAAACCAGACTCATCAATTAGTTTTTTCGCTTCTACAGCGTTTGTACCTTGTAAACGACAGATAATTGGAACAGGAATATCTCCGATTTCTTTATAGGCGTCAATCACACCCTGAGCAACACGGTCACAACGAACGATACCACCAAAGATGTTGATTAAGATAGCCTTAACATTAGGATCTTTTAGGATGATGTTGAAACCTGCTTTTACAGTTTGTGCGTTAGCTGTTCCACCTACGTCAAGGAAGTTAGCCGGCTCACCACCTGCAATTTTGATAATATCCATAGTTGCCATAGCTAAACCAGCACCGTTAACCATGCAACCAACGTTTCCGTCTAATTTTACATAGTTTAAGTTTGATTCGCTCGCTTCAACGTCAGTTGGATCTTCTTCCAGTTTATCACGCATTGCTGCATAATCAGGATGACGGAATAAAGCATTCTCGTCTAAATCTACTTTCGCATCAACAGCAATAATTTTATCGTCTGATGTTTTTAAAACCGGGTTGATTTCAAACATTGAAGAATCAGTGTTGTCATAAGCTTTGTAAAGCGCAGTAACAAATTTCACCATTTCTTTAAAAGCAGCACCGCTTAATCCAAGGTTGAAAGCAATTTTACGTGCCTGGAATCCCTGAAGACCAACTTTAGGATCGATCTCTTCTTTGAAAATTAAGTGAGGAGTGTGTTCTGCAACTTCTTCAATATCCATACCACCTTCGGTAGAATACATGATGATGTTTCTTCCGCTGGCACGGTTTAATAAAACACTCACATAGAATTCTTTTGTTTCAGAAGCTCCTGGATAGTAAACATCCTGAGCAACAAGAATTTTATGTACTTTTTTACCTTCTGCACTAGTTTGAGGTGTGATCAATTGCATACCTAAAATATCGGTAGCTCTCTGTTTAACCTCGTCAAGGTTTTTAGCCAACTTAACACCACCACCTTTTCCTCTTCCACCAGCATGTACTTGTGCTTTAATTACTACCCAGTCAGAGTTGTAGTCTGCTTTCATTTTTTTAGCAGCTTCTACAGCCTGCTCAACAGTTTCGGCAACTATGCCTTCTTGTACGGCAACACCAAAACTTTTAAGTATTTCTTTACCTTGATATTCGTGTATATTCATTTGCTGAAAAAATTTGATCCAAATCTACAATTTCATATTGGTTTTAAAAACTTAGAGTCAGTTTAAATTTATAAAATAACCTTGTTTATTGCTTATTTTTCAGTGAAAGCGGGCAAATGTTAGGGGCTTAACATTTTCTATACGCTCTTAGCCATGGTTTTACCTGAATATAAAAAACTGCAATTTTTGCGTTCACTGAAATTAATCTCAAATTTTGTAAGTTTGCTGCATGCTAAAAGCCACAGGTATCAGAAAAGCTTATGGAAGTCTGCCTATTCTAAAAGGAGTGGATTTTGAAGTTGTCAAAGGAGAGATTGTCAGTATCATCGGGGCTTCAGGTGCAGGTAAAAGTACTTTACTGCATATTTTAGGTACACTGGATAAACCGGATGAAGGAACCGTTGAACTAAATGGAACCAAACTGGCGCAGCTTTCTGGTGAACCCATGAGTATATTCAGAAATCAAAATATTGGTTTTGTGTTCCAGTTTCACCATTTGCTACCGGAATTTACTGCGCTTGAAAATATCTGTATCCCTGCTTTTATCGCCAAAAAAAGTAAAAAAGAAGCGGAAGCCCGTGCACTGGAACTTTTAGAACTTTTGGGTCTAAAAGACCGCGCATCACATAAGCCAAACCAACTTTCGGGAGGGGAGCAGCAGCGTATTGCAGTAGCCAGGGCTTTAATTAATAATCCTGCCATTATATTGGCCGATGAGCCATCAGGAAACCTTGATTCAGCAAATGCTGAGTCTTTACACCAGTTTTTTATTACGTTACGTGATAATTTCCAACAGACATTCGTAATTGTTACCCATAATAAAGACCTTGCCTCGATTAGCGACAGGGTTGTCACCATGAAGGATGGTTTAATTGTATAAAATTTGAAAACACTGATTACCGGGGGCAAATCTGCCCAGGCACAAAAAATATTAAAGGCATTTACCGGCGACCAAATCTTATTAGGAGATTATGGCGATATGCCTTCTTTTGCATCCGCCCAATACCAGTTTGTAAGTTTAGGTGAACGGAATGACGATACAATCGCACATACCTTATTAAATGCCTGTTTAGATCAGCAAGCAGACCGTTTATTGCCATTATATAACTTCGAGCTGGAGGCTGTCATGAGATCGGCTGTTTTATTTGAAGAGTTCAATATCCACGTTTTATTACCTGACTTGCTTCATTTCCCGCTTTATCTGTCTGAAAAGATTACGGATAAAAATAACTGGGCGGTGTTTGATAAAGGAGAGTTGCTTTATGCAGCTGTACCGGCAGATAACCTGGCTGTACTGGGAAAAGAAAAAACATTAAACGGGGTTTTTTATATGAATGAAGCTCCGCAGGAACAAGCACTATTTACGATTGCGTAATGAAATACCAAGATTATATTAATCCCAGACAGGCTTTTGTTTTTGGTCTGGATGATGTTTTATATCCTGTAAAGGATTATCAATTACAGGTTTATTATCTTTTTGCACAGTTTATAGAGTATGGAGAGCAAATGGATGCGCAGGAAATTGTGCAGTTCATGACAGATACTTATCTGAAAGACGGTGCTGCGGATATCTTTACTAAAACGGCTGCAAAGTTTAATTTGCCGCAGAAATACATCATTAACTTTGACTTGCTGCAACAGAATGCAAAGCTTCCTTTAAAGTTATTACTTTTTGCACCTGTCCTGGATTTTCTGAAAGAGATCCATGCAGCTGGCAAACCTATCTTTTTATTGGTAGACGGCGATCCGGTACAGCAATTAAATAAAATCAGGCAAATGGAATGGAACGGTTTAGAGAAATCTCTGATTGTCTATTTTAGTGCGGAAACAGGGACTTTTGAACAGACGCTGGATATGATTATTTTGAAGCATGATTTAAAGAAGAAAGAAGTTTTAGTGATTGGTAAAAGTCTGTGTGTCAGTGAAGATAAAATTGAATTTTTAGCTGTAGATCAACTTTAATCCTTATTCTTTCTTTACCTTAATTGCATATTTCATATTGCCTATTTATGAGGATAAATTTATCAAACAATCGTTTAGCGATTTTGACGCTATTTCTTTTAATCGTGATTTCAAGTTCATGTAAAAAGAGTCCTAAGCCAGATATTACAGATAACCCAACAGACAGAAACGGAGGATCACCGGCTACCGGTACGCGTACGCAGTTGACGCTCGACTCTCTGTTTTTGTATGCTAAACAGATTTATTACTGGAGTGATGCAATTCCTGCATACGATGTTTTCAATCCAAGGCAGTATTCCAGCAAATCAAAGCCAATTGATAATTATGATGATGAGTTATTTGCCATCAGCAATCTGAAAATCAATCCTGCCACTGGTAAACCTTTTGAATATAATGGTTATGGGTATCCAAAATATTCAAGAATAGATGACCTGACCCAGGCAAACCCAAGTGCTACCTCTGCAATAAAAACTGCAAATGTTGATGTAGACAATAACGGATATGATGTTGGGATCAGACCTATTTTCTATCTTTTCAGAAATTCTGATAAATATCAATTATTTGTAACTGCTGTTTATCCGGGCTCTCCGGCAGAAACTGCTGGTGTAAAAAGAGGCTGGTTAATTACCAAAGTGAATGGTCAGACTGTAGGTGCGAGTTACACGAATGAAAATGAAACTGTATTTAACTCGTTCTCGGCAGCTTCCATAACTATTGAAGGTTATAACGCTATTGATAAAGTTCCATTTAGTTTAACGCTGAACAGAGCTTCTTATAAGAGTAATCCGGTCTACACTTCTAAAGTTATTGCCCGTTCAGGTAAAAAAATAGGTTATTTAGCTTACGCAAGATTTGCGAGGTTATCAAGCAGTACCGGAGCGAGCGATGCCAGTTTAGATCCTGTATTTGCAGATTTCAGCGCACAGGGTGTGACTGATCTGATTGTTGATTTAAGGTACAATGGAGGGGGCTATGTAAATACAGCTTCCTATCTGACCAATCTGATTGCACCATCAGGTACTTCAGGGCAGACCATGTTCACTGAGCTTTATAATCCATTGATGCAGGCTGGTAATGCGACCATTCTGGCGAATCAGCCTCTTCTTGATGGAGACGGTAAGATTATACGTCAAAACGGAAAAATACTGACTGCGGCCGATGATAATTATTCAGTAGCAGCCAACACGATTACCTTTAGTAAAAAAGGAAGTTTGGGTGGAATTAATAATATTGTATTCATTGTGACCCGCAATACCGCGTCTGCGAGTGAAATTGTAATTAACAGTCTTAAACCTTATATGAATGTGAAACTGGTAGGGGATACCACTTACGGTAAGCCTGTTGGGTTTTTCCCTATCTTACTGGAAAACAGATACCAGGTTTATATGCCGATATTTGAAACCAGAAATTCGAAAAATGAAGGTGGATATTATACAGGGATGGTACCTGACGTATTGGATGAATATGATGATCCTGAATACGTTTTTGGCGATGTCAGAGAGAATTACCTGGCTAAAGCATTGAATGTGCTGGCACCTTCAATAACCGCTACTCAAGGGGTTGCCAATACGGAAACCAGAAGGGCAAGTACAGTAGATTTCAAAAGTCAGCAAATCAGGAAAGTTAATCCGAATAGCGAATTTGTAGGGATGATTGAAACCAGACACTCCCTGAAAAAATAAGGGCACAATATCCCCTCTGAAAATGCCGGAATTTATTCCGGCATTTTTTAGGCCTTAAAAGCCAATTTAATTTGTAAATTTTCCTTATCTTCTTTTAGACTGTAATCTGTCACGTAGTATTTTTTCTACGGTACGCTCTTTATCAAAGTTATCCGTGATCTCTAAAATACCATTTGCAGCATTGATGAAAAATGCCTGGTTGATATTCTCGAATTTATCTGAAGATTTGTGGTAATCTTTATGATCTTCCACCCCAAAGTAGATGAACGGGATGTTTTTGGCGTTGAAAGCAGACTGGTCGCTTTGATCTGTCCAGTCATCTGCTGCCAGTCTTGAATTGTCATGGCCAAAAAGGATTTTTAAATCAGGAATGGTCGTAGCGATATAGTTTTTGAGCTGTGGATATTTATAGGTTCCGGCAGCGTAAAGTTCTCCTTTATCATTGTGGCTGATCATGTCAAGATTGAGGTTCAGCTTGATTTTATCCAGGTTAACCGGGGGATGGTTTACAAAATACTCAGAGCCCTTTCTGCCAAATTCTTCCGCATCAAAGGCTACAAAAATCATTGTATACATCGGTTTATTCTTTGCATAGTGCGTTGCTATTTTCAGCAGGCCTGCCACGCCTGAAGCGTTATCGTCTGCACCATTATAGATCGTTCCGTTAATCACACCCAGATGATCATAGTGAGCCGAAATAACGATGACCTTGCTGGTTGTCCCTTTGATATAGCCAACCATGTTCTTACCCGTTATTTTTGGATCATCAATTCCTGAGAAAGTAAAGGACTGCTGATAGCCATTACAGCTTTTATAAGCCTTCAGGCCAATTTCTTTAAAGCGTTTGCCAATATATGTTCTTGCTAATTCGGCACCTTTTGTTCCTGTTTTTCTGCCTTCATAGGCATCAGAAGAAAGAACCTTGACGTCATTGATTAACTGATCAGCGTGAGCGGGTTGATTGGATGTTTTTACTGCATTGCAACCCAGTGTAAATGCCAGGGGTATTAGCAAATATAATTTCATAGCGCCAGGGTTTTATTAATAGGTCGTACTGTTGATATCCCTAATATATTACAAATTAGTGACACATCAATGGGCTATCGTAAAAACTTAAGTAAAGGGCTCCTGTTCTTATTTTATACATTTAGCTTATTTGTCAACAGGAAAATCGGTATTCCTTTTATTGAGGTAGTACTGATCAAAGATGTGATTGGAAAATAGCTGACATTTAAAATTCATATAAAAATGGAATACAGACGTTTAGGAAAATCGGGATTACAATTGAGTGCGCTTTCTCTGGGAAGCTGGTTAACATTTGGCAATCAGATCAGTGATAAAGTTGCGGATGAACTGATGGGAATTGCTTACGATGCTGGTGTAAACTTTTTTGATAATGCAGAAGGTTATGCAGCAGGAAAGTCAGAAGAAGTAATGGGTAAGATCATTAAAGCACATCAATGGGAGCGTGAATCATATGTAGTTTCCAGTAAAGTTTTTTTTGGAACTGAGAATAAAGGACCCAACAGAACAGGTTTATCACGGAAACATGTGATTGAGGCTTGTCATGGCGCGTTAAAGAGATTACAGGTTGATTACCTCGATTTATATTTTTGTCATCGTCCTGATAAGAACACGCCTGTTGAGGAAACTGTCTGGGCAATGAATACTTTATTGCAGCAGGGTAAAATCTTATACTGGGGAACTTCAGAATGGAGTGCTGCCGAGATCATGGAAGCTATCCGCGTGGCACGTCAGTACAATCTGATCGGGCCAACTATGGAACAGCCTCAATATAACCTGCTTGAGCGAAATAAACTGGAAAAAGAATATCTGTTGTTATTTAAAGAATATGGACTGGGGACTACCATCTGGTCACCTTTAGCTTCAGGCTTACTTTCTGGTAAATATACTTCGGGAGATGCGAAAGATACACGTCTGGACATGAAAGGGATGGAATGGCTTAAAGAAGCTGCGCTGGCAGAAGAAAAGCTGGCAAAGGTTAAGAAATTACAAACACTTGCTGACGAACTGAATGTGCCTCTGGCTAAGTTTTCATTGGCCTGGTGTTTGAAAAATCCAAATGTAAGTACGGTTATTTTAGGTGCTTCAAAAACGGAGCAATTAAAAGAAAACCTGACTACTTTAAACGTCCTGCCTTTATTGACAGCTGAAGTCATCGAAGAGATTGAGGGAATTATGGAAACTAAACCTGTGTTATCTGAGTTCTAGACAAATATCTTTTAATATAAAAAGGGCCGGAAAGTTAATGCCGGCCCTTTTTATTTCTTTTACACGGATCTAGTAATAAGTTAAACGAACAACACCAGCTAGTTTTTTAGCCAGGCGGATTACTTGTCTGGTATAGCCGTATTCATTGTCGTACCAGGTGTAAATTACGACAGACTTATTGTCCTTTGCCATAATCGTAGCCGGTCCGTCAATAATTGAAGCATGGCTGTTTCCGATTAAATCAGAACTTACCAGTTCATTAGAGATAGAAAACTCTATTTGTTCAGACAAATCACCAAAAAGGGAAGCTTGTTTGATCATTTCTATAACTTCATCTCTTGAAGTCACTTTATTTAATGATAAATTAAGGATAGCCAGCGAAACATTAGGTGTAGGAACACGTACTGCATTACCTGTCAGTTTCCCACCCAGATGAGGGATTACTTTAGCTACTGCCTTATCTGCTCCGGTTTCAGTAATGACCATATTTAAAGCCGCAGATCTGCCGCGACGATATTTTTTATGATAGTTGTCTAATAAATTCTGGTCGTTTGTATAAGAATGTATGGTTTCTATATGTCCCTTTTCAATACCAAAGGCCTGATCAATAACTTTTAAGACCGGAACAATAGCATTGGTGGTACAGGAAGCATTCGATACAATCGTTTCTTTTGTAAAATCAAAATCTGTATCATTGATTCCAGCTACTATGTTTGGAATGTCTCCCTTGGCTGGTGCGGTTAATAATACTTTAGCTATACCTTTAGCTGCAAGATGGCGGCTAAGTCCTTCACGGTCACGGAATACGCCTGTATTATCAATTAATAAAGCGTCTGCAATGCCGTAAGTTGTATAGTCTATATCTTCAGGGTTATTAGCTTCAATGAAATAGATAGTTTGTCCATTGATGATCAATGCCTTATTGATGAAATCTTCAATAATAATTCCATTAAAAGTTCCATGAACTGAGTCTGTGCGTAATAATTCTGCGCGTTTGATCAGTTCCTCATCACTATAAGTCCGGGTGACGATAGCACGCAGTCTGAGCTGTTCACCTTTACCGGCTTGCAGGATTAATTCTCTTGCTGCCAGTCTGCCAATTCTTCCGAAACCAAACAGTACGACATCTTTCGGTAAAAGGCTGATTTTGTCTTTGCCGATGTGACGGCTGAGTTTGCTGATGACAAAATCGTGCATTGTTGCAAAATCATTGTTTTCATCCAGCCATTCTGCTGCAAGTCTTCCAATGTCAACACGGGAAGGGGCAAGGTTGCATTTGGCAATTTCATTTGCGAGCTCCAGTGTCTCATAAATGTTAATGTCTTTGCCTGAAATTTCTTTAGCGTACTGGTGGTGAGCAAGGATTTCGCTGCTGCCTACGTCGAATAATGGTTTGCGAAAAAGCACAAGTTCAATAGATCTGTCGAACCATAACTGTCCAACAACATTTAGTAATTCAACTGCTTTTTTCTCTTTTTCAATCCAGTTCTGAAATTCGGATTGGTATTTATTAAACATATCGGGATTATTTGGTTAGAGTGCCACAAAAGTAAAAAAGATTGGGGGAAACCCAATCTTTTTCTATCCGATATTTAACCTGAGTGTCTATTTAAATTTTAAATGACACTCAAGGTATTAACCTAAGTATGATTTTAATATTTTGCTACGTGAGGTATGGCGTAAACGTTGTAGCGCTTTGTCTTTTATCTGACGGACACGCTCACGGGTTAAGTTAAATTTCTCTCCGATTTCTTCCAGAGAAAGCGGGTGGTTAGTACTTAAGCCAAAGAAAAGAACGATGATTTCACGTTCACGTTCAGTCAGGGTAGATAATGAACGTTTGATCTCTTCAGAAAGGGATTCGTTAATTAAACTACTGTCTGTATTTGGCTCATGGTTTTCTAAAACATCCAGCAAAGTATTTTCTTCACCCTGAACAAAAGGAGCATCCATTGATACGTGTCTTCCTGAGTTACTTAAAGTATCAGAAATCTTATCAACAGTTGTTTCCAGGATGTCAGCTAATTCTTCAGGAGAAGGCTCACGTTCAAATTCCTGCTCTAATTTAGAGAATGCCTTACTGATCTTACTCAATGAACCAACCTGATTTAATGGAAGACGTACAATACGGCTTTGTTCTGCAATAGCCTGTAAAATTGACTGACGGATCCACCATACTGCATAAGAAATGAATTTGAAACCTTTGGTTTCATCAAAACGTTTAGCAGCTTTGATTAATCCAAGATTACCCTCATTAATTAAATCACCTAAAGTTAATCCCTGATTTTGATACTGCTTAGCTACAGAAACAACAAAACGTAAGTTTGTTTTTGTCAGACGCTCTAATGCGGCCTGATCACCTTCACGTATCTTTCTTGCCAGTATTACTTCTTCTTCTGCGGTGATTAAATCTACTTTACCAATCTCATGAAGATATTTGTCTAGAGATTGACTCTCGCGATTGGTTATGGATTGGGTAATTTTGAGTTGTCTCATTTATGTGCTTTGGTGCTCTTTATGTGTTAGAACGTGCAAAAGTAAGGATTAAAAGGCAATTTAAAAACATAAATTCCTGAAAATGTTACTTTTGCACTGCTTAATTGTATGATAATTTAACAGCAATAATTATTCCAAAATACATTTGACAGGCTGCCTGTCTTATATCGATAAATGTATATTATTTATTGCTTATCAATGATAAATGCTTGTTATTTAATAATTCATGTTTTAGTTGGCTCAATTTTTTTTATAAAAACCATGGCGTTTTATTGATTTAATATGATAAATTAATTGAAAAAATGTTTCTCACTTAACAGATGTCTGTCAGTATTGTTTGATATTGTCACGCTGATTTTTTATAATTTTTTCTTAAAATCCTATCATTTTAGAAAAGATGTCTGCAAAAGCCGACAATTTTACCGATTATTATAGCTGTAATTTCAATAACAAATCGCATATGCCTATAGTCATTAATTTAGATGTAATGCTCGCGAAACGCAAAGTATCGCTTACGGAATTGAGTTTGAAGGTTGGGATCACCTTATCTAATCTTTCTATTTTGAAAACCGGAAAAGCAAAAGCGATCCGTCTGGAAACCTTAGAGGCTATTTGTAAGGCACTGGACTGTCAGCCGGGAGATATCCTGGAATACAATCCAATGCCTGTCTGAGTTTATATTATCCTTGATTAATGGTCAGGTTATAAGTCAGCGAGTTTCAAAGTATCTTTTAACCGGATACCTTTTTCAGTCTGCTGTACGGTACAGCATTCATTCACGGAATCATGCTCTAAATAAAGAATGTAGTTTTTAGCAGCTGCTTCTTCTAAAAATGCTTTTTTCTCTTTTAAGGTCTGTAGGGGAAACATGTCATAAGACATGACATAGGGTAGGGGAATATGACCGGTAGAAGGCAGCAAATCTGCTGTATAAATAATAGTATGGTCTTTGTAAGTCAGTTCAGGTAACATCATCGCATCGGTATGGCCAAATGCAAAACGTACTTTAAAGCCGGATTGAAATTCAATTCCTTCCTGATCATCAATGAATTTCAACTGACCGCTTTCTTGTAATGGCAGGATATTATCTTTCAAAAATGAAGCTTTTTCTCTGTCATTGGGATGAACTGCCCAGTTCCAGTGTTTTTCATTACTCCAGTAGGTAGCTTGCTTAAATGCCGGAACCAGTTTTTCGCCTTCACGGACAATCGCTCCCCCGCAATGGTCAAAGTGTAAATGGGTCAGAAATACATCTGTAATATCAGCAGGACTGAACCCTTTTGCTGCCAGTGATTTTTCCATCGTATCTTCGCCATGCAGGTAATAATGACTTAGAAATTTTTCATCCTGTTTATTACCGATGCCTGTATCAATCAAAATCAGGCGGTTGCCGTCTTCTACTAATAAGCAGCGCATCGCCCAGGTACACATATTATTTGCATCTGCGGGATTACTTTTTTGCCAGATAGATTTTGGAACCACGCCAAACATTGCACCACCATCCAGTTTAAATAATCCGGTATCTATAGTATGTAAGTTCATCTGAATAAAATTTGGTATGCTGTAAAAATAAGAAACCCGCTGAGTTATCAGCGGGTTTCCATTTATTATATAAGTTATTTTTACAAGTGAATTACTTCTCCGTAAGCATCAGCAGTAGCTTCCATAATCGCTTCACTCATTGTTGGGTGAGGGTGGACAGCTTTTAACATTTCGTGACCAGTAGTTTCTAATTTACGGGCAACAACGATTTCTGCGATTAATTCAGTTACGTTGGCACCAATCATATGTGCGCCTAAAAGTTCACCGTATTTAGCGTCGTAAATCATTTTGATGAAACCATCTTTCGCGCCAGCTGCACTAGCTTTACCTGAAGCTGAGAATGGGAATTTACCAATTTTCAGTTCGTAACCAGCTGCTTTTGCTGCTTTTTCTGTATAACCTACAGAAGCAATTTCCGGTGAGCAGTAAGTACAGCCCGGGATATTGTTGTAATCTAATGGCTCAGGAGACTGACCAGCGATTTTCTCTACACAGATAATTCCTTCAGCAGAGGCAACATGCGCTAAAGCTTGTCCGCCAACGATATCACCAATTGCATAATATCCTTTTACAGAAGTATTATAGAATTCATCAACTACTACTTTACCTTTTTCAGTTTTGATCCCTGTTTCTTCCAGACCTATATTTTCAAGGTTAGCCACTACACCAGCAGCAGAAAGAACGATATCACATTCGATGGTTTGTATACCAGCAGCAGTTTTAACCTGAACTTTACAGCCTGCGCCAGTAGTATCAACTGACTCAACGCTTGAGGAAGTCATCACTTCGATACCAACTTTTTTGAAGCTGCGCAGTAATTGTTTCGAAACGTCTTCGTCTTCTACAGGAACGATGTTATCCATGAATTCAACAACAGTTACTTTTGTTCCCATTGTTGCATAGAAATAAGCAAATTCTACTCCGATAGCTCCAGAACCAACGATAACCATTGATTTAGGCATTTCAGGTAAAACCATTGCTTGTCTGTAACCGATGATTTTTTTACCATCTTGTTTTACACTTGGCAATTCTTTTGAACGTCCGCCTGTAGCAAGGATAATATTTTTTGCAGTTAATTCTGAAGTAGAACCGTCTGCACCTTTAACTTCAACCTTATTACCGGGTTTAACTTTACCGGTACCCATTACTACGTCAATTTTGTTTTTTTTCATTAAAAACTGAACGCCTTTGCTCATTCCTTCAGCTACACCACGGCTGCGTTTAATCACAGCTGCGAAATCAGCTTCAGCTTCGGCAGTTTTAATACCGTATTCTGCTGCGTGATTGATATATTCAAATACCTGTGCACTTTTTAATAAAGCTTTGGTTGGGATACAGCCCCAGTTAAGGCAGATTCCACCTAAGGATTCACGTTCTACAATTGCAGTTTTTAAACCTAATTGTGACGCTCTGATTGCAGCAACGTATCCGCCGGGACCGCTACCTATTATAATTACATCGTAGTTCATATCTTTTAATAGGGGACTTTACTTAGTAAAGCCCAAAATTAAAAAAAAATGTTCGTTAAATAGCGTATTTGATTTTTGTGACGTGAATTTGTAGTAAGGGTTTGCCTGATTCGGGTTTTCAGGAAATAACGCCATTTGCTGATATTACAAATAATTATCTGATAAACTGTAGGTTAAGCATGTATTATAAATGTTAAATGTGGATAAAAAACATATATAATTAATGATTTATTAACATTGAAAGCTAAAACGTTGTATTTTTTATCTATACTTTTGTCCCTGCAAACTATTATGTAACTAAACGCATTGCGTTTAAAACAAAACAAAATTCATTAACAAAGAAAGTATGAAGAAATCTTTACTATTTAAAATTGTAGTAATCATTCTGTCAGTTGTGGGAACCATCTTCTCCGCAAATGCTCAGGTTACTACTTCAGCGATGACGGGTGTCGTGAAAGACGCAAAAGGCCCGTTACCTGGTGCAAGCGTTAAAGCTGTCCACGTACCAACGGGATCTGTTTATACGACTACTACTAACAGTGATGGCCGTTTTACAATCGCTAACATGCGTGTTGGTGGTCCTTACTCAGTAACCATTACTTTTATTGGATTTCAGGCTGCTAAATATGACAACCTTAATCTTAAATTAGGTGGTTCTTATCCGTTAAACGTTGTTTTATCAGACGGAGCGCAACAATTAAGCGACGTTGTAATTACAGGAAACAAAAGCAAAATTATTAACAGTTCAAGAACTGGTGCTGCGACTAACGTATCACAGAAACAAATTGAACAGCTTCCGGCAGTTTCCAGAAGTATTACTGATTTAACGAAATTAACTCCTCAGGCTAATACTAAAGGCGATGGTTTCTCTTTTGCGGGTAGAAACAGTTTGTTTAACTCACTGACTTTAGACGGTGCACAAATGAACAACGTTTTCGGTTTATCATCATTACCTGGTGGTGGAACGGGAGCTCAGCCTTTCTCTTTAGATGCATTGGAAGAATTACAAGTCAACCTTGCACCTTATGATGTAAAACAAAGTGGTTTTACTGGTGCTGGTGTGAATGCAATTACTAAAGCAGGTACAAATAAATTCTCAGGTTCGATTTATACTTATTATAAAGATCAGAACTTACAAGGTTATGATGTTGGTGATACAAAACTTGATAAATCAACTCAGACATTTTTAAATAAACAATTTGGTTTCAGATTAGGTGGAGCAATCGTTCAGAATAAATTATTCTTCTTTGTGAATGGTGAGATTTCAAGACGCGTTTCTCCAGGAACTAACTTATTAGCTAATCCAAATGCAGTGGCGAATAAATTGACAGATCCTAAAAATATGTCAAGAGTATTAACCAGAGATTTAGATCTGGTTAAAAGTACTGTATTGAATAAGTTCGGATATGATCCGGGAGTATATTCAGGATACAGCAATCAACAAAATGCAGATAACGTTACTGCACGTTTAGACTGGAATATCAACGATGCAAACAGATTAACTGTACGTTATAATTATCTTAAATCTTTCAAGGATGCAGGTGTAAGTACTTCGAACTCTAACACAGGACGCGGACCTTCATTAACTTCCATGATTTATGATAACATGAGATATACACAATATAACAATATCAACTCCGTAACTGCGGAATTAAACACGCGTTTCAGTGATAAATTTGCAAATAATCTGCAATTGGTATATACTGGCTTCCGTGATTACCGTAAAGCAAAAGGGAATCCTTTCCCTGTAGTGGATATTGAAGACGGAAATGGTTCTAACTATATTTCATTAGGTACAGAGCCTTTCAGTGGTTTAAATACCTTAAATCAGGATATCTATACTTTAAATGAAAACTTTAACATTTTTGCAGGTAACCATACCATCACTGTTGGTGGTTCTGTAGGATATCAGAAATTTCAAAATGCATTTGCTCAGTTCTTATATGGACAGTTCAGATATAAAAGTGTATCAGATTTCGTTGCAGCAGCAAATGGTAATACCTCTATCAATCCTCTTTTATACCAGTTAACTTACTCAACTGATAAAAATAACCCACTACCTGCGGCGGCTGTTTTCAGCCAGATGCCGGTTGCAGTTTATGCACAGGATGAGTGGTACATCAAACCTAACTTTAAACTGACTTACGGTTTAAGATTTGATATGCCAATCTATACTTCAACAATTCAATCTAATCCATTGGTTACTGCGGCAACTTTCCGTGATGGCGAAAAATTAGATGTTGGAAAATTACCTAAAACTCAGATCTTGATTTCTCCACGTGTTGGATTCAACTGGGATGTTAAAGGTGATGGTACTGTTCAGGTTCGTGGTGGTTCTGGTATCTTTACTGGTGCTGTTCCTGCGGTATGGTTAACTAACCAGGCTGGAAATACAGGTTTAGGATCTGGTAACGACTTTTTAACTAATCCAAAAAATCGTCCGTTCAGCCCTGATCCTTCAGCTTATATTCCTGCTAATCCAGCAAACCCTGCAACATTTGCAATCAACCAGGCTGCTAACAACTTTAAAGTTCCACAAATCTGGAGATCAAGTTTAGCTGTTGATTATAAGTTACCGGGCGGTTTAGTGGCTACTGTTGATGGATTATATACTAAATCATTGAATGAGGTATTCCACAGAGATGCGAACTTAGTTAACCCAACGGCTAATCTTACAGGTTCAGGCGATACACGTCCTTACTTCCCGGGTGGTAATGCAAACAGAATTAATCCATTCCTAACGAATGCTATTGTGTTTGATAACACAAACAAAGGTTATGCATGGAGTTTAACTGGTCAGATTCAAAAGAGTTTCGGATCATTTGCTGACATCATGGTAGCTTATACCAGAAGTGATGCACGTGATATTACTTCAACTCCAGGTTCACAAGCTGCTTCTGCTTTTAATGGTAACCAGGTTGCTGGTGACCCAAATAAACCAGTATTGGCTTATAGCAGTTTCTTAGTTAAAAACAGAATCATTGCAGCTGTTAATTTCAACTTCTCTATTATCCCTAAATTACCTACATCAATTGGTGTAGTATATGAAGGTTCTCCTTATGGTGATGCTTTTGGTAACACAAGGTTCTCTTATGTTGCTTCAGGAAACATTAACAATGACAACTCTACTTTTAACGATTTAATGTACATCCCTAAAGACCGTAATGATATTCGTTTAGTAGATATTCCAGCTGTTGCAGGCAGAACTACAGCAGAAACTGCTGATCAGCAATGGGCAAGGTTAGATGCTTATATTAATCAGGATAAATACCTGAGCAAACACAGAGGTCAGATTGCTGAAAGAAATGGTGCTGAATATCCTTGGGCAAACCGTTTTGATATCAGAATCTTGCAACAGATCAAAACTGTTTTTGGTTCAAAATCTAATAGCAGATTCGAAATCTCTGTTGATATCATCAACTTTGGTAACTTGTTAAACAAAAACTGGGGTTCAACAAAAATCCCTTCTTTAACAAACTTTATGCAATATAAAGGTGTAGTTAGTCCTACAAACCTGATTCCTACTTATACTGTAAGTCAGGATTTATCTCCATCTACTTTCAGAGTGAATACTGATCTTCCTTCAAGATACCAGATTCAGGTTGGCGCAAGATATAGCTTCAACTAAGTTTCTAAATCTTTTAATCAAACCCCATTCTGATGAATCAGAATGGGGTTTTTTCGTTTCTGCCTTTTTAGTGATCCGGATCACTTTTCTGTCATATTAGGTTAAACAATAAAATTGGTATATTTAATTTGTGTTTATTTGCAACCGAATGAACGTTCAATTAGAAGATACTTCCGGAAAACGTGTCGCTGTCCTAAACAGTACACTCGCTCTGATCAAAGAGCATGGCTTCCATGGCGCCCCCATGAGTTTAATTGCTAAACATGCTGGTGTTGCTGCTGGCACTATATATCACTATTTCGATTCCAAAGAAACCCTCATTTTAGAGCTTTATGTTCATGTGAAGGATAAGCTGGCATTAGCGATATCTGCTGGTGATGACCCTGAAAAGCCCTATAAAGACCGGTTTTTCAATTTGATGATCAATCAGTTTAATTTCTATGTAGAGAATGAGGACTCTCTTTTTTTTCTCGAGCAGTATATGAGTTCTCCTTTTGCCAAGAACTTTCCTGAGTGTGATAGTCAACTATTTGCAGACAAGGTGATTACATTGTTTCAATATGGCATAGAAAATGCTCACTTCAGAAATATTGACTCGAGGCTGCTTGCCCCGACGATCAAAGGGACGCTTGTTGCCGCTGCAACTTTCCAGTTATCTGAGCAAATTGTGTTTTCTCAGGAAGATATTCTCGAAGTAGTCAGCATCATATGGGATGGAGTTAAAAGGCAATAACATGAATAGTAAAACAAATACCCTTAATATATATATGAAACCTCACAAATTAATTTTAATGATGCTCGTCTGCATACCAGCTCTTCTGCCAGGACTGGGATTCGCCCAGACGACAGTTAGAGAGCAGCCGACGCTGAGCAATGCAACCTTGCAGGAATGTATTGATTACGCTTTAAGCAATAAGCCTGGGGTACAACAAGCACTGATTGACGAAGAGATTGGAGAGCGGGATATCAAATCAGCGTTATCTGGTTGGTTGCCTCAAATTAATGGTACTGGAACAGCAAACCATAATTTTAAGCAGCAGTCTCAGATATTGACTACAAACGGACAGTCTTCTTTACTAACTTTTGGTGGTAAGAACACTTCATCTTTTGTATTGCAGGCTGATCAGCAGTTTTTAAATGCCGGATTGATCCAGGCCTCGAAATCTGCTAAGTTTTACAGACAACAGTATAAGCAAAGTACAGAAAATACAAAGATCAGTACTATTGTTGATGTTAGTAAAGCGTTTTATGATGTACTGACCAGCAAAGAGCAATTGAATATCATTGCAGAGAATATTGCCAGACAGGAAAAACAGTTAAAGGATGCTAAGGCGCAGTATGATGCTGGTCTTGTTGATAAAACTGATTTTCAAAGAGCTCAGATTAGTTTAAGCAACTCTCAGGCTGACAGAAAAAGGACCGATGAGTTATTGAAATATAAGTATGCTTACTTAAGAGAGTTAATTGGGTACAGCGCTGAGAAGCCTTTCGGTCTATCTTTTACTTCAAGAGATATGGAGAATGATGTCATGATAGACACTACTCAATTGTTAAACTATCAAAACCGTGTGGAATACCGTTTGCTGGAAACACAGAGAAGCTTGCAAAAGATTACAACAAGTTATAATAAATGGGCCTATTCTCCTACACTTTCTGGTTTTATCAATTACGGATGGAATTACCAGAATAACTCGCTGAGCAATTTATATGATCAGAATTTCCCAAGTTCGGTTGTTGGATTGAAATTATCGGTGCCAATCTTCCTTGGAGGAAAACGGACGCAGGAAATCAGAAAATCGCAGTTACAAGAGCGTAAGATTGATCTTGATTTAGTGAATACGAAAAACAAGATCAATACGCAGTATGAGCAGGCAATCGCTACATATAAAGCAAATCTGAACGATTTAAATACGAATAAAGCGAATGTTGAAATTTCAAAACAGGTTTACAACACGATCAAGCTTCAGTATGATGAAGGGATTAAAACCTACCTGGATCTGACAACATCAGAAACTGACCTTCGTACTGCACAAATTAATTATCTGAATTCATTATATAACCTCCTTTCGTCAAAATTAGACGTAAAACAAGCATTAGGGATAATCACCGTAAACCAATAAAAGACATGGACATTAAATACATAAAATTAGGCATCTTAATCCTTGGTTCAGTAACATTAGCATCTTGCGGTGGCAAACCTGCACCGCAGCAAGGACCTCCTCCGGCTACTCCGGTAACAACTTATACGGTCGATGAACAACCTGTAACTACTGTGGATACTTATCCTGGTGTAGTTGTGGCCCTGAACGAGGTTGAACTTCGTGCGCAGGTTGGTGGTTATATTACAGCGATCTATGTAAAAGATGGTCAGCGTGTAACTAAAGGACAAAAACTATATGAAATTGACCGTACTAAATATCAGGCGGCTTATAACTCAGCTCAGGCGAATGTAGCGGTGGCGAAAGCAAACCGTGATAAAGCGAAGAAAGATGCTGACCGTTATACTAAATTAGCACAGCAGGAAGCAATTGCTAAACAACGTGTGGATTATGCATTGACTGACTTAGCGAATGCTGAATCACAAATTGCTGCTGCTAAGGCAAACCTTGCTTCGGCTGCGAATGATTTACAACGTTCAATTATTGTTTCCCCATTAAATGGAACGATTGGTATTTCACAGGTAAAACTGGGCGCTTTAGCTTCTCCGGGTACTACACTATTAAATACGGTTTCTACAAATGATCCGATTGCAGTTGATATTCCTGTAAATCAGGGAGAGATCCCTCGTTTTATCCAGTTGGAGAAAAACACAGCTGCGGTTAAGGATTCTCTTTTCAGCATTCAGCTTCAGGATAACAGTATTTACAAACGTCAGGGCAGAATTATTGCGATTGACCGTGCAGTTGACCCTCAGACAGGTACCATCAAAGTAAGAATCAGCTATCCTAACGAAGGTGGCAGACTTATTTCTGGTATGAACGTGAATTTGCAGGTATTGAATAAAGCTGCTGGTAATCAATTAGTGATTCCTTATAAAGCTGTTACAGAGCAATTAGGTGAGTTCAACGTTTATGTGGTTGGTGACAGCAGTAAAGCAGCGCCAAGAGTAATTAAAGTTGGTACACAGGTAGATCAGAATATCGTAGTGAAAAGCGGTCTGAAAAAAGGTGAAGTTATTGTAGTGGATGGTGTTCAGAACGTAAGACCGGGTGCAGTAGTACACGCAGGAACAGCAGCAGAAGCAAACGGACAGCAACCGGCAGCGGCTGCACCAAAGAAATAGTTATTATAAGAATTTCAAGAATATGATATCAGAAGTATTTATAAAACGACCGGTCACGGCGATCGTCATTTCCATATTAATTGTACTGATAGGAGCGATTGTGATCACCACATTGCCGATCAGTCAGTATCCGAGTATTGCCCCGCCTACGGTTACCGTTACTGGTACGTATACAGGAGCTGATGCGCAAACGGTAGAACAAACGGTAACTACACAAATAGAGAGTCAGATTAACGGTACGCCGGGCATGAAGTATCTTTCTTCAAATAGTACATCAGATGGTCGTTCGGCGATTACTGTAACTTTTGATGTAGGTACGAATATCGACATTGCTGCACTTGATGTGCAGAACAGGGTAGGTATCGCACAGCCGGGTTTACCTGAAGCGGTTCAGCGTTTAGGTATTACGACTAAAAAAGCAAACAATGATATTTTAATGGTTATTGGTCTGTATTCTCCAAATGGAACGTATGACCAGAAATTCATTTCAAATTATGTCAACTTATATGTAAAGGATGCGTTATTGCGTATCAAAGGTGTGGGTGATGTGCAAGTGTTCAGTCAGCCGTTTAGTATGCGGGTTTGGTTGGATGCAGGTAAATTAGCGAGATTAGGTTTAACGCCAGCACAGGTTTCTGCTGCGATTGCAGAACAGAATACACGTGCTCCGGGGGGTAGTGTAGGTGGACCGCCTCAGCAGAATTCACAGACTTTTGAATTTTCAGTGGTCATGGATGGTGATTTAAACTCTGAAGAGCAGTTTAGAAATATCGTAGTTAAAACTGGTCAGGATGGCTCTCCTGTTTATCTGAAAGATGTAGCGCGTGTAGAGTTAGGTGAGTTTGCTTATTCTACAACTGCAAAGGTAAATGGTAAAGTAGCCTCTTTAATGGCTGTTAACCAGACTCCGGGTGGAAATGCGGTTCAAACTGCTGATGGTATTGATCAGACAATGGCCGAGTTAAAGAAATCTTTCCCTAAGGATTTAGATTTCAAGATCAGTTATGAAACGGTTTCTATTATTAAAGTATCAATCAGTGAGGTAATTCACACGCTGGTTGAAGCGCTTATCTTAGTAACAATTGTGGTATTCTTCTTCTTACAGAGTTGGAGAGCGACCTTGATTCCTGTATTGGCAATCCCGGTTTCTATTATTGGTACTTTCATCTTCTTTACATTATTAGGATTCTCGATCAACGTATTAACGATGTTTGGATTCGTCCTCGCCATCGGTATTGTGGTGGATGATGCGATTGTGGTGGTGGAAGCGGTGCAGCATTATATGGACCATGAAGGACTTTCTGCTCCTGATGCTACCCGTAAAGCGATGAAGGATATCACAGCTCCGGTAATTGCGATTGCATTGATTCTTGCGGCGGTATTTATACCGGTAGGGTTTATCCCGGGTATGGTTGGTCAGTTATATCAGCAGTTTGCGATTACGATTGCTGTATCGGTATTGATTTCAGCTTTTATCGCTTTATCATTAACTCCGGCGTTGTGTTCGTTGTTGTTAACGCCAATGAACCTGACAAAAGATTCAAGAGGATTGAACAAGTTCTTCTTTAAATTTAACGGGTGGTTTGCAAGAGTAACCAACAGGTATTCGAATGGGGTTAAATGGGCTTTGAAAAAAGCACCTTTAGTGATGATTATCCTGGCTTGTATTTATGTAGGTACAGTTGGTTTATTTATTAAAAAACCTTCAGGATTTATTCCGAATGAGGATGCTGGTATTTTTATTATGGGGGTGACCTTGCCAGAAGGTGCATCAGCGGTTCGTACCAATGCGTTTATCAAAAGGATTACTGATTCTATACAAACAAACATTCCTGAGGTTAAGAATATCACTTCTGTAAGTGGTATTAATATTCTGAACAGGTCATTCAAATCGAATGCGGGTACTTTCTTTGTACAGTTGAAAAACTGGGATGATCGTAAAAAGGACGTAGCTACAGTTTTAGGCGAAGTTTCTAAAACATTTGCTGGTGATAAGGACGGAAGTGTGCTTGCAGTGACACCGCCACCAATTCCTGGTTTGGGTATCAGTGGAGGTTTCTCGATGCAGATTCAGGAAAAACAAGCTGGTGATATCAAGAAGTTTGAGGGGGTTGTAGGTAAGTTCCTGGCTGCTGCGAACCAGCGTCCGGAAATTGGATTTGCTTATACGCTGTTTAATGCGAGAACGCCGAATTATCAGCTTCATGTTGATCGTGATAAGGTGAAAAGGATGGGCGTTTCTATCGGAGCGGTATATAGTACGATTTCTGCTTATCTGGGTAGTAGTTATATCAATGACTTCACGAAATACGGACGTAGTTTCCGGGTAGTTTCTCAGGCGGATACGAATTTCCGTAGCAGCATTGAAAACTTAAATCAGATTTATGTAAATAATAGTGTTGGAACACCTGTACCTCTAAGTGCTTTTGTTTCTTACAAGATGACTGAAAATGCGTCTATTATTAATCACTATAATATGTTCAGGTCGATTGAGATTGGGGGAGCTGCAAGACCTGGAAGAAGTTCTGGTGATGCGTTACAAGCCTTAAGAGAGGTTGCTGCACAGACTTTACCACAGGGTTATACTTATAACTTCTCTGGTTTAAGTTTGGAGGAAACTGAGGCTGGTAACAGTACGACACTTATTTTCGGTTTGATTGTGGTGTTTGTATTCTTATTATTGGCTGCATTATATGAGAGCTGGTCAGTTCCTTTCTCTATTTTATTAGCGGTTCCACTGGGACTATTCGGAGCGATCCTTGCCTTGATATTCTTACCAAAACTGGATAATAATATTTATGCACAGGTTGGTCTGATCACGCTGATTGGTTTATCTGCTAAGAATGCGATTCTGATCGTCGAGTTTGCAAAGGAACGTGTGGATTGGGGTATGGAGTTAATTGCTGCGACTATTGAAGCGGTTAAGTTAAGGTTACGTCCGATTATCATGACTTCATTAGCATTTATTTTAGGGGTTATTCCTTTGATTATCTCTTCGGGTGCTGGTGCGGTATCTCGTATGACTATTGGATGGACGGTAGCTGCGGGTATGCTTTCGGCAACGATTCTTGCTTTGTTTATTGTTCCTGTACTGTTTGTACTGATCACTAAGCTGGCTTATGGTAAAAAGAAATTAGCCGAGTTAGAGGCGAATTATAAACCAGAAGAACATGCGGATGTGCTGCATGCGGATTAAGCATTACTAATTTTATAAAAAGGCCTTCTCACAATAATTAGTGAGAAGGCCTTTTTTTGTGGGGTTTAGTTTTTTATTAAATACAATAGACTGGGATTTAATTTTTTGGAACTATCTAAATTTGGGAAGAAGGAAAGGAAGAAGAGAAACATGAAATTGCCGGATTTACTGCGCTATCCATTGAAGAAATAGAAAGCGTGTAAATAGAAGTGGCTGTATCGTTAACGATACAGCCACTTCTATTAAGTATATATCTTCTTATTTTACTTCAAAGCTGTAAGTAGCACCTTGCCAGATCGCTTCATAAGCTTTACCCTGATGCTCACCTTTTACCTTTTGGAATTCGGCTACTTCGATCACATATCTTCCTGGCCAGATCGGCGTAAACTGAACATTACCATTTTCATCTGTTTTGGTTTCTTTAGCCCATCCTGAAGGAGAGAATATCGTAACTGTTTTAGCTTTTGCAGCCTCTTTGTTTAAAGATGCAGTTAATTTAATAGTTTGGTTCACTTTTACTGGCGCATTGTTATCCAGTTTTAAATTCAATACGTTAGTGTTTGCCGCAGGGGTACTGATTTTTCCAACGTTAACATTGGTACTCGCCAGAAAGTGATACTTAGTGGTACCGCCAAGTTCTTTGGCTTCATGGCTGACTTCTAAATTGTATGCGCCATTTTTATCAGGTGTAAAGCTGCTTGTAAATGAATTGCTATCTGCCGTAAGCTTCAGCTGAGTTCTTTGCTGATCGGGGCCTACAAGCCATAAAGTGAAGTCTTTGACATCAGAGTACCATTTAGATACATTTTCTCTTTCGTTAGACACATATTCACCATAATAGACTTTTACGGTTTGCGACTGACCGATTTTTCCGGTATTACCGGTTTCTATCCAAAGTGCATGTGCAGAAACTTTGCTGGTGATTAAGCAGAATAAAATGCTCAGGGTTAAAAAGGCTAGTTTTTTCATCTTTATATAATTAATAGGGTTTTAAATTGTCTCCTGTAATTCTGGTTTTGATATTTTAAGAGGTTTGATTTCTTTGACTGAAGCTGATTGCGCAGGCTTCGTATTTTTAGTCCCCTTTTTCTTGAATTTGCGACCATACCAGATCAGAAAACCTGTGATTGGAAGGGAGGCACCAATTAAGGAGGCCAGGAAGGCCAGTACTTTACCAGGAAAGCCAAGAATACTGCCTACATGAATATCGTAATTCATTTTACGGATCTTGCCACCCATTCCGGCATCTGCATAAGATGAGGAATAGATATCATCAGATTTCAGCTCTTTTAAAGTGTGCTGGTCAAAGGTATAGCCTACGTTGTTGTAAAACTGACCTGCACTAGGGTATACTGTAATATTTATAGCAGATTTTGCCTCAGAAGTATCAGGGAAACTGTAATAGAATCCAATTGACTTCGGATGTTTAGCGGCGACTTTCTGCCATGCTAAATCCATCGCTTTTTCCGGGGTGTAAAATTTGTTTGCCTGTAAGGAATCAGACTCCAGCCTTTTGAATTCGGTTAGTTTTTCTCCCGTAGTAACCCAGTATAAACCTTCGCTATACCATTGAATACCATAAACCATACCTGTAAGTGCTATAGCCAGCAGGAACAGCAGGGAGTAAAATCCAAGCACATTATGAAGATCAAGGTTTACTCTTTTAAAAGAAGCCCCCCATTTAATCTTAAAGCTTTTATCGCGGGTAGATTTGTTCCATTTTTTAGGATACCACCAGATCATTCCTGTAATCAACAGTACTACAAATACCATTGTACCATAGTTTACGATAGGTCTTCCGATTTTATAGGGCATCCATAGAAAGCGGTGGCCGTTCAGTATAAACCTGAAAAAATCAGCTTCCCCTTTTTTACGTTCTACTGAACTAACTACCCTTCCTGTGTAGGGATTAATCTTTAAGGTCACTCCACCACTTCTGCGTTCTTTGGATTTTGGGTCTTTCAGAGCGAGTGTGATGACACGCCCTTGCTGATAGGTAGCATAAGAAGCGGTCAGCTTCGGGTACAAACCTTTTGCAATGGTGGTCAGCTGAGTAGGAGTGAGAACGGCCTTATCTTGTTTTTCTACTTTAGTCTCTGGCTCAAGCAGCGCAGTAATCTCTTCATTGAATACCCATATACAGGCAGTAATACAAACTATTAAAACGATAACTCCGGAAGCAAGGCCCAGCCAAAGGTGCAGCCATTTATTGATCCTTGTAAAGAGTGAATCCGTTTTTTTCTTTTTTTGAGGGGTTTGCTTAGTTCCGGTAATCATTATTTGTTGTATGTTATAAAAAAGAATAAAGTTGCCTGATAAAAATTTGCATGTGTTATTTCTTTTGTGTTTATTTAGACTTGTTATTAACAATAGGCAAAAATAACGTATTCGAACTACGAGTTTTGCAGCAAAGTGTACGAAATCAGCAGTCGGAATGGTAGAAGTTTATATTAAACAAGGGGAAGATATATTGATTGAGTCAATCAGTATCAGTAAACGAGCACATGTTTCTGTGCATAAAGCAAGTGTAAAATCAATAGACTCAGGAACTTTATTGTTTCTTCCGGATACTACTTTTGATAATAATTTTGCTGCTACTTTACCTGTTGAGCTTTCTGGTCATCAGTTGTATAAAATTGGATATGATATTCAGAAAGTATTGAATGAGCTTACCGGCCGCAGTTTGGGTAAGTATGCTAATTTTTATACGAAGCTTAAGATCTGCGAGATTATTGTGATGGTTATTGAATCGCAGGAAGAGGCTGCCGATCCTGTGCATAAATGGAGTAAAAAGGATATCGCCAGTTTTGAAATGGTTTCCAAAGTAATCAGCCAGAATCTCTCTAAGAATATTTCTATCGCAGGCTTAGCTGAAAGGGCAGGGATGAACCGTACTAAACTTCAGGCAGGCTTTAAAGAGATCATGGGGCAGACGATTAATAGTTATGCTTCTGAGCTTAAAATGCAAAAGGCGAAGGCATTATTGCTTAATAAACCTGGCTATAGTTTGAAACAGATTGCAGCTGTAGTAGGGTATAGCTGTGGCAATCATTTTTCTGCCGCGTTTAAGAAAAAATTCAATTTCTCCCCGTCTTCTTTGAAGAATACAGCAAATCTGATGTTCTCCTTATGGTTATGGGATTTTATGTTACTTTAAAAAAGGGCATAAAAAAAGAGCTTGTTTAAAACAAACTCTTTTTAGCTATATCGTATAAAGGTTACTCGTAGTTGAATTGTCCTTTTTCACTGGTAATGGTTACTTGTTTATGCGTAGATTCTTCTACACGACCGATGATTTGTGCATCGATGTTAAAGCTTTTAGAAATTGCTATAATATCATCAGCGATTTCCTGAGGTACATATATTTCCATACGGTGACCCATATTAAATACTTTGTACATCTCTTTCCAGGCCGTTCCTGATTGTTCCTGAATCAATTCAAAAAGTGGCGGAACGGGAAATAAGTTATCTTTAATTACATGTATATTATCATTGATAAAGTGAAGCACTTTAGTTTGTGCGCCACCACTGCAATGTACTAATCCGTGGATTTGGTTTCTGTGTTTTTCTAATACTTTTTTGATAACAGGTGCATAGGTACGGGTAGGAGAGAGTACCAGTTTTCCAATAGTGATCTCTGTGTTTTCATCAATACGGATTTTATCGGTCAGTTTTTTACCACCTGAGAAAACAAGATCGTAAGGTACAGCTGGATCAAAGCTTTCAGGGTAGCTGTCTGCTACTGATTTATCAAAAACATCATGACGGGCAGAGGTTAAGCCATTAGAACCCATACCCCCATTATATTCTGTTTCATAGGTTGCCTGACCTGAAGAAGATAGTCCAACAATAACATCTCCATTTTGAATGTTGTGATTACTGATCACTTCATCACGCTTAATGCGGCAGGTGACAGTTGAATCTACAATGATGGTACGTACCAGGTCACCTACGTCGGCAGTTTCACCGCCTGTAGAATAAATGGAAATACCCATTTCTCTGAGTTCGGCAAGAATTTCTTCTGTTCCATTGATAATAGCAGCGATAACTTCTCCTGTAATCAGGTTTTTATTTCTGCCAATTGTTGATGATAGTAAAATATGATCTGTAGCGCCAACACAAATTAAATCATCAAGATTCATAATGATCGCATCTTGTGCAATGCCTTTCCATACAGAAATATCACCGGTTTCTTTCCAGTATACGTAAGCTAAAGAGGATTTAGTACCTGCACCATCAGCGTGCATAATATTACAGAAAGTATCGTCATTACCCAATATATCAGGGATGATTTTACAAAATGCTTGTGGGAAAATACCCTTATCTATGTTTTTGATGGCTTGATGCACATCTTCTTTCGAAGCCGAAACGCCACGCTGGTTGTACCTGTTATCACTCATATTGCTGCAAAGATAGAGAAACGTCCGAATGTAGACGATTCAAACAAAAAAAAATAACCTCTGCGTTTTAAGCGCAGAGGTTATATCAATAAATTAATGGAATTCTATTTTAAAAATAATAACTCTCTGAATTTTGGTAATGGCCAAACGCTGTCGTCTACAATTTGCTCTAATTTGTCAACGTTGTAACGGATGGTATCAAAATGAGATTTAACTTTCTCATCGTAAGCGATAGCTTTCTCTCTTGAATCTTCAATGGTATTGGCAACTTTACGAGCTTCTAACATTTCATCAATTGTAGTTTTTACGATTGACAAGTGATCAGATAATTTGTTGATGATTGCCAATGGCGCAACTAATGCTTCTTTTGGTAAGCCTAATTCTTTAATGCTTTTTGCATTCTCCAATAAGGTGTTCTGGTAAGCAATACAAGCCGGAATAATCATGGTATTCGCAACTTCACCCATTACTCTGGCTTCAATCTGTAATTTTTTGTAATAACTTTCTAAAAGAATGTCATGACGTGCATGCAGCTCACGTTTAGTGAAGATGTTTGCTCTTTCAAATAATTCAGTTGATTTCTCAGAGATATAAGCATCTAATGCTAATGGAGTAGTTTTGATGTTCGCAAGACCACGTTTAGCTGCTTCATCTTCCCAGTCCTGGCTGTAACCATTTCCTTCGAAACGAATATCTTTTGATTCTTTGATGTATTTTTTGATGATGGTTAAAAGAGCGATGTCTTTTTTCTCACCTTTTTTGATCAGTTTATCTACTTCAACTTTAAATTTAACCAGCTGATCTGCCATGATAGAGTTCAGAACTGTCATCGGTGCTGATGAGTTTGCTGAAGATCCTACGGCACGTAATTCAAATTTATTACCTGTAAAGGCAAATGGTGAAGTACGGTTACGGTCAGTATTATCTAATAAGATTTGTGGGATTTTAGGGATACCTAACCACAATGCGTTATCTTCTTTAATTTTTTTGCTGATACGTGAGTGTTCGATTTCATCTAATACTTCGTTCAATTGCTGACCTAAGAAGATAGAAATGATTGCCGGTGGTGCTTCATTTGCGCCTAAACGGTGGTCATTACTTACTGAAGCAATACTCGCTCTTAATAAATCTGCGTGTTCATGTACGGCTTTGATTGTATTCACAAAGAAAGCAAGGAACATCAGGTTGTTTTTAGGCGTTTTACCTGGAGCTAGCAGGTTTTTACCTGTATTGGTGATTAATGACCAGTTGTTATGTTTACCTGAACCGTTGATACCTGCATATGGCTTCTCATGTAATAATACTTTGAAGTTATGACGTCTGGCAACTTTTTCCATCAGATCCATCAATAATTGATTGTGATCGATAGCCAGGTTGATTTCTTCGTATAATGGTGCACATTCAAATTGCAATGGTGCAACCTCGTTGTGACGTGTTTTTAAAGGAATACCTAATTTAAAGGCTTCATTTTCAAAATCTACCATGAAAGTGAATACACGCTCAGGGATTGATCCGAAATAATGATCGTCTAATTGTTGTCCTTTAGCGGACATATGACCAAATAAAGTACGGCCTGTTAAAGCTAAATCCGGACGTGCGTTAAATAAAGCAAGGTCAACCAGGAAATATTCCTGCTCAATACCTAAAGAAGCGGTTACTTTGTCAATTCCTTTATCGAAATATTGACAAACGTCAACTGCTGCTTTGTCTAATGCGTTTAATGCTTTTAATAAAGGAGCTTTATAATCTAATGCTTCACCTGTATAAGCTACGAATACAGTTGGAATGCATAAGGTTTTTCCTGCTTTACTTTCCATAATGAAAGCTGGAGAAGAAGGGTCCCACGCAGTGTAACCTCTGGCTTCAAAAGTATTTCTGATACCACCATTCGGGAAACTTGATGCATCTGGTTCTTGTTGTACTAATGCGCTACCTGCAAATTTTTCTACCGGACCATCAATCGTAGGTTCGAAAAAAGAGTCATGTTTTTCAGCTGTTGAGCCTGTTAATGGCTGAAACCAGTGTGTATAGTGTGTAACTCCTTTAGACATCGCCCAATGTTTCATCGCTGTAGCGATCTGATTGGCATCATCCTGATTAATTAATTCACCCTGATCGATTGCTGAGATTAGTTTTTCATAGACTTCTTTAGATAAGAAATCTTTCATTTTCTTTTTATCGAACACGTTTGAGCCAAAAAACTCAGAAATTTTGACTGATGGAGCCTTAACTTCTGGTGAAACTCTGGTTTGTGCCTCTTTTAATGCGTTTGTCCTTAAGCTTTTCATTAGTTTCTTTAAAATTTGATCAAAAATATAATTTTTATAATTAATTATTGAATAATTCTGACTAAAAAATCAATTATCAATATGTTAATTAATGGTATTTCAGGTTTTTTAATCCTTTTGATTACGGTTTTGTTCCTTTAATCCTGCTTTTTAGGCTTTAATGCTGGTTTAAAGAAGGATTGCTTTTTTTATTAAATTGATGTTATTTTTTGGAATTTAGTCATTTCTATCCTTATTATTTGAAGATAATCTTGTTTTTATGTTAAATTTCTGCTCAAAGGCTTAGAATATTTACATTTGATCAGAATTTAAAACACGAAACGACATTATGTTCAAAAGAATTCATCACGTTGCTATTATTTGCACCGATTATACGGTTAGTAAAAATTTCTATGTTAATATATTAGGTTTAACAGTCATTCAGGAAGTATACAGGGCTGAACGGAAATCTTATAAATTGGATTTGTCGGTAAACGGGCTTTATCAGATAGAATTGTTTTCTTTTGAAAATCCTCCTGAAAGACCATCCAGACCCGAAGCAGCAGGTTTGAGGCATTTGGCTTTTGAGGTTGATGATGTAGCTGCTGTTGCGGCTGCATTGAATGCTAAAGGAGTGGTGACAGAAGAACTGAGAATTGATGAGTATACGGGTAAGAAATTTACTTTCTTCACTGATCCTGACGGATTGCCGCTTGAAATTTATCAAAGCTAAATGGGTAGCATTTTCAGATTTAAACAGTTTGCAGTTGATCAGACTGGTTGTGCGATGAAAATAAATACAGATGGTGTCCTTTTAGGAGCTGTAGCAGAACACCCGGCTCCTGTAAATATTTTAGATATAGGTACTGGAACTGGCGTAATTGCGCTGATGATGGCACAACGTTTTTCATCCTCTCTTGTTCATGCGGTTGAAATTGACGAGTCTGCTGCATTAGCGGCATCAAAAAACTGCCTGAACTCTCCGTTCGCTGACAGGACGGATGTGTTTCATTCTTCCTTCGAAGAATTTGATACTGATTTGAAGTATTCACTGATTGTTTCCAATCCTCCTTACTTTGTAAATGATTTAAAGAACCCGGAAAAGCGGAAGGAGATTGCCAGGCATGCGGATGAGGATTTTTTCGGCTTATTGTTGAAAAAGGCTGCGGGGATGCTGACTGAGGATGGATTACTTTGGCTCATTCTTCCGGTGAAACAGGCAGAGTCTGTGGTGGTAAATGCGGTACTTCAAAAACTTTTTCCTTCAAAGATCGTTCATGTGTATTCGGATCAGACCAAGACTTCTTTCAGACAGATTATTTGCCTTGGTTTTTCTGATAAGCCAGTTTTAGAAGAACATTTATATATATATGAAGGACAAAATATATATACGGATCAGTATAAATATTTGCTCAGGGATTTTTTACTGGCCCTTTAAACAGTTTTTAATAAATTTTAACGGCATTCTAAATGAAAAAAATTGGATTAATTTCAGATACGCATGGTTACCTGGATGATGCGGTTTATAAGCACTTTGAAGATTGTGATGAGATCTGGCATGCAGGAGATTTTGGGCCTGATGTTGCGGAAAAGTTAAAAGCATTTAAACCATTAAAAGGAGTGTACGGAAATATCGATGATAAAGAGATCAGAGCGGAGTTTCCAGAGCATCTGCGTTTTAACTGTGAAAATGTGGATGTTTGGATGACTCATATTGGTGGATATCCCGGAAAATATGCTCCAAATATAAAGGGTGAAATATACACTAACCCCCCGAAGCTTTTCATCACTGGTCACTCTCATATCCTAAAAGTGATGTTCGATCCTAAAATTGGCTGTTTACATATAAACCCGGGTGCAGCGGGTAAATCTGGCTGGCATAAAGTTAAAACTTTAATTCGTTTTTGTATTTCGGAAGAAAAAATCCATACCTTAGAGGCCATAGAAATAGGTAATAGGTAACGTATAAAGTACACTAAGTATATATGTCGGGTATAAAAACATTAGGGCAATTCATTATTGAGAAACAGGCTGATTTCTCTTACGCAAAAGGAGAACTTTCAAGATTATTGAGAGATATTGGGATCGCCGCAAAAATTGTTAACCGGGAGGTGAATAAAGCAGGGTTAGTAGACATTCTCGGGGATGCAGGGACAGTGAATATCCAGGGGGAGGGGCAGAAAAAGTTAGATGTTTTTGCAAATACCCAGTTTATTTCTGCGCTGACCAGCGGAGGAGAGTGCTGTATCGTTGCAACTGAGGAGGAAGATGATTTCGTCCCTATTGATTCGCCGGTATCTAAAAATGCAAAATATATTGTGTGTATTGATCCTTTGGATGGTTCTTCAAATATTGATGTCAATGTAGCTGTTGGAACTATCTTTTCTATTTACCGCAGAAAATCTGTGGAAGGGATGGCTACTTTGGCTGATGTGCTTCAAAAGGGTACAGAGCAGGTGGCAGCAGGTTATGTAATCTACGGTTCTTCAACGATGCTGGTTTATACCACTGGTAAAGGGGTGAATGGTTTTACGCTTGATCCTTCTATCGGTGAATTCTGTTTATCTCATCCGAATATGAAAGTGCCTAAGGATGGTAGTATCTATTCGATTAATGAAGGAAATTATGTGCATTTCCCTATGGGGGTAAAGCAGTATCTGAAATATGCGCAGGTTCATGATGAGGCAACTAACAGACCTTATACTTCGAGGTATATTGGTTCTATGGTCGCTGATATTCACCGCAATTTAATTAAGGGTGGTATTTATATCTATCCAACTACAGCAAGTTCTCCAAATGGAAAGCTGAGGTTATTATATGAATGTAATCCAATGGCATTTATTATAGAGCAGGCTGGTGGTACGGCTTCTGATGGTTTCAGAAGGATTTTAGAGATACAGCCTGAGGAATTACACCAGAGATCATCTATTTTTATTGGTTCGGAGAAAATGGTGAAAATGGCAGAAGAACTGATGGCAACTTATGCGGTAACTGATTCGAAAATTAAAACTGCTTAGTTTTATTGTAATATAAATAGGGACAGATTTAAGCTGTCCCTATTTTTTTATAATAAGGTTGCTCTGTTTTTTTCTGCTTCGAATTCTGTATCGATTTGCTGCGTTGCTTTGTCTTTGGAGGCTGCGACAGCTAATACGTCACATCTTTCGTTTTCAGGATGTGCATTGTGTCCTTTGATCCAGATGAATTTGATATCATGTAATTTGTGTACTGCCAGGTAACGAATCCAAAGGTCTTTATTCTTTTTATCCTTGAATCCTTTTTTAACCCAGCCGAATACCCATTTCTTTTCTACGGAATCTACAACGTATTTAGAGTCTGAGTAAATGGTAACCTGTGCGCCTGGTTGTTTGATGGCATTGAGTCCTTCGATAACTGCGAGTAGTTCCATTCTGTTATTGGTTGTCATGCGGAAGCCTCCGCTTAATTCTTTGTAATGACTACCTGAACGCAATATTACGCCGTATCCTCCTGGTCCTGGGTTTCCGCTTGCTGCACCGTCCGTGTAAATTTCAATCATTATAATTTCTAATTACTATAAACAAGGTTATAGTGTTTAATTTGTGTAGAGGGCTAAATTAACAAAAGAAAATGTAAAAGGGGGTAAGGAGAGTTTGTTTTAAGAAGGAGATAAGGATAGTCTATTAGGGAGAGCCCTTATGCTGCCGAAAAATTGAAGTCAAAAAAAAAGCAGTCCCGAAAGACTGCTTTTATACTGATTTTATAATGGGGTGGAATATGGGGCTCGAACCCACGACCCTCGGTACCACAAACCGATGCTCTAACCAACTGAGCTAAAACCACCGTGTTTTTCAGTTTGACAAAAGTACGAATTATAATAACGTTAGCAAATTATTCTGAACTAAAATCTGAATTATTTTTTAAACTATTCATAGACAGTAATTTAAATTTTAATAAAATTTTAAAATATATGTTTGATTTGAGGACGTGAGGGTAGATAAATGACTTTTTTGGGAATTTTCAAGCATTAGATATAACGCTTCTTGTGTCAGATAACTGAAACCCGAAGGTTTTTTGTATTACCTTCAAAAAAAATAAATGGCTTTATCATAGTGTAAAAGGTACAATTAACATCATTGTATCATAAATACTTAAAAAGTGTTAAAATTTTCTTTTTGTTAGAAAAGAATATTACATTTGAGCTTACCCTTTCGAGGGTATGTTTTTCATAGGTAGATGTAGGGCCGGAAATTTATTTTCGGCCCTTTTTTGTTTCTATAGGTTCCGTATCTTTACCGCCTCTATGAAGAAGAAGAAAATCATCGTCGCGATCACCGGAGCCAGCGGTTCTGTATATGCTAAACTCTTATTGAATAATTTGCTCCAGTTGACTGATCAGATTGAAACGGTAGGTGTAGTGATGTCTGACAACGCAAAAGAGGTTTGGCGTTTTGAATTAGGCAATAGTGATTATGAGCAGTATCCTTTTACTTTTTATCCAAAAATGGATTTCAATGCTCCTTTTGCTTCCGGGTCTGCAAAATTTGATACGATGATTATTATTCCTTGTTCTATGGGGACTTTAGGAAGAATTGCCCATGGTATTTCTAATGATTTAATTTCAAGAGCTGCTGATGTCATTTTAAAAGAGCGCAGGAAACTGATCGCTGTAGTGAGAGATACGCCCTTTAGTCTGATTCATATTAATAATATGAAAACAGTGACTGAAGCAGGAGGGATTATCTGCCCGGCCAACCCATCTTATTATAGTATACCTACAACGATCGAGGAAGCAGCACAAACTGTTGTAAGCAGGATTATAGACCTTGCAGGATTAGAACAGGATAGTTACAGGTGGAATGAAAACCAGGATTCCTAGCATAAAGATAACCCGCAGTACATAATTTGACAATGAACAAATGTTTGGGGTTAGGTAAACATTAATCTAAAAACTTATCTTTGCACCTCAAATGAATGCTGATATATTCGGCGTTATGCAATAATGTATAATGTTTATTAGCCTCATAACAATATATTTCAATGAAGAAAGTAGCATTTTATACACTGGGTTGCAAGTTAAATTTTTCGGAAACTTCAACTATCGGACGTCTTTTTACTGATGCAGGTTATGCTGTAGTAGATTTTACTGACGCCGCGGATGTATATGTCATCAATACCTGTTCTGTAACAGAGCATGCGGATAAGAAGTGCCGTAAGGTAGTGAAGGAAGCTCTTAAATATGCGCCAAACGCTTATATTACTATTGTAGGTTGTTATGCGCAGTTGAAACCTGTTGAAATCGCTGAAATTGAAGGTGTGGATATGGTACTGGGTGCGGCTGAGAAATTCCGGATTGTAGAGTATATCTCAGATCTGACCAAATTGCCAAAAGCTGTGATTCATCAGCAAAACATTGAAAAAGTTAATCATAATTTTATAGCTGCTTATTCTATAGGGGACAGAACACGTACTTTCCTGAAAGTTCAGGATGGTTGTGATTATCCGTGTACCTATTGTACGATCCCGCTTGCAAGAGGTGGCAGCAGAAGTGATACCATCGAAAATGTGGTTAACCGTGCCAGACAAATTGCAGAAAGTGGTGTAAAAGAAATCGTACTGACCGGCGTAAACCTTGGTGATTTCGGTATCCGCGACGGAAAACGTGAGGATAAGTTCTTTGATCTGGTTAAAGCTTTAGATGAAGTAGAAGGTATCGAAAGAATCCGCATCTCTTCTATTGAGCCGAATTTATTAAGTAATGAAATTATCAGCTTTGTAGCTGCTTCTAAAAGATTTGTACCTCATTTCCATATTCCACTGCAATCTGGTTCTGATAAGATCCTGGGACTGATGAAAAGACGTTACCGCAGAGATTTATATACGGAACGCGTAGCAACAATTAAAGCATTAATTCCTGATTGCTGTATCGGGGTAGACGTCATTGTTGGTTTCCCGGGAGAAACTAAAGAAGATTTTCTGGATACGTACCAATTCCTGAACGAACTTGATATTTCATATCTGCATGTTTTTACGTATTCGGAGCGTGAACAGACTGAAGCTGCTGAAATGGCTGGCGCTGTTGCCGGAAGTACACGTGCTGACAGAAGTAAAATGCTGCATATCTTATCTGATAAGAAACGCAGAGCTTTTTACCAGTCACAAATCGGAACTGTTGGAGAAGTTTTATTTGAGGATGATCAGAAAAATGGTTTCATGCATGGTTTTACCAAGAATTACGTTAAAGTAAAAGCTAAATATGATCCTGTAATGGTTAATGAAATTAAAATGGTTAAACTAATGGAATTAACTGCGGACGGTGAGGTAGAAGTTATGGAAACTGAGCAAGTTTTAGCACATTAATCTTATATTCGCGTAAAAAAATATACGCGTATGTTTCCTACCGTTTCTCATTTTATAGAATATCTCTTCGGTGTTCAGGTTCCCTTGCCTTTTAATACTTTTGGTGTATTTGTTGCCCTGGCTTTTATTGCAGGTTACTGGGCATTTACGCAGGAGCTGAAAAGAAAAGAAGCTCTGGGTTTATTACATCCTGTAAAAAGGATCATCACAATCGGCAAGCCTGCAACGACCACCGAATTAATCTCTAATTGTATTTTTGGTTTTCTGATTGGTTATAAACTGGTTTACGCTTTATTAAACTACCGTTTGTTTGTCAGCGATGCGCAAACTGTATTGTTATCCCTGAAGGGAAACATTCTTGGTGGGTTATTTTTTGCCGGATTATTTGCCTACTGGGATTATAAAGAAAAAAATAAATTCAAACTTGCTCAACCTAAAAAAGTAGAAGTTACGGAACATCCTTATGAATTAATGGGGAATATGATCGTGTGGGCTGCGGTATGGGGCTTTCTGGGCGCAAAAATATTTGATAACCTGGAACACTGGGATACGTTTATTCAAGATCCTATAGGTGGATTATTGTCTTTTAGCGGTTTAACATTTTACGGCGGATTAATCTGCGGTGGTGCGGCTGTATTATACATTGCAAAGAAAAATGGAATCAAACCTTTGCATATGCTGGATGTTGGCGGCCCTGGAATGATGCTGGCTTATAGTGTCGGCCGGATTGGTTGTCACATGTCCGGTGACGGGGACTGGGGTATTGTCAATATGAATCCTAAGCCTTTTGGCTGGTTACCTGATTGGTTATGGGCTTATACTTATCCAAATAACGTGGCGATGGAAGGTGTGCCTATTCCGGGTTGTGTGGGCAAGTTCTGTAATGTACTGCCTCTTCCTGTATATCCTACGCCTATTTATGAGGTGATTGTATGTTTTATCTTATTTCTTATTCTATGGCGTATCCGCCACCAGATTAAGCTTCCGGGAATGATGTTCGGAATTTATCTAATGATGAACGGAATGGAGCGATTTTTTGTCGAGCTGATCCGTGTCAATTCAAAGTATCATGTTGCAGGTATCTCTTTTACACAGGCAGAGTTGATTTCTTCTCTCTTGTTTATTGGCGGCTTGTTATTGGTAGCGTTCTCAATAAAGAATAAAAATACACACACAAGCTAAATTTCACAATTTGAATTACGAATTACTGAGTTCACAAGTTATCGCAATCGCGCGGTTGGCGGGCAATTTTATACGGAAGGAATCGATGCGTTTTGATGCGGAGGCTATTGAATTCAAAGGATTAAATGACCTGGTTTCTTATGTAGATAAAACTGCTGAGGAAATCATCGTCGAAAATCTTGATCAATTAATACCGGATGCTGGTTTTACAACCGAAGAACAAACGGTTAATACAAAAGGGAAAACATATAACTGGATTATAGATCCGCTGGATGGTACGACCAACTTTATCCATGGTGTACCGACTTATTCTATCAGTATTGCTTTATATGAGGAAGATAAGCCTGTTTTGGGTGTTGTTTACGAGATTAACAGAGGAGAGATGTTTCATAGTTACAAAGATGCACCTGCTTATTTGAATCACAAGCCTATCAGGGTTTCTCAGCGGAATAGCCTGGCTGATTCTTTACTGGCTACCGGGTTTCCTTATTATGAGTTTGATAAACAGGCTCAGTATATGCAGTTATTAGCGGAATTAATGCAAAAGACGCATGGTTTAAGACGGATAGGTTCTGCTGCGGTAGATTTAGCTTATGTAGCTTGTGGCAGATTTGATGCATTTTTTGAATATAACCTGAATTCTTATGATGTGGCTGGCGGTGCTTACCTGGTTCAGCAGGCAGGTGGAAAAGTGATGAATTTTGGCGGGGGGGATGAATTCATTGAGCGCAGGGAAATTCTGGCTACCAATGGTTTGGTGGATATAGAAATGCTGGAGGCTATTCAGCGGCATTTTGAAAGTTAAGTATATAAAAAAAAACGGTCTGTGAATATTCACAGACCGTTTTTTTATGCAGAGCTGGTTGGAATTACAAAGCGTTAGAAACAACTTCTTTTACTTCTGGAACCATACGCTGCAATAAATTCTGAATACCAGATTTTAAAGTAATAGTAGAGGAAGGGCATCCGCTGCATGAACCGCGAAGTTCAACGGTAACAACACCTTCTTCAAATGATTTATAACTGATTGCACCGCCATCCTGTTCAACAGCAGGACGAACGTAATCATGTAAGATCTGCTGAATTTTTACTTCCAGATCAGATCCTTCAAAAGCAGGTGCTTCTTCTGTGGTAACTTCTTTGATTTTATATTCTGATTCTACAGCACCTTTAACAAACTCCTTTAAGATTGGCTCGATATCAGGCCATTCAGCATCTTCAGTTTTTGTAATGGTCACGAAATTACTTGCGAAAAATACACCACTAACAAAATTAAACTTGAATAATTCTTTTGCAAAAGGAGAGTGCTCAGCACTTTCTTTTGTAGCGAAGTCCTCGCTGCCATTAATCAGAAGTTTATTAACCATAAACTTCATGGTGGCAGGATTCGGGGTTTGTTCTGTATATACGTTAATAGTCATTGTCTCTTTTTTCTTACAAAAATAAATAATTCGCAATTCAATTACAGATATCGATGTCTGTTTTAGGTCATTATATATTATCCTGTATGAAGGTACGTTTTAAAGCCGGGTTTATTTAAAATACGCCTGTATAATTAAATGGTGTGATTTGCTTCAGCTCCTGTTTTAAATTCTCATCAATTTGAAGGCCATCAATAAATGCTGCCATAGTATGTGCAGTAATTTTCTGATTGGTACGCGTCAGATCTTTTAAGGCTTCGTAAGGGTTAGGATAAGCTTCTCTTCTCAATACGGTTTGAATCGCTTCGGCAACCACAGCCCAGTTGTTTTCCAGATCTGCTGCGATAACTTCATTGTTTAATAAAAGCTTGTTCAGCCCTTTTAAAGTTGAAGAGATAGAAATCATCGTATGCGCCATAGGAACACCTACATTTCTTAATACTGTGGAGTCTGTTAAATCTCTTTGTAAACGTGAAATTGGCAGTTTTGCAGCAAAGAATTCAAATAATGCATTCGCAAGACCAGCATTTCCTTCTGCATTTTCAAAGTCAATAGGATTTACTTTATGTGGCATTGCGGAAGAACCTACTTCTCCTTCTTTAATTTTTTGCTTGAAGTAGTTTTTAGAGATATAAGCCCAAATATCTCTGTCCAGGTCAATAATAATCGTATTAATCCTTTTTAAAGCATCACATTGCGCTGCAAATTGATCGTAATGTTCAATTTGTGTGGTATGTTGTGCACGGCTTAAGGTTAAGATCTCATTAACGAAGTGGTTAGAAAAGTCTACCCAGTTAATTCCAGGATAGGCGATATGATGTGCATTGAAGTTTCCTGTTGCTCCACCAAATTTTGCACTATGAGGGATGTTTTTAAGGTTATTCAGTTGAATTTCCAGACGTTCTGCGAAGACTAAAAATTCTTTACCCAATTTAGTCGGGGATGCTGGCTGACCGTGAGTGTGCGCCAATAAAGGAATATCTTTCCATTCGGCAGCTAATTCCTGAAGTTTTACAATCAGTAACTGGATGTTTGGATAATATTCTTCTTCAAGTGAAAGCTTAAAGGTATAAGGGATTGCTGTATTATTGATATCCTGAGAGGTTAATCCGAAATGGATAAACTCTTTAAAGTCTCCAAGGCCTAAATCATCAAATCTTTTTTTGATAAAATATTCAACGGCTTTGACATCGTGGTTGGTGATTTTTTCTGTGTCCTTTACTTCCTGCGCATTCTCATCACTAAACTGTTCGAATATACTGCGGAGTTTGCTGTAATTTGTTTTGTCAAAATGGCTTAATCCTGTTAAACCAGTTTCACATAAAGCGATGAAATATTCAATTTCAACGTATACTCTATATTTGATTAAAGCCGATTCCGAAAAATATTTAGCCAGGTTTTGTGTGGTGTTTCTATAACGACCATCAACTGGTGATATAGCTTGAAGAGGAGATAAATTCATGTATAGGGATATTTTTACAAATGCAAAGGTAGCATTTTACTCAAACCTAAAGGCACAAAAAAAAGGCTTTGGAGAACCAAAGCCTTTCTGTAGATTTTATCTAGCTTATTTTTTAGCTTCAGCAGCTGGTTTAACTTCAGTAGTAGTAGTTTTAACCGCTGTATCTTTAACTGTTGAATCTTTAACAGTAGTATCAACGTCAGTAGTAACAACTGAAGAATCAGTTACTGTAGTGTCAGTTGCACCAGCTTTTTTTTCTGAGTTACATGCTGCTACTGATAAAGAGATTGCTAAAGCTAAAAAGCCGAATTTGAATAAGTTTTTCATTTGAATTCTATTTAAAATAATTAATTAATTTTACAGATTAATACCACAATGATCAAAAGGTAACCCACTATTTTTAAAAAAGATTTAAATAATTTTTTTGTCTAATATTGGGTTACCATTCACGTATAAATGTATTAATTGGTGAGTAACAAGTTAAGCGATTCAGTTCCAACAGATAGAGAGGTAGTTTTAGGGATACTAAATAACTCGGAAGATGCACTTAATAAGCTGTACGTCGGGTATTTTCCGATGATTTTGCAGTTTATTATAAATAATAACGGTGATGAGGATGATGCAAAAGATGTCTATCAGGAAGCGATTATTATTTTATATAATAAAATTAAGAGCGGAGACTTTGAGTTAAGCAGCAAACTTAAGACTTATATATATTCAGTTTGCAGACGTATTTGGCTAAAAAAGCTTGCACAGCAAAGCAAAAAGACAAATAATGTTTCTGATTTTGAAGATGTAGTGTCAGTAGAGGTTGATTTAGAGTATCATGAAGAGAAGGATCTTCAGTTTGAAAAGATGGGTTCGGCACTTCAGAACCTGGGGGAACCCTGCAAAACTATTATTCAGGATTTTTATATAAATAATCTCTCCATGCAGGATATCTGTGAGAAATTTGGCTACACCAATACGGATAATGCCAAAACTCAGAAATATAAATGTTTGCAGAGATTAAAGAAATTATTTTTTCAATCTTAAGTACGGTATGAGGAACGACATAGAATTAGATGCTATCATTGAAGATTACCTCAGGGGTAAACTTACAGCCGCAGAAGCAGAAGCTTTTGATAAATTGCGTGCCAATGATCCTGTAATTGATCATAAAGTAGTTGCACATAAGGTTTTTATGGACGCAATAAAGCAATATGGTAAAGTCCTTTCTTTGAAAGAGCAGATGGACAGGGCCCATGCCGGAATAAATGTAACTGCACTGAGCGAAGAGCTTAGACCGCATCCTTCATTTATTATTAATATGTGGCGCAAAAATAAATCGGCAATGGCCATTGCTGCCTCATTTATCCTGTTAACTATATTCTCTATTTATTCTATACAGCATAATACCTTGCAAAATGGTAGTTATGAAGTGATGCGAAGAGAGATTACCAATATCAAAAACAGTCAGAATAAATTGGTAAGAACTATCAATTCAAGTCCTAAAACTGAAAAGGGGCATGTCCGGTCAGCTCAATTTGGCGGAACAGGGTTTGCTTTAACTGCAAATGGATATTTGTGTACAAATTACCATGTGGTAAGAGATGCAGATTCAGTATATGTACAAAATAATAAAGGAGACTCTTATAAAGTAAAGGTTGTTTACCGTGATCCACAGTATGACATTGCGATCCTGAAAATTATTGATGAGTCATTTACACCACTTTCTGCTATTCCATATAAATTGAAGAAAAATAGTATTGGAATGGGTGAGAATGTATATACGTTAGGTTATCCAAAGGATGATGCTGTATTGGGTGAAGGTTATATCAGCTCAAAAACAGGCCATGTAGGTGATACTACGCAATACCAGGTTTCTATTCCAATTAATCCTGGAAATAGCGGTGGCCCGTTATTGGATAACTATGGTAATATCATCGGTGTGATTACTGCGAAAGAAAATCAGGTTGATGGTGCAACATTTGCCATCAAATCTAAATACATTCTGGAAGCTTTAAATGCAATTCCTCAGGATTCATTGGGTAAGAAGGTTGTCTTTGCTAAAAAGAATCCTTTACAGGGTTTAAACAGAACTAAACAAATAGATAAGATTGAAAACTATGTCTATATGATCAAAGTATATAATTAAGCGAAACGCTTTTTTAAAAAACCCCGAAACATAATGCTTGTTTCGGGGTTTTGTTTTTAAAGCCAATTTTATGGAATTTGGAAAAGTAAATTCAGATCAGGTTAAGGAGATAGATTTTACATTGCCTGAGGATGGACAGCAGACATTGAAAGTCTTAAATGGCCAGCCTGGTAAGGCTGAAGTCTTTATTGGATGTGCAAAATGGGGTCGAAAGGAATGGGTAGGGTTAATTTATCCGCCTAAAACCAAGGAAGCAGATTTTCTGGATCAATATGCAAAACATTTTAATGCGATAGAATTAAATGCAGCTTACTATCAGATTCCTTCTCTTGATTCTGTGCGCAAATGGAGGAAAAAAGCTTCAGACAATGCACCTGGTGATTTTTTATTTTGTCCTAAATTCCCTAAAATTATCAGTCATGATCAAAGATTGGTCGGATCGGAGCAGAGTACTGCTGAATATTTGAAAGCAGTTGCTGAATTCGGGGATACATTGGGCGCTTGCTTTTTACAGCTAAGCGAAAGTTTTAGTGTGAAAAATTTGTCCGTTTTATCAGATTATCTTAAATTCCTGCCCACAGAACCAAGGATCTTTGTTGAACTGAGGCATGAGCAGTGGTTTGCTGATCCGGTAATCAGAAAACAGGTTTTTGAACTCTTTACGGCTACAAAAAAGGGAGCTGTGATTACGGATGTGAGTGGGAGAAGAGATTTGGTTCATATGGAGGTTACTGTTCCTGAAGTATTCATCAGGTTTATAGGAAATGGAAGTATGCATAAAAAGAATGATTTCGCAAGAATTGACGAGTGGGGGGCAAGGCTTAAGTTATGGCAGGAGAAAGGACTTCAGAAGATTTACTTTTTTCTGCATCAGCATGATGAACTGGATACGCCTCTTTTGGCTGCACATACTATAAAGGTGTTTAATGAGCAGTTAGGGCTTAATATTCCGGGAATATCATTCCAGCCTACATTGTTTGATTAGCATCATTAAATATAAATGTTGGAGATTATCAATAATATACTACTATATTAGTAGTGTTTGTAAACAGATATAATTGTTCGATTTAAAATCAAAAAATAATAAGATTATGAGTATCAGAATCGGAGATACCGCTCCAAATTTTAAAGCTAAAACATCAATTGGTGAGATCGATTTTTATGAATTTCTTGGCGATAGCTGGGGAGTGATTTTTTCCCACCCTGCTGATTATACTCCGGTATGTACTACTGAATTAGGCCGTACGGCTTCACTTAAGGGAGAATTTGAGAAAAGAGATGTAAAGGTGATTGCTTTAAGCGTAGACTCTGTAGAGTCACACAAAGGCTGGATACAGGATATCAATGAAACACAAGATACTAATGTAGAGTTTCCAATTATAGCGGATGAGGATAAAAAGATCGCTGATCTTTATGATATGATCCACCCTAATGCTTCTGAGACGTTAACTGTGCGTTCCTTGTTTGTGATCTCGCCTGATAAAAAAGTGAAATTAATGCTGACTTACCCGGCTTCAACAGGTAGAAATTTTACTGAAGTATTAAGAGTTATTGATTCTTTACAGCTGACTGCTAAATATAGCGTTGCTACGCCTGCGGATTGGAAAGACGGCGATGATGTTGTCGTGATGAATAGTATCAAAACAGAAGATATTCCTGCTAAATTTCCTAAAGGGCATCAGGTAATTAAACCTTATTTAAGAACTACTCCACAACCTAATAAATAATTTTTAAAACTTGTTGCTTTTCTTTAAGTTTGATATAATTGATAATTTAAAGAAATATTAATTTTTATACTTAAATACTATGAGTACGGGAAAAGTAAAATGGTTTAATACGCAGAAAGGCTACGGATTTTTAATTTACGAAGGAAACAAGGATATTTTTGTCCATTTCAAAGACGTTATAGGCGGTATTGAAAGTCTTCAGGAGAATGATAATGTAGAGTTTGATATCACTGAAGGAAAGAAAGGCTTACAAGCGATAAACGTGAAAAAAATATAAATTTAGTCTTGATGCTAAATGATTGAAGCCTCCCATTACGGGAGGCTTTTTGTGTATTAGTAATGCTGTATAATTGTACTTTTAATAATGATTTTACCTTCAGTGCTGCTTTGTGTAAAAATGATGAATGCTGTATCATCAGGTTTGATATGATATTTATCAACCAGCGTGGCTGCTTTGTCCGGATAGTTTCTGACAATTACATTTCCAACCAGGTTTTTTTCTTTCTTTATTTTTGCCGCAGACATTACTTCGTTAAGCAGGAATATTCTTCCCGGAAACTCCGTATGAATCACAGAAGAAGTATACAACTGGGTTTGGTGATGGAATTTTTGTAACTGATATCTTTCTGCAATCAGGTTAAAAGCACCACTTTTTAAAAGTGCGACATCAGGTTCATATAAATATTGGCCTGGAATAACTGAACCCGTAATAGCGGTTGTTCCTTCTTCGCCCAGGGTAAATCTAAACTGCTTTTGTGTCGTATTTAAAGTAGTGCAAATGATGCTGGTGGAACCTTCAAAATCTCTTTCGATCACCCAGACCAATTCTTTACATTCGTTTTTAACGCTCACAATATGTATTTCAGCTACATGATCAAGTTCTTTTAATCCTGCGCTGAGATCTAAAAGCGGAGCAGTTTTAACAAGTATCCGTTTTGCTTTTGACAATAACAGGCTGAGATTTTCTACAATATCAGGCGTACAGTCTTTAAGCATAAACACTTTTCCTGAAGTGCTTCTTCTGGCTGGATCAATATAAACGCAATCAAATTCCTGATTGGTGTTTTTTAAGAACTCCAGGCCGTCTCCCGAGATAAATTGTACGTTATCCTGTTTCAGTAAAACTCCGTTATAACTGGCAATCGCTGACAGTTCTTCATTGATTTCGCAGTGGGTAACGGATTTTAATTGCTGCGAGAAGTAGTAACTGTCTACGCCATAGCCACCTGTCAGATCAATGATGGATTTGCCTGTCGCTAATCCAGCTTTATAGGCTGCGGTAATCTCTGAGGAGCACTGTTCTACAGATAATAGGGGCGGGTAATAAATGAAATCGGTATGAAACCAGGTTGGCAGTTTACGTAAGGACTTTTTTCTGGACGCGATCTGATTGGCCAGTTCTTTTCCTGTAACCTCTGGAAAAGGGCTTTTGGCCATGGCAATTTTATGCACATCTGCATTTAAATTGTCATGGATATAATCCTGAACGGCCGGTTCTGTAAGTCGCTTATTCAATAGCTGATTTATCTTTCATTACAATCTGGCAGGTATGACGGCTTTTTACTTCCAGCAAAATATCTTTATTGACAGTCACTCTATTGATCGTATCCTGGTTATAATAGCGGATGGTTACCAGCTCCAGTCCTTTATTGTATTTTACTTTATATAAAATTGATAAATCCTGAATCAGGTTGTTTATCTTTTCTTCTTCATGGTCTACACTCACAGAAAAGCTCAGCGCTGAATTCAGCATGGTATTTACTTTCACTTTGTGTTTATGAAATAAGCTGAAGATATCACTCAGATTTTCTTCAATAATGAAAGAGAAATCCTTTGGTAAGATAGAAATCAACACCTGATTCACTTTGAAAATGAAGGAGGGTACTGGCAGTTCACTGTTAATGCCATTGATTGCTGTCCCTTCGCTGGTTGGATGAAGAAATGATTTTACATACAAAGGGATATTCTTATTTTGAAGAGGTTTGATGGTCTTCGGATGGATTACTGTTGCGCCGTAATAAGTAAGTTCGATCGCATCGTGATAGGAAAGCTGAGGAATGCGTTCTGTTTCATCAAACCATTTAGGGTCTGCATTTAATACACCCGGTACATCTTTCCAGATGGTTAGCGCAGTGGCATCCAGACAGGCACAGAAAATGGCTGCGGAATAATCTGAACCTTCTCTACCCAGGGTAGTCGTAAAGTTTTCACTGGTGCTGCCAATAAATCCCTGCGTCACTACAATGTTTTTCTTCAATAATGGAACAAGATTACGTTTGATTTCTGTTTCAGTTTTCTCCCAGTCCACTTGCCCTTCGCGGTAAGTATTGTCAGTTTTAATGAAGTTTCTGGCGTCTGCCCACACTGCGGAAATATTACTTTCATTAAGGTAAGCGGCTACAATTTTAGTAGAAACTACTTCACCGATCGAAACGATCTGATCATAAATATAATCGGGTGCATCACTTGCTTCTTCTTCTAATAACCATTCGATTTCTACGAAAGTATTAGCGACGTCATTAAATATGGGATGATTATGGTTATCAAACAGATCATTTAAAATATTGAAATGATAAGCTTTGACTTCATCAAGCAAATCGTGTGTGTTCTCTTGCCCGAAAATATAAGCATTTGAAAGTAATTCTAGTTTATTGGTCATTTTACCCATCGCAGAAACTACGATCAGTAAATTTTCTTTTTCAGCCTGCTGAATAATAGCAACAAGATTCTTTACTGCTTCTGCATTCACGACAGAAGCTCCCCCGAATTTAAATACCTGCATTGTTTATTTAAAATTGTTTTTAAAGCTGGTCTTTACTAAAAGACGCATTCAACCATCCTGTTTCAATCTGAGCATTATATTTATTATAGAAATTGATAGCAGGCTCATTCCAGTCCAATACTTGCCAGGTCATTCCGTTATAGTTTTTATCTCTGGCTTCTTTCATTACTCTTTCAAAAAGAATCTTTCCTAATCCTTTTCCTCTTTGACTTTCTGTAACAATGAAATCCTCTAAGTATAAACGGCAGCCTTTCCAGGTAGAGTATCTGGTATAATAGAGTGCAAAGCCCAGAATTCCTGTTGTATCTTCAGCTACAAAAGCTTTCCAGACAGGTTGCGTTCCGAATCCGGCATCTTCAAATTCGGCTAAGGTAACTGTAACTTCTTCCGGAGCTTTTTCATAAACTGCTAATTCATTAATTAGCTCCAATAAACGTGGGCAATCTTCTTTTACTGCGAACCTGAGTTGAATATCCATTAGCTTATGCTTTATAATGTTTGATTTTTCTTACGCCAAAAATGCTGCTTCCTATTCTTACCATAGTGCTGCCTTCTTCGATTGCCAGTTTGTAATCGCCAGACATTCCCATAGATAATTCTTTAAATGAATCTTCTTTTCTGAAAAAACTGGTCTTTATACCATCAAAAAATACTTTCAGTTCCTGAAATTCATCTTTAGTTTGTTTTTCAGGTGCATTATTCGTCGCAATACCCATTAAGCCGGTAATACGAATGTTTTTCATGGCAAGATATTCTTCTGATCTTAAAAGTTCAATCGTTTCTGCATGATCCAGTCCAAACTTGGTATCTTCATCAGCTATATAAACTTGCAGCAAACAGTCAATTACCCTGTCATTTTTCGCCGCTTGTTTATTGATTTCTGCCAGTAGTTTTACACTATCAACGGATTGGATCAATTTGATGAAAGGAGCAATGTATTTAACTTTATTAGTTTGAAGGTGTCCAATCAGGTGCCATTCAATATCTTTTGGGAGCGCTTCTTGTTTTTCAACTAATTCCTGAACAATATTTTCCCCGAAAATCCGCTGTCCTGCATGGTATGCTTCCAAAACTGCTGCTGCATCATTGAATTTTGATACGGCAATTAATTCGACATTTTCCCCTTCTAATTCCTTTTTATATTTTAATAAGTTATCTGCTATGCTCATTTATCAGTATTTTTGGTAAAATTAACAACCTTAGCTTAAATAGCTACGGAAAAAATAATGTTTTATAAACAATGAGAAATTTTTTGTGCATTTGCCTGCTGTTAATCGGTATAGGAGGATGTAAGCCGGGTATCCCTTCAGCTATTGTTCAGCCAGAAAAAATGCAGGATGTTTTATTTGACATCCATATGGTGGACGGATATATTTCAACTATTGCCAATATAGATTCAGCAAAGCGCACGAGTGCGGCTTACTACAAAGGTATTTATAAGAAGTTTGGGATAGATTCTGTAATGTATACTAAAAGTATGAATTACTATTATGATCATCCTGAGGTTTTAAATACAATGTATGAAAAGATTACAGGTAAATTAAAGAAGGTTAAAGAGAAGGAAGATAAAATCAATGCGAAACGTTTAAAGAAACTTGAAGCTATTCAGAAGGCAAAAAAAGATAGCCTGGATAAAGCTGACCCTAAGCGGGTAATCAGAGCGGCAGCCGCTAAAAAAGATAGTCTCGCTAAAGCAGAAGTACTGCTGAAGAAGACTAAGGCAGATGCTGCAAAAAAAATGAAGAAAGATAGTCTTGCCAGAGTAGCTGAATTGAAGAAGGTGAAAAAGAAAGAGGCTAAAAAGAATTAATAGAAATGATATATCCCGATAATTGTTTAGATAGACTTGGCTTCAGTGAAGTCAGACAACTCATCCTAAAGCATTGCCTGAGTCCGATGGGACAATATATGGTCAGCAAAATGCAGGTGATGAATAAATTTGATCAGATTAATAAGTTTTTAAGACAGACCAAAGAGTTTAAAAATATCCTGGAAAACCAGGAACCGTTACAGATCAGTACTTTTTTTGATATTAAATCACTGGCCGAAAAGGTGCGGGTAGAAGGCAGTTACCTGATGGAAGAAGAGTTATTCCAGATCTACCTCTCTTTACAGACCGTTTTTTCAGTATTGCGTTTCTTTGAGGAAAGAAAAGATATTTATCCAAATCTGGAAGCTTTATTTGAGCATTTACCAGTGGAAAAGAACATCCTGCGGAAAATAGAAGCAGTACTTGATCCTAAAGGCAAAATCAAACCAAATGCTTCTTCTAAATTGCAGGAGATCATTGGGGATATTGCCAAAGGCGAACAGGAAGTCCGTAAGCGGATGGATGTGATCTATAAGCAGGCTGTAGCCAGCAACTGGGTAGCAGACGGAAGTTTAACGATCCGTGATGGAAGAATGTGTATTCCTATTCTGGCGGAGAATAAGCGGAAGCTGAAGGGTTTTATTCATGATGAATCTGCGAGTGGGCAAACGGTCTATATGGAGCCTGAAGTTGTGTTTACGCTTAACAATAAGATAAGAGATCTTGAATTTGATAAGAGAAGAGAGATCATCCGTATTTTAATTGCTTTAACTGATGATTTAAGACCGTTTACGCCTTTATTACTTTCTTATCATGGCTTCCTTACAAAATTGGATTTTGTGAGGGCTAAAGCTTTATTTGCGATTGAAGTGGAGGCAGATATGCCTGTACTGGTAGCTGAGCCACGTATTAAACTGATCAATGCGAGACATCCTTTGTTGTACTTATCATTTAAAGAAGATAAGAAAACAGTAGTTCCTCTTAATATTCATATGAACGAAAATTTAAGGATCGTATTGGTTTCAGGGCCAAATGCGGGAGGTAAATCAGTTTGTATGAAAACAGTAGGGCTTTTACAGCTGATGTTGCAATCGGGGCTGCTGATTCCTGCGCATGAGTCAAGTGAGGTAGGGATATTTGATAATATCTTTGCTGATATTGGTGATGATCAAAGTATAGAAAGTGATCTGAGTACTTACAGTGCGCATCTAACAAAAATGCGTTACTTCGTTGCACATGCTACACCTAAATCATTGGTAATGATTGATGAGTTTGGTACGGGAACAGATCCTCAGTTTGGCGGGCCTATGGCCGAAGCTGTATTAGAGGTACTGAACAATAAAAAAGTAAGAGGGGTTATGACCACTCACTATTCAAATCTTAAATTATTTGCTGGTAATACTCCGGGACTGGAAAATGCTTCTATGTTGTTTGATAATGACAAAATGAAGCCTTTATATGTGCTGGAAATAGGTAAACCAGGAAGTTCTTATGCTTTTGAAATTGCACAAAATATTGGCCTGCAAAAAGAGGTACTGATTCTGGCAAGAGAAAAAACAGGAACGAATCAAAATAGAATTGACAGCTTGCTGGTTGATTTGGAAAGGGAGAAAAAACAGATTTATGATACTAAAATCCAGTTATCTCTTCAGCAGAATAAAGTAAAGAACCTGGTTAAAGAAAACGAGGAGCTACAGCAATTTCTGGAAGAAAATAGAAAAACGCTGATTAAAGAGGCTAAGCTTGAAGCGCAGACGATTATTAAAAATGCCAATAAACTGGTAGAAAATACAATTGCTGGTATTAAAGAAAATCAAGCAGATAAAGAAGCAACCAAACAGTTAAGGCAGGATTTACAAAAGAGTCTGGTTCAGCACCAGGTTAAAGAAGAGAAGAAGCCTGAGAAGGTGGTGATCTCCACAACTGCTATTGAAGTTGGTGATTGGGTACAGCTGGTTAATACGGAAACAATGGGACAGGTGATGGAAATTAACCGTGGTAATTTAGTGCTGGCACTAGGTGATCTTCGTTCTGTTGTGAAAAAGGACAGGGTACAGAAAATCAGCAATAAGCAGGCGAAGAAGGTTGTACAGAGTAATTCTTTCTCTGGAAGAATGTCTGAAGCGATCGGGAATTTTACTGCTGAGCTGGATCTTCGTGGAATGCGTGGTGAAAATGCAATTCAGGAAGTTGAAAAATATCTGGATAAGTCGATTATGCTGGGCTTTCCTTTTATCAAGCTGATTCATGGAAAGGGAGACGGCATCCTTCGGAAATTAATCAGAGAGTATCTGCGTAAGTACAGCCAGGTTAACAGGGTAGAGGATGAGCATGCGGATAGAGGAGGAGATGGTATAACTTATGTGTATTTCAATTAATTAAACATAATTCATTCTGGATTGTTTACCTTATTTAACAAAGAAACATCCTGCTATGAAAACAATTTTTACTTCAATCTTTATCTTGTTTTTTCTATCAGCTTGTGAAAAAAGCAAAAACAATGATAGTCCGGACACTTTGCCGGATGCTGATATCAAAACAGAAGTACTCACGCAATCTTTAAAGTTTCCTTGGGAAATGATATATGGACCAGATAATTTTATCTGGTTCACCGAAAGGGCTGGAAAAATCAGTCGTTTAAATCCGCTCAATGGCGTAATTACTTTAGTCCATACAATTACTGAGGTAACGAGCCAGGGTGAGGGCGGCTTACTCGGCATGGCCTTACATCCGCAGTTCAATACCAATCCTTATTTATATGTAGTTTATGATTACGGTTCGGGAAATAGTTATAAAGGAAAAGTGGTTCGCTTTACTTTTAACAATGGAGTTTTAGGTGCTCCATTAGTTTTATTGGATCAAATCCCTGCTGCTTCCATTCACAATGGCTCGAGATTGCTCATTACTCCGGATCTCAAATTATTAGTGACCACAGGCGATGCCAGTGCTGCTCCTCAGGCACAAAACACCAATAGTTTATCCGGGAAAATTCTGAGGTTAAATCTGGATGGTTCTATTCCTTCAGATAATCCTTTACCTAATAATCCCTTATGGAGTTATGGTCACCGGAATCCGCAGGGGTTAGTGATGGCAAACAATAAATTGTATTCATCTGAACATGGCCCTGATAATGATGATGAGATTAACCTGATTCAAAAGGGTAGAAATTATGGCTGGCCAAATGTAGAAGGATTATGTGATCAGGCTGATGAAAAGACATTCTGTGCGCTTAATAATGTTGCAGAGCCTATGATGACCTGGACACCCACAATTGCACCGTCGGGTTTAACTTATTACAATTCAGACTATATACCGCAGTGGAAAAACTCTTTATTGGTCGTTGCACTTAAAGGATCAAGGTTATTACAGTTGAAACTGGATGAAAGTGGTACTAAAATTACTTCCACAAAGGATTTTTTACAAAACCAGTTTGGCAGGCTAAGGGCTATTTGCCAGTCGCCGGATGGCAAAGTATATATCGGGACCAGTAATGGGACAAATGATCAGATTATAGAAATCTCTGCACGTTAGTCATTTAAGATATTTCATTCAGCATATTTTGTTTCTAAACTATTTTACAGAATTGTTTGCAAACAAATCCGTGTAATAAAAAATATTAATATTTTGCCGGGGTGGTTTTTATCTATAATTTAGCAAGCAAACCAAATATATGATCAATAAGAGAGTAGCGGATGCCGATGAAGCAATCCGCGATATTATAGACGGACAAACGATTATGTTTGGAGGTTTCGGACTATGTGGTATTCCTGAAAAGTGTATTGCTGCATTAGTAAAAAAGGGGGTGAAGGAGCTTACTTGTATTTCTAACAATGCAGGTGTAGACGATTTCGGAATTGGCCTTTTACTGAAAACCCGCCAGGTAAAGAAAATGGTTTCTTCTTATGTAGGAGAGAACGCAGAATTTGAGCGCCAGTTGCTGAGTGGAGAATTAGAAGTTGAACTGATCCCTCAGGGCACATTAGCGACCCGCTGTATGGCCGCTGGTTATGGTATGCCTGTAATTTATACCCCTGCTGGTGTAGGTACAGAAGTAGCAGAAGGTAAAGAAACCAGGAATTTTAATGGAAAGGATTATCTGATGGAATACGCTTTTGAAGCAGATTTCGCGATCGTGAAAGCGTGGAAAGGGGATACGGCAGGAAATCTTGTTTTCCGCTCTACAAGCCGCAATTTTAATCCGGTCATGGCTATGGCAGGTAAAATTACAATTGCTGAAGTAGAAGAACTGGTGGAACCAGGTGAACTTGATCCTGACCATATTCATACTCCTGGTGTTTATGTACACCGTATTTTCCAGGGTTCAGGTTACGAGAAAAGAATAGAGCAGCGCACAGTAAGACCGCGTAATTAACCAATCAAATATTTATGTTAGATAAGAACGGAATTGCGAGACGTATCGCCAAAGAACTAAAAGACGGTTATTATGTGAATTTAGGAATTGGTATTCCTACACTGGTAGCAAATTATATCCCTGAGGGAATCAATGTTGTTTTGCAATCAGAAAATGGTTTGCTGGGTATGGGGCCCTTTCCTTTTGAAGGTGAGGAAGATGCTGATATGATTAACGCGGGAAAACAAACGATTACTACCTTACCCGGATCTTCAATTTTTGATTCAGCAATGAGTTTCGGTATGATCAGAAGTCAGAAAATTGACCTGACCATACTAGGTGCAATGGAAGTTTCTGAAAACGGAGACATCGCCAATTGGAAAATACCTGGAAAAATGGTAAAAGGAATGGGTGGTGCAATGGATTTGGTCGCTTCAGCGAAAAATATTATTGTAGCCATGCAGCATATCAATAAAGCGGGAGAGAGTAAATTGTTGCCAAAGTGCAGTTTGCCATTAACTGGTGTAAATTGTATCAGAAAAGTGGTTACAGAACTCGCAGTGCTTGATATTTTACCAGAGGGCGGTTTCAGATTAATTGAAAGAGCACCGGGCGTGAGTGTTGATTTTATTAAACAATCTACCTCAGGAAAGTTATTCGCTGAGGCAGATGTGAAAGAAATGGATCTAAACTGAGCGCTGTGAGCTCAGAATAGTTTCTTTTAATTCGTCTGATATCTCTTTAGAAGTGGCAATAATATCTTCTGCCACATGTTTATTGTTAATGATAATTTTCTGACAAGATTCCTTATAAGGAAGCAGAAATTGTTTGTAAGCAGGCATAACGTGGTTAACCCATTGGTACATAATCATATCACGGGTATAACCACGTTCTATCTCATCTCTTGAGATTCTGCGGTTAAGTGTGATTTCTTCATCTGCATCCATAAATATCTTCAGGTCGAATAACTGAGACAACTCAGGGTAATGAAACACAAATAAACCCTCTACAATAATAATTGGTGCACTCGTTATATTCATTAAACGTGCACTTTCCTCATTAATGTTGAAAGTATATTCTTTTCTTGAAATTGACTGACCATCAATAAGTAATTTTAAGTCCTCCAATAATTTGGTGTCATCAATTCCTTCCGGCAGGTCAAAGTTGACCCATCCGTTATCATCTACCTTTTGTTCACCAATTGGTTTGTAATAATCATCCTGTGAGATTAAACATACTTCCTCTGTACTGAAATGGTGGAGAAAACACTTTAAAAAGAATGTTTTTCCTGAACCACTACCTCCAGCAACACCTATTATATAGGGTTTGTTATTGTTCATTCGCTTGTCCACTGTACGTTAAATTGCACAAAAACCTTTTATCCAATGCGCCCAATGCATCAGCTACCGCTTTTGTGACTACAATAATAACATCTTTTGTGGACTCATTCTCAGTAAATTTACCAACAACCTTTGCAAACGTAGATCTGTTACTCATCGGATTGGTAATTTTCATGATAGTTCCTATGGGTGCAGTACGGTGAAGTACCAGCATTTTTGAAGAGTCTAAATCCTTATCTGTAATCCAGACTCCAGCACCTTTTTCATCCATTTGACTTAGTCCGTAACGGCTGGCTGGTAACCTTAATGAAGGATTTTTAACAGATTCAATGGTGTCAGCATCTTTTGAGTCTGAATCGCTAGTGCGCTCATTTTTAACGGGATACTGTCCGTTTATTAGTAATTTCTGACCAACATAAAGAGAATTGGTCGTTAAATTGTTTTTAGCTTTTAACTGATCAAGTGTCAGGTTGTATTTGGTGGCAATCGAGTACATGGTTTCATTAGAAGCCACTATATGTTCTACGAACTGATTCTTGTCTGGAGTACCTTGATGTGCTGGTGTAACTGGTTCAGATTTAACAACAGCTGTTTCTGATTTTTTTACAATTTCAGGTTTTTTCTCCTGAACCGTAACTGGTGTTGGCGGAGGTGTTGGATGTGCAGGTGTCACTGCTGGTTTGGTCTGAACAGTTTGTACCGGCGCTGTTTGTACCGGTGTTGAAGAAGTTGTTTCTGCTCCGGGTTTTACAGGCATTTTTAATACCTGGCCAATTTTAAGATTAATAGTCTTCAGCTCATTGATCCGTTTAATGTCTGCTACTGTTGTACCATATTGTCTGGCCAGCATCATTAAATTTTCTTTAGGCTGAACTGCATGTTCTGTAAATTCTGAATTTCCCTGATCAGGAGCAGCTTCTACTGGCTTATTTACAATTGCGTTCTGTTTAGCAGGTTCAGTTGTATGTTTAGCCGTGGCTGTTTTTACAGCAGGAGCTGTAGCCGGGCCTGAGAAAGGTACATTCGTTGGTACTTTGATCAAAACTCCGATAGAGAGGAATTTGTTCTCATTGTAAGCGATGATTTCCTTCGGGCTTACATTATATCTTCTCCCAAGGGAGTAATAAGTGTCTTTGGCGGCAACCTGGTGTAAAATTAGTTTTTTGCCATTCAGATTCTCAACACCTATGGAATCTCTTAGATTATTAGCCTTAACTGCTGATACGTTCAGGATAAGACCAAATAATAACGGTATATATAATTTTTGCATTAACGTTCTTGTGAATGATTAATTAGGCAATTATACGAATAATATATAAGAGCCTCAATTCTGAGTATTAAACGACAATTATATGTCTCTATTGTATCATATAGTTTTTTTTCAAAACCATTTATGGCCTGTAATTGTTGATTTGATATAGATAACAACCCACAAATTAAATAAAAATACATTATGGACGCAAAAGAAATTAGTTTGAGTGAAAAACAAGTTAAGCCAGTAGTAGATCTATTGAATGATTATCTTGCAAACTATCATATTCATTATCAAAAGCTAAGGGGATGTCACTGGAATATCAAGGGTCAGAATTTTTTCACACTGCACCTTAAATTTGAAGAATTATATACTAATGCACAATTGACTATCGATGAAATTGCTGAACGTGTTTTAACTTTAGGAAAGCCACCGCATAGTCGTTTTGAAGATTATATTAAAGAATCGGGAATTAAAGAAATCAATACAATAGGCTTGCAGGATTTAGCTATGGTTGATGCAGTACTAGAAGATATGGCACATTTAATTCAATTGGAGCGTGAGTTGTTAGATGCTACTTCGGCAGCAGGTGATGATGGTACCAATGATATGGTGAACCGTTTCATGCAATTCAAAGAGAAAAATACATGGATGTTACGTTCATTTGCTGGTAAAAAATAATAGGGCATATGCTCTTCGTTTAATAATTGAAAAACCATGCTCAGGCATGGTTTTTCTGTTTTAATGACCTATAGAAATCAGAAATCTTAATACCTTTGATCCAGATGGGATATAAAAGCTTAGCCGAATGTGTGGCTGATTTAGAAAAACATGGTCATTTACTCCGTATCAAAGAAGAGGTAGATCCTTATTTGGAAATGGCAGCTATACATTTAAGAGTGTATGAGCAGAAAGGCCCTGCATTATTCTTTGAGAATATTAAAGGAAGTCCATTTCCGGCAGTCTCTAATTTGTTCGGAACTTTAGAAAGATCCAAGTTTATGTTTCGCGATAGCTTACCCCGTGTAAGCCAGCTGGTAGATTTGCGTTCTGATCCTATAAAGGCACTTAAGAACCCTCTTAAATTTGCTGGTGCTGGTCTTACCGCTTTTTCAGCGCTGCCATTACAGCAGCGTTTATTTAAGACGGCATTTAAAAAAACAACAATTAGTCAGTTACCACAGATTGTGAACTGGCCGATGGATGGCGGGCCTTTTGTTACGATGCCACAAGTTTATACAGAAGATGTAAATAAACCCGGGATATTCAATGCTAATTTGGGTATGTACCGGATTCAGCTTGCTGGAAATGATTATATAAAAGATAAAGAGATTGGACTGCATTATCAGATCCATAGAGGAATAGGAGTACATCAGTCTAAGGCGAACGCCAAAGGGATACCACTGAAAGTAAGTATTTTTGTAGGTGGGCCACCGTCACATCCGCTTGCAGCAGTAATGCCATTACCTGAAGGTTTGTCAGAAATGACATTTGCAGGTGCATTGGGTAACCGCCGTTTCCGTTATTTCTATGACGAGGAAGGGTTTTGCTTATCAGCCGATGCTGATTTTATCATCACCGGAACAGTATATCCGCAAGAAAATAAACCGGAAGGTCCGTTTGGTGATCATTTGGGTTATTATAGTTTAACTCATCCCTTCCCTTTGATGAAAGTACATAATGTATATCATAAGGAAGATGCGATCTGGTCATTTACGGTTGTTGGCCGTCCGCCTCAGGAAGATACCAGCTTTGGCGCACTAATTCATGAAATTGCGGGATCTGCGTTGCCACAGGAAATACATGGATTGAAAGAAGTTAACGCAGTAGATGCAGCGGGCGTACATCCATTGTTATTTGCAATTGGCAGTGAAAGATATACTCCATTTCTTAACGAGCGCAGACCACAGGAAATATTGACAATTGCGAACCATATTTTGGGCAAAAACCAATTGAGTTTAGCAAAGTATGTTTTTATAGCAGCGAGGGAAGATAATGAAGCCCTGGATACGCATGATATTGAAGTTTTCTTAACGCATATATTATCACGTATAGATTTAAAGAGGGATCTTCATTTCCATACAGAAACAACAATTGATACCCTGGATTATAGTGGTGAAGGTTTGAATAGTGGTTCTAAAGTTGTATTAGCTGCTGCCGGAGATATTAAAAGAATATTGTCTGAAGAGCTGCCTGCTGACTTTGCATTACCGCCATCATTTGGTACTTATCATTTTGTGATGCCGGGAGTGCTGGCGATTACTGCTGATCAGTATACTACGGCAGCAGAGGCAGCTACCTCAATAGCGGCACTGAATCTTCAGTTAAAGGATCAGAACCTTGACGGAATCGCTTTAATTGTACTGTGTGATGATGCCGTATTTACAGCTGAGACTATTAATAACTTTGTATGGGTAACTTTTACCAGAAGTAATCCTGCGGTAGATATTCACGGGGTAGGAGAGTTTACGACAAACAAACATTGGGGCTGTACAGGTCCTTTAGTTATTGATGCCAGGAAAAAGCCGCATCATGCACCGGAGCTGATTAAGGATGCTGAAATAGAGCAAAGAATAAACAGGTTTAAAATCTGATTTGCTATTGCATAAAAAAGCCCTTGCTGATTTCAGCAAGGGCTTTTTTATGTTTCTATATTTAGAATCTTACGCCAACTGTCATGAAGATATTATTTCTTGCCACTTTAGTAGAAGCCAAAGGTTGAGAATTATCATCCAGATAGTAAGGATTAAAGAAGTTATTAGTTTCTATACGCTGATAAGCTAAATCTATATAATACTGATTGATACGGTAACCGATACCACCAGAATAAGATTTAATAGCAGATAAATTACCTGGATCTTCCTTGTAAGGTGTACCGCTGTAACCGTAACCAGCTCTTAAGCTGAACAGGTCGATTTTATATTCTCCACCGACTCTGAAATTAACAGCACTTGTATAGTTGTTTTTGATGAAGTTGTTATTGCTGATGATAACATCAGGGTAACCATCGCTTTCTGAAAGTTTGGTAGACTTATAATCTACATAGTCAACGTCAGCTGTTAACAGTGCATTTTGACCAATAATAAAACTTGCGCCTAACGAACCTTTATATGGAGTTCTTACATTGTAATTAAAGTTGGTATTCATGTAGTCACTTAATAATTCAGTTCCTCCAGAAAAGCGTGCGTCTAATGTCTCAGTTGAATTTACTTCCATATGCATCCAGGTTGGCGCCTGGAAAGTAGCTCCTAGTCTTACAGCTTCAACAGGTTTATAGATTAAGCCTAATCTTCCTGTTATACCTGCTCCGCTTGTATTGCTATTGACTACATTAAGTAAGTTATAGGTAGTTCCCGCATACGGATTTGGCTGATTAAATTTGTCGTTAGGATCTGATGGATTTGATACAATAGTTCCTGTTTCAGAATAAGCTGAGCTTGTTTCGTAACGTACGTTTACAAAGCCAATACTTGCACCCAGATAAAGGTTATTAGAAATATTCATTGCTCCTGAGAAATTCAGTTCAGATGTTGAACCACGACGAACTTCATTCTGGCTTTGTGTATTGTTCGTAGCCGATGTAGCTGGTATGTATTGATCTGTAGTACCCTTTACTTTGTCAATCAGGTAATTATCAAACGCTGCCTTTTCGATACTTCCCTGGTTCAGGCTTCCTGGAGTATATCCATTTGCGCGCTGAGCCCAGTCTGTAGCGATAGAACTTTGTGTATTTCTGCCTGAATAGTTATTCTCGATACTAAAGTCATTATTTCTATTATAACCTATACCAAAAACCAAACTAACTACACCTTTATTTAAGTTACTGCCTTTTGGTCTGACAACAGGATTGTACCATACAGCTGCTGCCTGGTTTAAATTAAACTTGTCTTTAGATGTATTTGTGTTTTTGCCCAGATAATTTGAATTCGCCTGTATGATATTGAATTCTGGTGTTACACTGAATTCTGAGCGGGTAAACATTCCTAAACCAGCAGGGTTACCACCAATTGAACTGATGTCTCCACCTAAACTTGTTTGCGCATTTCCTAAACCTTTGAAACGTGCTGAACTTCCATAGTCAGTTCTTGAGAACCTTAAAGCATCACCTGCGTAGATGCTTTGGGCATAGATATTACCTGTAGTGGCTACTATAGCCACTGCTAAGATTTGTATGAATTTTTTCATTTAGATATTAAATACATATAAGTTTAGTTTCTACCACTGCGTCCGCCGCCGCCGCCACCTGATGATCTGCCGCCACCGCCGCCTCCACCACCACCGTAGCTACCGCCTGATGATCTGCTTTGACTTGGAGCATAAGAAGATCTGTCACTATTTCCTCTTTGTTGAGGAGCATAGTTTTGAGATGATCTGTCAGGTCTTGTGGAAGACTGGCCATAAGAAGATCTGTCACCGCTTCTGCTGTAACCGCTGTTTCTGCCATTTCCATAACCGTCAGCTCTGCTATTTCCATAGCTACTGTTTCCGTTAGGATTTGATCTGCTTACGCCTGAACCGTTGTAGTTGCCTCTGCCACCGTAACTGGTCGCTCTTCCTGAATAGTTACCATTGCTGCCGCTTCTGTTATCTCTGCTGTAAGCTGGTCTGTAAACGCTGTTAGACCGGTAGTAACCACCGCCCCAGCCTCCGCCGTAGTAACCGCCACCGTAATAGCCACCACCATAGAAGCCTCCGCCCCATAGTCCGCCATAACCGCCCCCCCATCCCCATGGAGAATAAAAAGGAGAGTAAAATCCACCACCGTAGCCAAAGCCTAAACCCCATGAACTACCGTAGTAACCGTTACCGAATCCCATTCCAAAGCCTAATCCTGAGTAATAAGGAGAGTAACCGCCGCCATAAAATCCATCATAATAAAAAGGATCATAATAGCCTCTATAAGGGCTGCCGTAATAAAATCTATTGATACGAGAAGAATAATCCATGTCAGCATATAAATCGCTGCTGCCATAATAATCATCATTATCGTTATATCCGTCATTTACTGATTGCGACGAATACGTGCGCTCAGGTGCGGTATACTCTACCGCTTTCGCTGTTGAGCCATAAACATCGTCATTATGACGAGTTTGCTGGGCCATTTGAGGAGCAGAGCAGGAGGACACGGCGAGAGCCGTAACAACCAGCATGCTGTAAAATAAATGGTTAGGTTTCATAATATGTGAGTTCTTTGTGTGTGTAAACAGTTTTTTTGTAGGCATAAATTTATAAATTTGTAGCCTAGCATGCAAGTTATTTAACACAATAAACGTTCCAAACAGTTATGAGCAAAGGTATTACAAGTAAAAACGAGGATTATTCCCAGTGGTATAACGACATTGTTATGAAAGCCGATCTGGCAGAACATTCCGCTGTAAAAGGATGTATGGTTATAAAGCCCTATGGCTATTCCATTTGGGAGAAAATGCAAGCTGTTTTAGACCAGAAATTTAAAGACACAGGGCACAGTAATGCCTATTTTCCTTTATTCATTCCTAAGTCATTTTTTTCTAAGGAGGCAGCGCACGTAGAAGGTTTTGCGACAGAATGTGCAGTTGTGACACATTACCGTCTTAAAAATGACGGAGAAGGCAATATTATTGTTGATCCGGAAGCGAAATTAGAAGAAGAATTGATCGTAAGACCAACTTCAGAAACCATTATATGGAATACTTTCAGAGGATGGGTGCAGTCTTATCGTGATTTACCTTTGCTGATTAATCAATGGGCAAACGTAGTAAGATGGGAAATGCGTACACGTCTTTTCCTCCGTACTACAGAATTTTTATGGCAGGAAGGCCACACGGCACATGCAACCTCTGAGGAGGCAGTAGCAGAAACAAAGCAAATGCTTGATGTATATGCTGATTTTGCTGAAAAATGGATGGCTTTACCAGTAGTTAAAGGAGTGAAAACAGCTAATGAACGTTTTGCAGGTGCATTGGATACTTATTGTATCGAAGCATTGATGCAGGATGGAAAAGCATTACAAGCAGGTACTTCTCACTTTTTAGGTCAGAATTTTGCGAAAGCATTCGATGTGAAGTTTACCAATAAAGAAGGTAAAATTGAACACGTATGGGCAAGCTCGTGGGGTGTTTCCACGCGTATGATTGGTGCATTGATCATGGCACACAGTGATGATTTAGGTTTGGTTTTACCTCCTATGTTAGCACCTATACAAGTTGTTATTGTACCTATTTACAGAAACGACGATGACTTTAATAATATTACTGCTTACGTTAACGAGCTGACGCCTAAACTTAAAAAACTGGGCATTTCTGTGAAATATGACAACAGGGATTCTCAACGTCCAGGGTTCAAATTCGCAGAATATGAATTGAAAGGTGTACCAGTACGTTTGGCTATCGGTGGCAGGGATCTTGAAAATGGGACTGTAGAATTAGCCAGAAGAGATACCGGAGAGAAAAAAACAGTAAATCAGGAAGGTTTAGATATTTATATCGTTCAGTTATTGGATGAAATCCAGGAGAATATCTATAAAAAAGCTTTCGATTACAGAAAAGAACATATTACGGTTGCGAACACTTATGATGAATTAAAAGACCTTTTAGACAACAAAGGTGGATTTATTTCTGCACATTGGGATGGTACGCCAGAAACAGAGCAAAAAATAAAAGAAGAAACAAAGGCTACAATCAGATGTATACCGTTAGATAATAAGTTAGAAGACGGAATTTGTATTTACTCAGGTAAACCATCTGTTCAACGCGTTTTATTCGCCCGTGCTTATTAAGCTTCAGGCATCAAAAATTTAAAAAAGAGCAACATGAAATTTGCAACTAAAGCCATACATGCAGGTCAGGAACCTGATCCAACAACAGGAGCGGTAATGACTCCAATCTATCAAACCTCTACTTACTGGCAAAAATCGCCGGGTGAGCACCAGGGCTTTGAATATTCGAGAGGAACAAACCCAACCCGTCAGGCATTGGAAAATTGTCTTGCTGCACTTGAAAATGCAAAATATGGTATGGCTTTCTCGTCAGGGATGGGTGCTACAGATACTGTTTTGCGTCTATTGCAACCGGGTGATGAAGTAATTACAGGTAACGACCTTTATGGAGGCTCATACCGTATCTTTACCAAAGTATATGCAAAATATGGCATTAAATTTCATTTCCTGGATCTGTCAAAACCAGAAAATATGCTGCCATATATCAATGATAAAACTAAGCTGGTATGGATTGAAACACCTACTAACCCAACAATGCAGATTATTGACATTGAAGGTGTAGCTAAAATCACTAAAGAAAAAGGACTGATCCTGACTGTAGATAATACTTTTGCTTCACCATATTTACAGAACCCGATTGATCTGGGAGCTGACATTGTGATGCACTCTGTGACTAAATACATCGGTGGTCACTCTGATGTAGTGATGGGAGCTTTATTATTGAATGATGAACAATTGTACAAAGACCTTTGGTTTATCTATAACGCTTGTGGGGCGACTCCGGGCCCGCAAGATGCTTTCCTTGTATTAAGAGGGATTAAAACCCTGCACCTGCGTATGAAAGCACATTGCGAAAATGGTGAGAAAGTTGCGCGTTTCCTTAAAACCCACCCTAAGATTGATAAAATCTACTGGCCGGGTTTTGAAGATCACCCTAATCATGACATTGCGAAAAAGCAGATGCGTGGTTTCGGAGGAATGGTTTCTATCACCCTTAAAGGTGCCGATCTGGCAGAAACATTCAGAGTAGCCTCATCTTTCAAGGTATTTACTTTAGCAGAATCATTAGGAGGAGTTGAATCACTGATCAATCACCCAACTACTATGACTCACGGATCAATCCCTAAAGAGGAACGTGAGAAAGTAGGTGTAACAGACAACCTGCTGCGTCTGAGTGTTGGAGTAGAAGATATCGATGATCTTTTAGCTGATTTGGCACAAGCCCTGAGTTAATCAGGTCGCTCTTTAGCACCCATTCATAAATTATTACAAACATATAAAGCCAGTTTAAATTTTTTAAACTGGCTTTTATAAATAAAAACCATTGGAATTTTTAGAACTAAAGGACTTTCTTGACATTAAAGTAGCGCAATATAACAGGCCTGACTTCATCACAAATGACCCAATCTGTATTCCACATCGCTTTTCTAAAAAACAAGACATTGAAATTGCTGCATTCTTTGCATCAATTCTGGCCTGGGGACAGCGGAAAACCATTATCAATAAATGCACTGATCTCTTTGACCGGATGGACAATGACCCATACAACTTCATGCTGCATCACGGTGATGAAGACCTGCGTCGTCTGTTAAACTTCAAACACAGGACTTTTAACGATACCGATCTTCTTTACTTCATCTCCTTCTTTAAACAGCATTACACGCTTTCAGACACGCTGGAAACAGCCTTCCTGCCGGCAAACTTTGGCCAGCTGGAAAGTTTCACTGCTGAACATGCCCTGAACCATTTTCGTACCTACTTTTTTAGTCTTCCGGACTCTCCCCACAGAACCGTTAAACACATCTCTTCACCCGCTCAAAAATCCACCTGTAAAAGACTAAACATGTTTTTGCGCTGGATGGTACGAAAAGACCAGACAGGAGTAGACTTTGGCGTATGGACAACCATTTCCCCGGCAGACCTCATTTGTCCATGTGACGTACACGTAGACCGTGTTGCGCGCCGCCTTGACTTGATTACCCGTAAACAAACCGATTGGAGAACCGCGGTTGAATTAACTACTGAACTTCGTAAATTCGATCCTTCAGACCCGGTAAAATACGATTTCGCCCTATTTGGTCTTGGCGTAGAAGAGAAATTTTAAACCCAAAGTACTATCTTTAGTAATGATAACTTTTGAAGCAGAAATTGAACGCTTCTCCAAAATGGGTGAGAAAACCGGGTGGACATTCGTGACCATTCCCAAAGCTATAGCCAATCAAATCAAACCCGACTGCCGTAAAAGCTTTCGTGTCAAAGGCTTTCTCGACGAACTGCCCGTAACCGGTATGTCCTTTATCCCAATGGGGGAGGGAGACTTTATCCTTGCCCTGAATTCCACTATACGTAAACAATTAAAAAAAGAAGAAGGTGCAAAACTCTGTCTGCAACTTGAAGAAGATAAAACCTTCAAAATAGAAATGCCAGAAGACCTGGAGCTCTGTCTGCTGGAAGAAAGACATTTTTTAGAGAACTTCCTTAGCCTTCCTAAATCCCACCAGAACTATTATATCAACTGGCTGAACACTGCTAAAACAGAAACTACCCGTATTAAACGGCTCACACAAATTGTCATTGCTATGGATAAGAAACAAAATTTCTCTGAAATGATGCGAAGCTATAAGAATGACAAATAATCATCCAGCCAGCAAATTTTGTAGCCATCCAACGAGTAATCCAGTTAGCTATCCAATAAACAAGTAAACCAAATAGCTATCCATTAAATATTCTGGACTAAAAGAAATGTAATCAATTTCTCCGGGAGGAAAAACCTTTAGAAATCAAAAAGAGGGTTATGTACCCTTCTGACAATGATTCCCACTTCAGGGAATTCCGTCAGAAGGGTACATAACCCTCTTTTTGATCTATTTATTGGAATTATCTCTTATAACTCCTGAACCAACTCGTAATCTTCATTTGAATAACCCCGACAAAAGCCTCTCTGAAAATCCTTGTACTCATTTTTGAAGTCCCTTCCGTTCTATCCGTAAATATGATTGGTACCTCAACTACCTTAAAACCATACTTTATCGCTGTAAACTTCATTTCAATCTGAAACGCATACCCCACAAACCTGATCTTGTCAAAAGGGATTGTTTCCAAAACAACCCTCCTGTAACACTTAAAACCAGCAGTAGCATCCTGAATATTGATCCTGGTAATCAACCTCACATACATCGAAGCAAAATAAGACATCAATACCCTGCTCATTGGCCAGTTTACCACATTAACCCCCCTTACATAACGAGAACCAATAGCCACATCGGCACCAGCCACACAAGCCTCCCGTAACGCAAATAAATCATCAGGATTATGAGAAAAATCGGCATCCATCTCAAAAATATAGTTGTAAGAGTGCTGTAAAGCCCACTTAAAACCATGGATATAAGCAGTTCCCAAACCCAGTTTTCCAGTTCTTTGCTCCATATGTAAACCAGGAAACTCCAACTGTAACCTCTTTACAATATCAGCCGTTCCATCAGGCGATCCATCATCAATAATTAAAACCTCAAAAGAAAAACTCAGGTTAAAAACCTTACGGATAATCTTCTCAATATTTTCTTTTTCGTTATAGGTAGGGATAATGACTAAGCTGTCTGACACGTGTGTAGAATAAATGGTAATAAATTATTTGCGAAAATATTGATTAAAATTGAAATTAACCTAATTATCAAGTGATTTAACATCCCTTAACAAAAAATCCGTTAAAAAATAAAGGGCTGTAATTTAAAAAACTACAGCCCCCTTTTATTAATATTTCCTAACTAAGAAGTCGCATTCATTGTTTTCTGTAACCACTTGGTGATGAAAAACAAGATCACCGAAGCAATACCCGCCATCACTACAAATAACATAAAGAAATCATATAGATTTTTGATTGTATAACCCATGAAAGTAGGTTTCTCAGGATTAAGATTGTAAACCTCTACAATAGAAGCAGTCTTGTCACTACCCTTAATAATATAAACTTCGGTTTGGGCTGCATTCGTACCCAATAAGAATTTACCCTCCTTTTCACCAGCAACAGCTAATTTCGCAATTTCTGTTTCATCTAATTTTCTAGGAGAAATTCTGTTGATTTTATTCGTGTCAATAGTAACAGCCTGTTGAACCGTAGTAATAGAAAGCGCTACTAAAGAATCAGGACTAAGTGAATGAGAATTCTTTTTAACAGTACTCAAATCCCACTGCTGAATATTCTTTTTGTTATTCGTAACCTGTTGCCAGTCGATCGCACTATTGGTTAATACCAAAGGACTAACCTTATACTCCGCTACTTTAGCCTCCTCTTCAGGATATTTGGAACTTAATTTTCCCGCCAATACGTTTGCACCTGCATTCGCAAGGAACCATACCGCCATTAAAAGAGAGGAAAGTTTTAGCGGAGAAAGCTTATTCACCAATGACAACCCGATAGGAGAAAGACATAACTCACCCCAGGTATGGAAAGCATACATACCAATCAGGTAAATCATACTCACCTTTATCCCTGCACCAACATCCTTAACACCCGTTGCAATAACCAGGTATCCCAAGGCAAGTAACATTAAACCTAACGCCATTTTAGTAGGAGCAGAAGGTTCTCTTCTACCCAGCTTAATCCATAACCAGGCAAATACCGGCGCAAATACAACTACGAAAATGGAATTTAAAGATTGGAACCAACTAGAAGGAACCGTGAAGAAACCAAGATTTCTTTGTGTCTGTTCCTCAGCGAAAAACGTTAACGAAGCTCCAGCCTGTTCAAAAGCACTCCAGAAAAACAATACAAAGAAAGCAACTATAAAAATTACTGATATCTTTTTCTTCTCAATCTTCGAAAGTGTTTTATCTGTGAAAATCATGATGGCAATACCAACTACTGCAATGATCAGCAGGTAGCTTAAATAACTCACGATTTTAGCATCAATATATAACATGCCTACGCATAACGCAGAAAAAGCAAATAAACCAAGATAAACCAGGACCGGTGAAACTTTTTTGTCACCAGGATTAGCAGGCTTTAAACCTAAAAGATCTCCATTTGGATCACGAACATATTTATCTCTGAAGTTGATGAAAACTATAACCCCAATACCCATCGCGATTGCCGCAGCAAGGAAAGCCCATTTAAAATCCGCAGGATTACCAGTATCACCAAAATATCCGCAGATAAAAGGGCCCAGTGCACCGCCAACATTAATTCCCATATAGAAAATCGTGTAAGCAGCATCAATACGGCGGTCACTCTTAGGATAAAGCTGGCCAACCATCGAAGAGATGTTTGGTTTGAAGAACCCATTACCCGAAATCATGAAACCTAAACCTGTAAAGAACAAGAAAGTTGAAATATCAGGCATCGTGTGGTAAAGGGAAGCACAGCCGAACATAATCAGCTCTCCCAATGCCATCAGTATACCTCCGGTTACAATAGATCGTCTGTTTCCCCAATATCTGTCGGCGATAAAACCACCGATTAGTGGAGTCAGGTATACAAGACCTGTATAGCTTCCATATAAATTTGACGCAAATGCTTTGTCAAATAATAAGGCTTTGGTCATAAAAAGCACCAAAATAGCCCGCATACCGTAGTAATTGAAACGTTCCCACATCTCGGTAGCGAACAGTACATATAATCCCTTTGGATGGCCTTTCTGAGCAGCGTCTAATTGCTCCGGCTTAAGGATTTCAGATTGATCCATAAATATTGTTTTATAGTTTAGTTAAATTTAAAAGTTCGCAAATTAATTCTAATTATCGGTTTTTCCCCGTAACTATTTTATTCCTTTTTCCTCCATAATACCATTCAGCCATTTCAACAGAAAGAAAGCAATAACAGCAGAGAACAGAAGAAGGCTAAAGTTTACCCAAAAGAAGTTAGCTTTATTTTCATAAGTATCCCATAGCGTAGCCAGTACACCTGATAATTTATTCCCAATAGAAGTTGCCAGAAACCATCCGCCCATCATCAGGGAAGTAATTCTTACCGGACTTAACTTTGAAACCAGTGATAATCCCATCGGGCTTAAAAAAAGTTCACCAATAGTGATTACACCATAACCAGCTACCAGCCATAAAACTGAAACTTTTTCGGCACCATTACTACCAGAATAAACAGCACCTATCATCACCAGTACCGAAAGCGCTGAAATAAATAAACCGAATGCAATTTTTGTGGCCGTACTCGGTTCCCTGTTTCTATTGCGGAGCCAGGTAAAGAACGCGACTACTAATGGAGTCAGTAAAATCACCCAGGCAGGATTTATAGATTGACTTAGATTCGTTGCCCAAAGCTCAACTTTACCACCTTCTGCCGGAAGTTTGTTTGCTGGGATATTTTTAAAATAAGTTGGGTAATTGTATTCTTTTAACACAATTCCGTCTTTCTTTTGAATGCGGAATGCGTTGTCGTATAAAGGTATAGAGTCTTTCGAATAAGTGAAGTTTTGTGAGAAATTAAGTTTAGAGAAGGTCTTTTCAGCAACAGGATTTTGTAAATGTCTGTCAGTATAGCGATCAGCCCAGGTGGTTAACGCAGTGCCATTCTGTTTAAATACCGCCCAAAAAAGGATGACAACGGCAAATATCGTCAGTAATGCAGCAATCGGTCTTTTTTCGTCTTTATCTGCCTTAGCGAGTAAAGAACCGTAAAAATAAATTACAGGAACACAAGCAAAGATAAATGCATCAGTGGAAGCAGAACCAACCAGTGCGTGGCCCATTAATTTAGTCGGTAATACCCAGCCAATTACTCCTGCAATAACAGAAGGAACTAAAATTACCAGTACAATTTTCAGGAAAGACATATCGCCTTCTTTTACACCCTTTTTGATGTCAAAAGCTCTGTAATGCTTCATTCCGTACATGAAAATAGCTACACCAATGAACATTCCAACACCTGCTGCAATAAATGCATAACCCCAGCCCAGCATGATATACAATGCTGCACCAAAGAAATTGCAGATAAAAGCACCGATATTAATACCCATGTAAAAGATATTATAACCCTCATCTTTTTTATCTGAATACTCAGGCGTAGAATAAATATTACCCAATAAGGTAGAGATATTTGGTTTAAAAAATCCATTTCCAATAATGACCAGTGTCATGGAAAGATATAGAATTGGTAAACTATGAACGGCCATCATGCAATAACCGACACCCATTAATAGTCCGCCCAGGATGATTGATTTTGCATAACCCAAATAACGGTCAGCAATTAATCCACCTAAAAACGGGGTAAGAAAAACAAGTGCAATAAAAGTACCATATAGATCGGCAGATTCAGCTTCGGTCATTGAAAAACCGGCTTTAACATCTTTTAAATATAGGGTGAAGATCCCTATCATCAGGTAATATCCAAAACGTTCCCACATCTCAGACAGAAAAAGGAAAGTCAGTCCTTTCGGATGCTTTACTTTAATGGTTTCATTCATCAATTTCAAAAATTAGTTGTGTGTTAGCGAAGTGACGCATCGCGCAATATAAGGACATGACCCCGTAATCGCAAATTTAGGCCCTATAGAGGCCGTATTTTGCTTAATAACTAGTTCTTTACAGTTGGTACTTCTTTAGGTTTAGGGTCTATATAGAAATCATCCTTTGCATCCGGATCATTTTTTAATTCAATATTTTCTACAAGTTTCAGCTGGTTGCCTACCAGGCGATAACCATCAAAGCTGGAATCAGAAGCATAGTATTCAAAATTCCCTTCCATATTAGGATCAAAAGGAGCAAGATGATCAAATACAATCATTTGTTCATTCTTATCCAGCCTTAAGGTCATGGAATTCAATTTGTTGTATTCAAATACAATTCTGTTTTTTACTGCGGTATTTTTAGGCCCCTGGAAAATTGCCTTTCCAAATTTAAGTTCATCATTTACAAATGAAAGCACCTCAATGACCTTTTTAGAAGTTTTGCTGGTATTTCCTTTCCAGCCAAGCAGCACGTAGGACGTATTTTGTCCGCTTACAATTAATGGGACAATTTCATAATACCTTGCTCCATACCATTGTTTGTTAGTTGTAATCTGGTTCGTATCAGTAATATGTTCTGTATCGTCAATCAGCGGGTAAAGCTTTAGTTTCCCGTCTTTGGTGGCCATTTGAACAGTGCCAAAAAAGCGGTACGTACCTTCCACAGTGGGAACATACCAGGAGAAAATCCGGAAAGTATGATCAGGTGATTTTACAACAGAGATTGTTTGCAGGGAATCGAAAGCAAAATCAAAAGATGAAGGTGTCTTCAAAGCTGCTACCAAGGTTTTGATGAATTTAGAATTTTGTTCAAAACGGTCGGTATTATTGGGTGCTGTAAATAAGTTTCTAGTGATTTTTAAAAGAGAATCCTGGTACTTATTCAACTCAGCTGTACCCGAACTGAGCTGTGCAGAGACATTTGTCACCGCACAGCTCATCAGGAATATAATAAAGAAGGGTTTAAAAACCTTAAACATTAATTTAAATTTTCAATAACCAATGCACTCGCACCACCACCACCATTACAAATTCCGGCAACGCCAATTTTACCATTGTTCTGATTCAGTACAGAGATCAGCGTAACTACAATACGCGCACCGGAAGCACCTAGCGGATGTCCCATTGCTACAGCACCACCGTTTACATTTACCTGAGATTCAGCTAAACCCAGTTCCTGGTTATTAGCTAAAGAAACTACAGAGAAAGCTTCGTTGATCTCAAAGAAATCTACATCGGCAATACTTTTTCCAGCTCTTTGCAGCGCTAATGGAATAGCTTTTGAAGGTGCAGTCGTGAACCATTCTGGTGCTTGCTGTGCATCGGCATAACTTAAAATACGCGCCAGTGGCTTTAAACCAAGTTCTTTTGCTTTATCTGCACTCATTAAAACTAATGCTGCTGCGCCATCATTTAATGCAGATGCATTTGCCGCAGTAATTGTTCCGTCTTTTTTGAATACCGGTTTCAAACCTGGCAGCTTCTCAAAATTAACAGAGTAAGCATCTTCATCTTTATCGATGATTGTTGCATTTCCTTTACGGTCAACAACTTCAACAGGAATAATTTCCGCATTGAATTTACCATCATTGATAGAAGCCTGTGCTCTTGTATAAGAACTTACAGCGTAATTATCTTGTGCCTCTCGGCTAATATTATAAGTTGATGCACATAATTCGGCAGCAGAGCCCATATGGTAATCGTTATAAACATCCCATAAGCCATCCTTAACCAAACCATCAGTTAATTGTCCATGCCCTAATCTGTAACCTGTTCTGGCTTTATCAAGATAATAAGGAACATTACTCATGCTTTCCATTCCACCGGCAACCACAATATCATTTTGTCCTGAAGCAATACTTTGTGCTGCAAGCATGATTGCTTTAGTACCAGAAGCACATACTTTATTGATTGTGGTCGCAGGAACATCAGGTAAGCCGGCAAATTTAGCCGCCTGAGTAGCTGGTGCCTGACCCACGTTTGCAGATAAAACATTACCCATATATACTTCCTGCACATCTTCAGGTTTGATTCCTGCTTTTTCAACAGCAGCTTTAATGGCAAAACCTCCCAACTGGGTAGCTGTAAAACCTGACAGCGAACCGCCGAAACTTCCTATTGGTGTCCTCAATGCTGATACGATAACTACTTCTCTCATTTGTCTCTATTAAATTTGGTTGTTGGCAAATCTAATAATTTTAAATTTGCTCAGGAAGGTCTTTTTTAAAACCTACAATAAAAATGACTTATACATAGACCGGGCATATTCACCCCAGTTCTTCAAAGCATTGGTCAGTGTAAGCTTGAGGCCCTTGTTATCGGTTGCTTTTCCTTTGGCAGGAGGGATCAGGTTATTATTGTCTACCGGTCTGTCTGTTACATTTTTAGCGAACCATGTAACATTTTCATGAGGTAGTGCCAGTCCTAAGATCATTCCCGGTAAACCCGTAAACGATTCAGGACCTCCTGAAACTGGAATCTGATCTGTATAAAATGCAACTACATAAATAGAATCCATGATCAGCGCATTTGCTCTGCGGCAATTAAAACCGGCAATTTCCCTTGTTTCATTTGTTATTTTCCAGTTAATCGTCCGGGTACTATCTTTGACCAGGAAGGTTTCTTCAAAGACCTTTTTTTGTGTAATCTGCTGGTGTGTATGGAGATCAGTATAAGTAGTATTGATCTGACTGACCGAAGGATCTTCACCAAAGAATGGGACCGCAGGAGCATTATCTGTTACCGGTTTAAATAAGGTAGTCTGATTCGAAAAAGATAAGGTACTTTTTGTCAGCTTAAATTGTGGGGAAGTTTTTTTGAACTGCTCAAAAAACTGGTTCATATAACCTTCATTATTCTTATCGATCCTTTTCTGGATCATTGCATACATATTATTACTTCTTTCAAATTCTATAACTCCTTCAGTCGTGAATCTGGCATTTTGAGCAAATAAAGCGCTGCTCAGGCTGATTAAAAGGCAGGTCAGGATAATAATTGTGTTTTTTTTCATAAGTTATTTTTTTGCGGCTCCTCCGCCCATTTTATTAAAGTCCCAAACAATTGAAGCCATGAAATATCTTTTGATAGTGGTATAACTTGTTTGTGTGATCATATTTCCATTGGCATTTCTATTAAAACCAACATTCTGGTTCAGCAGATCATTAGCAGAGAGTGAAAATTTCAGACTTTCAGATTTCAGGAATTTTCTGCTTATCCTTGCATTTAAAAGGAAAAGATTGAAATCTGTCTTAAAAGATTGTGTTTTACCCCTGTATTCATAACTTGCGTCAGAGCCGATTTCAAATTTACCAGGTAAATAAATGGTGAAATAGCTTTGTCCGTTTAAGCCCCATCCATTGTCGTTGGTTGACTTTTGCAGTGAAGACTGACTGGTCGTGTAAGTGGGACCGAAGGATAAACGACCTTCAAACTTTTTCTCCTGATATTTTGATATTGATAATTCTCCGGAGTAGGTATTCGATTGAGTTTTATTGAGTGAACCGTTTACATAACTGTAATAGGTATTCCCGTTGGAATTTAAATTCATTCCTGCATATAAGTCTTGGAATTTTAATTTTTGAGAAGCACCGGCATATAAATAATAATTGCTGGTTTGATGGTCAGTAAGATTCGTTGATTTATAAGTACTCTTTCCTGTAGGATCTGTATCTACATTATTTATAATTGCATTTGAAGTGAAATTATAAGATCCGCCAAGGTAAATGCTCTGACCACTCAATACTTTATAAGAGTTATAATTGATATCTATTCTGTTATTAAAAGATGATTTTAAATCCGGATTTCCGATTCTGATATTCAAAGGGTCTGTATTAATTAATACAGGCTGTATCTGATCAATATTTGGTTGTGCAGTATTACCAGTATAAGCTATACGAAAAGATTTTTGCTGGCTGAATTTATATTGATAACTCACCTGAGGATTCCAGTTAATGAAATTCCGTTTATAGGAAGTATTGTTAATCACATTCTTTTGATCAAAAGAGACGTTTGCAGCTTTCGTCCCAAAATTGATAATAGTTTTATCCTTTTTGAAGTTTAAAATAGCACCAGCAAGATTAGAAATTTGATCCAGTTTATAATTATTACTATAAAGGGTATCTAAAAATGCATAGGTTCCATCTGGCGATTGATTAAATGATTTTCTATTTGCACTGCTGTTACTGATTCCGAATCCATAGTTAACAATAAGTGAGAGTGATTTAGATAATGGTTCCGTATAAGCGAGATTACCTGTAAACTTAGAAGATTTGATAATATTCGTTTTGAGTTGATCAATAACCTGGCTGCTATCCTGACTACCTTTAGTATTAAAGAAATCATTTTTTGATTTTAAGAATCCATTGCTTTTACTTTCCTCAACAGACTGGCTCATATTTAAGGAAAGTGTACGTCCTGTTTTTTTAAGTTTTTTTGTCCAGAATAAACTCGCATTAAATATCTTATCGTGACTATCATTTGATATCTGCCTTGAACTTTTATTTAATAATAAATCATTGGTAAAACTACTGCCAGTATAATTATTCTGAGTATTGCTGTTTTTTGCCGTACCGTCAGCCGAAATCTTTAGGGTTGAAGTAGAGTCAAGTTTTATCTGGTAAGTAGCATCAAGTTTCTGCCTGAAGAGATAGTTATTGAAACTTTCATCCGAATTTGAATTAATAATTCCTGTAGGCAGGTTGTTCTGGCTCAAAGTATTTTTGGTTCCATCCACACTTAATGAACCGATTTTATAATTTGTATTGATTGATTCCTTATCATTATTCCATTTCGAATCATAATGCAGTCCACCTGTTCTGGCCAGTGGTATCCCTTCCCCATTATATTTTCCGTCATAAGAATCAAGTGCATCATTTTGGTTTGATGTAATATACATGCCCCCATCCTGGAACTGAACGTCATTTCCTGAGGCATACTTGCTATTGTCCTGCCAGCCTAACCCTAGTTTTCCATTATTTCCCAGTGTACCGTAAGCAGAAAATTTCTTTTTCCCTTTAAAGGCATTAAACATTCCCTGTGCCTGGTAAAAATCATCAGTTGCCCCGCCCAGATCCAGTTTTCCGAAGTACCCGTTCTTTTTATCATCTTTTAATTTGATATTGATAGTTTTCTCCTTTTTACCATCATCTATACCGGTAAAAGCTGCCTGATCACTTTTTTTATCATACAATTGAACTTTATCTACCATATCCCCCCTGATGTTTTTAGTGACCAATGTGGGATCATCTCCAAAAAACTCTTCCCCGTCAACCAATACTTTATTTACCTTTTGTCCCTGCGCAGTTATCTTTCCATCCTTATCTACCTGTATTCCAGGTAGCTGTTTCAATAAGTCTTCAACCTTGGAATTTGGCTGGATCTGGTAAGCCGATGCATTAAATTCTGTAGTATCACCTTTTATCTTTATGGCTACTGCTTTACCTTTAATGATGACATCTGCAAGTAGAGTTGCTTTTAATGTTAATTTTATTCTGCCAAAATCTATAGTTTTCCTCGTGCTGTCCAAACTAAAATGTTCTACATAATCTGCATAACCAGGATAGGTAACCAACAAAAACAGCCTTCCCTTTTGAAGATCAGAAATATTAAAATTACCCTGCTCATTAGCTCTTGCGAATTTTACGAGTGTAGAATCTTTCGCCCGCAACACGCTGATTGTCGTATGCTGCAAATTCGCGCCGGAGGCATGATCTGCTACCGATCCTTTCAATGACCATAAACTTTGTGCAAATGTATAATGGGAAGAAAAACAAAAAACAATAAATAGAAGTAATCTCATAAACAATTAAGTATAAGACTAATATATGTCAATTTTAGTGTTAAAAATGCATTAACTAATGTTAAATAAGGTTAAAGTTTTTAAAATTAATCATTTGTATTTTTTTGGTTAACTATTGGAATATTTAAGTATTATATGAATTATTAAATGTTAAATATTTGGATATTAATATTGTTATTATGAATTAAAGTTGTAGGAAAGCTAGTCTGATAAGCAGCTGTTTTCTGTAACCAGATTGGTGAGACATTTCTCTTCTTATCCCACAATTGAATATGATTAACGTTTTTACAGAAAAAAAATATAAAGTTTTTTATTGGTGAAAAAACGTTTTTCTTAAGCTATATGTGTAGAATTACATTCAACAGTATTGTTGAATTACAAAAAAGTATTTAATATTGAATATTAATTGGTTAGGCGTATTTGATGGAGATATTAGACAATAGAGGAAAAAGAATTGTAGAAAAAATGCCCTGGACTGAAGAAGAACTATTCAGTCATGTCAAAGCGGGAAATAAAAATGCTTTTGAGCAACTCTATAGAGATCATAGCGGTGGTATTTATTGCAATCTGAGAAGAATGACCAGGGATGACGAGCTTGCTAAAGAAATCCTTCAGGATGTTTTCACTAAGGTTTGGGAAAAGAAAGCAGCACTTAATATTGATAAGCCCTTTCAATTTTATCTTTTCCGTATGGCTCAAAATTCGGTGACGAATTTTTATCGTAGTATTAAGCGGGACAAAAAAATGCTGGAAAACCTTCAGCTTCTGGCTTCGGAAATTACGCATCAGCCCATTGAAACCATAAAAACAGGAGTAGAGGAGGAATTATTGCTTCAGGCAGTGGATTGTCTTTCTCCACGGAGGAAAAAGATATTTATTCTCTGCAAACTGGAAGGCAAATCATATGAAGAGGTCAGTAAAATTTTGGGGATAAGTGTTTCTACGATAGGTGATCATATTGTCAAGGGGACAAAAACGATTAAACACCAGTTGATGAAATCAAAGCAGTTTTCTTCTTTTCAGGCATTTCAATGCTGATGATTATTGAGGAATACTTAAGGTGAAAAATATTTTAAAAAAAGATGAAAACAGAGCAGATGAAAATAGATGGTTTTGCGTCTTTACTATATAAGATCACCAAAATAAAGGTATTGCTATCAACGCCCGTTGCTCTGGCAAGTTTAGGTTAATAATAGTTAATAAGCCAGTCGATGTCTGTGGATGCAACATCGACTGATTTTTTTTAAACTATTCTTGTAAACTCAATGGTATAGATCGTATTTGGTGAAGAATGCCATTTACCATCTTTATTAAACTGCATTCCTTCAGGTTCAGTCGTCCATATCATCAGATCTCCGGTCACAGTCAATTTGTAAACTTCTGTTTCCTTACCAAAAGATTGAACCATATAAGACTCATTACCCTCTTTGATGATCTCGTAAGTAGCTTTTGATGGAAAAATTTCATTTTCATTGGCCTTGAAATTTATACCATCTAACACTATAACAATATCAAGTTCGGTGTTTGTCTGGTCAGGATGTATTGTGTTTCCTTTTTTATCATTGAATACATATTTATCCGACACAGCTTTCCACTTCCCTGTGATCTGTATATTGATCTGTTCTTTATTATCCATTTATAATTTATTAATGTTATTGATGACCAGCCCGTTTTGTTAATTGCCGATTGGATTATTTTGCTGCAAATATGCTACAAAAAAAGCAGCCGGTATCTTTTTATAAAAAACCGGCTGCTTTTTAAGAATAAATCTTTTGTTGTTTCACGCTAATTTATTTTAGTACCCTGCTTTATTTCATCTGTAGCGTGTAATAGAATCTGATCGCCAGGTTTTAAGTTCCCGAAAACTTCTGTTGAATCTGTACCTGCCAGCCCTTCCTTAATATCTGTTAGAGAAGCCCTTCCTTGTACTACTTTAATAACAAATTGCCTTTCAGTTGAACGGACAATCGCATGGTTGGGTACTAATAAAGACTTCGCGGCAGAAAGCAGTGGAATCCTGACTTCCCCATACATCCCTGGTTTAAATTTCAAATCATCATTCTGAACATCTATTTCAATTGCCTCAGAGCGCATATTTCCTAAAGAGTTTGCAGACCTGCTGATCATTTTTTGAATATTTAATCCAGGGATGGCTGTGAAATTTATGCTTACAGATTTCCTGAGATCCACTTTTTCTACATAGGCCTCTGGGATTTGCACCTCTAAACGTAATTTTTGGAGATGTTGGATTAATAATAACGGTTGCTGACCGTTTTTAGAGCTGCCAGAAAGTGCTCCGGCAGATACATTACGCTGTATGATCACGCCATCAAATGGAGCCCGGATTGTCAGATAGCCCTGCATATTTTTAACAGAATTCACATTTGAACGTTGTCCGTTGGCCGTAGCCTGGTCACCTTTCATTTTAGCCAGTGCATTGTCAAGATCTAATAAGGAAACTGATCCGGCTTCTTTTGAAGCCTCTTTTAAACGTTTATACTTATCTTCACTAGCCTTTGAGACTTCCATAGCCTGTAAATATTGAGATTGTGCTGCCTGTAACTGTGATTCAATTTCAGGAGCTTCAAGGGTGACCAGTAAATCGCCTTTTTTGACTTTAGAACCACGATCTACGTAGATGTTTTTAACAAAACCATTTACTTTAGGATAAATTGCAACTTCTTCAAAGGGCTTAAGTTCGGCAGGTAATTTAACATCACTTGCGAGTCCTTTTTGTGTGACCAGGCCAATTTCATATTTCTTAGTCACTGAATTTGAATTCCCCGATAAGTCATTGGGTTTTTCTTTGGAGGAGCAAGCGCTTAAAAAGATCAGGAAGACAGGTAACAAATTGCTGCCGTTCATTATTTTAGATATTTTATAGTGTCTCATTTTTTTCGGGCATTAAAGAAGGTGATTGATAAGTTGTTTGACGTTGTATAGCCGCAAATACTTGCGGAAGGATAAAAAGAGCAGCAATTGTGGAGGCAAATAATCCTCCTATCACTGCTATACCTAAAGGAGCTGTCTGTTCACCGGCTTCTCCCATTCCGGATGCCATTGGAATCATCCCTGCTATCATAGCTAAACTTGTCATTAAAATTGGTCTTAAACGTATGGAAGCGCTTGTAATAGCTGCCTTTGCTGAATCGTGGTAGTCTAATCTTAGTTTTTCAGCATTTGTTACAATCAGAATTGCATTCGCTACAGATACACCCGTTGACATAATCATTCCCATATAGGACTGTAAATTCAAGGTGCAGCCAGTAAGTAATAAGGCTAATAGTGAGCCTAATATTACAGCTGGTACCGTGGACAATACCGTTAAAGAAAGTCTGAAAGACTGATAGTTTGCTGCGAGCAATAAAAAGATTACCAGAATTGCATACAATAAACCGTTTTGGAGACCAGCAAGGGTTTCTGTCAGGAGTGTTGACATTCCTTTAATCTCTACCAATAAACCTTTAGCAGGTTTTCCCATTTGTTTTACAGCCTGAGAAACAGCTGTAGTCGCTGATCCTAAATCCATTTTATCGATATTAGCACTAACCGTTAAGAACCTTCTGGGGCCTGAACGGTCATATTCTCCTGGAACATAATCCATTTTAAAAGTAGCGATATCACCCAATACCGGAGTTGACTGTCCTTTAACCAATGGAATCTCTTTTAATTCATCCATTGAGTTCATCACAAACTCCGGAACTTCAACTTGTACCTGGTTCGTATAGGCAGTTTTGGAATCCAGCCATTGATTTTTCTGCGTAAACCTGCTCGAAGAAGTGCTTGCTGTTACTGAACGGGCAATTTCTTCAACGTTTAAGCCAAGCTGAGCGGCTTTAATTCTGTCTAACTGAATGGCGATTACCGGAAAATTAAGTGGTTGCGCAATCTGTACATCACGCAGATAATTGATCTTCTTCATTCTTTTAACCAGCCCTGTAGCATAAGCTTTAATCTGATCTATATCTTTTCCAGCTACACGAACTTCAATGGGTGTTGCAGCACCCTGGCTCATAATCTTTTCAGTCATGTCCACAGGTTCAAAAGATATGCGGAGTTCGGGCAGGGCATAGCTGATATTTTTACGTAAAGCATCTTTTAAGACATCCATATTCACCTTATACTCAGGATCAAGGTTTACTTGTAAAACCGCTTCGTGCGTACCTGTGTTGAAAATATAAAGGTTACTTGTTCCGTAACTGCTTGGAATCAAACCTACATAGCCAGAACTAATGAGGACTTTGTGATCTACAGTTTTATCAATAATACTCAGTACCTTCTTTAATTCCTCCTCAGTACGCTCCAATCTTGTTCCGTCCGGAGCTTTTATTCTGATCTGAAATTGACCATTATTTACTTTTGGCATCATATCTTTCCCGATCAGGACAAAGCAAAGTCCGGCGGAGACCAAAACCAAAAAGAGATAAACAGGGATTGTTTTTTTGCGGAGCTTCATCAAGCGTTCACAAATCTTAATGTACCTGATCTTTATTTTTTCAAACAAATCATTCTTTTCGGGATGATTTGTTTCTTCCTGAAGATGATTTTCAATCTGTTCTTTTTCTTCTGCATCTAAAGCCTCTCCAGCATGCGCATGAATTTTTTCGTGGTTATAATGCTGATACTGTTCTGCTTTAATCAACCAGTTACATAAAATCGGAACCAGAGTTTGCGCGATTACGAAAGATACAATCATAGTAAAACCGATAGAAAGGGACAGCGGTAAAAACATGGCTTTTGGAATCCCATTCATCATAAATGAAGGCGCAAATACGGCCAGGATACATAGCAAAATCAATAAAAGGGGAAATGCGATTTCTTCACAGGCATCATAAATAGCTTCTCTTTTAGGTTTTCCCATTTCCAGATGCTGATGGACATTCTCTATCGTAACAGTTGCCTGATCCACTAGAATACCGATTGCTAATGCCAGCCCGCTGAGGGTCATAATATTGATGGTTTGCCCAAAGAAACTAAGCAATAAAACACCTATGAGAATAGAGACAGGAATAGTAACGACTACAATAAGGCTGCTTCTCCAATCTTTTAAAAATAATAAAATCATCAATCCAGTCAGCAGCGCGCCTAATCCACCCTCAGTCATCAAACTTTTAACCGCATTAATTACAAAGACCGATTGATCAAACTCATAAGAAATTTTGACATCATCAGGCAGGAGGCTCTGCATTTCAGGAATTTTACTTTTTACTGCTTTAACTACTTCCCAGGTAGAAGCATCTGCTGTTTTTACTACAGGAATATAAACTGATCTTTTACCATTTATCAAAGCATAATCAACTGTAACATCTGCTGCATCTGCCACACGGGCGATATCTTTAATCAAAATTGGGGTGCCATTTTTTACGGCTACAGGAATGTCTTCAAATTCTTTTACCTTATCAACCAGAGAGTTTAAAGTGGTGATATACATTGTATTATCAAGACGGATGTTTCCCGATGGTGACATTACATTAAATTTCGCCAATGCTCCAACTACTTCATCAGGCGTTAAACTGTAGCTTCTTAGCTTATCAGGATCTACACTTACCGTAACTGAACGTGCATTCGCGCCAAATGGGGGAGGGGCAGACAGACCGGCAACTGATGAAAACATGGGGCGGATCCTTGTTGCAGCCATATCATAGATCTCCTTTAAGCTTTCCGTTTTGCCCGATAAAACCAATTGTCCGACAGGTAGCGACGAAGCATCAAAACGAACAACCTGCGGAGTTAAAGCACCAGGAGGAAAAAAACTCATTGCCCTGTTGACCTGTAAAGCAACCTGTGCAGAAGCTTCTGCCATGTTTGTACTTTCATAAAAACTTAGCTTGAGCATTGTCAAACCTTGTATGTTTTTTGAAGTAATGTTTTTAATCCCGTTTACGTATAAAAACTGATCCTGTAAACGCGTAGAGAAGAAACCCTCCATTTGTTTGGGGGACATTCCACCATAAGACTCTATAACATATATGGTAGGTTGATTGAGTTGAGGGAAAATATCAATAGGTATTTTTGTGATACTTAGCACAGAAAATATCAAAAGGCTTATCGTGATAACTACTGTAGTTAACGGCCTTTTTAATGCAGAGGTGACCAATGACATAATTAATTATTTTAAAGCAGTTAGTAGCGATAAGACTTGATTTTGGGTGATTGCTTTTTCAAACATGGCGTGTAGAAAAGAGTATTTAGCTATTGCATAATCTGCTTCTGCCCGGTACAACAGATCTTGTGCAATATTGAGCTCGATCAGGTCAATCAGTCCATTTTTATATAAAGAATACTTTTGCCGGTAGGCCGCATTTGCAGCAGAAAGCTGATGAGGGATTTCTTTTAACCGGTCTAAGGAAGTTTGCAACTCCACATCTGCCTGACGTAAACTGGTTTTCAGGTTTATCTTTTGTGTTTCAAGTCTCTTTTCCTCGTAAATACTAGTATTCTTTTGTGTATTTAATTTGAGCTGTTTCCTTTTGAGGTCCGTAAGATTATAACTTATGCCTAAACCAACTAAATAATTGCTCCGGCTAAACCCCCAACCCTGATTTAAAGCATCAAACTGGTTCCCTGGGGTAATGGAAGATCCTCTGCCCCATACTGCACCTTCCAGCATTAATTTTGGTAAATATGTTTTCCTGACCAGGTTTTCTTTCGCTTTACTATTCTGATAGAGAGATTGATAATAAGTAATGAGCGGGTGAGAAAAAGAAGTATCAAGTCCTTTAGTCATATTTATCAGACGTAAAGGTTGAACCAGGGTTGTGTCTGCCACTATACTTTGATAAGGTATTCCGCTTAATGCAGAAAGTTGTAGTTGCAGCTGTTTGAATTTATTAGTTAACTCGATTAATGTTAATCTTGATTTGGACAACTCTGCTGCTGCAATACTTGTATCTACGCCCGCACGGATACCATTGGTAGCTAGCGACAGTATAGAGGAACGGATCTGCTGATTTCTTTTAATATTTTCTTGCTGAATATAAAGGAGATTCTCGAAATGAAACAATTGCAGATAGTCTTCAATTACAGAGGCTTGCAGTTGGTATTTTGATAATTGATATTGATCCTGAACTACTTTGACATCCGAGCCTGCAACATTGTTCTGTGCCTTGTATCCTCCGAAATTGTAGATTTCCCAGTCCAAAGACGCAATACCAAGGTTGGATAATGCGGCAGCAGATACATTTGATGGTCTGACTCCGCCAGAATTCGAAGGCACTTCCCCAAAACCGAAATAGGCTCCCGGGACATTGTTATTAGTTCCTATATCAGATTGATAGTTTAATTTTACTGCTGGCAGCCAATTATACCTGGTATCCTCAGCTATAGACTGGCGGATACTGATTGCTGAAGAGTCAGCACGTAAGGAAGGGGCATAAGCAGCAACACGGGAAAGAAGTTCCTTTAATTTTAGTGCAGGATAATGTTGCTGAGCCGATAACCTTGAAAAAGGAATAAGCAAAATAATCAGACCTGCAATTTTTTTTAAAAAGTGCATAAAATTAGATTTGAGAAAATATAAATAGCTTAATAGCTGCGCATTGATTATGCACAGGACGATTTAAATCAACTAAAATATAATTCTCAAATAATTAGCTTTCCGGTGGAAAGATAGATTCTTTTTTCTGGAAGGAGCTGTAAATACAATTCACGCAGGTGATGCTGTGTTGCTTTGCTGAAAATAAGCAAGGGGATAAGCATACCGGTAAAAAAGCGGCATACACTCCAGATAAAAGTTACTTCAGGGTCAGTTAACCCTCTTTGAATGGCGATGATCTCCACAAGATCCTCATCCAGGTAATCCTGTTTTCTCTTGCTGAAAAGCTTCTGAAGTAATTCAATATTTAATCCGCTATCTGCTTTTGCATGTTGAACAATGCCAAAACCAAGCATCGGTTTAGCACTAAGAATCATTCCGGCAAAAAGGAATAATATCTTTAGATACTTAGCATGTTTCATAAGATTACAAACAATAACGTTAATACAAAGATGTCTATTCGTATTAACGTTACTGAAAGGTATCTGAAATATTACAAGTTATTTCAATTCTACTGGATAAGTGTTTTTTCCATCATTCCAAGTACCAGTTAAACTTCCGTCTTCCTTAATTTTCAGCTTAAAAACTTCCTGTTTCTTTGGAGTATCGTAATTTGGTGCCTCCGTTAATAACAGAGAAGAATCCTTATTGAAAGCACCCCTCAATTCAGTTTTCTTACCATATTTATCATAGAAGTAAGAAGCCTGGAAAGAGTCTTCACCAATATAGGTAACCAATAATGTGATTGGATAAAGCTGATTAATTTTGCCTTTAAATGCTCCTTTTCTCAAAACCTGGCTTTGAGGTGCTGTGCATTTTGATGCTGTGACAGCTAATAAACACTTACCGTATTCATTTAAATAAGGTTCCAGGAATTTATTGCTTAATAAATTACCATAAATATCAGTTTTCCCTTCCATTGCCTGAAAATAATGAGATCCGGAGCAAGATCTTCTGGTTAAGAATAAACCATTCTTTTGAAAGCTAAGATCGTCAAGATTCAGATTATCTTTATCCTGCTCCAACAGGCATGAAGAATAAGTTTTAATCACAGACTCATCTTGATCTGCTGAATTTTTTAAAGTTTTCAGATAATTGCTCAATCTTGTCTTACGGCTTTTGATAATAAATTGACGAATTGCCTCATATCCCTCTTTTGTTACCAGATCGCTAAACTGTATAAGCCTGCCTGTTTGCGCATCAAAATTGTTAATGGCAGAATATTCATTAAGAGATGCATTTGTATATTCACTATTTATTTCAACAGAAAACAGTTTAGGTGTATTGATAAGCACTTTATAATTTAATATTGTTATACCCATATTTGAACCTTTTTTGGGTCTTACTTTTTCGAAAATGCTGATCTTCTGTTTTCCGGGAAGAATATCCAGTTCTTTACCCTGTAAAAATGTATTAATCAGATTTTGTGCAGGGGTTTTTCCAGTCAATACAGGGAAATTATATTCTCCGGATTGTTCAAACGTCTCTTTTATAGCACTAACTTTGAAATATTGCGCTTTTGCCTGCATTGAAAATGTAAAAAGTAACAGGGCGGTAAATGATTTAATAATGGCCATTCAGATTGGGTTTTTTTAATAATTGATCTTGTAGTTAAATATCTGTTTTTTATTCTAATCTATTTCTCTTTTATCAATGGTTATTCCTTAATCATGATATATTTTTCATTGACAACTTTATAGTTTTTAATCTTTTTTATGATTGTATTATCTTTTATTACAAATTCTGTGCTAGAATAAGTTTTTCTTTTCTGATTAAACTCAAGGTTGGGTAATTTGGAAAGTAATGTATCCAAAGTAAATAAGCCAGTTATAGGATCATACAAGTAATAGTTCTTATATAGATTGCCAAGTTCAACGTCGTCTTTACTACTTGTTTTTAAAGAAAAATCTGGATACCCGTCAAAGTTATAGTCATCTGTATAGAGTGTAGTATTTGTGGAATCTGCATCATCAAGTTCGGTGACATATTGAAAAGTCTTCCCGTCTGCACGGTTAGTTATTTTAACCGCAAATGGAATGGCCTGTTGATCCTTAATCAATTCAAAATTATATAAAGAGGTATTTTCGGTATACATTAAACCGGTTTTCGGAAAGAAGTTCTCTTTTGCAATCCAGCCTTTAATCAAATGATTCGGGATCGTTGTAATTTCCACTTCAAAGAATAATGCATTTTCGGCTTTGATAACTGCATAATCTCCTTTTTTAACTCTAAACAAAGGTATCTTATTCTCCTGCGGGTGTTGATATACAGCTGCTGTGTCAGCCAGAACTTCTGCACCTTTATAATGATGATCAATCCATTTCCCGTCGATTAGTTCTCCGCTATTTTCCTGTACAAAAGGTCCCATTAGTGCATACTGATCCCAATAAGCAGTTTTCGTCAGGTGCTGATTAATAAAAGTATACTTTTCTCCACCGTGGTGTGCAGCGCCATCGCGCCAGCTACTATTGATGGTTCTGTTTTTTACATTTATTTCTACTTGTGAAAGCTGGGATAAATCGTCATTATACTCGAAATTCTCTTTTTGTGGATTATACAGATAAAAATTATTGGTGTAATTAGGGCCAGCTCCACCACTTTGCATCAAAAACATAAAGTCCGGATAACCATCAAAATTGTAATCAGCAATCTGGATTACCTGGGTAGGTATTGATTTTAATTCTGCCCAAATATCAAGAAGTACCTGTTTGCTGCCAGTCTTTTTATTAATAATCTTTACTGCATTGACGAACTCTTTATCTGCTGAGATTTCAAAACGAAACTTATTGGTTTGTTGTTGCTGCCTGATCCATGGAGCACTGGCAAGGTCTTCTTTTTTGATCCATCCGCTGGTCGTTTGCAGAAGCGTTGTTCCTTCCTCTATTCCATAATTCATTGAATAATATTTTCCAGTATCCTTGCGCACCTCAATTCTATCTACCTCAAACCATTGCGTTGAATCATCAGCCGTGATCGCTATTGTTTCTCCCTTTCTAAAATAATCTTTGCTTAGAGAATGAGATCCTGGTTTGTCGTAGATCAGAATTTTATCGTGATTTAAATTCGTTCGCAAATCAATATATGGCTTTGGACTCTTTCCCCGGCCTTCAAAAAATGCCTGTTCAAATTGATAGCTCTTACCATTCTGATATTTCCCTGAAGCCGTATCTTTTATAGATTGGTTTTTAACCAGCGGATTTTTATAAATCCCAAAATAATCAGATCTGTTTTTACTAAAAGACCACTCTCCCGGTAAATTACCTGTGCCTGCCAGCGAGCCACCATTGCTGCTTCGCGTGATTACTGAATCTTTTTGAATAGAAAACTCCTGTGAAAAGTAAAAGTCTCCGGGACGAACATTTTTAGAAATGATACGCAATTGTTTTTTCCCTTTTGTACTTACTGTATCTCTTAAAAAAGCAATCTTAATTTGAGTATGCCTTTGATTCGCCGAGACGATTGCGTAAGTTAATCCGTAATCACTAACCTCTTGATAAGGGATAATTTTCATGGATAAAAAGTCATCAATTGAATTAAAGAACCTCGCATAATGGCCGGCTCCAAAATAATTATTCAGTTGATTATTGAATTGATAGATGCCGGGATGGGGAACTTGCGCATGCAAACCTGCGCTGCTGATGGAAATAAAAAGGAAAAATATTAAATAGCGCATAAAAATTTATAAGCTGCAAATATAGGAGGGGGTGAACATGGATACACATTACTTATTATAACAAACATCATTTTATAACAGGTCTTCAAAAAGCTAAATCTGAGGCTCAGTAATTTGTAAATTTCAGTGTATAATTAATGATTGAAAACTTGGTTTTTAAAATCAATATCAGCTAAATCCCATAAGTTTTATCCTATCTTTTTTTAACTAAGTAAACCCCTGTAGTATAACCCTGATAATTTATCTTTTGACTTTCATTCATAGAAAATTGAATTGTTTTTAGTTCAAGCGTAACAGTGAAGTTTTTCGTCTTTTTAGTGAAGCTCAATAGTGAAGGTGGCAAAGTATATTGCGGAGGATCGTCATGATTTGGCTTTTGCAGGTAAGGCTTTAACTTTGGCTCCTGTTTCATCAACTTGCTGATCAGCTCATTTACATTAAAAACAGCAAGTTCATTATTTAGCCTGATTTGTAATATGCCTTCCTTTTTGGTTTCTGTTTCTACCGATATATGATCAATTGTATAATGCTTATACGTGTCAATAAAATCAATATATGCCTGATCAATCATGAAATCATAGCCAGTAATTACTTTAACTTCTGGCTCAGCAATCTCCAAAATATAGTGTTTCTCCTGCTGGTCGGCTTGGTCAAAGTAGAAACGATGCCCTGAAAATTTCTTCAGTCCAAAATAGCTGATTATCCACCTCATTTTTTTGTCCAGGATATCATATCTTGAAGTACTGAGGTGTCCATAACTATCTTTGATTTTGCTTAAAGAATCGCTGACCGCTTTAAGATCCTCTGTAACATAAGGTTGGAGGACATCAAAATCATTATGACCAATAAGGTATTCTAAAGTAGCTACCGCCTTCTCCCCATTTTTTTTAGAAATCTTATTGATTCTTACCATTTTACCAGCTTGTAAAGCATGGTTATCTTTAAAAATCTGTAGCAGGATATTCTTTTGTGAATAAGTTGAAACAGAAAACGCACTTTGAGGTCCATAAATGGACAACAAGGTAAGCACAAATAGAGAAATAGGGATTACTTTGATATTTTGCTTTTTTGATAACAAAAAATAAAGCGTAATAAATAGTAGCCAGCAAGCCAGCAATGTTAAGAAATAGCGCGGCTCTGTAAAGCCATAAAGATTTATTCTTGTACCCAGTGCTATAAATAACAAGAGCAGAAGCGGTAGCATTAAAAAATAAAAAGTACGTGCAAACGTTTTAATCCATTTGTTCTCTGCTTTTTCGCGTATGGGGAAAATAAGCAATAAGGAAAGTATACCAAACACCGCATACCCCAGAATTAAGTTAGAAACCAATCCTTTCGGTAATCTCCATTGTATCAGTATTTTTAATTCGTAAGCCAGCAGAATTACTACATATATCGTGGCAAGTGGGATCAGAACATATTGAGTAAATATTTTTAGTCCCTTAGGATAACTGAAGTCCTGGTTGAGTTTAGAAAAATCACCGGGAATACCAGAAAGAAAAAACACCGTATTGAATATACCTGTAATACAAACCCATAAGATATAAAAAGTATCATACTTAAAGTCTACACTAAATAAGAGGTTCATTGCACCTATTGCAGCTGCGATACCAGCATATAAGGCGGCACTGTAAAGGATGCTGGTTAAAAAGTGGAGAAACAGTGTTTTATTAAATTGCCAGAAACCTTGTATTGCATGAGGTTTAGTGAAGGCAGCAAAAGCGACCAGTAAATGCCCGGCAAGGATCAGTAAGAAAAAACGGATCAGATCAGCAGCATTTATCAGCGGGCTAAAAGTAAAAAATAATGCCGCCGTGAGCAATGCCGCAATCAGATTAAAAATTAGCCGGTGCGAAGTTTTTATTGACCGGCTTTCACAAAATAGGGTAGTAGCCAGGCTAATCACCACTCCCAGGGCAGCTGTCATTATTACTCTTTTGCACCAGCTTTCCTTTAGGTAATTCAGACTTTCCAGTTCTATATAGGCTATGGCTGCTAAAGTTGCAATAAATGCAAAAAGCATTTCGAAAGGAAAACGCTTTAAAACATGATATACACTTTGCTGTAATTTTTTAAGAGAAGGAAATGTCATCATTGGAAAATTTGATCAAAGGTATTCTCATTTTTAATAACACCAGACTATTTACAGAATAAATCATGATTTATTTTTTAACTAAATAAGAATGTCTAAATTGGATTTATTCAATATTAAATGATCATTTATGGCTAAGACACATCAGTATAAAACAAACCTTGTATGGGCAGGAAATAAGGGTTCGGGAACAATGGACTACAGATCTTATGATCGGGATTTTATTGTTTCAATTGATCAGAAAGCTGATATAAATGGCTCTTCTGATTCTGCTTTTCTTGGCGATAAAACCAGGCATAATCCTGAGGATCTGCTGGTTTCATCGATCTCATCCTGTCATATGCTCTGGTATCTTCACCTGTGTTCGCAAAATGATATTATTGTGATGGACTATAAAGATGAAGCGACAGGTACAATGACTGAAAATGCAGATGGGAGCGGTCAGTTTACAGAAGTTATTTTACGGCCAATAGTGCTGATTATTGATGAAGCAAAACATGAAAAAGCAATTAGTTTGCATGCAGAAGCACGTAAGCTATGTTTTATTGCCAATTCTTGTAACTTTCCAATCAAGCATTTGCCTGAATGTATTGTAGAACCTAAACGTTAATCCCCTAATGAAATTAAAACTGATTCTTCTTGCGTTGTTCTCTGCAAACCAATTGTATGCTCAGGACACAGTGATTATACGTAAAATCTACGATGAAGCCCTGGTGAATAGTAAATGTTATGAAAACCTTCGTTATCTCTGTAAAGATATTGGTCCTCGTTTGAGTGGATCTGATAATGCTCAAAAAGCTGTAGTATGGAGCAAAAAACTAATGGAAGGTTATGGCTTTGATAAAGTATATCTGCAAGAAGTCATGGTACCGCATTGGGTAAGAGGAGCGAAGGAGACTGCTTATATCATTGATGGCAAAAATCGTATTCCTGTACCAATTGCTGCACTGGGTATGAGTGTCTCAACGCCAAAAAATGGGCTTACTGCCAATATTATTGAAGTACAAAGCCTCAAAGAAGTTGAAGAACTTGGTGAAAGTAAGATAAAAGGTAAGATCGTTTTCTTTAACCGTCCTTTTGATCCAAAGTTTATCAGTACAGGCGAAGCTTATGGCAGATCAGGCGACCAGCGGTTTATGGGGCCGTCAATTGCTGCTAAATATGGTGCTGTTGGGGTGATAGTTCGTTCACTGACTGAGAGTCTTGATGATTATCCGCATACCGGTGCCACACGTTTTGATAAAGACGGTAAAAATATTCCTGCTGCTGCTATATCAACCAAAGCGGCCAATAAATTGAGCACCATGCTGAAAATGCGGAAGCTGCCTGTCGTTAAATTCTATTTTAAACAAGACTGTCAGCTCCTTGCCGATGTATTATCCTATAACGTGATTGGAGAATTGACAGGTACAGAACATCCCAATAAATTCATCACAGTGGGCGGGCATCTTGATTCATGGGATCTGGCGGAAGGTGCACATGATGATGGTACGGGTGTTTTACAATCAGCAGAAGTGCTGCGTATATTCAAAGCTTTGAATTACAGGCCTAAAAACTCCATTCGTGCGGTCTTTTTTATGAATGAAGAAAATGGCCATAACGGAGGGACTAAATACGCTGAACTGGCTGCTAAGAATAAAGAAGAACATATAGCGGCTATTGAAACAGACGAAGGTGGGTTTACTCCGCGTGGTTTCAGTTTTGAAGATGTATCAAATGATTTTATCAAGAAGATTAACAAACAATGGAAACCTATATTTGAACCTTACGAAGCAGACCGTTTGACCATTGGTCAGTCAGGTACTGATATTGGTCCATTAAAGGAAAAAGTTCCGGGAGTTGTCCTGATTGGTTTCAGACCTGATTCCCAGCGCTATTTTGATATTCACCATTCCTCAAATGATGTTTTTGAAAACGTAAATAAACGTGAACTTGAATTGGGCGCAGCAAGTATGGCTTCACTGATCTATCTGATAGATCAGCATGGACTATAAAAAAATCTTATATCTCGTATTTTTTGTGTTTTTTACGAACCTGCCCGTGTGTACTAAAGCACAATCAAAAGTGCAGGGAAAAACTTTTTCAAGGGCAGATACGCTCAAAGGAAACCTTACTCCATTGCGGAGCTGTTATGATATTAATTTCTATCATCTGGATGTGAAATTTAATATCGGCAAAAGGTTTATCAGTGGAAGCAATCTGTTTAGATTTACAGCAACACAAGATTTTACCAGGTTACAATTTGATCTTTTCGCCAATTTAAATATTGATAAAATCGTTTATCATAATCAGGTGCTTCCATACACACGTGAATTTAATGCAGTATTTATTTCTTTCCCGGAATTGATTAAAAAAGATAGTAAAGATGAATTTACTGTATTCTATTCTGGTTATCCGAATGTGGCGCTAAAAGCACCAAGAGAAAGCGGTGTTGTATTTGCTAAAGACTCCCTCGGTTACCCACTGGTAGCCACAGCCTGTGAGAGTAAAGGGGCGAGTATCTGGTGGCCTAATAAAGATCATCTTTCTGATGAACCAGATAGTATGCTGATTAGTGTAAGTGTACCCAAAGATTTGAAAGAAGTATCTAACGGGCGTCTGAGAAAAGTTACTGACCTTAAGAACGGTTATAAAAGATTTGATTGGTTTGTAGGTAATTCCATTAATAACTACAATGTGGCAGTAAATATTGGGAATTACGCCCATTTCAGTGATAGTTATCCTGGTGAAAAAGGAGAGCTTACATTAGATTACTGGGTGTTACCTTATAACTTGTCAAGAGCGAAAATAGATTTTGCAAAGAATGTAAAACCTTTATTAAAATCATATGAACATTGGTTTGGCCCTTATCCCTTTGATGGAGATGGATATAAGCTGGTAGAAACACCTTATCCCGCTATGGAGCACCAAAGTGCGATCAGTTATGGTGGTTATATGCGTGGAAGCCCTAAAAATGAATTGACAGGCATATCAGGAGGGGCGAAATGGGATTTTATAATTGTTCATGAAAGTGCACATGAATGGTTTGGTAATAATATTACGGCTAAAGACCTGGGTGATTTGTGGATACACGAAGCTTTTGGAAGTTATGCAGAATCTTTGTTTATAGAAAGTTTGTATGGAAAAAAGGCCGGGCAAGAATATATATATGCCAATCGTTCAGGTATAGCTAACGATGAAACAATTGTTGCCCCTTATCATGTTAATCAAATGGGATCCGGAGATATGTATTCGAAAGGAGCGATGTTGCTGAATACGATCAGGACAATTATTAATGATGATGAAAAATGGAGGGGTATTTTACGTGGGTTAAATAAAGAGTATAAGCATCAGACAGTGACCTATAATCAGGTTGTTAATTATATCTGTGCACAGTCCGGTGAAAAATTAGAATCCGTATTTGATCAGTATCTCCATTATAAGACGCTGCCGGTTTTGGAGCTTGCAGTTAAAGAAGGGAAGCTGAATTGCAGGTGGATTGCGGAAGCTGCGGACTTTAATATGCCTTTACGGATTAGAATATCAAAAGGAGCATATCACTTCATTTATCCTTCTGCTAAATTTACACCTGTAGACTTAGCAGGTATATCGGCAGAAAATATAGAAGTTGATACCTCTAATTATTATATTGGCTTAATCAAAGCTGATTAAGCCAATAACTAAGCTAAAGATATTTTTTGATGGCAATAAGATCTTCATTACCGAATTCTGCTTCCGCCTGCTGAAAAGTTTTACAAACTGTATTCCCTAGTGGAGAATCCAGGCCTTCTGCCTTTGCCAGCCTCAGATCTTTGGTCAGCAGCTTTAAAGCAAAGGCAGGATTATAATTTTCATTAATGATCAGCTCGCCTTTTAGCTTCATGAATACGCTACCCAGCGCCCCATTGTTGATTATGGACATCATTTTTTCTGCTGAAATATTATGATGCTCAGCAAAATTAACAACTTCTGCAAGCCCCTGCGCCTGGATGGCTAAAAGTGTATTGATACTGAGCTTGGCAAGGTTTCCTGCACCAATTTCGCCAATGAGACTGGATGAGCCTCCTAAAATGCCGAATAATGGTTTAATACTTTCGTAAACAGCTTCTTCGCCGCCTGCCATAATCACAAGCTTTGCTTCTTCTGCCTGTTTTATACTTCCTGAAACAGGGGCATCGAGATAAAATGCACCTTTTTCCTTGCAAAGTTCAGCCATTTCACGATTGATTGCCGGAGAAACTGTACTCATGTTCACAATCGTTTTACCGGTAAGTTCAGCAGACAGAACTCCTGCCTCCGATTTAAAAATATCTTCAATAGCGTGATCATCGGTCACCATTAAGAATAATATATCGACGATATTTACTAAGTCAAGCACAGATTGTGAAACAACTGCACCTTTAGCGGCCATAGCTTGTGTATCCTGCTCACTGCGGCCATATACATAAACCGGATAACCTGCTTTTAACAATTGTCCGGACATAGGTTGCCCCATTTTTCCAAGACCAATCCAGCCAATTTTTTTATTTTTCATTTTTCTATGCGTTTTAATTCCTCTTATTATTTTACTGCTATCAAGAGAAGTCCGTCTATCTTGAAGGTAAATAGTTACATTTTCAGCAATAAATTTAGTTGTGTTCTAACTGAATAAAGTATTTTCCTTAAGTTTTGACATCTGCGAGACACACAAAGACAATGCGGAATTTTTGAGCAATGTTTGTAAAACATATAAATTATAGTTTCTTTGTCAGCAGACAAGCACAACCGGTTAATAATGGAAAATAAAAGAGATTATTTAATGTTTGAGGATATTAATTCTGATTCCTCATTAAATGAATTGTTCGATACCTGTGTTACCTCTATCCAGGAAGGAAAAGCGAAGGTGTCTAATACCCGTGAAGAGCCTGATTATCCGACTCATGAATGCTTTCTTGTGAACGGACGGGAAATTTTAATAGACGCTCCATTGGAATATTATTTATTTAAACTTGGTAATAGTGGTTTCGCATATGAAAAGGCAAGGGATTTTTCCGATACTATGCGAAAGTTATGTGGATGGCAGTGGCATGTAGATAGAGTCTTGTCTGACTGGGTGAAGCGGAATATCCGTGATCCATTTTTAGAATGTACTATCGATAATGATGGGTGTGATCATTATAAGTTAAAACCCGGCAAATCTATTGGGCAGTTGCAGGAAGATTATCTGCGTTTTGCCTGCTATATTGGAGTGTGCTTTGTAAAATACGGTGGAAGTGAAGGCCAATACACAGCAAATAATATTTTTAAAATGGCCAAAGCAATTGGCAGTGATTTGCCTGCAAAACTAAAGAAGCAGGGCAGTGGAGAATTACCGGTAGAAATAACAAAATACAAAGATAGTATAGTTTCCTGCGATGCGAATGATGTTTTTGCCACTATAAAAATCACATTGAAGGAGGAGAAAGAAGAAGCCTATCTACGAGTTTTGAATTTTATTTGCCGTTTGTTAGAATTTGGTTTTCCCGGGTCTTACACCATAACTTTCAAAAGTCCGGAAAAGAATTGGCTTCCTATTAAGGGATTGCAGAAAAAAGGCGTTCATCAGTTATTTGCAAATGCGGGAAGATGGCCAGCTCTGTATGGAAAAATTGAAGATTATGCACGGCTGGCCATGAAGGAATTTGAATGGTACAATGATTTTGAAGCGGAGCACTGTGCTATGCCTGGTAGCTTTGCCGTATTTACATTAGGGCTTATGGACGAAAAATATCAATCACTTATCTGTGATTATTTGAATATGTGCGATGAAGAACATCAAAGTATACAGGGGGAATTTGTATTAGCATATATTGAAAAATATGGTTTTACCGAAAAAGGTCTGGAACTTTACGATTTATGTGAGAAGAATATACAACAACTGCCCAAAAAACTATCGGTTCAGCACGCAAAGTTGAAATAGATCTGATGCTATCACCACATTAAACTTAATCTGAAAAGTATATATATTAAATGGATACGAACGAAACCACTGCGACAACTCTGCAAACAAAACAGCATTTCGAAATTCTCGACGGATTAAGGGGTGTTGCCGCTCTTGCGGTTGTCACGTTTCATTTTATGGAATGGGTTTATACTGATGCCAGCAAAAACTTTATTGGGCACGGTTTTCTGGCTGTTGATTTCTTCTTCTGTCTTTCGGGATTTGTGATCGGATATGCTTATGACGATCGTATATCAAAAATGGGCGTTTTCAAGTTTCTAATATCAAGAATCATCAGGTTGCATCCGCTGGTTGTAGCAGGATCGGTATTAGGCCTGCTGGCATTCTTATTCGATCCATTTGGTGGTCATCCAGAGTTGTATAGCACAGGTAAAATCATTTTGACTTTTATTTGCTCGATATTTCTTATTCCCTTACCTGTAATAGCTGATCGTGGATTTAACCTTTTCAGCTTCAATGCTCCGGCATGGTCATTGTTTTGGGAATATATTGCTAATATTGTTTATGCATTTGTGCTTTATCAAATTGGCCGCGGATACCTGCTATTGTTGACTATATTCTCCGCAGTGGCTATTTGCTATGTAGCTTATCGTTCCGGCAATTTACTGGGTGGATGGAGTGGCCCTACTTTTTGGGATGGCAGCGTCAGGATATCGTTTTCCTTTTTAGCAGGATTGCTTATTTACCGTTCCAACTGGATCATCAAAAATAAGCTTGGATTTATCGGCCTGTCTATATTATTGCTTCTGGCCTTTATAATGCCAGTCTCAAAATGGAACTGGATATCCGAACCTTTGGTCGTTTTGTTTTACTTCCCTATGCTGATCGCTTTAGGTGCAGGGGCTAAGTTAACACCTGTTTTTAAAAAGATCTGTATATTTTCTGGAAAGATCTCCTATCCATTGTACATGACACATTATGCCGCATTATGGATGTTCGGTAATTATTACACCAGTCATAAGCCAGGCACTATGCAATTGACATTCATTATCATAGCCGGGTTAGTTGTGCTGGTTGGAGTAGCTTACCTGGTTATGGTAATTTATGATATGCCTGTAAGGAAATATTTAAGCGGTAAACGGAATGAAAGGAGAAGCTAGGAAGGAATTGCTTCATTGTGCGTGATACTTGCCTTTTTGAAACAACCTGTGCTCCATCTACTATTTTAAAAATGAAATCGCCCAGGATTCCCTTTGAAAATTTACCATTGAAAATTACCATAAATAGTTGCTTTTCCATAAATGTAAATCATTAAAGTTAAAGCGCATCATCAGGAGCAGACAATGTCCGTAATTGTCCGCAGCTGTCTGCAATTGTCCGTAGTTGTCCATGCCTTAGTCAAAGGAAAAATCCTAAGGTTTATGAATCTTCAGTTAGTTGTGCTTTAGTTGTGCATGAGTGGTGGTCGGTGTAGGTGCAGGCCGTAACCAGCCCGGGACTATGGTAAATCCAAGTCATTTCAACTAGTTGTTTTGACTTGGACTTGCCATGCTCTCACGTTACTTCAGCATTGCTCTTACCCTAACGAGTACCCGGACAGTACTCAGGCAGTACCCGACCAATATTGCAGTTGTATAGTTTTTTAGGACGTGACGTGCGTGACGCACTTTGATCAAAAATATTTAAGCTCGCGCGGCTTTAGAAAGTTTATTGTATAAAAAAAGAGATCAATTTGATCTCTTTTTTTAATTTAAGTCGGGGTGGCAGGATGCTTGACCCAACTCTTAAAATCTTGATTGTTAATCATATATCAAATAAAAATCAGGTTAGGGAGCCGAATAGGGCACATATTATTAAATATGGATTGCCTTGATTTAACGCCCGAGTGACCTTTGCTTATTGTTGATTATCAATGAACTATAAACGAATATAGCTTTTAATTTACTTATAATTGAATTTTTGAGGAAATATTTATATATAAAATTAGTGTGCAATTCCTTTTAAAACTATATACTGTAGTGTAAGCGTTAGGTCTCTTTCTCGACTTTAAAATGGATAATCATCGTAAGTTGAATTTAAATCCTTCATGATCAAGCCATTTTCTTCCTTTGAATTTGTACAACTTGTAGCCTTAAAATCTTCTCTTCTAAATTGTTTTTTAGTTTCTGTACATACTCAGGAATAAATTATTGTTTTTTGTCCGCTCACTAACAAACTATAATGGAATGGCCCGACGTAGCTTCCTTGGTTTTAGTTCCATCATAAAAATATTCGCCAAGATGAAAGCCCATATAATCACAAACCTCAAATCCACCAGTTTCCATATCAATTGACAGATATATCCTTTGCTTGCTAGAGCCAGCATGGTAAATCACTCGTTTTTTCGCATCAGAAGTATTTAGCGCACTTAATTTTTGATCATATATATAATTATTTCTCTCTGCCACTTTCTTTCCAAAATCGATAATCATAGCTCTTCGGAGTTCTGTGGAAATATTACGACATTTATCTCTAAATTCATCCCAATTTCCGTCTTTTACCAGTTCATCAGAATAATTAAGATTAGGAAAATACTCCTTGTAGGGGTTCCATCCTGAGAATAGCTTATTACTCTTAAGTTGTAATAGCATCCAATCTTCATGATACTTGAGGTGTAAAACTTCACCCACATGCCTTATATCCACATGTTGCTCAATAATGCCAATTCCATCATCTTCTTCTACCCATAAAGCTGCCACCATAGGTAATGTCCATCCTTGTGCAAGGTTGAAACTAATACAAAAGGTTTTTAGAATACAAGCGACTTTCAATCCCTTTGGGGAAACTTGATTGCCTCCAATATTTATGTATATGAGTGGACAGGCATTTATGAGTTCGACTGATGCACTATCCATAACTTTTGAGGATGCAGCAAGTATACTCTTAAATTTTTGAATTAAAACTCTCTGCTCTAAGTTTTTATGATCAGATTTCACCCACTCGCCAATAGAAGCATAAGTTGTAAGGGGATGGGACAATAGCTGTTTACGATCCGCAATTTTCAAAATCCTAAAACCTTTTGAAAAAAGCGCTATGCAGATAGAGGCAAATTCTAGGACTTCGCTTTCAGTGAGAGGGGATTGTGTTTCTAACGATAATTCATTAAATGTGTATTCCATTTTTACAGCAAGTCATTGAGTAACTTGTCCCACTCATCAAAAAAGCCATTGGGCCATGCACTCAGTCCTCCATCGTCATCCAAATAAATCTGTTCCAACTGCGTATCATTCAAACTATTCTTAGAAAAATAATTGATGGTTATCGCCATGTTATCAATGATTTGTTTTTTTATAGCAACTCTAATTCCATTAACAATATGATCACTATGAGTCTCAATCATTAGCTGTATATTGTTCGCAGCAGCAATAGAAAACAACTGCGCAAGCTTAGATTGTCCAGCAGGATGAAGATGCGTTTCGGGATTTTCTATAACCAACAAATCTCCGGTTTTTGCGGCTAAGATCGCAACTACGATTGGTAATGTATGAGTAATCCCAAATCCAACATTCGATGGTTTGAAGTCCTGACCAGGCACACCGTCCTGATTAATATATCGAAAGAAAAGTTCCACCCTATTAGTAGCTAAGTTTTCTTTAGTTTGTACCTGAATGTTTTCACTAATCCTACCCATCCAGAAATTGACATGATCTATCAATGCTAATGAACGAATTTCAGCAAAAGTAGCAAAAGCTTCAATTTGAACATCTTTATTACCAAATTTCTCTAGGAAATGGGCTGTGAAGCTACCATCCTTACCTAAAGAAGTTTCATTCGACTTGAATCGTGGATAGTCCTCTTTTGGAGATATTCGCTCAGCTGCTAAGTATTGGAAATTGTCATTGAACAAAGAAATCCCCTTAAGATCCTTAATACCAGTGGTAAGTTTTCCTATTATAGAGTTTAAATCCTTATTGTCCGAACTATATTTAACAGTTTGAAAATTCAGCTTTCCATCTAAAAATTTGATTCCAAAATCAATACAGCTATTTTTTTTAGCTTTTGAATAAAATACATCTTTATATGTACCTAAATTCACTAGCGACTGCTCATCACCGAGAAAAATGGTGTCATCATCATCATAGAAATATCTACTAAGATAGGATTGACGGAGCAGGAGCATAGATTGAAGAGCCGAACTCTTCCCTGCTCCATTTGTTCCCGTAAATAGGTTTAGATTCGTACATGGAATTTGAAAGTCTGACAACGACTTGAAGTTTAAAATATCGATTTGTTTAATCACTTTGATATGTTTTTAATTAGGGCTTCAACTTCTTGAAATCTAGCAATTAAGCCCTCCTGAGAATATGCATATTCACTTTCCCAAAATCTGCTTGAGCGAGATATAAAATATTCCATAAATGCGGACTGGAAATCTTTCTTATCCTTGATAATATTCATACGTCTGTGCTGATCTATAATTGAGACACCATAAGTCAAAAGTTCAAATATTATATTGCTATGTCCGAACGTGCGGGTTTTATCAATAAGACTTCTTGTGAAAATTTGGCTTCCAAAAACCTTTTCCAATGTTTCAAAAATGCTCTTTAGATCATCCATAATGGCTGTCTGTCTAAATTTTGGAATGTCGTAAATTCCGGTCATAGCTTGATCTAGAAAATCCCCTATGGTTGGCCGATATTCTAAATAAGATCTGATCTGAAAAGCAACAAAGCGTAGAACTATCTCCCGATCCTCCATTCTATCTGTTTGTCTGTCCGAAAGGATGATCGATTGCCTAAACCAAGGTTGTTCGGCAATAGTCTTTAGGAAGGTAGCTGGCGCCCCGGGATTTATTGCATGTCTAATCTCTTGTAATTCTAATTTTAATGCACTGGTATTAATACTCTTAAATATTTTGTATACTACATTTTTGGGCGTTCCTTTCTCAAGAACATAAGCAAATATTTCATATTCTTCGATATTTCGCTGATAAGCTCTCTCTAGATCATTAAACTGTAAATCCTCCAGCTCTGGTAAATAATCTAAGTTGGAGAGTGCAAATTTACCATTTACAAATTCGTTGATAGCACTTAACCGTTGTAAACCGTCAATAATGAGCCATTTATTATCGTCTGTGCCATCAAAATAAAATGCAGGTATTGGAAGTCTGATAATCATCGATTCAATCAGCCTACTTTTGGTTGGTTGATCCCAAAGACCGGGTCTACGTTGAAACTCCGCATCTAGCAAAAGCTCATTATATTTGATTCGCTTTAATAGTTTGTCAATCGGAAGCGGCTTTTGAGTAATCCTAAAAGGAAGATGAGATTTATCGATAGGTTGACTGATACCTAGTTGCTCGGCAATATTTGAGTTTTCAAGCTCCATAATGTCGTCAGTCATGATTTCAATCTCTCCTATAGCGACAAGATCAAGTTTTTTTTCCCTATCCTCTATACGTTGAAGCTCAGATAGAAAATATTCTCTGTTTTTTTTGTTAGATAGAAAATCAGTAAGTATACTGATTTGAGGTCTTACCAATAAAATGTCATCAAGTGGAATTGTTTGCCCACTCAGGTCATCGTATCTTAAAAGTAAAAATCGTCCATTCTTTTTGTATAAAAGATAATCACCATAAAAGATAAAATTCTGACTAACGATAGTAAAATATTTACGAAAATCCTTTTGACTAATGAACGAACTCGTCCCTGAAAGGAAATCAGCCGCACTAATCAGATTAAAATAGGGTATATCCGTTTTTTTTACTGAAACAAATAGTTTGCGGGGAAGTTGCAGTCCGAAACGTAAGTCAGCTAATTCTTTTAACTTCATATGTCACAAATATAACAACAAATACTATGTCAGCCATAATTGATTCTGCAACCGTCGTGTTTTTGGGTGGCAAATATTTAACACATAATGTTAAACCGAATTAAAATTATACCAATCCCTTCTGAACAAATAAATCTTGTTTATGATTCAGGTCTAGATGATTTAATACTTCTATAAGATTGTCTTTTAAAATGCCACTTTTGTTTCTGGGAACTTGTAATACTGTGCTAGCTCAATATAGTATTCTTCCTCAAACCTATTATTGTATTAAGATGGTTTATTTTAGAACTACTATCTGTTCATATTATAGCGAACCAATCGACTTCAAAGCCCTTTCCAATAATTCTTCTGCTGGTCTGTCAGGATAGAACTTTGTAACATAATGAAGAAACCTTTCTCTTGTATCTGGTCGATCAAACTCCATAGCGGTAAAAATGAGCATTGGCCATCTTTTAGTTTGGTTCATAAAGGCATAGATAGGGAGATAAGGAGGTGCATGCTGAAGGGAATTGCTGACGATTTTTTCATAAAATTCTTTGCTAAAAATACGCTTGAAATCCCTTACCACGTCAAATGCAATTACATTCTTGCAGCCCTGCAAAAGTACATCACCAAAAGCCGGATTTCCTTCATCCCAGAAAAAAGTATGTAGATATTCAATAAACCCCTTTTCCATCATATCGCATAAATCTTTACTGTAGTAGGCATAGGCACTTTTAAAAAGTTCAATCGAGAAATTGTATTTATACTTTTCGATGATAAAGCTGATGACTTCATTTTCCCGTTCAATAATTTGATCTATTGTCGGTGCTTTGCTACCAACCCCAGGGACTGTAAGCAAATAGCGTGATTTTGAGAAAAGTTCAAAATAGTAACTCTTGAAATAGATCGGTTTCCTTTCATAGGTTACCTGAATATATAATGGAAAAGTCAACTGCCCGTGAAAATCCACCTGTTTAAGGCGATCATTTAGGTATGTTTTAAAACTAATTTTCATTTTTTTTTAAAATTTTATTTACGGCTTTTTGCTTCATCTAACGACGTCATTATTTAGCCTGCTCTAATTTTAGATATCAAATCTAATCAAAAGCAATCATTATAGATTCCAGTCTTCACAGTAGGAACAATACAAATGTACTAAATTGTTATGGTGTATTTTAAATTATCATAACAATAATATACCTTTGTTGTGTTGGAACTGTAAATGCCTGCAAATGATGCAGATTAACCTTCTCCAAGAATAGTAATTTATTTTTTAACCTTAATAGTTTTTCAGATGACAGCGATTGAATTGATTACGAAAGAAGACTTAAAAACATTTAGAACGGAATTGCTAAATGACATTAAAGGGCTACTAAAACCGGGGGTGGGCACCCAAAAACAATGGCTGAAAAGCTACGAGGTGAGAAAGTTTCTGAACATTTCACCCGGCACATTACAGACCTTAAGGATTAACGGCACCTTACGTTTTAGTAAAATTGGAGGCATGCTGTACTATAAACTGGAAGACATTCACCGCCTATTGGAAGGAGGGCAGTAGTTACGCAGTTATACTGTTAGGTTGTACAGCCTGGTCTTTTGTCCGCTTGGTTGAGCGTGCCAAAAGACCAGAGAAATAGGAGCCGGGAAACCCGGCGAAGAATGGCACCCTGCCGCTCCTTTCAGGAGACGGCAGGGCATGGAAATCGCAAGCGTAAGGCGAAGCTTTCAGCACGCCATACTATGCGATTTGTAGGAAGCAAGTTTGTGTTTTTGGTACCCAAAAACTCCGTTCAGCCTAAGGGCTGGAACGGCAAACTTGCTTCCTGCTCCCGATGGTCGCCGGAAGGCCGGCAAGACACTTAAAGCATGAGAACTATGATCAGTACTATATCAAAGAGCGGTCAAAATGACCAGCTCAATAAGCCAAAGAAAAGTGCCAAAGGCAGGGGCGGGGCACCTAAGAAGAGGATCAGGCGAGAAGTGCATGTTAAGGTACGACTTAAGACTACAGAACGTTTCCTGATTGAATCCAAAGCTCGGCAGGCGGGCATGCGGATAAGCGACTGGGTTAGGGAAGCCACCCTGAAAGCAAAAGTAGTATCACGGTTGACAGCTGAAGATAGGCGAGTTTTACACATGCTGGCGGGCATGGCAAATAATCTGAACCAATTGACCAAACTGGCACATACCAGTGGTATGCTGACTATTGCGATCAGGTGCGGTTCATTACTGGAAGAAATAGATCAGGCACTTAAATATTTGAACAGCGATGATGGGAAAGATACCTAAAGCGGGCAAAAGTTTTAAAGGTCGCGTAGAGTATTGCGTGCTGAAAAACGATGCGAAAATTCTGGATGCTAATGGCGTAAGAATTGATCAAGTAGCTCATATTACCAGCGATTTTAACATGCAGAGGAAAATGCGGCCAAGTCTCGGGCAGGCAGTTGGACATATTGCGCTGAACTGGAGCCCGGAGGATGCACCAAAGTTGACCGATGAATTGATGGTCAGTATGGCCAAAGAATACTTGCAGAAGATGAATATCACCGATACACAGGTGCTGATGGTCAGGCATCACGATACAAAACATCCACACCTGCATCTTATTTACAACCGTGTTGATAATCAGGGAAACCCGATTAGTGATGCCTATCAGCGGTGGAAAAATGTAAAAGCCAGCAAAGCACTCACCTTAAAGTATGGTTTCCATATGGGTGAAGGAAAGGCAAAGGTCAACCGTCCGCAGCTTAAAGGAGCCGATAAGGTGAAATATGAACTCCACGATAAGATTAAAGCCATATTGCCAAAAGTCATCAGCATGGACGAACTCCAGAAGCAGTTGGGTAAACAAGGAATCGGGATGATGTATAAATACAAGAGTGGAACCGCAGAGGTGCAGGGAGTTAGTTTTACTAAAGGTAAATACCAATTCAAAGGATCGGAAATCGACCGCAGTTTGAGCTATGGAAAAATGATTAAGGTTATAGCAGACCGTATGCAGGCACAGCAAGGGCAATCGCAAAAGGAAAAAAAAGAGCAGTCGAAAAGCCTTGCCGATCAGTTAAGGGAAGTGATAGAATCAACTTACCTAAAGTCCGAACCCGAAACTCACTACCTGCGGGAACAACCGGAAATCAATTACTTGCAGTCAGAATCACAGGCCAATTACATGAACAAAATATTACCTGATCCATTCTTACCGGAAATTCATATTTCGGATGACGTAGACGATGAAGCCATACATGGCCGTAATAGGCAGCGTAAGGAACAAGCTCACACCAATAGGCGGTAACTAAACTGATTAATTTAATCCATAACATTTGAAGTAAGGAGTGAAAATATGAACAATCAACAAACAACTGAAAGAACAATAATAGATGAAGTAGTTGAAAACCTGATTAAAAGAACAGAGTTACTCGAAAAGGAGCAGTTAGTAAAGAATGAAGCACTATTTGCAAAGGAAAATGAGACACAGGTTTTATTGGCTGCCTTTGAAGACAGGTTTGGTAACATCACTATTGAAGCTTCAAAACCGGATATGTCCGTCGTGAGGGATGAATTACACAAAGGTTTGGCTGGTATCAATGAAACATTGGAAAAATGGTCGAGACCGCTTAAAAAGGAATATCATTTTTCACTATTTCCTGAACAGCTTAGAAGCGTGGAATATGTAAGAGCAGTTTTAACAAGAGTAATCTTGGGTGTTATTAGTTTGGTCTTTTTGATTTTTACTTATTTGCTAATGGATAAACATATCCAATAAAGATATTTATCTGATAATTTAATAACATTAAGTAGGCCTATTTTTATGCGATAGGCCTATTTAATATTAATCCTTATTTGAAACTATTTTCTTGGGATTTGAATTAAGTTGTTCTTGTATGCTGTTTAGTTGCTTTTGTAATTTCTGGTTTATTTCATTTTGAGCCTGCTGCTTTTCATCAAGTCTAATAATTTGCTGCTCTTTTTCAATCAGATACAAAGTTAATTCCTCTATTTTTTTAGTCAAAAGTTTATTTATTTCTCCCAGATTTAATCCATCTCTGATCAATGTCTTTTCCGAAGGGATGTCTGGTAAATGCTGGTTCTGATCAATAAATTTTTTTACTTCGTTCAGCGTTGGAAGTTGATAATCTGGTTTCAAGACATAATCGGACCATCCATCTAAGTCTACTCTTACTTCTCTGGAGTGGATAGTTCCATTTACATCAAGCCTCTCTTTCGGATTAGTAACTCCTATTCCGATATTTCCACCATAAGGGTTTAAAGCTAGATTTCTCCATCCTAGACCATGTCTTGCTGCGGAGATAATTGCTGCATCAACGTTATTATCATATCCCATCATTAAGTGGTTTGCTATATCTGTGCTATTACTAATTACAAGCTGGGCTGGTACATTGGGGGCCTCAAGAATCTGTTTACCATTTATATGTAATGCTCCGATAGGATTGACTGTTCCCAGGCCTGCATTGCCTGTATGTCGAATCATAAATAACGGATTACCATTGTTATTAGAGATATATACTCCTGAAGTTCCTGATGTTAAATATGCTGGAGACGAATCACCAAATTTGATGTTATTTGTATAAGTTGAAGAGTTAATACTTACGTCAAGTTTTGCCGCAGGGTTTGTGGTGCCAATTCCTACATCACCTTCAGGAAGAATTTTATTGGATTGAGCATACGAATAATGCCCCATTATAATTATAAACGAGATCAGAAGTTTTTTTTTCATGGCGTTAATTTATTTTTTGATTAATTCATTAGCTAAAATACCGTGTTTGATTTAGCTTTTTGGGAAAATAATGCTATTAATCTTTTTCTCTCGTTACGAACATGGGGGGAACTGAAAGACTAAAAAAGTGCTTATTTGAATATCGAGGAATTGTCAGGTTGATCACTCCCGTTCTTATGTTATCCCAAATTTTAGAGTTTGAGATTTTATTTTTTACTCTTCCCCTCTAGCTCTAGAATATACTTTCGCTGAGTTGTCAATAATTCTTCTTTGTTATCAATTACTTGTTTTTGCAATTCGATTTTATCTATAAGTGTTCGCAAAGCTTCTTCATGTATTCTTTTTTCAGCTTCCAAAAGCGTCTTTAATGGCTCAATAGAATGATAATACTCTAATAGATTTTCTTGTAACAGGCCTGACAACTTAATTAGCCGAGAAGGATAAATATCATCAAGCTTCAATACTTTATCAAAAGCAGATTCTGACAGACCAATATAAGCGGCAGCTTCTCTGTTTAAAATATTTTTACTTCTAAGCTTTAATCTAAGATATTCACCGATTGAATCATTCATTTACAAATTTTCTTAAAGCTTACGGATATTAACGTACGTTTATCTACCTAAATACGGTAGTCTATCTATTAAAATTTGGAGCATTCAATTTTAATTAGTACATTAGGCTATGATTAAATATATGACAAGCAGTTAGATAAGGTAATATTTATCTATTTTTTTAATGAGTCTTGCGGCAAACTTTCTGAAGCCGTTAACGCAAGACAGCAGTTAACCCATGATCTATGTGTAGATATGCTATATTTGCATGTCGAGATAGATTTGGGGTCTGCTGTAATTCCGTGTTAACATAAGGCTTCAGAAACTTTAATTGCCACGGTTGGCAGATCCCAAATTTATCAATCCAACCTCCAAGACTCATTTATAGTGTAACCAACTAAAATGAGTATATATGGAAATATCAGTCTTATCCCCGACAGATGAACATCCTTTCTATTTTAAGATATTCGTCAAATCACTAATTCAAAAATTCTTACCTCAACAAGTTTTCTGCTTTGCAAAAAAGAGTTTATTAAAGCAATCACATGGCTGTTTTATCGATTCTGGAAATGACTATGATAGTCATTACTGCTTATTGATCGTAACGGAAACTACTACACGAATTGATCACGAGATACAGGAATTTGCTAATGTTCATTACAAGCATGGTGTAATTACTATTCTTTGCCACGGAAAAGAAACTATCCTGGAAGCCATGAAGGCCAATAACAGGTTCTTCATTACGGTTTTTAATACCGGACATTTAGTATACAGCCATGACGGTATGACCGGGCCAGATTTCCCGGTCAGGTTTATCCCTACACAAGCCGGGATAAAAGCTAAAAAACAGCTACAGCATCGAACGCCATTAATTGAGGGTTTTCTTACTGGCGCATATCAATGTTTGATCAATAGGCAATATAATATATGCACTTTCATGCTTCACCAGACTGTAGAACAATGTTGTATTGTGCTGATTAGAGTGCATATCGCATACCGTTCAGAGATTCATAATTTAAAACGTCTTTTAAACCTCTGTAAATGCTTTTCCAGCAAACCTTTTAAAACATTACTATCAGGAACCTCTGAGGATGAAAGACTATTTGAAATTTTGATTAAAAGCTATTCGGAAGCACGTTATGGTGATCATTTCTCTGTTATAGCTGAAGATGCACGGCAGTTGTATGATAAGGTTACCGCTTTTGTAAGCCTTGTCAAGGCTATGTGTAAAGCGAAAATCCAGCAACTGGAAAACGAGGCCGCTTTATATAAAAGCGTAATGCAGGAAAGTGAGGTTATACATGGATAATCCGGGTATAGAAGTTTCACCTTGCAATAAGCATTTCTTAATGCTCCCTTTTGAAAAAGGAACCAGAATCCTGCTACGTCAAACAGTTGATCGGTATGCAAATTTAGATTCATTGCATTTACCTAATAGTAAAGATCAGGTGCGTGTAATCTCTTATAAGGGTGGAATCTTATTACTGGTGGTAACAGTTCCAGAGGCAATAGAACAACGCGTATCAATCAAGGTTACAGAAGGCTTCCTACTTGTCAGTTGTAGTTCACATCAGGGTGAAAAATATCTCAGCTATTATGCCAGTTTATCGCTGAACTACCTGCTGTGCAGGGGTGATTCGGCAGATTTCCAAGAATTTTATTAAAAGCCACCCGTTATGAAAATTAAGAAAATTAAAAAACAATTGAACTATCAGCCTAGTGGCCTGACAGCCGATCAAATGGAAAATCCATTACGATTGATGTCTTATTTTTTTGCAGACTTCCCCATCCATGAGACAAGAGACAATTTATGGGAACTATACAAAGCCTGGATTTATCATTCCGCAGCATATAGAGATGAAGACTTAACAAAAAATATGATGTGCTTTTATACCCAGTTCCTGGAAATGGTCAATGCCTGTTATGTCTATGCTGAAATGACAAAACCTAAAAAATGATTGATGAAACGAATTAACAAGCAACAAATCATAGTCCCTTTAGAATTTAGCGTGGCATGTGCGATATATAAAGTGGAGATGGTGGAAGTATTACAGGTTTTCGCCGACCATGTAACCCTATATGATACCATGCGTGAGGATTATTGTGAAGGGTTTTCAGAGGCCACCAGAACCGTTGGTTCTTATGTAAGGGCAAAAAGGAAACGGCCTGTGGAAAGTAAAGCTATGAAGAATTGCGGCGCATTACTCATATCCTGTCTATCAAATATTAAAGTATTGGCCACAAAAAAGGCTGGCATGACCGTTGTTAAAAGAGAGAAAACCCGCCCTCTTGTCAACATGATTTTTGAAGCAATGGAACGGGTATATACCATTTCAGACACCTTATACCTTGATGAATATTCCGCTATCAAACTGAACAAAGATTTTTGCGTACTCTGTGAAGCTCATAATTGTTATCCCAAGGAATTTCTGGAATATTTTATGGGCAGAATTTCAGCAGCAGATGCCCATGCCCATAAAGGGTTAAAGATCAACTATGATAATTTTACTTTCTCTTTGTTCTCCAATATAGCAGAAGGTTTTGGAGGAAATGAGCCGAAAGCCTATCGATTAACAGAACCCGAACTCAATTTCTTTGGGAGAATGGAGGAATTACATTTAGGACTCTACATCATACGTGATCTGGAGGAACGCATAAATATTTTAAGAGAGATTTACCTCGCACACTATCTGGCTACCACTCAAAACTAAACTCACCTTTATGGAAACAGCAATTAACGTTACCCTACCAGAAGACTTTGACATACTTTGTAGTATTTACCAGATCAAACCAGAGGTGTTTATACAGCAATTCATCAATCAGGTTTCTTTTCCTTCTTATTTTAGTAATCCGACTGGAAGCGATTGCTGGGCAACCCTCTGCTTCCTCAATTTCATAGATGTGGAGAGTCCAAAATTTCAGGTGAATGAAGATTTGGAAATTCACTACCTAAATTTATTCAAAAAAGCGATCAGGTACAACCTTGTTACTAGCCCAGAGGACAAAGTTAAAGCTGTAAATAGTGGAAGAAAAGTTATCAGGCATTGGTTAAAAGCAGTATTAGCCGAACGCACCAAATATATAACTGATAGTTTATGATTTGCTTTCATCTTATAAATTAAACAGTCAAAATGGCTCCTAAGAGAACGAGAGAATGACCCTAATGATGTAAGTTGGTTTGGGATAATTTATTTCTTTTGGAGTTGTTTGTTAAATCAATTGTGATAAATTTTAGTTACATTGAAAATAATTATCCATTTAGATCATTGTATATTTAATTTAACTGCTTATGTCTTCCTTTAAATCGATTCTAAGTCTTAGTAGTGTACATGAGGCATCAACGCCGACAAATTCCAAAACGTATAACCTAATGCACAGTGAGTTTAGCTTGAACCAATCTTTGCAAGGTGACGGAAAAGCTGTTGGTTTAGTAGAAGGAGGGACGATAATTTTGCACTTTGATCACTTTGCAGATCAGAATATAACAAAATGGGCATTTGGACACCGTGAGCGAAAAAACGGCCTGCTATCTTATTTGGATATTACAGGGATTGCATTTAACAAGATTGCCTTTAAAGATGCTTGTTGTGTTGCGTGTCATCTTAGCTACTCTAAGTTCGGAAATGATAATATTGTTACCACATTAGTTATTCAGGCTAATGAAATAGAGTTAAATGGAGTTGTTCATAAAAATGAATGGAAATAATTAAATCAAAATATTATGAACGTTAAAGCAATCTTATCAGTCGGATTTGAAGAATATGAATTAACGCATCTTGATTTTTCTGTCGAACAGGCAGTTGACGATAAAATGCAACCACAACACGAGGTTTACGGTGGAATTTTTGAAATTGAATTATCACAACAAGTAAGTCCGATCATGTACAAATGGATGGTGAATAATTGGGAACAGCGTGATGGTAAAATTGATTTTAAAGATGAAGGCGGGCAAACAATGAATACAATTCATTTTAATAAAGCTTACTGTGTAAATTATCGTCAACAAGTAAGTGCAACAGGAAGCCAGAGTTTAACAACATGGCTAACGATATCTGCCGGTAAAGTATTGTTTAATAATATTGAACTGGATAACCAGTGGGTCAAAAACTAGGCCATGAGTAAACAACAGGAAAGAGGGGGTAACCAAGCACCTTATCGGGTGTACAGCTTAATTGAATTTCAGAGACTTGCAACTATGGGCATTTGGCCTGGGGCAAATGTAGAAGGTATAGGCTACGTACATCAAGGAAGACCTATGCCTAAATATATATCAGTTTACAAATCAAAATGGACAAAAGGAATTCAGCCAAAAAGAACCACTCTTTTAGATCGGGTTAATTCTGGTATACTTTACGGTGGTATAGCAGCTGGTATATCTGAACACGGTAAATTTGGGTCTATTGCTTTACGTTACAGAGGCGTATTTAATCCTGTGTATTATAGATATAGTCCAAAGATGGGGAGAGGATGGTCAGGTGGATCAGCTGCTGCTATTGAAACTACCCAAGTAAGTGGAGGTAGCGGTTTGGGAAATATAACAGGTAGGTACATAGGTTGGGCTGGCATTGGAATTAGTGGATATACAGCAGTAGAGGCTTTACATGTAGGTGATGAGCAAGCATTTAAGAAAGCCTTTTACGATTCGGTTATGGGTGGGGTTGGACTTTATGGAGGGCCTGTAGGTTTTGTAATTAGTACGGTCTATTTTTTAATCGATCCATTAGACCCAAATAAAGGTATTAATGAGGCTCATAATGAGGAGTTAACTCCAATAGATAATACTAATGTTAATAAAAAAATAATGACATTAGATGAGCAGGCAGCAATGAGAGTAAGACAGTTAAATAGAATCGAAAAGCCAACTATCAAGCGCAAATTTTAAAATAGGTGAGGAAATACATAAAATGTTAGATGCAATAAAAAAAGCGTACCGTTATTATTTCTACAGGATGTATCTGTACACATTAAGCAGATGGAATAATAAAAAAAGTGTTGCAATAGTTTTTACTGATCTTTCGATGGCAGCCCCGTTAATGCTGAATTTTTATACATTGATTGTTCTGTTACACAAATTCTTTAATATTTGGTTTTTACCAGATTACAAAACGCACAAAATAGAGATATTCATTGCCATTTCAATCCTGGGCGTTATTTATATCTATCTAAACAATAAATATTTGATAAATAAACTAGATGACATTATTCATGAATTTAAGAATGAGGACAAGAAATCTTCCAGTATAAATGGCTGGATAGTCGCTATATATGTCATTGGCTCTTTTGCTGCTTTTTGGGGATTAGGATTTGCTACGATTGGCGGATAATCAGGTTTCTTTTCCTTTTGCATAAAACCCGGAAAAAACCATTAAAATGATTGAAAATCTATATGTGAGCTATCAATATTATTATTTTAGACTCTATTTGTTTTACCTTAAACAATGGAATAATAATAAAGAGCTTGCTAAATTTGCAACTACTTTTATTCTTTTAATATCCAATGTATCAAACATTGCCCTATTAGCCATTCTTTCAATTGGCTTGTTCAACATTAAAGAAAGATCATCTTTAGGGATCTCGACTTTATCAGGATTAAACTCAACAGTGTTAATAGTAATTATAATAGTTGTTGTAGTCTTAATAATTATAAATTACACCCTGCTTTTCTCTAAGCATCAGGAGATTATAGAGAAGTTTAATAATGAGAAAGATAAAGTCAATTATTCAAGAAATGGATGGTTTGTTTTGGTTTATGCCCTTGCTCCATTCTTAGCTTTTTTTTCACTTGCTTACTTTTTATAATTCCTCAGAATATGCTGGAATCACCTCAAGTCTAATAGAATTATAAAAATCCCCGCGCACTTGCGGCCTGCGGAGCCCTTTGCTCATACCTCTGCGTTCCCGCTTTTGCATTTACGGAGTGGTAGCCATCAAGTTCCCGCTATCAAGTTTGGGTAGTACCAGGCGTACGCAAACAATTAAAATACGTACGTCTCGGTTTCACAATACTAACTGTCATGCTTCTAGTTTATCCCTCAGTCTGGCCATATCTCCCCCCAGCTTGCTATCTACCACTTTACTGTAGATTTGTGTTGTGCTAAGTTTTTTATGCCCCAGCATCCTGCTAATGGTTTCGATAGGTACGCCATTGGTCAGGGTGACAGTGGTAGCAAAGGTATGACGGGCAATATGGAAGGTCAGGGGCTTGGTAATTCCACAAATGTCCGCAATCTCTTTTAAATACCCGTTTAACTTCTGATTGGAAATAACAGGCAATACTTTACCGTCTGCCAGTACTTGCGGATGCTGGTTATACTTTTCAATGATATGCAGTGCTTTCGGTAATAATGGAACTGTTACCGGGGTATTGGTCTTTTGTCTTTTAGTTTTTATCCAAAATTCGCCTTCTGCAACTTCGACAATATGCTGAGGTTTTAAATTGAATACATCAATATAGGCCAGTCCGGTATAACAACTGAATACAAACAGGTCTTTAATAGTCTGCAAACGTGAAATAGACATGGTTTTCGCCTCCAGGTTTGCCAGTTCCCATTCAGTTAAGCATTCACGTTCTACCTTTTCAAATTTTAGCTGGTAGGCATGAAACGGGTTTCTTTCCAGCCATTCCAGTTTTACCGCAAGATTGATCATCTTAAATAAACGTTCAAGGTGTTTCATTACCCCGTTATTTGCCATTGCTGATAAACCGTTTTTATCTTCTATCTGACGCAGATACATTTCAAGGTCGGTGATAAATTTATAATTAAGCTCTGAGAGGAATTTATCTTCTGTACCCTGCTTTTCTTTAAGGAACTGTAAGATATACTTTTGGGTCGTGTAGTAGTTTTTCATGGTTCCCCATTCCAGATTATCTTTTTCCTGCTGGTTATGGTAATCAATCAGTTTGGAAATGGTGAAATCCTGCTGATCTTTTCCTAAGAACTTATCTTTAATCAGATCGGCAGTAATTAATTTTTTCTGCAACAACAGCGTCTGATAGCTTTCAACAATTCCTGATCTGAATTTTTCGAGGTAATTGTTAAGCAAGGTTATTTCCTGTCTGCTCCCTTTTGCCATCCCTTTTTTTGTATTCCAGTTATCCTCTTCAATTGTCCTTTTAATGGCAATATCAGACCTTTTACCGTTTACGGTAATCCGGGCGTAGATAGGTGTCTTTCCGTTACTGGTAGTCTTGTATTTTCTCAAATAGAAGATTACTCCAAATGTGTTCTGCTGCATACTCATATCATTAAATTTGTTTACAAATGTTTTGTCATTGGCTTTAATGGTATTGTGCCCTATTTCAAGAGGGGCACAACAGACATCAAAAACAAGCAAAATAAAATATATAATTTATTGATAATCAGATAGATAAACCATGATTAGTGCCCTAATATAAATATTATAAATGGGGCACCGAATAGGGCACGTTTTTCTTGATTTCGATTGATATAGATAGGGCTGAGAAAAAACAAAAAACCCCTTAAATCTTTGATTTTAAGGGGTTTCGGTGCTTATTAGCACTTTTTGTGTCGGGGTGGCAGGATTCGAACCTACGACCTCCTGCTCCCAAAGCAGGCGCGATACCGGGCTACGCTACACCCCGAACTTGATCAACATTTCAGTTATAAATAACCTTCGTTGTTGTTGGGATTGCAAAAGTACAATAATATATTTAGTACGCAAATTTATTTTTCTTTTTTATCATTAAATAATTAGAAAATATGAACTATAATCCATTTTTATACCTATAATCAATTGATTAGTTGTTTTTTATGTAATGTTAAAGAGAGTTTCTTAAAGTCACCTTAAAAGGGATCTGAATATGCTCAGATGAATTACTAAGTAATAATTCGGCAGCTTTTTCTCCCATCATCTTAAAATCCGTTGAAATTGTAGTAATTCCATCCAGAATAATCTTCTTGATAGGGGTTTCATTGTAAGAGATTACACCGATATCTTTTCCTATCTGGTAATTACCTTCAATAATCTTCTCAATTAAGACTACCAGATCATCTTCAATCAAATTAATATAGACCGATCCTGACTCCATTTCATGATAATCAAGACTATTCAAAATCTCATTTTCATAATTATAATGCTGGCAGAAACGCAGAAACCCGAGGAGTATTTTTTTTGAATAGTAAGAATTTTGAGGGAAGATTATTTTTAGTTTATTATACTTTGATAACCTGTCAATCAGCTTTTCCAGCGCAGAAAAGATATCCTCTTCAAAATTCTCATATACCGCTCCAAAATCGCCCGTCACACCTTCGGCCAACTTGTCCATTAATATCAATTTCTCCTTGGCAATTGTATCAATCAGTTTATAGCCCATTTCTCTGTTTTCATAGAAATGAGGAATAATCACACATTTAGCATAATGATCTGCCTTATCCAGCAACAGCTTCTTGAATACATTAAAATCATTATTATAAATATAAAAATCAATAGCTGCTTCATTTCCTAAAGTAGCAGAAAAAGCATCGTAAATAATTTTTTTATGAATACTCAACTTATTAAAAAGCAGTAATACTTTAACCGGTCTTTGAAACTGAGTATGGACTATAAAAAAGCCTTTTCCAGCTACAGATTGTACCAGTCCCATTCTTTTGAGTTCATTATAAGCACGCTCTACCGTACTTCTGGCGGTTTCCAGCGCATAACTAAACTCATTGATGGAGGGAAGCACATCATTTTTTTTGATCTGCCCCGACTGAATTCCCTGTAGGATTGAATTGATCAGTTGCAAATACTTTGGTGTAATAGAATACGCATCAATCCTCGCAATTTTCAGGATGTTGTTCATGTTTAATGACAATTCTTTAGACTAATAAATTTACAGAATTAGAGTCCCGGCAAGAAATTTAGAAAAGAATTTTGCTTTAGAGAGATAGATGGCTTTTTTTGGTTACAAGAGTTGTTGTTGTCTAAACAAAATTATCAAAGGATTATAATGCGCTGAAATACAGTAAGTAGGCTGTTACAGGCAATCCATGAAAACCTTGTTCCGATTAATCCTTTAAGCAGTATCCATGTCTATACGTATAGGTTATGAAATTAAATAGGTTAAAAATTAAAACACACAAAAATGAAAACATTCAGAAATCTAATGCTATTGGCAGTAGTAGCATCCTTATTAAGTTCCTGCATTGTTCAGGATCGTGGATATAGACATTACAGACATGGTTATGGAGGTGGTTACTGGCATCGTGGCTATTAATCTATAAGCAGAAACAAATATAAGGGTGACTGGTACCCGGACAAAAGCATAGATGTCCGGATACCAGTCACCCTTTTTAAATTATTTTTAATGTTGCTGTAACCTTTTATCTGCTATGTCATCTTAAAGACATAACCTTTAAAAGATGAGAAATCTAACCACTGGTATTTTGGCCTGTATAATCAGCCTCTTTACACTTTCAGCAGCAAACTCCCAAACTAATAACGGTACCGGTAAACTTAGCGGTAAAGTTCAGGATGAAAAACATATCAACCAATCTTACGTTTCAGTAAGTTTATTAGCGGCCAAAGACTCAACGCTTATTAAAGGATCTATCACAGATGATAACGGAAGTTATCTTTTCGAGCGTTTACCAGAAGGACAATACCTGGTTGCTTTTAATATGATGGGTTATAACAAGGTTTTTAAAGGTCCGTATACTATCAATGCCACACATAAAAATTATAACATTGATAACGTAGAACTAATCCCATCATCTAAACAACTGAATAGCGTAAACATTGTTGCCCGTAAACCCCTTGTAGAAAGGCAGATTGATAAAACAGTACTGAATGTAGAGAACAGTGTTTTGGCAGCAGGCAACACAGCACTGGAAATTCTGGAAAAAGCACCCGGTGTGAGCGTTGATAAAGACGGCAATGTTAGTCTCAGAGGAAAAACTGGTGTAACAGTTATGCTGGATGGCAAACCAACTTACCTTTCCAGCGAACAGCTGGCCAACCTTTTACGCTCTACAGAAGGGAACGCCATACAATCTATAGAACTGATCACTAACCCTTCGGCTAAATATGATGCTGCGGGAAACTCAGGAATTATTAATATTAAACTAAAGAAAAACCGGAACTATGGTACCAACGGCTCTTTAACAGCAGGCGCAGGTTACGGAAAATATTATAAAGCAAACGGCGGGTTATCACTCAATCACAGAGAGAAAAAATTTAATGCATTCGGTGAATTTAATTTTGGGAAGAATAAAAGATTCCATAACCTGGATATTGATCGTGTTAATAATACCGCAACAGATCAAACCTTTTTCAGACAGACAAGTGCGCAGATAGGGCAGAGACAGAATTATAATTATAAGGCTGGTATAGATTATTTTATCAATGATAAAAATACAATTGGCGTAGCAGTGAACGGCTACAGAGCTACCGGTGATAATAATGATACTAAAGTGGTAACCTTGATTGGAAGTCAGCCATTTAAAACAGATTCATCAGTTGTAGCCTCTAACCCAAATCAATATAAATATACAGGTATCACTTACAATGTGAACTACAAAGGTACTATTGATACTGCTGGTCAGGAAATTTCGGCTGATGCAGATTATTCAAGATATAACGGATTACAGAACTCCAATTACAATAACACCTATTTAAATGCTGACGGCCAGCCTTCCAAAGCACCATATATCTTTAGAAACAGGACACCCTCATTGGTGAAAATATGGGCCGGAAAGGTGGATTATACTTTACCTATTAATAAAAAAATGAAACTGGAGACAGGATTGAAAAGCAGTAAAGTGAGCACAGACAATGTCTCTTCTTTTGAAAATTTCCTGAATAATAACTGGCAAAATGATCTTACCCGCAGCGATCACTTCATTTATGATGAAAATATAAATGCAGGTTATGTAAACCTAAACCGTGAATTCAAAGGATTAACTGTGCAATTGGGATTGAGAGCGGAACAAACTAACTCTAAAGGCAACTCCGTGTCCAAACAACAAATTTCTGACCGCCATTACTTTGATTTGTTCCCAAGTGTTTTTGTAAACCGGGTACTTTCTAAAAATCATGAAGTTGGTTTTTCTTACAGCAGAAGAATTGACCGTCCTGATTATGAAGATTTAAACCCTTTTGTGTATTTCGTGGATTTATATACTTATAGCATGGGAAATCCCTTTCTGAATCCTCAGTACACCAATTCTTTTGAAGTTTCCTACTCTTATAAAAAAACGATAAATGCTACCCTTGGCTACAGCCATACCAACAATGCTATTTCCAGGGTTCTGGTTTCCGATACAGCAAAGAAAACGTTGTTTATTTCTTCTCAGAATCTTGCACAAAAGAAATCATACAGCCTGAACATCAATTCCCCTTTAACCCTGTTTAAATGGTGGACGACAAATAATAACCTGACTGTTTTTTATAACGAATTCAGTACGCCAAATCTTTTGGGCATACCCTATAAAGGAGGTAAAACAGCTTTTAACTTTAATAGTAACCAGACCATCACTTTGAACAGTACCACAAATTTTGAGCTGTCAGGTTTTTACCGTTCGGCTCAGGTAGATGGAACATTGTCCGTAAAACCTATTTACGGTATTGATTTAGGTGTCAGCAAATCTTTCATGGAGAAAAAATTGAGCCTTAAACTAGCTGCAAATGATGTCTTTAACCTACAGAAATTCAGAATTACCAGTGAAATTCCATCTCAGATTTATTCAGTGAATGAGAAAAGTGAAACCAGGGTTTTCCGTTTAACTTGCAGCTATAGATTTGGCAGTACAGCCATTAAAGGGGCACGTAGGCGTTCTAAAGGATCATCTGAAGAAGAAAGCCGGGTGAGATCAGGAGGATAAGCGCAGCCCGGTACTGTCAATTATAAAGGTAATCCGATTTCGGCTTTTGACTGCGAGATCACTAACGAACTATGTACATTACCAACCCGTTCAAGCGGAGCAATCTTTTGACGAAGGAAAGCATTGTAAGCATGCATGTCAGGAATGATAATCTTTAACATGAAATCATACTTTCCCGTAATATGGTAACATTCCAGAACTTCAGGATAAGAAATCACGGTTTTCTGGAAGGATTCCAAAGCATCTTCACTATGACTGGTGAGTGCAATCTGTGGGAAAGCAACCAGGGAGGTTGTGATTTTTTCCCTGTCCAGTATGGCTACATATTTTTTAATATAACCCATTTCTTCCAGTCTTTTTCTCCGGTCAAAAATCGGAGAAATTGTTCTGTTCAGCTGATGTGCAAGTTCTTTATTGGTTAATCTTCCATTCTCCTGCAGAAGATTTAATATTCCCAAATCAGTAGGATCTAAATGCGAATTCATAAATAGAATTATTGGCTTAGTGTAAAGTTATTTGCAGGTAGATGATGATTCAAATATAGGGTATTTCATAATTGAGTTAGACCTAACTCATGTAAAAAAATAGCCCCATTAGGGGGATAGTGTAAAAATCAGTTTATAATTATTTGATGATAAAACGATTTTATAATAACGCATGACACAGATATCAGTAGGGTCATGCGCTACTATAAAATTTAATTAATTATGGCTGGTTCCACCAAAGAGGTGTTAATAACCGTGTCTTTTCAGAGTTATCACCCACATTTTTCGGATTTCTTGTTGCTTCATTTGTCTCATAAACCATCCCCTGGATCCATGGGTCAGCATCGTTTGAGGAGAAAATGGTTGTATTGATATTCAGTGGTTTTTTCAGCCCTGGGCCATAAATATCTTTGCTATAATCCATTCGCCGCATATCTACCCAGGTTTCATTATTTAAACATTGCGTAATATATTTCTGACGGAAAATGTGACTTAATCCCTGTGTCAGGTTGGAGAAATGTAAAGCAATGCCGTCACCAAGCTGCGCTGTCCAATACGCATTAATATCCGGCGCACTCACCTCCAGCTTTCTCATGTTAGCCTTTACACCAAGCTCATAATCTGTTAGAGCACCAGCTATATTGCCAGAACGTAATTTGGCTTCAGCTTCGATTAACTTCACTTCAGAATAAGTAATAAAAGGGAATGGAGAGGTAGTATTCGTATAATATCCACTCTTACTAAATGGGCCATAATCCGCAACCGCAGTTTTGGTCGCATCACCATTTGATCCATCGGCCAGTATACCCTGTCCACCAGCAAGAGCGCCGCCGGATCTTAATCCTCTGTACTTTCCATCAGATGCTGCGGGAAGCATAATCTTTTTGATGCGTGGATCCTGGTAAATATTGTTGGTTACCGGAAAGCTGGTTAACATATTGACAAAAAACTGGCTCCACGTAAAGTATCTTGGATCTGTAGTACTCGTAAAACCACCCCAGCTTGACCACGGGCTCTCGTCAGTTTGTAATGCACCTGCGATATAGTCAAACTGCGCATCCATACCATCTGCATTGAAAGCATTTTCGCAAGCCTCTATCACTTTTGCCGGATTATAAAGCGCTGTCTTTTTTGTTAAATGATTCAGGTAACGTGCTTTCAGTGCATAGGCAAAACGTTTCCATTTACTCACGTCACCCTGATAGAGGATATCTCCGTTTTTGGAATTCAGCGCAGCAGTTTTATTGGTGCCATCAAAAGCAACGATTGCTTCGTCCAGTAAGGTCTGAATCCGTTGATAAGCAGTTTGCTGATCATCAAATGAAGGAACAAGATTGATCCCCGAAACCCCATTGTAAAAATCATTCACCACAATTGAACCATATTGATCTGTCAGCATGCCGAGATTTAAGGCCAGTAATGTTTTACCTGCGCCTGTGAAATGCGGGTTCCCCTCAGTCTCCCCCAAATTGATGAGATCGACACAGTTTGGCATCGTATACACATACGCATTTTGCCAGAAAAAATAGGAAGCCGTATAACGCCACTGCTCTGCATTTCTGTTGGTGCCGGTATTTAATTGTGTGGTTCCATATTGTACTAACCCGGCAATTTCCCTGGAACCACGCCACATTGAAGCGCCATTGGTAGTGGTAATTGCACCGACCAAACGGTTTGCAGCAGAGACAGCAGTTGGATTGTTCGGATCGGTATTTACATCCAGATACTTTTTACAGGAGGTCGCCATTGTTAAAGCAGCAAGGCTTAAAATAGAAATAACTTTTATATGTAATGCTTTCATGATTGATAATATTAAAATGATAATCTCAAACCCAAATCAAATCCCCTTGTTGCCGGGATACCCAGATTGTCAAATCCAAAAGAACCTGAACCATTCACTCCGGCTCCGCTGCCTGAAACTTCGGGATCTACACCAGAATAGTTAGTGATCAGGATCAGGTTACGGCCAGTTAATGAAACCTGTAAATTGGATAACCCAATTCCCTTAATCCTTGCTTTTGGGAAACTATAACTTACTGTAGCATAGCGCAGGCGATACCAACTGCCATCCTCCACAAAATCATATCCTTGTTTAGCATATAATGTTTGATAATAATTCTGATCAAGATTGATACTTTTTGTATTCACTAACCCTGTAGACTCTATGATTCCATCAAAAACCCTGGTTGTTCTGTCCAGCGTTTTTTTGCTGGTGCCTGAATAAACCATGGCATTCTCTGTATTATTGAAAATATCGCCACCCCGTCTGATATCGATCATAAAGGATAAAGACAAATTTTTGTAAGTGAAAGTATTCGTAATTCCAGCTGTGAAATCTGGATTTCTATCACCAATTATGCTCAGCGCAGGTGCTACCTGTGGAGCTCCGTTATTATCTAACAGCAATTTTCCGTCACTATTGGTTTTCCATGTCGTTCCATTGATACCGAATAAAGAGCCATTCAGAAATGCAGCTGCCTGTGCCACGTTTGTGCCACCGGCAGCTACCCATGCATCTGATAATTCTATTCTGTCTAATTCTCCAGGTAATGATTTTACTGTCGATTTATTCTTTGCAAAGTTGAGATCTACAGACCATTTGAAATTTTGACTAACAACAGGCTGGATATTTAATATCGCTTCTACACCTCTGCTATTGATAGAACCACCATTCAGGTAAGCCAGGAAAGCACCAGATGAAGGCGTTGTCCGTGTACCAAGAATCTGATTATCCGAAGTAGAATTATAATAAGTTACATCCAACCCTATGCGGCTTTTGAAAAACCGGATATCTCCTCCAAGCTCAAAAGAATTGGTGAATTCAGGCTGAAGCAGCGGATTTCCATAATAACCACCTGAATTTATAATGAAGCCCCTTGGATTAATCGTAGAACTATTAGTTGTTGTACCTAATGTGGTTGCCAGTACATACGGAGGTGCATCCTTACCAACCCTTGCCCACGACGCTCTGAACTTTCCGAATGAAAATATCCGGTCATCAGACTTAAGTCCCATTTCCTTTAACACTTCAGAGAATAGGATAGAAGTACTTATCGCAGGATAAAAGAACGAACGCGCATCTTTCCTGACCGTAGATGACCAATCATTACGGCCACGGAAATTCAGGTAAACCAAATTTTTATAATCCAGATTTAAATCTGCAAAAACACCCATTATTCTCCTCCTGGTAATGTTATTGATACTTGTCCTGGTGTTTGGTAAAGTATTGTTCAGTGAAGTGAATGTCGGATCAATGAAACCCAGACCCGTTGTGGTTACCTCCTCATACGCAGTCGATTCAAGATTATGACCAAGCGTAAGGCTGGTGTTAAAATCGTCCCAAAAAGTCTTCTTTCCAGTAATTAACAAAGTAGACGTAGTGATCTGATTGGTAGAAGCTACTTCAGAAATAGCTCCTTTTTCTTCACCGACAACGGTTGTACCAGCACCTCTGATACTCTTAAACTTCTCATTATAGAAATCCGTTCCCAAACGATAAGTTACATTCAAAAAAGAAAACGGATCATATACTATGTTCCCATTGGCAATTATCCTGTTTACTTTATCGGTAATTGGTTTATAATTCCGGCTCCAGTACGGATTATCTATACCAGTAAGTGTCCGCTGACTGCCATCCGGATTTAGATAAACACTCATATTATCACTTGTTGGCCACAGCGCAGCACCCATTACACCGCTACCACTGCCCTGCAAAACATATTTACGGTCAGACTCTACATAATTCAGCGTTCCGCCAACCTTAAGTTTATCCGTAATTTTGCTATCTCCGCTTAACCTGAATGACTTGCGTTTGTAACTGGTATTTTCTACAATTCCCTGCTGGTCCAATAAACCAGCCGAAGCAAAAAAAGTAGTCTTTTCATTGCCACCACTTGCTGAAACATCATGTGTTTGCGAGAACCCTGTTTTAAAGAAATCACTAAGATTAGTGTAAACCGGGTCTCCTGCACTAAGAAGCGAACCCCATGAACCAGTAGCTACAGCATTAGAAACGCCCTGTTCTCCCTGTTTATAAGTAGATTGAAGTTCTGGCAGTTTATTGACCCGGTCAAAAGAGAAATTATTTGAATAAGTGAGCTTGCCGGCTCCGGAAACTCCCTTTTTTGTAGTAATTACAATCGCACCCGAAGCTGCCCGTAATCCATATAGTCCGGCAGCAGCAGGCCCTTTTAATACCGTAATACTCTCTATATCTTCCGGATTGATGTCAATTGCCCTGTTAGAGGCTGGTGCCGCACTTGCAACCAATCCGCCTTGTGAAACAGGCGTACTATTGTCAACAGGGATACCGTCTACAACAAAAAGTGGCTGGTTATTTCCACTTAACGAAGACCCGCCGCGAATATTAATACTCGCAGAAGAGCCCGGAGCACCGCTCGAATTATTGATTTGCACACCAGCAACTTTTCCCTGGAGTGCGTTTACAATATTAGGCTGATTAGATTCTACGATCTCCTTTGCCTTTACATTTTGTGTCGCATAACCCAGTCCGCGTACCTGTTGCTTCACTCCAAAAGCAGTTACAGCAACTTCATTCAAACCTTTTGAATCTTGTTTCAGACTAATGTTGATTGTGGTTGCCGTTCCAACAATTTGCTCCTGGTTCATCGAACCAATAAAAGAAAACACGATTATTTGCCCCTGTCTGGCTTTGATCGTATAATTTCCTTCCGTGTCAGACATCACGCCCAAAGCTGTTCCTTTAATTTTTACTGTGACTCCAGGGAGTGGTAATCCATCTTCTGCCGAAGTTACTTTTCCGGATACTATTTTTTCCTGTCCCGTAACCCGCAGGGAAAAGAATAAAACAGCCATCAGAAATAAGAGTATAATTCTTTTCATCTCATAGTGGTTTAAGTTGATTAATAAATTAATGTGTATTTGAAATAAGATAATAAATCCTATGAACATACCAAGACCACTTCGTGATTTTATCTGAATATAAACCGGAGAGAAAAATAAAATGCAAGGCCAGGTATGATGCTGGTCAAATGGCCGGAAAAGAAAAGGGAAGGAGGGGGGATTTGTCAAAAAAAGAACGGACAATAATGTCCGTTCTGCAATTCATTAATATTCTACAAATACCTCGTCCGGATAACACCATAACCAGCGTTCTCCAGGTTCGGCAGATGAGATTACCGGATGTTTACTTTCGTGATAATGTTTAGTCATGTGCTTTTGTGGGGAATCATCACAGCAAAGCGTTTGTCCGCAAGTCTGGCAGGTGCGTAAATGCATCCATTCAGTATGTTGCTTAATACACTCTTCGCAAACATAATCCTTACTTAATTTGACGTCTTTGATAGCAGTAATATGGCTGCAAACTTCTTGTTCATTCATTCCTTTGTTGTTTATGTTGTATAAAGTTAAATAATATATCCAATCAGTTTGTTTGAAACCCCATTCAGACAGACCCTTATTTATAATACAATCTGACGCTTTTAAACTGGCGCCCGTTATCATTTGAGAAGTTGGTTCGGCTATGTATAATTCTGTGGTTATTAAGTACTAAGAAATCCCCTTCATTCAGAAAATACTGCTCTCCAATTTCATTGATAATATCTTCAAGTTTTTTAAGTACATCCTTGGCAATGTGTAATAAAGTAGTAGTATTGATACTTTCCCCATTATAGCGCAGCTGATACTCTTCCTCTTTTTTAGTAAGCACTGCCGCTTTTCCCGAGCTGAATTCGAATATCGGTGTGCTTAAAATGTCTATATCAATTTCAGTCAGCTCAGCCAGGATTTTATCGACATTACATAACACCGCTGGTTTATTATCTAAATGAGCTGAATTCAGACATAAATGGGCTATAACGTCATGAAAATAGTCATCTTCACTGGATACCTCAAAATATTGCTCTGTGATAGGTGAACCCACTTCATTACAAATTGATTTAAAAAGATCGAGTGAATTGGCGGAAGTATTTTTAACAATACATCCAAATTTGTCTTTGTGTAAGTTCTCGGCTACTGATGTAGAAATGACAGAGACATAGTCATGTCGCAGCTCCTGATTCTGGAGATCGATGATGTGCATAATTGTAGAATTTAAATGTTTAAAATAGGTAGGTAGTTTTAATCACTACATGCAAGGTTAAAGACTATTTTTTGATATTCCAAAGGATATTTCACCTATTAGTGAATAATGGAACTTGCTCATACTGATACTTATTCGATGCTAAATCCCTTAATTTATTATGCACGAAAATGCGGGTGGCTCAAAAAAGAGCAAACAGGAATTGAGTTATTAAAAAATAAAAGGAGAGGCTATTTTTTAGCCTGAGTATAACTCCACTCTACAATCTGGCGGAGGCTTTTGATAATTCTATTTTGATCAGGCAGTTCATTGATATCCAGACCACAAAAAGTACTTCCATTCGACTTTGCATGTAAAATCAAATAATAGATCCCCCCAATTAAAATGGCCTGTATAGCTCTTATATCGACATCAGTTCCTCCAAAATGCGGATCAGTAAGCTTAAAAAGTTCATTTCCTAAAACCTCTCTGGCATCAGCTATTTCCCGCATCAATTCATTCTTTTCACTGATTTCCCAAAGAATGACCTTCTGCATTTCTTCTGCATCAAGGAAAAAGTTAAACTGGTCAACTAAGATCTGGCTGGCAAGCTCCTGGCCGAAGTTGCCTTGATTTGCTTCAATTAATTCCTGTATACCTTCAGAAAAGGCACTCCAGTAATCCTTTTGCCGTACATAAGTTTCTACAAGCTTATCGACATTTTCAAAATAAAGATAAATCAGTTTCTTATCAGCTTTGGCTTTAGCGGCAATATTATTTACCCCCAAACCCTTATACCCTTCGGTTTTTATAATTTCACCAACGGCATTCAGTAATTTCAGTCTGGTTTTTTCTTTATTCCTTATCGGCCCTTCGGTAATTTTTCTGACCATGCTACACGCTTTGTCCTGCAATATCAAGTTTTTGATTTACAAATTCAAACGCACTCAGGGCTTTATCTAATTGTTCCCTCGTATGAGTCGCCATTAAACTCATCCTTATCCGGGCATCTTTTTTCGCTACAGCAGGATATAATATTGGATTTGTATAGATACCAGCCTTCAATAATAACTTGCCAGCATCACCAGTTTTATGAGGATCTCCGATTTTAACAGGGATGATAGCAGACTCAGTAGTACCCGTATCTATCCCTATATCCAGGAGCCCTTTCTTAAAATAATTGATGTTTTCCCACAACTTTAACTGCCATTGTGGTTCTTCATCAATTAACTCAATCGCTTTAATGACACCCGCTGCTGCCGGTGTGCTGGTGGCCGAGAAAATCTGTTGCCTGGACTGGAATTTAAGAAAGTTGATCAGGTCGGGATTTGCAATCACATAACCGCCGATATTTCCAAATGTTTTACTGAAGGTTCCGGAAATAAGATCGACCTCATGAAGCAGGTCAGACTGCTCTAAAGCCCCTCTTCCAGTAGCGCCAAGTACTCCAATTCCATGCGCATCATCCACCATTACATAAGCACCATATTGCCTGGCTAATCCAACAATTTCCCGTAAAGGAGCAAGATCACCATCCTGAGAATAAACACCGTCAACGATCACCAGTTTAGTTCTGTACTGAGCTCTGGCAGCTTTTAAAATTCGTTCCAGAGACTCCATATGGTTATGAAGGAATGTTTTTGTATTCGTTAATATGCAACCCTCATAAACACTCGAGTGAACAGCCATATCAACTATTGCGAGATCCTCTTTCTGTAGAAGACTCATTAAAGTAGCGCTATTGGCCGTATAGCCTGTCGTATAAATTACCGATGAATCTTTGCTCCGCTTGAAGAAACTTGCAATTTTCTCTTCTAAAATCTCATGATAAGAGAAATGCCCGCCAATTAACGGTGATGCCCCCGCACCAGTTCCGAAATCTATTATTCCCTGTATCGCAGCCGCTTTTACTTTCGGATGCTGTGTAAAACCCAGGTAATCATTGGAAACAAAGCTTACATAATCAAAACCCGCCTGATGTATTGAAGTTTTTACACGCATTTCCGGCCCGCAGCCTGAGAAATTCTGAAGACGGTAATTCATGTGGCCATTATCCTGCATGTATTGCAGAAAATCGCCGAAAACAGCTGCCCTGTCATACATATCATGACCTTCAATGTTCTCGAAATTTTTAAAAGTAGCGGTTGCGAAATCCATTTTCATGGCTGTATAAGATTGATAAATGAGCGAAAATAATTTAATACAATGCTAATCAACGTAGTTTGAGTTTGCAAATAAATTTCACACTACACCGAATGATGATGATTTGTCTATATTTACGCCGTGAAAAGGGCATTTTTATACGTACTATTTCCAATTCTTTTTCTGAATACCTCTTTCTCCGAAGTATTCAAAGTGCCTCATCTTATCTCACATTTTCAGCAGCATCATCAGCAAAACAGCGAAGTTGGAATTATTGATTTCCTGTCTATGCACTATTTTGGTGAAGACTTAAACGATAATGATGACGAAGAGGATATGAAACTGCCATTTAAAAAGATCAGCAGCCAGGGACATATTTCCCAGGCCATTTCTTTTTCAAAAGTTATTCAATTTAAACCACATTATATCTTTTTGCCGGATGCTCCGGTTAAACCTGAGCAACACTGGTTGTGTAATCCTGCGCTGGAGAATTTGTTCAGACCTCCCAGAGTATAAATTCTTCTTTTAAAATTCCGCAGAAGCCCTTTAACTGGCTTCTATTCTAGTGTTATGGAAAAATATTTCCATAACTGACGTATTCCTGTTTTTTAAATAATTAGAAATTATGCTTAACCTGATTATTAGCTTTTCTATAAAGAATAAGCTGATCATTGGTCTTTTTGTACTCACGCTGATAGGCTGGGGTACTTATGAGGTCACTAAATTACCCATAGACGCACTTCCGGATATCACCGATAACCAGGTTCAGGTGATTACTGTATCACCTTCTCTTGGCGCACCAGATATTGAAAGATTAATTACATTTCCTATCGAGCAGGCTTGCAGCAGTATCTCCGGCCTTAAACAAATCAGAAGTTTTTCCCGCTTTGGGCTTTCGCTGGTTACCATCGTATTCAATGAAGAAACCGATGTTTACTGGGCCCGCCAGCAGATCAGTGAAAAATTACAACAAGTACAGCAAGAGATCCCGGCAGGTGTGGGATCGCCGCAAATGGCTCCTGTGTCAACCGGACTTGGTGAGATTTATCAATATGTGGTCAGGCCACTCAAAGGATATGAAGATCAATACGATGCGACAGAACTCCGGACTATTCAGGACTGGATTGTACGCCGCCAGCTTTTAGGTACACCCGGTATTGCAGAAGTTTCCAGTTTTGGCGGTAAACTCAAACAATATGAAATCGCCGTTCGCCAGGAACAATTGAAAGCTCACAATCTTACCATAGCTGATGTATTCAGCGCTTTGGAAAGAAACAATGAAAATACCGGGGGCGCTTATATCGAAAAAGGCCCTACCGTATTATACATCAGAAGTGAAGGATTGACTGCCACTACGCAGGATATTCAGCAGATTGTAGTAAAAACACTGGAAAATGGTACACCCTTACTCATGAAAGATGTGGCAACTGTTCAGTACGGCGCTGCAATCAGGTATGGCGCGATGACCTATAATGATCAGGGCGAAGTAGCTGGTGCCGTAGTCATGATGCTGAAAGGCGAAAACTCCTCTGTAGTTGTTAAGAGAGTTAAAGATAAGATTGCAGAAATACAGAAAATGCTGCCAAAAGGAGTAGTTATTGAGCCCTTTCTGGATCGGACAAAAATGGTGGATAATGCTATTCATACCGTAGAAACCAATTTATTAGAAGGTGCGCTGATTGTTATTTTTGTTCTCGTATTCTTTCTCGGTAACCTCAGAGCAGGATTGATCGTATCTTCAGTTATCCCGCTCTCCATGTTATTTGCGATTATTCTGATGAATAAATTTGGCGTTGGCGGAAACCTGATGTCGCTGGGTGCAATAGATTTCGGGCTGATTGTCGATGGCTCAGTTATCGTTGTCGAAGCTATCTTGCACCGCTTTTCACATTCCAAACAATTCAGAAAAGCAGGGCACATCAACCAGGATGAGATGGATAAAGAAGTCGGAAAATCAACTGGTTCTATGATTAAATCGGCTGTTTTCAGCCAGATCATTATCCTGATCGTTTATTTGCCAATTCTTTCACTCGAAGGTATTGAAGGAAAGATGTTTAAACCGATGGCGTTTACAATTGCATTTGCCATTCTGGGTGCATTTATTTTATCTGTTACTTACGTTCCGATGATGTCAGCGCTATGCCTCAGTAAAAACCTGAAGCATGAGAAAAATATGACTGACCGTTTGATGGCATGGCTGGAAAGAAGATATCAGCCACTGCTCAGTAAAGTGCTGCATTTCCCTAAAACTTTGATCCTGATTACGCTCTCTTTATTTGTAGTTGCTGTATTTATACTGACCCGTTTAGGGGGAGAATTTATTCCCCAGCTCGAAGAAGGCGATTTTGCTGTTGAAACCAGGTTATTGACCGGGAGTAACTTAAATAACACGATTGAAACCACACAAAAAGCCGCTAAGATTCTGTTAAAAGAATTTCCGGAAGTACAGAAAATAGTGACCAAGATTGGAAGTGCCGAAATTCCTACAGATCCGATGCCCTTTGAAGCAGGGGATATGATGGTTATCCTTAAGGATAAAAAAGAATGGACTTCCGCTAAATCATTTCCTGAATTAAGTGCAAAAATGACAAAAGCGCTCGAAGTTGTTCCGGGCATTACAGTTGGATTTCAATTTCCTGTTCAAATGCGTTTCAATGAATTGATGACAGGGGCGAGGCAGGATGTGGTCTGTAAGATTTTTGGAGAAGATCTGGATTCTCTGGCTAATTATGCCCATCGTTTAACTGGAATCATCCAAACCGTTAAAGGAGCGATTAACATTTACGAAGAAAAAGTAAATGGGATGCCTCAGGTTGTGGTGAAATATAACAGAGAAGGCATGGCTAAATACGGCCTGAATGTAAGTGATGTAAACCGGGTTGTGAATACAGCCTTCGCGGGTCAGGTCGCAGGCCAGGTTTATGAAGGAGAAAAGCGATTTGATATGGTGGTCAGGTTAGATGGGGAAGCGCGCAAAAATATTGCTGATATCCGTAACCTGATGATCCCTGCAAAAACCGGTGGTCAGATCCCATTGTCTTTGGTGGCTTCAGTGGAAGAAGTTGAAGGTGTGAACCAGATTCAGCGGGAAGACACTAAACGCAGGATTATCATTGGATTTAACATCAAAGACAGGGATGTACAATCCATAGTAGAAGAATTACAGCAGAAAGTTGGAAAAGAACTCCACCTGAATAAAGGTTATACCATACAATACGGAGGCTCATTTGAGAATATGACTGCTGCCAAAGCAAGATTAAGTATTGTAGTACCTATTGCACTTTTACTGATCTTTTTACTGCTTTACTTCGCTTTTAGTTCAGTAAAACAAGGATTGTTAATTTATACAGCCATTCCGTTATCAGCTATTGGCGGGATTCTGGCACTCTGGATGAGAGACCTTCCCTTTAGTATTTCTGCCGGAGTAGGTTTTATTGCTTTATTCGGCGTAGCTGTTTTAAACGGGATTCTTTTGGTAACTGAATTTAACAGGCTGAAAAAAGAAGGCTGGACGGATGTTAAACGGATTGTGATCCATGCTACCAAATCAAAGCTCAGGGCTGTTCTGATGACCGCTTTGGTTCCTTCCCTTGGATTTATTCCAATGGCTATCAGTACAGGTGCCGGTGGAGCTGTACAGAAACCACTGGCCACCGTTGTGATTGGTGGTCTGATCGTCTCTACTTTACTTACCCTATTCGTTTTACCTATGCTTTATATACTCTTTGAAAAAGGATTTAAATATTTCAGGCCGCAAAAGACAATAGCTGCCGTAATTATTTTGTTCTTCATCAGCTTCCATTCAACTGCTCAGCAAAAAATACATTTGCCGGCGGCAATAGACAGTGCGTTAAAAAATAACAATGCCCTGCGGGTTTCTGTGCTGGAAACCAGTTATCACCGTGAACTAAAAAAGAGCAGTTTTGATGTTCAGAAAGCGAATGCAGGATTTGAATTTGGTCAGTATAACAGTTTAAACAATGACAACAGATTTTCTATCTCCCAAAGCATTGATTTCCCTTCAGTTTATACCCGGCAGTCGGCTATCTATAAAACCAATATCCTGTTAAGTGAAACAGGCCAGTTGCAACAACAACTGGAACTGAAAACAAGAGTTAAATCTACTTATTACGGCTTACTGGTTCTGGAAAATAAACGCAGGTTATTGCTACAAGCAGATAGCATTTATGGTAATTTTCTGAAGAAGGCTGAACAACGTTTTAGTTCGGGAGATGTTGACGCATTGGAACTTGCAACAGCGAGAAACCAGCGTTCACAAATCTCCAATCAGCTGGAAATTCTAAAAACAGATTATGAAGTATTAGTGAACCGCTTTAACCTGTTATTGAATAGCCAGGGCAAATTGGTTCCTGAAACCGATAGTGTACTATATAAGCTTGGTTCTTTGCCAGCGGCTGATCAGATTGCAGCTAATCCTTCGTTAAAATTACAGCAACAGCAGATTCTGCTTTCTCAGCAACAATATAAATTAGAAAAGAGCAAACTCATGCCTTCTTTAAATGTGGGCTATAGTAACGCAAGTATTGTAGGCTTTCAAACTATAAGTTCGGGCGCTGAATTATATTTTGATAAAGGTAAACGGTTCTCCTCAGTAAATATCGGAGTTGGAATCCCCTTGTTTTTTGGTGCGCAACGTTCCAGGATCAAAGCCTCGAATGTCTTAATCAGACAGCGCGAACAGGAATTTTCTGTGATCGAACAGGAATTGAATAACAGGATGGCAGACGCGTTGAAAATTTATGCGCAGCACAGCAGACTGGTCACCTCTTATCAAAGCTCAATTTTACCCAATGCTTCTAAAATAATTACTATTACCACCGATAAATTAAATGCCGGGGAAATTGGTTATCTGGATTGGGTGATCTTAATCAATCAATCTATACAAATCCGTAGTGAATATTTCAATACTGTTCAGCAACTGAATGAAGCAGCCTTTGAAATAGAAAAAATAAGTGCCATTAACTAAGTTTATAAAAAAGATGAAAAAAGTAATTCTATTCGCGTCCTTTTTGCTCATTTTATGCTCTTCTTGCAGCAATCAGCAGCAAGAGGAAAAGACTGCCGCAAAGGAAGAAAACACGAAAACAAAGATTGAGGGAGACATGGTTCAGCTTTTGCCTGAGCAGATTAAAAACTCAGGAGTGGAAACCGGGCCTTTTAAAAAGCAGGAAATGCATACTATTTTAAAAGTGAATGGTGTGGTTGACGTACCACCAGAAAACATGATATCGATCAGTATTCCATTAGGCGGATATGTTAAAAAGATGATGCTGATCCCAGGAATGCGGGTAGCAAAAGGGAGCATATTAGCTACTATAGAAGATCAGCAGTACATTCAGTTACAACAAGACTATTTAACAGCAAAGAGTAAACTGAAATTTGCAGAAGCAGATTATATACGCCAGAAAGGTTTAAATGCGACAAAGGCGACCAGCGATAAACTTTTCCAGCAGGCAGAAAGTGATTTTAGCAGTCAAAAAATCCTGGTACGTTCCTTAGCTGAAAAGATCAGGTTAATCGGTCTGAATCCGAACACCCTGAATGAGAATAATATCTCAAGAGCGATTAGTATTTATGCCCCTATCAGTGGTTATGTGACCAAAGTGAACGTGAATACCGGGAAATATGTTACTTCTTCCGATGTTTTATTCGAGCTGATCAATCCGGGTGCTTTACATGTTAACCTGACTGTTTTTGAAAACGATGCCTCTAAATTAAAAGAAGGACAAAAGATTATTTGTACGACCAATAAACATCCGGAGAAAAAATACCTGGCCGTGATCCATTTAATTACGCCAAATATCGGTGAAGACCGTACAACCAGTGTACATTGTGATCTTAAAGACTACGACAAAGACTTGTTACCCGGTACTTTTATGAATGCAACCATTGAATTAAACAACAATAGCGTGACCGCAGTTCCGGAAAGTGCAGTTGTGAAATGGGAAAATAAAGAATATGTTTTTTCTGCTGAAGGCGGGAATAAATTCAGAATGAGGAAAGTAGAAACCGGGGTGGTCAACAACGGGTTTGTAGAGATTAAATCGGCACTGGACGTGAAATCAATTGTAGTCAAAAATGCTTACGCGATTCTAATGAAAATGAAGAATAGCGAAGAAGAAGGATAGCTAATTAATTTCATGTTATATTTACGACGGAGGTTGCCCTGACAGGTGACCTTTGCCGTAAATATAATAACAGAGAATTGAGCACACTAAAAACATATTTTAACTGGAGCACAGGCAAAGATTCTGCCCTTGCTTTGCACTATCTGATGCAGGATAAAAACTATAGCATAGCACATTTGCTTACCTCGGTTAACCAGCAGCATAACCGGGTCAGCATGCATGGCTTGCGCAGAGAACTATATCAACTGCAAATCGATGCATTGAACCTGCCATACAGCACTATAGAATTGCCAGAACAACCCTCCATGCAGGAATATGAAATACTGATGGAAAAAGAAGTTTCCAGTTTACAGCAACAAGGATTTACGCATGCTGCTTTTGGAGACATCTTTTTAGAAGATCTCAGGAAATACAGAGAACAACAACTATCGGCTTTGAACATAAAATCTGTTTTCCCCCTTTGGAAGAAGGATACCAGGGAATTGCTCAATGAATTTATTGACCTCGGTTTTAAATCTATCCTGGTCTGTATCAAAGCAGATTTACTCGATCAGGAATTTGCAGGAAGAATTATTGATGCAGACTTTATCAAAGATTTGCCACCAAATGTGGATGTTTGCGGAGAGAACGGTGAATTCCATACCTTTTGTTTCGATGGGCCTATCTTCAATAAACCTGTTCCTTTTGAAATAGGGGAGAAGGTTTACAGAGAATATCAAGCTCCTGAAACGGATGCTGATACCTGTTCAACCCAACCCGCAAAAAGTAAGAGTGGATTTTGGTTTTGCGATTTATTGCCAGTAAAGAATAGCTAGTCATTACAAATGAAATCTATGAACAGAAAATATTTCATTTCTTCTTTGGTTGCATCAGGAGCAATATTTTCCACTTTCAAAAGCTGGGCTAATCATTTGGTAAAAGAAGAAGTTAGTAAGATTAAAATTCCACCCTACTTAAAACCAGGTGATACCATAGGCATTACCAGTCCTGCGGGATCTATTAGCTTAGCAGGTATCCAACCGGCCGTTCAGCTTATGGAAAGCTGGGGATATAAAACTACCATCGGTTCAACCATAGGAAAAAAAGATTTTACCTATGGAGGTACAGACAAAGAAAGGCTCGAAGACCTTCAACAACTATTAGATAATCCGGTTATCAAAGCAATTATGTGTGCCAGAGGTGGTTATGGTATAGTTCGTATTATTGATCAGCTGGATTTTACTGAATTTATCAAACATCCTAAATGGTTAATCGGATTTAGTGATGTCACCGTTTTACACTGCCACATTAATCAGAATTTTGGTATTGCAACCCTGCATTCTAAAATGTGTAACAGCTTTCCTGATGATTGGGCTCAGGCAGAACCCATACAGATTTCTACAATCTTATCAATCAGACAAGCATTAGCTGGCGAAGATTTCAAATATACTGCTCCGATAGCGCAATCAAATCGTTTGGGTAGGGCAGAAGGCGTGTTGATTGGGGGGAACCTTAGCATCATTGCCAGTAATTCTGGTACAAAATCAGATTTGGATACAACCGGTAAAATCCTGTTTCTGGAAGACACCAGTGAATACCTTTACAATCTTGACCGGATGTTCTGGAATTTAAAGCGTACAGGAAAACTGGCTCATCTTGCGGGATTGATCATTGGCGGATTTAGTGCAAAACCAGATGATCCGGGCGAAATATTCGGTAAAACTATAGAGGAAATTGTGATGGAGAAGATAAAAGGGTATGATTACCCGGTTTGTTTCAATTTTCCTTCAGGACATCAGCGTGCTAACTTTGCATTAAAATGCGGAACAAGACATTTGCTTGAAGTTGGAAATGGAGGAAGCACGCTCAGTTCACTGAAATAAGTTAGCGAGAGCAGCGGCTCTCGCTAACTCTGATTATTTTTTAGTCACACGGATATCGATACGGCGATTTTGTGCTTTTCCATCAGCAGTATCATTGCTGGCAATCGGGTGCTCTGCGCCATAACCTTCAGCCTCTAAGCGTTTAGGATCTACACCTGATTTTACCAGTTCCTGCATTGCTGCATTAGCCCGTTCATTAGATATTTTCTTATTGATTGCAGCATCTCCTGTATTGTCAGTATAGCCGCCTAATTTTAGATTGACCTCAGGATACGCTTTTAAAATAGCGACCATATTTTTCAACTGTTCCTGTGACTCTGCTTTTAAGGTGCTTTTTCCAGTTTCGAAGTACAACCTGTCAAAAGTAAACCATGTCGTTTTATCAACAGGCTTATTCTTATCCTCAATAAATGCAATCAATCTGTTCTCTACAGAGTTCTCCCCGATACTGATCACTGTGCCATCAGGTAATTTCTTATCAGTTTTAGCCCCAAGATCTCTCACGAAATCTCCTGCTTCATTTAATTTTCCTGCAATGGTACTGCCTGCCGCGGCGGCTCCTGCTTTCATCGAACTGCCAGCAGAATCCATCTTAGTACCCATTGAATCAACTTTGGACGATAAAGAATCAGTAGGGTTGCCGACTGTTGATTTATTACATCCTGATCTGCCCATAATCCACCATGCACCAATGATAATAATCAGTAATGGGATCAGCCATTTCAGGAACCCACCACCAGATTTCGTATCCTGAACTGTTCCGTAATTTACAGGAGGTACTTTTGGTAAATCTACCTTAGGAACCTCTACCTTGGGAATAGCTACTTTGGGTATTTCCACTTTCGGCAGGCTAAGATTTGCCAACCCTAAAGAATCACTCAGGCCTTGTGGCAATGCTGCGGTAATCTCCTGTTTACTTTCAAATATTTTACTTAGCAAGTCAGAAAAATTCCAGCCCTTAACAGCCATTGTTTTGGTAATAAATCCAATAACCAGTGGCGCGATCATGGCCATTAATCCTGAAGATTTTTCGGCACTCAATCCGGTAGATGTTGAAAGTGCACTGGTTACAGCGCCCGCGTCGTTTCCAAATAAACCACCTAACAATGATTTTCCTTTATCCAGTAAAGAGTCCTCACTACCACTTAATAAATCTTCTGGCGTACTTTCTGCAACTGCACCAGTGCCAGACAGATTTGGTAATATTTTAGCCAGGATATCTGGGTCTGATCCAGCTCCATTTTTTAGAATACCACCTAAAACGGCGGGGATACCAGCAGCGAAACCAGTTTTTACCTGGTCTTCGCTTACGCCAGCTTTCTGGCTCAGAGATGAGATTACATGATCACTCACCTGACTTTTTAATAGCTCAATTAAATTCATGTTGATAGTTTTTAGGTTAGAAATTTTAGTGTTTATATCAATCTTTTATAAAATAAAAGACGCATTAACTCATAATATTCAAACGATCACTATACACCCTCGCCTTTAATTTCAATTCAGTACCTGTAAATCAGACACTTGCACATACATAAATATAAGCTTATTAAATTGTTTAATTGCTATTCACTTTATCCTTTAGTTCCGGACGCTTCGCTTCAATCAATGAATTGACCTCGATCATAAATCCTCCCGGAGCCATAAAATAGAAAGTAAGTCTTCCATGTTCCTCACGGATCTCTTCCGGATTATATCCGCCGGCAGTGATTTTTTCATGTAGCTCTTTTACCTGCTCAACGGTTTCCTGCATAAATCCGATATGAAAGATTTGAGGATAGAAAGCATCATCAGCTTTGAAAAAGGTAATCAACGAGCCGTTTTTATCCAGTAAAAAAGCCATTTTGGAGCTGACCGGAGTTTGTGGAGCACGTTCCATACCAAAATAAGTTTCAAGCAATTCTACAGTGGCAGGAACCTCAGTAACTGCAAATCCAATGTGGTTAATTTTCATTATTTTTAAATTAAGTAATATTAAATCTGTTTATACCTAAACTTTGAGTGCTTTTAAAACCAGCCCAAACGTTTGCCAAACAATTTCTTCTGTTAATACAAATGCGCTGCCGCCTGGTCGTAGTCCTTCATAATGGGCGCGGATCAATGCCTGTAAAGGAGAGAATGCTACAGACCAGTAAACTTCAATAGGCATGGCGATAATCTCTCCGCGTTCAATCGAGTTTTGCATGAACTTGCGGATCATATGATCAAAATCATCACGGAAGCCGCTGTATATCTTGTCCTGATAAGACGAAGAACGCAATAGTTCAAAAAACAGGCTCAAAATGGGATTTGCGATCTGGTATTCAAACCGGTTTTTCCATTGCACACGCAACCCTTGTTCAAAACTGGATTCAGGATCAAAGCCCTGGATAACTGCTGCTCTCATTTTTGCAACCTCTTCACTGGCGATCTGTATAATCAGATCATCCTTGTCCTTGTAATAGATGTACAAAGTAGCCATTGAAATACCGCAGGCCTTTGCTAATTTATTGGCGCTAAAACTCTCGAAACCATGGGTAACCAGCATTTCGATCGTTTGTTCCTTCACTAATTGTTCTTTCTCTTTATTTCTTGGGCGCATCTGAATAATTTAACTGAACAAATATAAGTGATTGATCTCTTACTTATGAATATATTTAAAATTTATTCTGATATATCCTGCAAATTCCTGGTGTAAGGGGACCCGATGATAAATAATGAAGAATTAAAGCAATTTTATCTTTAAGTGTGTACTTTCTTTTTCTTATTAGTTTATTTGTCATTTTAAAGTCTTGTTTTAAATCAGTCTAAATAATAACTGTTTAATAATCAGTTCATGTTGTAAGTTTGTTGCCTCAAACAACACACACCAATATTTATGCTTTTTTCTACAACAAAAATCGCTGTAACCGCATTTTTTCTTTTGCTGGTTACTTCAGTTTCCTTCGCACAAACAGGAGGAATCAAAGGAATTATAAAAACATCGGACGGGGTGCCAGTAGAGCTGGCTATGGTTGCGATTAAGGGAGTGGCCAATACAGCGACTGATAAAGATGGCCAGTACCAGTTGAAAAATATTCCAACGGGCACTTATACTATAGCTGCACGCCTGGTAGGGTTAAATTCAATATCCCAAAATGTGACTATAACCAGAGGAGAAACCACAATTGTAAATCTAACTTTTACGGCTTCCAGTCAGCAATTAAAAGAGGTTATCGTTAGCGGTGGGAAAACGAATAAATTCGCAGTAAAGGAAAGTAATTATGTTTCAAAAATGCCTTTAAAGAATCTTGAAAACCCACAGGTTTATGCTGTGATCTCTAAAGAGCTGATGACAGAGCAGGTGATTACCAACTATGATGATGCTTTAAAAAATGCGCCCGGTATTGACAAGTTATGGTCTTCTACAGGACGTAGCGGTGACGGTGCAGGTTATTTTTCTCTCAGAGGTTTTGCCGTTCAGCCTACACTGGTAAACGGTTTACCAGGCTTAACCAATGGTAGTCTTGACGTTTCTAATATAGAACGTATTGAAGTACTTAAAGGCCCGTCGGGAACTTTATTTGGAAGCAGTTTGATTTCTTATGGCGGATTGATTAACACGATAACTAAACAGCCTTTTGATGGTACTGCAACAGATATTACCTATACCGCAGGAAGTTATGGCTTAAATAGAATAACCGCAGATTTTAATACACCAATTGATAAGAACCATAAATTACTTTTTAGAATGAATGCAGCATTCCATAATGAAAATAGTTTTCAGGATGCCGGATTTAAGAAAACAAGATTTATTGCGCCATCGTTATCTTACAAAGTTAATGACAGGTTATCATTCCAGTTGAATACTCAGTTTTTGAGCTCAAAAAGTACAAACCCTACAATGTTGTTTTTTGACAGAGGTACCGCGCTGAAAGTGACTAATCTGGCTGGTTTAAACTATGATCCTAAGCAATCATTTACAAGTAATGACTTGAGCATGAAGACCCCGGTTGCTAGTGCGCAGGGCCAGATGAATTATAAAATATCAGATAAATGGAATTCCCAAACTATAATTTCCATAGGTTCTGCAAAATCTGATGGTTACTATTCTTACTTATATGAGTCAAGTAAGTCTGTTGCCGGATCTTCTAAATTTGACCGTTATATCAGTGATCAGAATTCAACTACAAAGACCACAGATATTCAGCAGAACTTTGTCGGTGACTTTCATATCGGTGGTATGCGCAATAGAATTGTTGCCGGCCTTGACTACTTTAACAGAACATTTATTGACAAGAGTTCCCCTTATGCAGGTTTAGGGCTGGTTACCCTTGGTGGAACTGATACTGGTATATTGACCAGGGAAAGTGCAGATGCAGCGATAGCAGCGGCAGGTAGTTATAATGACAGCAATACAAGTCAGCAGGTTTATAGTGCTTATGTCTCAGATGTTTTAAACTTTACACCTGCGCTTTCTGGAATGTTCAGTTTACGTGTAGACAGGTTTCATAATGGAGGAAAAACATTAGCAGATGCGGAGAAATATTCACAGACAGCATTATCTCCTAAATTTGGATTAGTCTACCAGTTACTGAAAGACAAACTTTCTGTTTTTGGGAATTATATGAACGGTTTTACCAATGTGCAACCAGTAAATGTGACGATCGATGGAGTTTCTTCTACAAAAAACTTCAAGCCTGAACATGCCAACCAATGGGAAACAGGGGTGAAGGCTGATTTATTAGAAGGTAAACTAACCGGTTCTTTGAGTTATTATGATATACGTGTAGCTAATGTTGTCTTGAATAGCGGTCAGAATGATGTTTCACAAGGTGGCAAAAACTATAGCAAAGGATTTGAAGTAGAATTACAAGCTAATCCTTTCCCAGGTTTTAATATCAACGCAGGTTATAGTAAAAACACAAGTAAACTAACAGGCGCAAGTGCAGACTACGAAGGGAGAAGACCAGAAAGTGCAGGGCCTTCAGATCTTGTCAATGCCTGGTTTAGCTACAAAATTATGAATGGTAGTGTAAAAGGACTGGGTTTTGGTTTTGGTGGAAATTACGCGGGAAAAAACCTGATTCTGAACAGAGCGACAACCGGGGTATTTACACTTCCTTCTTATACAGTACTGAACGCTTCTGTTTCGTACGGTATAAAAGCTTTAACTTTTGGATTTAAAGTGGACAATCTGACCAATAAAGAATATTATAAAGGCTGGAGTACAATTGAGCCAATGAGACCGAGAACAGCAGTGGGAACAATAGGTTACCACTTTTAGTAATTAGTATATGGAGAAGTCGTCTGGATATCATTATTCAGACGACTTTTTATTTAATCAGGATCTGGTCTATGGCCTTGTCTGTAAAACGGTCCCCGCTGTAAAAACTATTATAGAAATCCAGCCGGTTCCTTGAATAATTCAGCTCTGAGCTTACCGGAACACCCGTTCCTTCATAAGTTTTTCCCTTTGGGTCAGTATAAATCTCATTCGATAAGCTAAACTCCCATCCATTAGGGAGTTCTTTCCATAAAATTTCCGAGAAGATACCAGCAGTTCTCGAACCTATAGTTTTAATATCCGGGTAATTCCTTGCGGCTAAGGCGAAGATTTCTGCTGCACTTGCTGTCTGAGAACTTAAAAGTAAGTAGACTTTACCTTGATAAGCAGTGTTTGCTGGCTGTAAAATGTATTGCTGTTTTTTACTATTCCCCTGATTGGTTTTAGCCGTTACAGAAAGAACATGTTTACTTTCTCCAACAAAATAGCTCAAAAGTCTTAAAGCTACTGTTTCCAGCCCGCCACCATTGAAGCGAAGATCAATAACTATTGAATCAGACTGCCCAATGCCAGCCAGTATATTTTTCATCACCTGATCAACTCCGTTTAGTTCATCAGCAAACTGCGCCAGAGGCTGTTTGGAATCTTTGATCTTGTCGTCATAATCCTTTGCAAAATTGTTCATATCCTTAATCAGGATATAACCAATTTGTGAGCCTTTCAACTTTCCCCAATTGATTACCCCATTGTTATAAGTATGAGGGTCTGCCAAATAAGTGTCTTTTATGGACTGAATGATATCATCCTTTTTTCGTCTGATTACCGGTAGCGTTGTTGCAGCCACTTTTGTTTTCAGAGAATCCGGAATTTCTAGCCTGATATGACCGTCACCTATTTTTTTGACGATTTCAAGCAGAATAACGGCAAATTCCTTTGGAGCATTTATTTTCCTTACCCTTGGCAGGTATTCCTCATAAACCTGTTTCCAATTTATATTCCGTTCCTTGAAAAAGGCATAATTATCATGGAAGGTTTCCCAGAAAACTTTAAAGTTTTTCTCATAGGAAATTGTATTTGTACCCACATTAGTGCACATTGGAGGCAAAGAATCAACCCGCTTAAAAATATAATTTACAATTCCTCCCGGATTCAGGGTAAGTTCATCCTTAGTTAACGAAACAATGCTAAACCTTCCACTCAATTTGCCATCAGCAAGCGCTTTACACGCTATACTATTTGTATTGTAGTAGATATAAGTAGAATCCTCAATCTTTAAGGATCTTCCATAGCCCTGTTGAACCCAGGAAGTGTTTTTTAATGATTTTTCACGATTTTGTTGTGCATGGACACTTAAAGTTATCAGTAAGATGCAAACAGTGAAGTGGAAATTTAGCATTGAATATTAATTATTTACTAATATATGTTATTAATAGTGTTGTTTTGTTGTTAATTAAAGAAATTATTGCTGCTGATGGTTACTGATTTAACTAATAATCCGAAACTTAAAATTTAAGCTGATGTTATATTTGAAAATTTAATCATAGAAGTAAAGAAATCAGATTATGAAAGATCAACCAGTGAAAACCATAGCAACCGATAGTTTACTAATCGCCTACCTTGAACATGGTTCAAGTGACGGCTGGCCCGTGCTATTGTCACACGGATTCCCCTATGATGCCCATGCTTTCAATGAAGTGGCATCAATCCTGATAGAAGCAGGGGCAAGGGTTATTGCGCCATTTACGCGTGGATTCGGAGAAACCCGCTTTATTTCAACCGATATTATGCGTAGCGGGCAGCAGGTTGCCCGTGGTTTTGACGTGATCCGGCTTTCTGAAGCTTTGGGCTTAAAACGACCTATAGTCGGAGGCTTTGATTGGGGAGGTAATTCCTCCTGTACGGCAGCAGCGCTGTGGCCGGAGCAAGTTAGCGGTCTTGTATCTTACGCGGGCTACGATATAGTAGATGTGAATGAGCAGAAGCATGCTGCCACACCATCACTTGAGCGTGTCTGCTGGTATCAGCATCTTTTCCAATCGGAACGCGGGCGTGAATGCCTTGCCAAAAATCGGTATGAACTGGCCCGAATGTTATGGCGCGAATGGTCACCGGACTGGCAGTTCGACGAAGCGACGTTCGCCCGGACATCAAAATCATTTGAGAATCCTGATTTTGTAGCGGTTGTTACACATACTTACCGCTGGATGCATGGTCTTACTGCTGGTGATCCATCTTTACAGCCAATGGAAGACCTTTTGGCGCAAAAGCCTAAAGTAACAGTACCGGCAGTAACAATTGATGGCAAAACTGACCCGCTTAAGCCAGGTGGAACAGCAGATCCTGCCAGCATGTTCACTGGACTTCACGAACATATTATTACAAATTCAGGTCACAACGTTCCACAAGAGGCGCCGCAGGTATTCGCTGATGCAGTGCTGAAAGTGCACAATTGGCTAAAGTAAAATCGAATTAATAGATTATTTACTATTTTCGGAAACCTAAAAACCTGATCGTATAACAAGCAATAGAAATCATTCAAAAAAATAATATTCTTATGAGTAAAAAGATAATCTCTGTATTTACGGCATTTGCGTTGATGTTGACGCTATGCAGTTTTGTAATATCCTATCCATCTGCTACAAAAAGACAGGAGAATAAGATAGCACGTAAGATTGTCTACAACAAGAAGAAACATAATATAGCGTTATCATGGCCAGCATTCGGCTCTTCTGGAAATTATGTAATTACAAGAGGGGGGAGTCGTTTGGCCTCAGATTTTGTACCGGTGGGTTCAACTTCCAAATTAACATTTACAGATAACAAGCCAAATGCAGATAAGTACGAAAACTATTATAAGATTACCCGTAATGCTATTACAATAATACTTTCGTTAGAGAACCAGATTTTTGGTGACCATATTGTATTTCTACGATAGAAAACATGAAAAAGCAGAAACTGCACGAAATGATATTAATTCGCAATTTAGTACTATTGGTCTGAGCGGCCCCAATGGCGAATGGACTACAAAGCGCCAGGCATACTATTTCAAAGCAAATGTTGATGATCAAACTTATGATTCAGGTGGATCAGGTTCTGCATCAGCAGCAGAGGCTAACTCCATAGAATTAGGTTTCTACTCGCATATTGGAGGTTTGGGCAAAGTACCATCAGCTGTTAAATTAGGTTCTGTATTTACCAGACCTCACCTTTCAGGTGGAGCAAATGCAACGTGTACATTTTGGCGTTCTATGGAAAATGTAGCCGTGATGCGGGATTTTGCCTGGACAGTTTCTCAATCAACCAGTGCACGAAGAATGCTGATTGAAAGCACTTCAAAATATATTTCAGATATTGGAGATACTAACTTTTGGGGTAGTGGTGGTTTTATTGCCGATACGCATTATATATCATCCAGACCAAACTGGGGCGGACAACAACAATGGTATACCAGAAATGCTATCTTTCCTTCGGGTTCGGGAGCTATGGGCGGGTCGTATAATATGGTTTGGCAAGGTTGTGTCAATCCTCCAAAAGCGGATGATGCCAACTCTCCAATTCCTGTTACACCAATGATCAGAGAAAAACCTTTCCTTTTTATAGATAATGATGGTGAATACAAAGTATTTGTTCCGGCATGGCAAAAGGATAGAGCAGGTGTTTCCTGGTCGTCAGCGGGTATGGGTGAAGGTAAAATTCAAGATTTGCTAACCGGCTGGTATATCGCAAAAGACGGTGATACTGATATAGAAATCAATACTGCGCTAAAAGCTGGTAAAAATATATTTTTCACACCGGGGCATTACGCCTTGAATGCGCCTGTTCAAGTGAATAGAAAGGATGCAATACTTCTGGGTGCAGGCATAGCTTCGGTAACGCTGGAGCCTACTGAGAAAAACACCTGGGGATGCATCTATGCTGACGATAAGGATGGAATTATCATTGCTGGTCTTTTGATGGATTCATTCAATAGTACAACTTATCAGATCAGAATTGGTGATGAAGGAGCAAATGCAGATCATGCTGCAAATCCTATATTGCTCACAGATATCACTTGTAGAGTAGGTGGGGTTCAATCAAAAAATATTCAGATACAAACCTCTATGCAAATAAACAGTAATAATGTGGTGGGCGATCATTTCTGGCTGTGGCGTGCCGATCATGGTTCGCAACGTGGAGGAGGTTTACGTTGGGTGAGAGATAGATGTAAAAACGGCCTTATCGTTACTGGCGATGATGTTACACTTTATGGCCTGTTTGCCGAACACTACCAGGAATATGAAGTGTTATGGCTTGGAGAACGTGGCAGAACCTATTTCTTCCAGAATGAACCGCCTTACGATGCCCCAAATCAAGCAAGCTGGAGCAGTCAGGGAGGCAGAGTTGATGGTTATGCCGCATTCAAGGTAGCGAATACTGTAAAAGAACATCATAGTATAGGAATGGGTTCTTACGCAGTTATCACAGGGACTGATGGTAAGGTGAATAAGAAAAATGGCTTTGAAATACCTAATAGTCCGAATGTGAAATTTGAAAAAATGATTATCACTCGTTTTGCTGGCCCGGGTAATATCCAAAACGTGATCAATAGTATTGGCGGCAGCACAGCAACTGGTGTAAAACGTGTGGCATTATACAACAATGGCACAGGTATACAACCTTACGACGAAAAATTTGATTTGCCCGATCGTGAATCTTATCCTGCATATATTAACATGGATAAGTAATAAAATTATATTGCTATTATGATAGATTTATCTTACGCTGAGAATCAAATTCATTGTGTCACGAATTTTCAAGACCTTATTTCTACGCCATTTAATGGAGAAATGAACGCGATTTGCTGGACTCGTGAACTAACAGGTGATTTTTCTGAAATTGTTAAAAAAGTAGAGCTAAGCGGAAATATAACAGTCCTTGAACAAGAGGAACTTTGCGAACTTCAGTTGAGTGAACAAGGACAACTTGCCCGCGAAATTCTCTTAAATGATTTGAAGATATTGGAGGCTCATGGCGCATCACCAATCCTTAATGTGATCAGCTATTATGATCGGGATGATTCCTACCCGTTTTTTCCAACCGACGTTTATTCTTTTCATGTAGATCGTTCTCCTATACCAACCGATACCTTTTTATGCACTTACTATGGTGAGCCGAGTGAAATATTACCAAATTCACAAGGCACAAAAAAAGTCCTTATTCCGGAAATACGTATTGAACTCAAAAAACTATATCATGGGGCTGAGGAAGATTTTGAATCATTCCTCAGTGAATATTTCTTTGATTTACACTATCAGGCTAAACCTGATGCTCACCTCATAAACCTGGGTCTCGGTCATCTGTGGAGATTAGCGGTTGATCATCCTGAAAGTCAGGTTCCTCCTTGTCTTCACCGTGCACCTGAGGAAAAATCCGGACAGAAAAGATTGTTGCTGATCTGTTGATCATCAACTTATTTTTTCGCTTCATTCAATAACTTCTGTAATTTCTCTTTGGTTTCCGGGATTTCTTTCAACGTTAAAGCTTTTTTAAAACTTTGGACAGCGCTTGTTTTATCTCCGGTTTCAAGATATAAATCACCAATTGAATCATAACAATTGCCACTGTTAGGATTGTTGGCAATATTGAGTTTGAATAAGGTTTCTGCCTTTTTAAATTGTTTAGTGCCTATCATTTTGTAGCCAAGATTATTAATCTGGCTTTCATCTGGCTTAATCGTATATCCCATTTTTTCAGAGACGTTCTTATAATGCGAAACCAGTAAAGAATCTAATTTAAAATCAGGATTGTTTATTTCGCTTTCATAAATTTTAAGCTTATAAAAGTCAAAGATGAATCGAAGCGCATCATATTCTCCGATCAGTCTTACCGAAGGATGGTTATCATCTTCGTAATATTTGTATTTAAAACGCAACTGGTCTTTTTTGTTTTTAGAAAGGTCTTTGATGAATTCCAAATTGCTGCGAATAAGTGCTGTAGCCCCGCTTGTGTCCTTTTGAACACTTAGCGTATCTACCCCTCTTTCCAAACGATTGGCCATAGCGATAAACAATGTTTTTCCTTTATAATTTTGAACTGGTAAAATATTTTTTCCTTCTTTCACGATTTTCTGATTATCCCACCACAATGACCCGTCAAGCGAAACATAAGAATTGAATAAATCCGGCTGATGCAGCAAAGTGTTTATGACTGTTAAACCCCCCAGGGAATGGCCAATAAATGTTTTATAAGTAGTAGTTGGATAAGTTTTATCGATATAAGGAATAAGTTCTTTCCCGACAAATGACATGAATTTTTCTCCGTTGCCAACAACTCCAGGCAATTCTTTATCAGTACCAATTGTTAAATCGCTTACTCTGTTTGCATGCAGGATTCCAACTACAATCATCGGCGGACAAAGACCTGATTCACTCATATGCTCTATAATACTTACAACGGTATTGAAATTTTCACTTCCATCCAATAAATAAATTACAGGATAATGTCCTTTGTCTTTTATTTTATTTCCTCCGTTACTGTTAGGAATATGTATCCAGACTTTACGTTCCTGCCCCATAATCTTTGAAGGAAGTGTTTCTTCAAACCCAGTATTAAATGGACTGTTTTCTTGTGCATGGATACAAAAAGAAAATAATAAGAAAAGGATTGAAAAGTAAAGAGATTTCATGCGTTTTTTTAGCTAAAAGTCAATAAATAGTATTTTATTTTTGTTTAATAGACGCCTGATTTTTGACCGTGTTACAAATATTTCACATTTATTTTAGTGTCGGTGTGGCATGGTACCTGACCCAACTATTAAAAATTGACTGTTAATTATATATCAAATAACAATCAATTATGTATTAAGTATACAGACTTGTATATTTAATGCATATCTTTATTGTATGATCAAGCAAAGAGGACAAGTAGTAGCTGATAAAATTCTGGATACAGCAGAAAGACTGTTTTTTAAACAGGGCTATAATATGACAGGAATCAACCAGGTGATCGAAGAAGCTGACATTGCCAAAGCATCTTTATATAAACATTTCGAATCAAAAACTGACCTGTTACTAGCTTACTTGCAGCGCACACATGAGCGCTGGTTTGATAAACTTGGAGGCGACGTTAATAAAGTAACTGACCCCAGGGAAAAATTATTAGTACTATTTGATTATCACCGTGAACGTCAGTTAAAGAATGGATACAGCGGCTGTCGCTTTATAAAAGCAAATGACGAAGCCGGGATGAGTGATGAACGGGTATTAGCAGAGATCCAGAAGGCAAAGCAGCATCTTAAGGATTTTATAGCTGAGTTAGTGATTAATTCAGGACATCAAAAGCTTTTAACGGATAAAGAATTGACCGATCTGATATTCATGATGCTGGATGGAGGTATAGTAGCAGCCTCCATATTTAAACAGGCAGATGATTTACAATCGGCCAGGGCAATAATTCAAAAACTACTTTAAATGAAAAGAAATTAAAAATTAATAGCCAGATAAAAACAATTAAACGATATAGTTATGATTTTACTAAGGAATTTTATTAAAGCAGGGGCAGTCTTTGCGGCATGCATGCTCTTCAGTATTTTAAGTCTTGAAGCAGACGCTGCTCCAAACAACGATCAAACGCTAAATTCAAAGCAAAAAGAACCAGTATTAACTTCGCATACATTTACCTCAAAGCGCACTACGACGCATTATTGGGAAGCAGGGCCAGACAACGGCCCATTGATGATCTTCGTTCACGGGTGGCCGGAGATTGGATTAGTGTGGCGCGCACAAATGGAAGCCTTTGCCGCCGAAGGATGGCGATGCATCGCACCTGACCTGCGCGGTTTCGGTGATTCATCGGTGCCCACGACAAAAGGAGCTTATGCTATCAAAGAAATCGTTGATGACATGGTAGAACTCGATGCTCACCTGGGCGGTAAAGCAGCAATTTGGGTTGGGCACGATTGGGGAAGTGTAGTAGCCGGATCCCTTGCTGCGCATTATCCTAAGATCAGCAGGGGGGTAGTACTGATGTCTGTACCTTATTTGCCGGATGGCTGGGCATTGCCGAACTTGATACCGCTGGTTGACCGAACCCTTTACCCCGCCAATAAATATCCGGACGGGCAATGGGACTACTGGCGTTTCTACCTGACCCATTTTGACCAGGCCGTGAGCGACATGGACGCTGATGTGCCGGCAACACTTGCATCTATCTTTACGAAGGGTGATCCTGCCTCAGCCGGAAAATTGTCGCCTTCAGCATTAGTGACCGCTCATGGCGGACGTTATGGCGCTGCGCACCGGGCACCCGCCACGGAGCCCGATTATACATTATGGACGAAACCTGACTTTGATGCCTTAGTTGCTGCATTTAAAAAAACAGGCTTCCGTCCATGCAATTCCTATTATCTGAACGATGACTCCAACATTGCTTACGCCAAAACTGCACCAAATAATGGTAAGCTGAGCCTGCCCGTTCTATTTGTCAATGATGAATATGAACCATTTTCGAATATTAATTTGAGCAAAATCGGAAATCCTATGCGGGCAGCCTGTTCAAATCTTACGGTAATCGATCAGCCTTCGGGACATTGGGTACCTTTGGAGCGTAAATACGAAATTATAGAGACTATACACGCATGGGTTAAATTGAATAGTTTGAAGTAACATAAAACTTGAGAGATAAAACAAAATACTTTTCTGTCAGCGCATGAAGTTTACACCTAAGGTGAATCATTTGAGTGATAAATTCAATTTATTGTATCTTTCTAAAAAAAAGATATGAAGAAAACCAAACTACTTATTCTAACCCTGTTTATTGCCAATTTCAGTTACGCACAAAACACATTAATGGATAGTTTAATTCAAAAAAACTACTCCACCTTTAAAAAAAATAATAACAAAGCTTTCGAAGGCAAAGGATGGATTACCTTAATGGATGAAATCAGTAAAAACAATTCTGTGTTATTGGGCGAGCTACATTTCACCAGTGAAGTCCCTTACTTCACAAATGCTGTTATCAATAATATTAAGTTCGACAACTATATTCTGGAAATTGATCCATATACAATCAACACCACGGCAACAAAAATTAAATCCTTGTCTGCTGCTGAGCTGGACAAATTCCGTAATGAATCAGGTTCAGCTTTATCTTTTTTACAAGGTGAAGCTGAGTTTGATTTATTCAAAAACATACTTCAGCAGAATATCAAAGTATATGGAGCTGATCAAATTAGTTTATTTTCAGACCGGTTACTGCTTTCGGAATTGAGTAAACTATCCAAAAATGCTCAAGCAAAAGAAATTTATAAACAGATGATTGCTAATTCCGCTGTTTATGACACGAAAAACAACACCACATTCTATTTGTTCTCTGATGATTGTCTGGCAAAAATGAACGCATTGAGCGCTCTGAATTTATCAGCCAACGAGAAAGAGCAACTTGAAGCACTGAAATTAAGCAGGGAACTATATTTAAATCGAATTCATCGTTTAAGAGTTCAATACATGAAACATCTGGTTTTTGAAAAACTCCCTGAATGGAAAGACAAGAAAAATCTTTTCAAATTTGGTGCTAATCACGTGCCTAAAGGAGAGAGTTTAATGGAAGTATTCGATATTGGCAACCTGGTTTCTAATATTGAAGAGGCAAATTACCGGAAATCATTACACATTATGCTCATCGGAAAGGAAGAAGGTGAAACATTGGCTGATTTGGATGAATATAAATCTTTCTTAACCGTTGTAAAAGATGACAATTGGTATGCCTATGATTTAAGACCCTTGAAACAAGCAATCTCTAAAAAGAAGCTTGAAGTAGAGAATTTGGAGCTGGAAAGAATTATAAAAGGTTACGACTATTTAGTTTTCATTCCAAACGTGACTAAAACTCCAAAAAGAGGTAAACAAGACCATTAAATCTGCTCAGGAGCCGTCTGTTTTATGGTGCAGACGGCTCTGTCTTCTTGTTACAGGCAGAAATAGTTTTTATAGTCTTGTAGTGCACATCAAATTTTATTTAACTTTTTTACCGTCTTTATTGATATAAAATGTTTCGCCTTTTTCATAAACTTCAATCTTACCTTCATCAATATCTTTAATGTAATCATATTTTACAGGAGTAATTTCAATCCCATTAATATTAGTCAGGCCATATTTATCATCAAGTTTTACAATAATTAAGTTTTGTGATTGCAGGTTGTCGTAGATTTCAATTCCATCATATTTTAATGGAATCAACACTTTTCCCTGTGTATTGATTAAACCACATTTATTATTGTTTTTTATTACAGCAATAGCGGGCAATTTATTAGTATAGAATATTCCGATATCATCGAACTTTATCGGAGCGACTTCATCTCCTTTCTTATTAATTAAGCCATACTTGTTAATATTTTGATTGCCAATAACATTAATTATAGTTCCAACTTTTGCCATCCCATTTTCATCAAAATCAGATACATGATCATATTTTATTGGAATGACTACAACTCCGGATTTATTTACAAAGCCAGATTTACCTTTTAGTTTAACATCGGCCATTCCGTTTTTAAATCTTCCAACATAATCATATATAATAGGGACAATAATTTGTCCTTTTGTATCAATAAATCCATGTTTATCATGGATAACCGCAGCTGCTCTTTCCTCAAAGAAATTAGTGCCTTGTTCGTATTTTAAAGGAATTTTTTCTATGCCTTCAGGAGACACAAAACCATATCTGAATTCTTTATTTTCACCCTTCCCAATTTTTTTTCCTACTGAAATCAGCCCATCTTCCTGGTAGTCGCTTATGTAATCATATTTTAATTTCCAATTGGACGATTGACAGGAAGCCATCTGGAAAAACAATGATAGTAAGACAATGATATTTAATGATTTTTTCATCAGTATAAGTTTGTTCATTTCGGTTGATCTTCTGCTGCACACGATGGGTTCATTTATTAATTTAAGCCCATTGGGTGTAGAATACTTGAATTAGAAAAATTTGATTAATGGTAGTTTTAGGGGGCAAGCTAATGATCTGAAAATATTAGTGCAAAAAAAAAGAGATCATTCGATCTCTTTTTTTTTAAGTCGGGGTGGCAGGATTCGAACCTACGACCTCCTGCTCCCAAAGCAGGCGCGATACCGGGCTACGCTACACCCCGAAAAAATGGTATCACCTTTGTCCCTCTTGCGAAGGGTCTGCAATATATATTAATTATTTGCAGAGACCAAATTTCAAATGATCATAAATGATCTTTCTGATTTGGTGTGCAACAAAGGTAAGTAAAGAATTGACATTTTTATCCCTCACGAGCATTTAAACCGTAAAAATATCTTAATGTGTTGCTTTTCAAGGAGAAAAAAATTCAGCGAAGATGTAGATAAAGAACAGATAGTAGGAGATTGCTTAAAAAAAAGCATTCAAGTCCCTGTTTAAACTTCTAAAACAAAGCTTAAACATGCACCTGAACGCTTAAAATCTCTTGAAAATTCAATTATGCAATTAATTTTTTCCTGCGATAGTGTCTAAAAACAAAATAACCAGCAACTGCAACCAGTATTAATGCCCATAAATTGGCCAGTATCAGAATAAATTCCTTAAACACACCCCAGCCATTCTCAAAACTTAACCAGAACCGTTTAAAAAAATCAGGGCGGTAATCAGATAAATTATCATTGACCACTATCATTTTCTTAATCGTATTATCCTGATAAAAATTTAAAGTAATCGTACTGTACCTTACATTCCGGTCAGTCAGTAAATTATTCACCTTATTATCTACTAATTCATCCTTCAATGCTAAAGACCTTTCTGCTACACTGACCTTTTTCCCTGAAACAGAATTATTCAACTGCGTTACCGCTTCCACCTTATTCCTATTTTTCAATTGATTGCTCAAATAGTTGAGACTTTGATCATCCTGTTTTAAAGACTGGTCATCAATAAACACAGCCATCTTTGCGATCTGATTTGTAAAATCATCCAGTTTCTCTGAAGGAATCCTCGCAACTACCAAACCCTCTACCCGGTAAGCAATCAATTCCAGTAAAGAATCGGCGGAGTATTTTACCTTTTCATTCTGTCTGATCATGCTATGTGTGTTAAACCCGGTAATCGTGCCGCCCTCAGCTTTCAGTATACTTCCTAATTTTTCTTTAGTAGACTGTACATCCTTTACCCTGAATCTCATGTCCGCGGTTTTAACAATCTTTTCAGTTACCGCAGTATCTGATGATAAGGCAGAACTCTGTTTTTGAACATCAGCAGTTTCATAAGCGCCCGATTTTTTGTCACTGCTACAACCCAGTGCAGTTAAACCTAGTATTCCATAAATCAAATATTTCTTCATCATGTTAAGGATTAAATTTTCCCTTAATACTGTTATACGCTGTTAAGTAACCCTATGTCATACACATATATCAGAACCCCCTTCTAAATTAATTTAAAAGCCCTTTGTCTGTAGCTAACCTTCCATATCGGTAATCAACCCTTCCAAAATGGAAGGGTTTTAACCCGGTATATTTTTCCTAAAAATTCGTTTTTCCGCTTAAAACACTGAAAAATAGCTGTTTATAACTCAGTCTTTTTCTTTGGTATAGCGATTGGATAAGGCCATAAAAAATAAACACCATGATGACTGTACTACTATTAATCGCTCTTCTGGTCCTGACATGGATCTGTTACAAATCAATCGACTGGTTCGAAAAAATCTAAAATTATGATCGCACTATTTATTATCGCAATCGCAGTATTCATCTATATGATTTACGTGCTGATTAAACCCGAAAAATTTTAATTGAACGCTATGAACACTGAATTATTTGGAATCTTCGCTACCTACCTGCTTACCCTGGTTATAGCTATTCCTTTAGGTAAATACCTCGCAAAGGTATTTGCTGGTGAAAAAGTCTGGACTGACTTCTTAAAACCTATTGAATCTGGTATCTACAAACTTTCCGGAATTAATCCTAACGAGCAAATGAACTGGAAGCAGCACATGAAAGCGCTGATGACCATCAACCTTGTATGGCTGGTTTACGGATTCTTCGTTTTAATGAATCAGGATAAGCTGCCACTTAATCCCGACGGTAACCCAGGAATGTCTCCTGATCTTGCCTTTAACTCCATCATCAGTTTCGTTGTAAACTGTAACCTGCAACATTATTCAGGAGAAAGCGGTGTGACCTATCTTACACAGCACTTTGTGATGATGTTTCTTCAGTTTGTAAGTGCCGCAACCGGTATTGCAGCCGCTGTAGTCTTCTTTAAAGCCTTCAGGGACAAAACCTCTACCAATCTGGGGAACTTCTGGGAATTCTTTGTGAAATCAATTACCAGGTTATTATTACCTCTTTCTTTAGTGATGGCTATTATCCTTGCCTTTTCAGGTACAACAACAAGCTACGAAGGAAAAGACAAATTTATATCCTTACAAGGTGATACCGTAAACGTATCAAGAGGCCCCGCAGCTGCATTCGTGGCTATTAAACACTTAGGAACCAACGGCGGTGGCTGGTTTGGTACAAACTCTGCGCACCCGTTAGAAAACCCATCATATTTCACTAACTCCGTAGAACTAATCGCACAGGTGATCATTCCAATAGCGATGGTTATTGCTTTCGGTATTTTTATCAGGCGCAGAAAACTATCCTGGATGATATTCGGCGTCATGACCATAGGTATGCTCTTACTACTGATTCCAACCGTGAGCAGTGAACTCGGAGGAAACCCTGCAATCGCAAAAATGGGTATTTCGCAGCTTACCGGTGCAATGGAAGGTAAAGAAGTACGGTTCGGGCCGGCAATTACTGGCTATTGGAGCACAGTTACCACCATTATCTCTACAGGATCAGTAAACAGTATGCACGATAGTGCGATGCCACTAACCGGCTTCTGGCAACTATTAGGCATGATGATCAACTCCTTTTACGGAGGCTGTGGAGTAGGGATGCTAAATTATTTTATCTACCTCATTATTGCCGTATTCATATCCGGTTTAATGGTAGGGCGGACACCAGAATTCCTGGGACATAAAGTAGAAGCCAGAGAAATTAAGATTGCAGCATTAATCACCCTGTTAAGTCCTTTTCTGATTCTTGCGGGAACAGCACTATCAAGTTTTATCATCGTTAATCATGCAGATGCAGCATGGGCAGTACAACCAAAAGCATGGTTAAATAATCCGGGCTTCCACGGTTTCTCAGAGATGTTATACGAAATGACATCTTCTAACGCCAACAACGGTTCTGGTTTTGAAGGCTTAGGTGACAATAATGTTTTCTGGAATGTGTCTACAGGATTTGTATTGTTCCTGGGAAGGTTCTTACCAATTATCGGCCCTATAGCTATTGCTGGATTACTCGGTGCTAAAAAATATATCCCGGAATCGGCAGGTACTTTAAAAGCAGAAACACTGACTTTCAGTCTGATGACTTTTGCGGTGATCATTGTATTAAATGCCCTTTCATATTTCCCTGCCCTGACTTTAGGCCCGCTGGCAGAATATTTTACCCTGATTAAATAGATTATCATGAAGTCTTCTAATAAATTATTTGAACCTGCATTGGTTCAAAGCGCCCTTAAACAATCCTTTATAAAACTTGACCCAAGGGTGATGGTGCGTAACCCAGTGATGTTTACTGTTGAAGTAGGAACACTGGTCATGGCATACGTTACGGTGTATTCTTTCAGTCACGCTGGACAAGGATCACCACTATATAACTTCTTTATTTTCTTAATCCTGTTCCTGACCGTACTCTTTGCCAATTTCGCAGAAGCTATTGCCGAAGCCAGGGGTAAAGCTCAGGCAGACAGTTTGAGAAAAACCAGGGAAGAAACCCCCGCTAAAGTAATACTGGCGAACGGAACTATTGAAATGCGTTCATCCAGCCAATTAAAAAAAGGCGATGTTTTCTTTTGTGAAACCGGAGATACCATTCCAACAGACGGAGAAATTATCCGGGGTATAGCTACCATCGATGAATCAGCTATTACCGGAGAATCCGCACCAGTAATCAGAGAATCCGGAGGTGATAAATCGTCCGTAACAGGCGGTACTAAAGTACTATCTGATGAAATTGAAGTCATGGTCAGTACTGAACCAGGAGAAAGCTTTCTTGATAAAATGATTGCCCTGGTAGAAGGCGCATCCCGTCAGAAAACACCAAATGAAATTGCTTTAACGATCCTTTTAGCAAGTTTTACCTTGGTATTCGTGATTGTCTGCGTAACCTTAAAACCTTTCGCAGACTACGCAAATACACCAATCACAATTGCCGCATTAATCTCCCTGTTCGTTTGTCTGATCCCGACTACAATTGGTGGTCTGTTATCAGCGATCGGGATTGCCGGAATGGATCGTGCCTTACGTGCAAACGTGATTACTAAATCAGGTAAAGCAGTGGAAACCGCAGGAGATATTGACGTGCTGTTATTAGATAAAACAGGAACGATCACTATCGGTAACCGTAAAGCAACCAACTTTTACCCTACAGCAGCAGTAGATGCTAAACTATTTACCAATGCCTGCGTACTGAGTTCATTAGCAGATGAAACCCCGGAAGGTAAGTCGATTATCGAACTGGCTAACGCACAACATAATTTTGCATTGCCAACTACCCCGGAAGGCGCAGTCTTCATCAAGTTTACTGCCGAAACAAGATCCAGCGGTATCGATACCCCGGACGGAAGACGTATCCGTAAAGGAGCCTTTGACTCTATCCGTAACATCGTTCAGAAAGCCGGGAATATTTTCCCTCAGGATATCGAAGACGAAGTTAAAAAAATCGCTTCAAACGGTGGGACCCCCCTGGTAGTTTCAGAAAATGAGAAAGCACTGGGTGTAATTGAATTACAAGATATTATCAAACCAGGGATCAGCGAACGTTTCGACCGTCTGCGTAAGATGGGGGTGAAAACGGTGATGGTAACCGGAGATAACCCATTGACAGCTAAATTTATCGCAGAAAAAGCAGGTGTAGATGACTTTATCGCTGAGGCAAAACCTGAAGATAAAATGAACTACATCAAAGACGAGCAGGCCTTAGGCAAGCTGGTTGCGATGATGGGTGATGGTACAAACGATGCCCCGGCCTTAGCGCAAGCAGACGTTGGTGTGGCGATGAACAGTGGGACACAAGCTGCAAAAGAGGCTGGAAACATGGTCGATCTGGACAATGACCCAACCAAACTGATTGAGATCGTAGAGATCGGTAAACAGCTGTTGATCACTCGTGGTACATTGACAACCTTCTCTATTGCCAATGACGTAGCTAAATACTTTGCTATTGTTCCAGCCTTGTTTATTGGTTCAATACCAGCTTTACAAGCCTTGAATATCATGGGTTTACATTCCCCTGAAAGTGCAATTATGTCGGCTGTTATTTTCAATGCAATTATCATCCCGATCCTGATTCCACTTGCTTTAAGAGGCGTGGCTTATAAACCAATAGGAGCGAGTGCCTTATTGCGCAGAAACCTGTTGATTTACGGACTGGGTGGAGTTATAGCCCCTTTTATAGGGATTAAACTAATTGATATACTAGTTGGGCTATTCGTTTAAAAACATAAAAAATACAAGATCATAAAAATATAAGATCATGAAAAAGTACATCTTACAATCTATACGTCTTACCGCAGTTTTATTAGTACTGCTATGCATCATATATCCTTTAATGGTTGCCTTTGCCGGAAGTTTCTCCAAAGGCGGTGGCGGCGGTGAAAAGATCACTCAAAATGGTAAAGTAGTAGGTTATGCCCTGATTGGTCAATCCTTCACTAAACCTCAGTATTTCTGGGGCAGACCCTCTTCAGTAGGCTATAAAGCAGACGGATCTGGTGGATCAAACAAAGGCCCGTCCAACCCGGAATACTTAAAAGAAGTAAACAGCAGAATAGACTCTCTGCTTAAATATCACCCTTACCTGAAACGCAGTGATATTCCTGCCGATATGGTTACCGCTTCGGGTAGCGGACTGGACCCTGATATTTCTGTAGAAGGCGCAGCTATCCAAATTAAGAGAGTAGCCATGAACAGAAAATTAAGCGAGCAGGTCGTATCGGACCTGGTTAAAAAAACTGCTAATGGCCCATTACTAGGCCTATTCGGCCCAAGTACAGTTAATGTACTGGAACTGAATGTTGCCTTGGATAACCTGAAAAAATAAAAGAAGCCTGTTTAAACTCAACACCCCAACCAGGAAAAAAGGGATTTAAACAGGCTTATATATGCGCTTACCATTTAATAATAGAAAGATACAATGAATAAATTTTTGATGACAGCTGCCACTGTTTGTATAGGTTTAGGTGCCTTTGCACAAGAAGAACCTAAAATTAAAATTTCCGGTTATGCCGAAGTATATTATGGACACGACTTTAATAAACCAGAAAATAACAGCAGACCTGGTTTTATATATGCGCACAATAGAAGTAATGAAGTGAATTTGAACCTGGGTTATATTAAAGCGGCCTATGACTCCGGAAAGATCAGGGCTAACCTGGCTATCATGGCCGGAACCTATGCCAATGCGAATCTGGCGGCCGAATCAGGTGTGTCAAAAAACATCCTGGAAGCAAACGTTGGCTTTAAAATATCCAACAAAGCCAACCTATGGGTAGACGCAGGTGTATTCTCGTCCCACATTGGTTTTGAAAGTGCCATATCAAAAGACTGCTGGGTATTGACCAGGAATATCTCCTCAGAAAATACCCCTTACTTTGAGTCAGGAGCGAAAATTACTTACAGCACCGATGACAACAAATTTACAGCTTCAGCCCTGTACTTAAACGGCTGGCAGCGTATTGCACGTCAGGACGGAAACAGACAACCAGCAGGGGGCCTGCAACTGACCTGGAAACCAACCGATAAAATTACCGTAAACTACAGTAACTACCTGGGAACCGAAGGAGCTGACTCCGTGAGAGTGACCCGTTTTTACCATAACGTTTACGGCGTATTCCAACTCGCTGATGCTTTTGGGGTAACCGTAGGGTTTGACTACGCTACACAGCAAAAATCAAAAACAGACCACCGTAAAAACGAGGTATTATCCCCTGTGGTTATTGCCCGCTACACCATCAATCCTAAATGGGCAATGGCAGGAAGATTTGAATACTATCAGGATAAAAATGGTGTCCTGATTGCTACTGATACCCCTAACGGATTTAAAACCAAAGGTTACTCCTTAAATATTGACTATGCACCAGTACCAAACGCAGTGGTCAGACTAGAAGGTAAAGTATACGATAGTAAAGACAGGATATTTAAAAGAGATATGAATGCCGTAAACTATAATGCAGCAGTTACAGCAAGCGTTGCAGTTTCCTTTTAATCCTTTAGAGTCACCTATATTAAAACAATTAGCCGGGGATATAATTTCCGGCTTTAAAAATTAAAAGCTATAAACATGGAAACATTTTTAGAATTTTTATTTACCGCTTCAATCACTGTTTTTGCAGGATTTTTGTGTTTAAAATACGGGCCGAAAACAAGAAGAAAAGCGAGAATTGCCCGGCTGAAAAGAGGTCAGGAAGTCAGGCTTAAAAACCCGCGTAACCCAGTAATAATTCAAGCAAATTACCGGAATTATTCCGTTAAATTTATATTGATTTTACTAATAGGCATTACGTTCATTACCGGTGTATCCTATCTCGTTGATATAGGATATGTGATCATTACATGGTAAACAGATTATAATTGTGGAAGATAATAAAGAACAATCAGTACGTCAATTCCTTGACCTCGTGAAAAAATCCCGCCGGGGTAAATTCAAGGTATATATTGGTATGAGTGCAGGCGTCGGAAAAACCTACCGGATGCTGCAAGAAGCTCATGCGCTGCTCAAAAACGGAATTGACATACAAATCGGCTATATCGAAACCCACAACAGAGAAGAAACACACGCCCTTTTAGCGGGAATCCCATTAATCCCCAGGCGTAAACTATTTTACAAAGGCAAGGAAATGGAAGAAATGGATGTGCAGGCTATCCTGAGCAGAAACCCCGAAGTAGTCATCGTGGATGAACTGGCGCACTCCAATATCGAAGGAAGTAAAAACACAAAACGCTGGCAGGACGTCATGGATATCCTTGAATCAGGCATCAGTGTAATCTCGGCCGTGAACATCCAGCACCTGGAGAGCATGAATGAGGAAATTGAGAAAATCACTGGTATTCCCATTACAGAGCGTATCCCGGATAGAGTCCTGGATGTTGCAGATGAGATCGTCAACATTGACCTGACCGCCGATGAACTTATAGACCGGCTTAAATCCGGTAAAATATATGACAAAACAAAAATAGAAAGAGCCTTAGGAAACTTTTTTCAATCAGAGCGAATCCTTCAGCTCAGAGAACTTGCGCTGCGGGAAGTAGCCCATCACGTAGAGAAAAAGATCAGTATAGAGATCCCTAAACAAATCAAGCTCAGACCAGAACGTTTCATGGCCTGTATCTCCACCAATAACGTGACTGCGAAGATCGTTATCCGTAAAACAGCCAGGCTGGCTTCCTATTACAGATCGCCCTGGATCGTACTCTATGTGCAGAATAATAGTGAAAGTAGTGACCGGATTAAACTAGATTTGCAAAGGCATCTGATCAATAACTTTAAACTTGCTACAGAACTTGGAGCAGAAGTAATCAAAGTAAAAAGTGATGAAGTAACCAAAACCATTATGAGAATTGCTCAGGAAAAAGAAATCACGACCATCTGCATCGGTAAACCTCATTTGAACCTCTTTCAGGTTATCATGAGAACCGCAGTTTTCAACGAATTACTCCGGAATATTTCATCAACAGAAACAGATCTCGTCATTCTATCCTAAAGCAAACAATTAGCAATCCAACAAGTCAACCAATAAGCAATCCAATAGGCAACCCAGTAAGTAAACCAATTAGCAATCCAACAAGTAAACAACTAACAATCCAATAGGCAATCCAACAAGTAAACCAATTAGCAATCCAGCAAGTAAACAACTAACAATCCAATAGGCAACCCAATAAGTAAACCAACTAGCAATCCAACAAATAAACCAATAAAAAAAATGAAATTGTATGCCACTTTGCATAGATAAACCTAACCGGTTATCTCGAAAAATATAGATAATGCTAATGTGAAGAGCATTGTTTTTCTTTGCCCGTTTCGGGCCTAAGTAAACGTAGCTCGAACATAGCATTACCTATATTTTTGCGAAGCCAGACAAACCCCTTCTTAAGCAACAGACAATGAAAATAAAAACCAAACTCCGCCTCGGATTCGGATTCCTATTTGTGGTGGTACTCTTATTCGGTTCGATCTCACTCTACTACATGAACCAAATCTCGGTCAGTGCAAAAGTGATTCTGAAAGACAACTACGAAACCCTTAGCTACACCAGAGAAATGCGTTCCATCCTTGACCAGAACGACCTTCCCCTAACCCTGGAACTACAGAAAAAATTTGCAAAGCAACTAACCCTCGAATCAAAAAACGTGACCGAGAACGGAGAAGGAGAGGCCGTAGCAACCCTTAAACAAGCATTTCAGGAACTAAACAACCCAGCACAGCAAAAACCAGCGCTCGCAAAGATCAGATCTCAACTCACGATCATTGATAAACTCAACATGGACGGTATCGTCAGAAAAAACGACGTTGCACAAAAATCCGTTGAAAAAGCAAGTCTGTACCTCATTACCGCGGCTAGTTTCTGCTTCCTCGTTCTATTCTCCTTCATCGTCAACTTCCCCGGTTTTGTTGCTAACCCACTGAGAGAATTCTCCGAAGCCATACAAGAAATAGGGCGTAAAAACTATAAACAAAGGCTCGAATTTGACGGCACCGATGAATTCGCAGAACTAGCAAGATCATTCAATGAAATGGTTGAACAACTCAACAAATGGGAAAACAGTAACCTTGCAAAAATCCAATCAGAAAAACTACGGATCGAAGCTATCATTGAACAAATGCAAGACGCCATTATCGGGCTTAACGAAAAACAAGAAATCCTTTTCATGAATAAAGTTGCCGCACAAATCCTGAACCTTGACGAAAACAAAGTAAACGGATCCAACGTCAAAGACCTGATGAAGAAAAACGATCTGTTAGCAAGGATCATGAATAACGAAAAAAACAATCAACCAATAAAAATCTACGCAGACCAGAAAGAATCCTACTTCCAGCTTCAAAAAAGAGAAATTATCGTACCCATATTCGAAGACCAGGAACTGCCCGTTCTGCAAACCGGTAAAACCGCAGGAACAGTTTATATCCTCAACAATATTACCCAATTTAAAGAACTCGACGAAGCAAAAACCAACTTTATCGCTACCGTATCCCACGAACTTAAAACCCCTATATCCTCCATAAAAATGAGCCTGAAACTCATGGATGACGAAAGGATAGGATTGATGAACGTAGAACAAAAACAACTCGTCGAACATATCAAAGACGACTGTAGCCGCCTGTTAAAAATTACCAGTGAACTCCTTGACCTTGCACAAGTAGAAACAGGCAACCTGCAACTCAACTTTGTCAAAGCCGCTCCACTTGAAATCGTGAACTACGCCCTGAACGCAGTCCGCTTTCAAGCCGAACAAAAAAACATTCAACTCGAACTTATCAGTAAAGAAAACCTTCCTGTAGTGAACGCAGACGTAGAAAAAACAGCCTGGGTGCTCATTAACTTTCTCTCTAACGCCCTGCGGTACAGCTCAGAAAAATCAAAAGTTCAAATAGAAATACAAGAGAAAAAACAAGGAATAGAATTCTCCGTACGGGACTTTGGAAAGGGAATAGACGAACAATACCAAAAACGTCTCTTTGACCGTTACTTCCAGGTACCCACAGACGGAAACAATAAATCAGGCTCAGGATTAGGCCTTGCAATTTCCAAAGACTTTATCGAAGCCGAAAACGGTAAAATATGGGTAGAAAGTGAAATAGGAGAAGGAAGCCGCTTTTGCTTCTTCCTTCCCGTTGCTGAATAATCTTTTGGTTAGGTGATCATGCTAAAGGCCAGCGCAGCAGCTAACTTAGCCGTGCGCTGGTCTTGATCAAAAACCGGATTACACTCTGCAATATCCATACTGATAACCTTGCCACTAGCCATAACAGACTTTAAACAACTAAAGAAAAACGCATCAGGAATAAGGCCACTAAAGGCAGCCGCACTTACCCCCGGAGCAAACGACGAAGAAAATACATCCATACAAATCGTCACGTAAATATGCGTTGAACCTGCAATAAACTCCTCCAGCTGACCCTTAATCACCTCCTGATTGGCAGCCATAAAGCCCTCCGCAGGAATATGTTTCACGCCCAATCCCGCAGCCGTATCAAACAAATACTTCGTATTGCTGTTCAGCTGAATTCCAACAGGCAAATACCTGAAAGGTTTACCCGATACCTTGCAATCCTCAGCAATCTGAAAAAATCCAGTACCAGAATTCGTTCCATGCGCATTAGGCTCACGCAGATCAAAATGCGCATCAAAATTGATAACCCCAATGCTATCAGCAGGCCTGGTCTTATTCAAATAACTATCAATACCCGTATAATGACCATAAGCCACCTCATGACCACCGCCAATAACAAAAGGCTGATAACCATTCACTAAAGCATAAGCAACCACCTGGGCCAGCGCATGCTGTGCCCCCTCCATATCCTGATCCTTACAAACCACATCTCCTAAATCAAGAAAAACAGCATCCTCATTAAAATGAACAGGTAAATTGCAACAAGCCTTACGGAAATGGGCCGGCCCATCCTTCGCGCCAACCCTGCCGCCATTACGTCTCACCCCCTCATCACAAGAAAAACCAATCAAAGCAATTCCTTTCTGACCCGGCGATAACAACGGTATAACCCCATGTAGAAGATCAACCAAAATCACCCGCTGATGCCAGCGCTGAACAGCCAGATCAGTTCCATCATTACGACCAGTCCACACCTCAGCCGATGTTTTGCGATAAAATAAAAAGTCTATCATATTCTTGTTCCGTTTTTCCAGACTATGGCTGGTTTAATTTTTCCCTGATGATATAAAATCTCCCGGTAATCACTACAAGGATAAGCCTGCATATCAGCTAACATCCCCTCAGTCAACGTACCGCGATCCTTCAAACTCAATGCTTTTGCAGCTCTGAAAGTTAACCCTGCAAAGACCTCAGCCGTGCTCAGTTTCTCCGCAGCACTCATCACCGCAGCCTGCATCAGCAAATCTCCCATAGGTGCAGAACCCGGGTTCCAGTCACTCGCAATAGCCACACAAGCACCAGCATCCAGTAACTTCCGGGCAGGCGCATACTGCATCCCTAAGCCCAGAGAAGCACCAGGAAGTACAACTGCTACCGTCTCAGAGCCCTTCAACAGCGCAGCTTCCCTTTCCGTACTTGCTTCCAGATGATCTGCCGAAACAGCACCAACCTCAATTGCCACTTCCAGTCCACTTGTTGTAAACTGATCAGCATGCACCGTGACCTCAAAACCCAACGCTTTTGCAGCCAGTAAATAAGGAACAGAAGCAGTCCGGTCAAAAGCACTCTCTTCAATGAAAATATCTACACGATCTGCCAGTTCTTCTACCTTTACAAGCGGTAACAAATCTGCCAGTACATGATCCAGATACTCCGTCTGTGAACCCTCAAAATCTTTCGGTAAAAGATGCGCCGCCAAACAAGTAGGAACCAAATCGGCTACAGTAGTTAAAGAAACCTCTTTAATCGCTCTCAGCATTTTCAGCTCATTGCTGACATCCAGTCCATAACCACTCTTAATTTCGATTGTCGTTACCCCATCAGTCAAATGCCGCTGTACCCTTTGCTTCAACAGTTCCACGAGCTTTGACAACGCTGTCGCGCGTGTCTGCGTTACAGAATCCCAGATACCACCGCCACTTTTCGCAATTTCAAGGTAAGTTTTCCCCTGGATACGAAGACTATAATCCTTTGCCCTGCTTCCTGCAAAACAGATATGCGTATGACAGTCAATAAAACCAGGAAGCAAAACCTGCTCCCCCACAACTTTTTCTACCGATAGCGCTGGATTTGCAAGGCGTAAGCCTTCAAAATCACCAGTTGCCAAGATCTTTCCGCCCTCTACGATAACACCGCCACCACGGATTACCTCAAGCTGGTCATCATTTATAGCACCATTCAGCGCTAAGCCCGACAAGGTCAGGATCTCGCTGAATGGCCCGATTAGTTTCTTCATCTCAAATGTATTAAACTATCCTATTTTTAAACCGAACTTTTCAGCCCATATTTCTGCCTGCTCATAACCTGCATCCGCATGACGGAAGATACCCATAGCCGGATCATTATATAATACCCGGCTAATGCAGCTCGCTGCACGCTCAGTTCCGTCTGCCAGTACAACCATACCCGCATGCTGCGAATAACCCATTCCTACACCACCACCATGATGGAAAGAAACCCAGGTTGCACCACCCGAAGTATTAGCCATTAAGTTTAATAACGGCCAGTCAGAAACCGCATCAGAACCATCTTTCATAGACTCAGTTTCCCGGTTAGGAGAAGCGACAGAACCACAATCCAAATGATCACGGCCAATAACGATCGGGCCTTTGACTTTACCACTTGCAACCAGTTCATTGAAAATCAGGCCCGCTTTTTCGCGTTCGCCCATACCCAGCCAGCAAATACGTGCCGGCAGACCCTGGAAACTAATTTTATCCTGAGCTTTTTGCAGCCAGTTGATCAAATGGGTGTTTTCAGGAAATGCTTCCATCAACGCACGGTCAGTTACATAAATATCTTCAGGATCACCAGATAAAGCAACCCATCTGAACGGGCCTTTACCTTCGCAGAATAACGGCCTGATATAAGCAGGCGTAAAACCAGGGAAGTTAAACGCATCTTTTTCTCCGCCTTGTTTAGCAAATTCTCTTAAGTTATTTCCATAATCAAAAGTAACTGCGCCCAATTTTTGCAATTCAAGCATGAAACCTACATGGCGGGCCATACTTTTCAGTGATAATGCTTTGTATTTTTCAGGATCACTTTTCCTTAAAGCAAGCGCTTCAGGTAAAGATAAACCGTTAGGCACATAACCATTCAAAGGATCATGTGCAGAAGTCTGGTCAGTCAGGATATCAGGAACTAAACCATCCGCAGTTAAGCGTTCCAGTAAATCTCCCGCATCCATGACAATACCGATAGAAATCGCTGCACCAGAAGCTTTAGCCTCATTTACCCAATTAATTGCTTCTTCATAAGAATGCGTAATCCGGTCAATATATTGCGTATCTACACGCTTTTGAATTCTTGTTTCGTCTACATCCGCACCTAAGAAAATAGCTCCGGCCATAGTTGCTGCCAATGGCTGAGCACCACCCATACCACCAATCCCGGCACTCACAATCAATTTACCAGTCAGATCATGACCAAAATGCTGACGGCCACACTCTACAAAAGTCTCGTAAGTACCTTGTAAAATACCCTGCGTACCGATATAAATCCAGCTACCAGCAGTCATTTGTCCGTACATCATTAATCCTTTGCTGCGCAATTCATTGAAATGCTCCCAGTTTGCCCATGCAGGTACTAAATTGCTATTCGCAATTAAAACGCGTGGTGCCTGAGGATGACTTCTGATGATACCGACCGGTTTGCCCGATTGTACCAATAAAGAATGGTGCTCATCCAGTTCCAATAGAATTTCAATGATTTTACGTAAAGACTCCGGGTTACGTGCAGCCTGGCCGATACCGCCATAAACTACTAATTCTTCCGGGTTTTCGGCAACCTCTCCATCCAGGTTATTCAGCAGCATGCGCAATACAGACTCTGTCTGCCAGCTTTTAGCATGCAATTTCATCCCTCTTGGTGCTTTATAAAACGGATGTTTGGCGTAGGTGTTAATAAATTCTGAAGTCGTCATCGTTGAATAGGTTAATATGGTTAGCAATGGCAGTTTCATTAGCAGTCTGCAATAATGAACCGTTAGTTATCAAATGATGTAATTGATTAATATCGTCTGCAAAAAGACGGTCTTCCTTGATATAAGGAACATGTTTTCTGATTAAATCATGGCAAGCCTCGATGACCGGCGTTGATTTCAGCGGGCGTCTGAATTCTATAGCCTGTGCAGCATATAAAAGTTCAATCGCCTGGATAAACTCCAGGTTATCAATCACCATATGCAGCTTTCTTCCGCTGATAGAGCCCATAGAAACATGGTCTTCCTGTCCTAAAGAAGTAGGGACACTATCCGCACTTGCCGGGAAACACAAAGTTTTGTTCTCCGTTACCAATGCTGCTGTAGTATACTGAGGGATCATTAAACCAGAGTTTAACCCTGCATCTGCAATCAGTAATTTTGGTAAATCATATTTACCTTCATTCATCAGGTAACAACGGCGATCTGCAATATTTCCTAACTCTGCTGCGGCAACCGTTGCATAATCAAGCACCATCGCTAAAGGCTGTCCGTGGAAATTTCCGCCACTGATAGTATCTTCTGCACTAAAAATAACCGGGTTATCAGTTACTGAATTCAGCTCAATTTCTGTTAATTCTTTTAAATGTAACCAGGCATTACGCGAAGCACCGTGTACCTGCGGCATACAGCGGATAGAATACGGATCTTGTACGCGGCTGCAATTGATATGTGAGGTTCCGATTGCTGACCCCTCCAGAATTGCAGATAAACGATGGGCAACCAGTTTAGTGCCTTTATAAGGTCTTAAATTATGTAAACGCTCATCAAACGGACGGGTAGAACCAGTCAGGCCTTCTAAGGACATTGCTCCGCTTAAATCGGCCAGATCCAGGGCATCATTTAACCGCTGAACCGCTTTAACAGCAAAAGCAAGGATAAACTGTGTTCCGTTAATCAGGGCCAGACCTTCCTTCGGGCCTAATACGATTGGTTTTAAATCATATTGTTCCAGCATTTTTGCGGCTGAAACTTTCTCTCCATGGATAAACACTTCGCCTAAACCAATTAAAGGCAAGAATAAATGAGATAGGGGAGCAAGGTCACCAGAAGCACCTACCGAACCTTTTTCAGGAACAAAGGGAATAATATTATTGTCAATATGCCAGATAATACGTTCCAGAGTTTGTGGTGCAATACCAGAAAAGCCCTTGGCTAAAGCCTGAACTTTGGTAATCATCATGATTTTGGCAATTTCCAAAGGAATTGGTTTACCTACACCAACACTATGGCTTTTAAGGATATTACTTTGTAAAAGAGAAGTGTCTTTTTCCGAAATGTGGGTATCACATAAGGGGCCGAACCCTGTATTAACGCCATATACAGGCTTTTGGCTACGCACAATTTTTTGTACTTCTTCCCAGGAAGATTGAATATTTGCTGCTGCTTCAGGACTAATCCGGCCTTTGGTCTGTCCAGCTGCAATAGCCAGGCAAATTCCACTGGTCAGGTGGTCAGTTCCATAAAAAAATGAGTTATGCATTGGATTGAGATTTAACAGGGTGATGTATTTTATGTTGAATATTTTTAACGATATCGATGGATTTGAAAGTAGTTTCCAGTTTAGTCAGCGTAGCTAATATCGCGCTGCCTTCTTCGCTTGCGCCTGCTACTTCTTCCATGGTTGCGGTGATCGCATCCCAAACAGGAATGATCCGTTCTAAAAGCACTTTACCTTCTTCGCTCAGGGTCACTAATTGTTTCCGTGCATCTTCAGCACTGGTCGTACTGATCACTAAACCTTTGTTTTTAAGGTTGGTAACCAGTTGACTGGCTGCGGGATGAGAAACTTCAATCTGTTCACATAGTTCCTGAATGGTTAACGTTTTATTTTCAGAGAGTAAGTAGAATACAGGGAACCAGGTGGTCTCGAAGACGATGCCTTCTGCCTTGTATGATTTATTAATTTCTGAAAGAAAGAGTTCACTCAGCCGTTTCAAACGGCTGCCTAAAACTAAATATCCTAATGACTGATAGTAATTCATACTCAAATATATAAGTAATTATATAAGTACTTATATAATTGAGTTAAATTATTTGTAAGTATTATGATAGTTAGGTGTTTATCTGTATTTGAGGGGTTGTTGATAAAAGGCTCAGTTCTATTTTGATAAGAGACAAGGGATGTTTCTGGCTGTATTCTGCTGTACATTGAAGCGGGTTTGATACGGGTTTGATACGGGGTTGAAACGCCTCGACCCGTATCAAACCCGCTTCAAACCCGTCTGAAACTGCAAGAGAAACCCAGCAGTGATACTATTGTTCTACTATTGTTCAATAAGTTGATATGAACCCGTAATGAGCTGTTCAGTTGGTGGTTATCTTAAAATTATTGTTGTTTTATTTCCCGGTTCCCCGATAACCAACACAATAATAAACTAAGAATTTGCGCACATCGTGACCATTATTTTTAATCAGAATAGGGGACAACTCTTTAACAGATTTAAAATAACGGAGTAAATAATCCGGAGCCTGTGTTCCTTTTGCTTCATTGATGAAACCTGGCTCAGAATCTATATACAAAGCATTTTTTCCCTTAAGCAAAGAGAGATCAGCATGGACATAATCAAATTCCAGCGCCTGCTGGCCAAGAATATTTTGAGAATAAGTGAAACCTGTAGTCAGCAGGTTGAGTTCTGCTGAGGTCTTGTAACCGTCGGCAGAGAAAACAAATGTATTGGGGTAATTTCTTTTGTGTTGTGTAACCTGTTTACCTAATTCTTCCCATCCATACCAGGTATCATCAGAACGGACTGGGAATGGATAAAAAATGAGTTCAGCGGCCAGCAGCAGATGAAGGAAGAGTGAAAAGACAACCTGCCGGAACACCCATTTTTGAGGAATATAAAGACTGACTAAAATAATTCCCGTCAGATAACCCGGCATCAACCAGTTTAATTTAATCCAGCAAACAAAGGAGAGTAAAGTGAAGCTGCAAATCAACGGAAGAAAAAAGCACAATAAAAATAGTTTCTCCTCAGGGATTTGAAAGAAGTTGAACTTGCTTTTTCTCAGTATCCGGTAAACGAAATAGAAAATAGCGGCTAAAAGAATTGGAATAATTATAAAAGACTGGTGTCCCACTAAGCCCAGGAAATACTGTAATTGCAAATGCATCTCTGAAGCTGAATTCATCCTTGAAGTACCTTGAAATTTAAAAGAAGCAAAGTTGTTTTCCAGGTTCCAGATAAAAACGGGAAGGATTACGATTAAAAATAAAATTACAGCGAACCAGAACCATTTAGAAATTAACTGGCGACGGTAAGTAGCAGAGAGCAGTAAAAATAAGACCAGCCCGGCAGGGAGAAATATACCCGTATATTTACTATCAAATGCAAGTCCCATGGCTACGCCTGCCCAAATCCAATACGTATTTTTATGCTTGAATATAGCCTGATAAAGTAAGTAGATAGCAATTACCCAGTACATTAAAAGAGGGGTGTCCGGGGTGGCAACCAGTGAAAGGATCGTGACCATCAAGGTTGAAAGCAGTAGTGTGGTTGCTTTTGTAGCGCCATTTGTTCCCAAAAAACAACGGGCAGCATGATAAAATAAAAATACGGTGAGTATAGTAACGCATGAACTGGCTATTTTCAGCACAATTACATGCTGACCAAATAATGCAGTAAACAATCTTAAAATGATAGCAATCATTGGAGGATGATCAAAATAAGAAAGTGCCGGATGCTGGCTATAGAAGAAATAATAGGCATCCTGTGGCATTGGCCCCATAATAAAAATAAATGTCAAACGAAGACCGGTAATCAGCATAATCATCCACAGGATGTATTTGCTTTGAGCGTCACCGGCACGGAGCCGGACGAATTGTTTGATAGTCATTTTACTTAGTTTCTGCCCATTTTTATCATTTAGAAATGCTGTGCAGCTGACTGAAATTAGAGATTAAATTTGTAGACAATCTGGAGCTTATATTAAAAGAAGATTAAGAAAAAACAAGATATTATAATTATTTACCCTGTGATAGTCAATTGTTTATCTATCCTGTTAAATTTTTACTTTGCTTACGGATATCGGTATGTTTTTTTGGAAAGCGTCCATTTTATATTTATCAGGTTTAACTTTTTTTAACAATTATTTAATGATAGGTTTGGGAGCTCTTATCAAATAATATATGTTTCTATCAATATTTAAAGGCAGGTACAGTGTTCTGTTTTCATTTTTTGCTGTTTTTCTATTCAGCTCCTTTTTAATCCGTACAGGTCTGTTGGCTGTTTCAGCTGGCAAGACAGATTTCTCTATCCTATCTATCATCCAATTATATTTTACAGGTTTTTTCTATGACTTTGGCGTAGCTCTTTTCCTGGTTACACTTTTCAGTATATACCTTTTATTTTTACGTCAGAAGTGGGTAAACACCCTTACCAATAGAATCATTACCTATAGCTGGTTATTCCTGATTTTGTTAATCTCCTTTTTCTCTTTCTTTGCAGAATTAACTTTCTGGCAGGAATTTGAAAGCCGCTTTAACTTTATTGCAGTCGATTACCTGATTTATACCTACGAGGTCGTAAACAATATCAATGAATCTTATCCATTACCGCTTTTAATTGGTGGTGTGTTGTTATTGGTATTATTAGTGATGTTCCTGTTTGCTAAAAGAAAAGTGTTTACCCATGCTTTTCAATCCCATACTCCGTTTCGTACCCGGTTCATGATTTCTGGTACATTATTAATCCTGACTATCCTTTATCCTTTATTTGTTCGTAATTCATTCGCTGAAAAAGGGACTAACCGTTACCAGAATGAATTATCTAAAGCAGGGATTTACTCTTTCTTTGCTGCTTTTAAAAACAATGAGCTTGATTATAACGATTTCTATGCTTTATTGCCTAAGAACGAAGCGTTTCAATTGATCAGAAATGAATTAAAAGAGTCAAACAGTACTTTTGTAACCAGCGGAAATTCTATCAAACGGGAAATCAATAACGTGGGAACAACCTATAAACCCAATGTAATTATGATTACGGTGGAAAGTCTGAGTGCTGACTTTATGGAACACTTTGGCAATACACAAAAGCTGATGCCGGTACTGGATTCTCTGGCTTCTGCCAATCTGCTGTTTACCAATATGTATGCTACCGGAACAAGAACAGTAAGAGGGATGGAAGCCCTGACTTTAGCTGCCCCGCCTACACCAGGAAGCAGTGTAGTGCGAAGAGAAGGAAATGAAAAACTAACTACGGTCGGTCATATCTTTGAAAAAGCCGGCTATAGCAGAGCCTTTTTTTATGGTGGTGATGGCTACTTTGATAATATGAATGAATACTTTGGCAGCAATGGATTTGATATTATAGACAGAGGCAGAAATATTAAACTGGATGATGTTTATGAAACTAAAAGAACAGTCATTCAGGACGATCAGGTTCATTTCGAAAATGCCTGGGGAATAAGTGATGAAGACTTATTTGCTGCGGTTACCCGTGGCGCGGATGCAGAATTTAAACAGGGTAAACCATTTTATAATTTTGTGATGACGACCTCTAATCACCGCCCATTCACTTTTCCTGAAGGTAAGATTAAGTATGCATCGGGTAGCGGAAGAGAAGGAGCAGTGCGTTACACGGATTATGCTATTGGTGAATTCCTGAAAAATATAAGTAACAAACCGTGGTATAAAAATACAGTGATCATTATTGTCGCAGACCATTGTGCAAGCAGTGCAGGCAGAAATGAGATTGATATCAATAAATACCATATTCCTTGTGTCATTTTAAACCTGCCAAAAAAGGGTAGCCAGGTCATTGATAAAATGTGTTCTCAAATTGATATTTATCCTACATTATTCAGTTTGCTGGGCTGGAAATATGAGAGCAATTTATATGGAAAAAACCTTTTTGATCCTACTTATCAGCCCCGTGCAGTGTTGGGTACTTATCAAAAACTGGCTTATCTGAAACAAGATAGCCTGGTGATCCTTGGCCCGCAGCAAAAAATGGAAACCTTTTTGTATAACAAAGCAAAAAATGAACAGGTTCCTGCTAAATTATCAAAAGCGGTAACCAATCAGGCGATCGCGAATTATCAAACTGCTTACGATTTATTCAAAAGCGGAGGAATGCACCAGTAGCTACAAATTTCCTCCAGTATTCAATACTTTCTTTGCTTAACAGCTCAGTTTAAAAGAAGTATTGCATGAAATTTTTCAGTTTTATCTTCGCGGTATGTTTACCCGGAATGGTATTTGCCCAGCAGGTGGATACGCTTAGTAAAGATTCAATTCACACGCCAAAACAATCGGTGATGAAAACGCGTGGATTGAATCCCCCTCAAATTAAATCTTTTATTGTCCCGGCAGTGCTGATCAGTTATGGCCTGGTATCTTTAGGGAATAATGCTATCAGAAGACTCGACTACAGCACCAGGGCAGAGTTACAGGAAGATCATCCAACCTTTGCCTTACATGCTGATAATTTTCTTCAGTTTGCTCCCGGCGCTGCTTTCTACGCACTGAATCTTGCAGGTGTGAAGAGTAAACATGGAATCGTTGACGGTACAGCTATTTATGTGCTGGCCGAAGCGATCATGGCGGGTTCAACTTTTAGTGTGAAACACATGGTTGGCCGCGAACGTCCGGATGGAGCAGATAATTACTCTTTTCCTTCAGGGCATACCGCAAATGCTTTTGCAGCAGCCGAATTTCTGAATCAGGAATACAGGGATGTTTCTCCCTGGATTGGTTATGCTGGTTACACGGTAGCTACGGCAACCGGGGTTTTAAGAATGTATAACAATAAACATTGGGTAAGTGATGTGGTTGCAGGAGCAGGATTTGGTATCGCTTCCACCAAGCTGGCTTATTTAATTTATCCGTATCTTAAGAAGTTAGTAATTGGAAAACAGACCATGAAATACTCTTTAGTACCGATATATCAGCAAAAAGCAGCAGGACTTTCGTTCAATGGCACATTTTAAGAGCTATATACTAATTCTGGCGATGACCGGATTTGGATTGTGTGCTGCCAGGGCACAGCAACCGGTTAGAAATCTTGATTATTTTTATCAGGAGGCAGTTAAACGCAGCCCGTTATTAAAAGATTATAACAATCAGTTGCAAAGTAGTAAAATTGATAGTATGCGGGTTAAAGCAGGTTATAAGCCACAAGTTTCAGCATTGGCAAATGGACTATATGCACCTGTAGTAAATGGTTACGGTTTTGATGAAGTACTGACCAATGGAAAAGCCCTGGAAGCCGTACTGAATGTAAACTATAACCTCGCTAGTAAAAAAAATATCAATAACCAATTGGAAGGTATCCATTTACAAGCCGACTCTATTCGCTTTGCTACTGGTCTTTCTGTGCTGGATTTACAAAAAGCAGTGACAGATCAGTATATCACCGCTTTTGCCAGTCAGCAGCAGGCCGCATTTAATAAGGAAGTTTATCAACTGCTGCATGAAGAAGAAATCGTTTTAAAGAAACTGACTCGCGCAAACGTTTATAAACAAGTAGATTACCTGACTTTTCTGGTTACTTTTCAGCAGCAGCAATTACAATGGAAACAGGCAGAACTGCAATTGAAAAATGATTATTCTACACTGAACTATTTAACTGGCATTGCTGATACTACAACGCACGAATTAGCGGAACCTGCAATTGAACCAGTCCTGCTCAGTGCTGAAACTGGATTTTTTTATCAAAAGTTCGGAATTGATAGTTTAAAACTGGTCAATCAGAAAAAAACAGTTGACTTTAATTATAAACCTAAAGCCAGTGTATATGCGAATGGCGGATACAACTCTTCTTTTGCCTATCAGCCTTACCGTAATTTTGGTGCGAGTGCAGGTTTCACGGTTGCAGTTCCGATTTTTGACGGACATCAGCGGAAAATGCAATATGATAAACTTTCGATTGCTCAACGGACTATCAATGTATATAAAGAGTTCTTCCAGAATCAGCATACCCAGCAGCTCAACTTACTCCGGCAACAGATTGCGGATCAGAATGGATTATACCAGCAAGTTTCTGAACAGATCAAATTTACTAAAAGCCTGATCCAGGTAGATAGCCGGTTATTACAAACAGGAGATATCAGGATCGCTGATTTTGTGATCGCAATTAATAATTACCTGGCTGCGCAAAATCTAAAGAGACAGACCAATATTACAAGGCTAAAGCTGTTTAATCAGCTAAATTACTGGAATAGATAACCATATTATATACTCAAATAGATAACCAGGCAGTTCCTGAAAGTGGAGAAGCTTAAAAATATAAAAATGAAACAGTTCACAGTTAACGCCTTATTCCTCTTGCTCCTGAGTGCAACACTGGTTTGCTGCCAGCAGGCTTCTAAAACGACGGCAGAAGAAGCCCCGGTTCCTGAAACCCCGGTACAAGTGACTACGGTAAACAATGCGACACTGAGTGAAGACATTGTCTTAAATGCGACTTCTGCTTATCTGGAAAAAAGTTTTGTCAAAGCGAATACAAACGGCTACTTGCAAAGTTCAACCTTACAGGCAGGTGCTGCGGTGAGTAGTAACCAGGTTTTATTTAAGCTGATCACCAAAGAGGCGCGTGCCATAGGTAATTCGATTAACCAGCTGGATCCGGGTTTTAAATTCTCTGGAATTTCAACTATTCGTGCTGAGAAAAGCGGTTATGTGATCCTGGTTAATCATCAAAAGGGGGATTATGTACAGGATGGTGAGGCATTGGCGACAATCATCAATCAGTCAAGCCTGGTCTTTTTACTGGATTTACCTTATGAAATGCGCAGTGTTATCCTTCAAAATAAAACATTAGAATTAACGCTTCCTGATGGGGAGAAGCTAAAAGGATCAATTACTTCGTCCTTACCAGCCGTTGATTCTTTGGCACAGACACAGCGTATGATTATTAAAGTGAACGCTACGCATCCGGTTCCGGAAAATCTGATTGCCAGGGTGAAAGTGGTTAAATCTGAGGCTGCTCATGTACAGGTATTGCCTAAATCGGCCGTCCTGACTAATGAAACCGAAGATGAGTTTTGGGTGATGAAGCTGATCAATGATTCTACAGCAGTGAAAACGATAGTGAAAAAAGGAATGGAAGATGGAAAGTCAATTCAGATTTTGTCACCGGTTTTTGGGGCGAAAGATCGTTTAATCACAATAGGGAATTACGGATTGGCGGATACGGCAAAAGTTAAAATCACGCATTAATGAAGAACTTTTTTATTTCTCATAAAAACCCGCTGCTGGTCGTATTGATCCTGATCCTGGCGGGTGGGTTGTTTTCTTATCAGCGGTTAAAAACTTCTTTGTTCCCGGAGATTACCTTTCCGAAAATAAAGATTATTGCCGATGCAGAATTGCAACCTGTAGATCAGATGATGATTACGGTAACACGGCCTTTGGAAAATGCAGTGAAACAGGTTCCGGATCTTCATGTAGTCAGAAGTACAACCAGCAGAGGAAGCTGTGAGATTTCTGCTTATATGAACTGGAATGCTGATATTGATTTAAGTCAGCAGCGGATTGAGTCTCAAATCGGTAAGATTAGAAATAGCCTGCCCCCGGGCGTAAATATTTCGGTGGAGAAAATGAATCCTTCGATCCTTCCGGTGAGCGGGTACACTTTAGAGAGTCATACGGAATCGCCGATAGCTTTAAAAAAATTAGCTACTTATACGATCAAACCATTTTTGTCGCAGGTTGATGGTGTATCGGAAATCAGGGTTATCGGTGGGAAAGATAAGGAATACTGGATTCAACTGGACAGGCAGAAGATGAGTACTTTGTCTATTAGTCCGGATCTGCTGAATACGGTCCTGGCGCAGACAAATTTTATCAAGTCTAATGGTTACTTATCAGATTATAACTATCTGTATTTATCAATTACTGATGCGACTATCAAAACAAAGACCGATCTGGAAAACCTGATTGTCAGTAAAAAAAATAACCGGATAGTCAGGGTCAAAGATATTGGTGAGGTCAAAATACAAGAAGGCGTTGCTTATACCAGGATCAATGCAAATGGGAAGGATGCGATCCTGGTTGCTGTCATTAAACAGCCGAATGCAAATCTGGTTGATCTGTCCACGCAGCTACAGGAAAAGATTGTGGAGCTTAGAAAAATATTGCCAAAAGGGGTAACGATCAAGCCTTATTACCAGCAGTCTGATTTTGTAGAGGCATCGGTTAAAAGTGTCAGTGATAGTTTATTGATCGGACTGGTTTTAGCAATTGTTGTGGCCATTATCTTTTTACGTTCTGTGAAGGCGAGTGCAACAATACTGATTACGATCCCAATTACGCTGTGTTTAACTGTAATGGTGCTTTATGGCATCGGATATTCCTTGAATATTATGACCTTAGGTGCTATTGCTGCGGCTATAGGGTTGATTATTGATGATGCTATTGTGGTGGTGGAACAGATTCACCGCACGCATGAAGAACACCCGGAGGAGCCTACCGTTACTTTGCTTAAAAAAGCAATAGATTATTTGTTTCCGGCGATGCTGGGATCTTCTATCAGTACAATCGTAATCTTTGTCCCATTTATTTTGATGACGGGAGTTGCGGGCTCTTATTTCCAGGTGATGACCAATACCATGATCATTACCTTAGTCTGCTCATTTTTTGTCACCTGGATAGGTTTACCGGTGGTATATTTATTGTTAACGAAGGATGCTGCTTCCAATTCGGTAAAATCTGCTGTGCATCAGGTTCATCAGCAAAACTGGGTTCATTATTTTATAAAAAAGCCCTGGATCAGTTATGTTGCTATGGTGGTTTTAGCGGTCATTATCTTTTTAATTCTGCCACGATTGGAAACCGGATTTCTGCCGGAAATGGATGAAGGTAGTGTCGTTGTCGATTATACTTCTCCTGCGGGGACTTCACTGGTGGAGACAGACCGGATGTTAAAGGAGGTAGAAAAATTGATTGTTAAAATACCAGAGGTGCAAACTTACTCCCGCAGAACAGGTACTCAAATGGGGTTCTTTATTACTGAACCTAATACTGGTGATTACCTGATTCAGCTGAAAGCAGACCGGAAGAGAAGTACAGAGGAGGTTATCAGTGAGATCAGATCAAAGATACAAGCTTCTCAACCTGCATTAGTGGTCGATTTTGGGCAGGTGATAGGGGATATGCTGGGTGATTTAATGAGCTCTACCCAGCCTGTTGAAGTGAAAATATTTGGTAATGATCAGGATAAGTTAAAGGCTTTATCAAAGCAGGTAGCAGCATTGATGGGTAAGGTTACCGGAACTGCTGATGTGTTTAACGGGATTGTTATTGCTGGTCCTTCTGTAAATATTCAGCCTGATTTTGCCCTGCTGGCACAATATGGGATTACGCCGGGAGATTTTCAATTTCAGGTTCAAAATGCGTTACAGGGAAATATTATTGGGAATGTATATGATCAGCAGCAGCTTACACCAATCAGGATGATTTATCCGGGAAGTAAACAGTTTGGAGTGGCAGATGTCAGTAAATTACAATTGTTTTTACCGGGTGGTGGGGTGGTTCCTATTCAGCATCTTGCAAGTGTAGCTATCAAAGCTGGCGATGCGGAAATTAAAAGAGAAAATTTACAATCAATTGGTGTGGTCACTGCAAGGTTGGAATCCAGAGATCTGGGCAGTGTAATGGCTGATATTCAAAAAGATATTAGTTCGAAAATTAATCTGCCTGCGGGCTATCATATTGAATATGGTGGAGCTTATGCAGAACAGCAGCAGTCTTTTAAAGAATTGCTTACTATCCTGGTGGCTTCAAGTTTACTCGTGTTTAGTGTGATCTTGTTTCTCTTTAAGGATTTTAAAATCGCATTTCTTATTCTGATCATATCCTTATTGGGGATTTCAGGAAGTTATCTGGCTTTATATTTAACGCACACGCCTTTAAATGTAGGGAGTTATACGGGTTTGATTATGATTGTGGGGATCATCGGGGAGAACGCGATCTTTACTTTCCTGCAATTTAAGGAATCTTTAAAGGATAAAACGGTGGAAGAAGCTATTGTTTATTCTATATCAACGCGGTTAAGGCCTAAGTTAATGACTGCTTTGGGTGCAATCATCGCATTAATGCCGCTTGCTTTAGGAATTGGGGCAGGAGCACAGATGCATCAGCCGCTGGCAATCGCAGTGATTGGTGGTTTTATTATCGCATTGCCACTACTGCTGATTGTTTTACCGAGTATGGTGAGGAGGCTTTACTAGGAAAAAATAAACTTTTTATTTCTTTATTTTAGTATTACTTTACTTAAAGTGTTTATTTTATTTATTTAAGTAATTTTAATAAATGACTCAGAGACCAAGAATTAAAAAGGAAATAACAGGAGAAATCGTAAATGATCAATTTGCTTTTTCTGAAAATAAAAGCTCTAAAAATGCCCGTAAAATTTTAGATAGATCAGAACTGTTAAATGTTGAAATATGGTATGACAAACATTACTTGATAAGAGTTCAGCATGGAGATAATAATGGAATTAAAAGACATGGGATTAATGAAGAAATAATAAAGGAATTAGTCTGTAAATCTTTAAAACACCTCATATACTATTCATTTAAAGTTAAGAATTTCAGTTTTATAAATTTTATCAAAGTTGATAATCGAAGTGTAAGAGTTGTGATTAGAAAGGAAACAACAGGTGAAATATTAAATGTCGTTTTAGAATTTCATCATGTATTAGATCATAAATATGAAGTAACTGTTTTTACAGCAATGGTTTCTGATGATTTTCGTTTAAGTGATGGCCAGTTTGCTGTTTTATTAGATGGGAATAATTCAACACTTTTTAAATATGATAACAAAAAACTCATTGAAATTGATGATAAGTCATGAAAAATAATTTTAAGATTATTTCTTTTACAATAAGATTATGTTTATCTTTGGATTAGTATTAGAGACAGGAGAAAAAGCTGGACAGCCTTTATGGCAGGCGTTTTAACTGGACAGTCTCATTTGAGCCCCCTAACAGGGGCTTTTATTTTTACTGACGTTTTTTTTTACTGTGCATAAAAAAGCGGCAAGATATAAATACCTGGCCGCCCTGTTATTGGTGTGTTTATGATTATTGGTGTGTTATTTGCCGAATGTCAGAACTTTAAATGTTCCTGGAATACATGCTGCTTTTTTACCTTCACCGGCCTTTAAATCAGCCGTTGGCAAAAAAACATGGTGATTGATTTCATCCAATGCGATTGTCCGGGCACCCTTCTTTGTTTTAACGTTTTCAAGCACCTGGAATTTGTTGGCATTGAACTCTTTAATAACGGTGAGTGTACCTTCCCCATTAGCACTATAAACAAATTTGAGCTGCGGATCGAAAACAACGCCATCACTACCTTCGCCAATAGGTAATGTAGTAATTTGTTTACCTGTAATTGCATCCAGTACGATTAATACTTTATTGGAGCAGCCCACAAATAAACGGGAAGTCAGCCTGTCGATTGCTAAACCCGAAGGCTCTTCGCCACCTGTTAATTTGAAACGTTTGATTACCTTTAAATTACTTGCGTCCACACAAACTACTTCATTTTTGTCTTCTATATTGACATAGATTTTTCCTTTGCCATCTGATACGCCTGTCTCCGGTTTTCCTCCTAAAGCAATAGTCGCGATTACCTGATCCTTTAACGGATCTATAATGCTCACATTTAAGCTATGGCCATTGAATACGAACAGTTTTTTTGAAAAGTCATCATAGAAAATTGCATCAGGATTGTCTCCGACTTTGATTTTACGTAGTACAGCATTCGTATGCAGGTCAAAAACGGTACACTCGCCCGATTTTCCGTTACTGGTATAACCTTTTTTTAACGCAGGTACAATAGCGATTCCATGTACACCTGGTGTATTGGAAATGATACCGATAGAATCTCCTGTAGTTTCATTGATAATATTCACCTGTAAACCATGAGAAATATATAATTTGTTTTGGGCATGATCTGCCAATAGATAATCCCAGCCTTCGTCACCGCTAACCTGGTGAGTTTGCAATAAATGAATACCAGTTTTTGCTTGCGCAAATAAAGCTGTCCGGGTACAAAAAGAGAGTAGTAATAAGGCTAAGGCCACCTTCTGTTTCATGATGTTTTTTATACAAACAAACACATAGAGTCTGTAGCAATTCTGAAGGTAATTCTTATTCTTTTAAAAGATAAGAATAAGTGTTCCTCCTATAATCAATAACACGGCAAGCGCAGTTTTAACTGTCAACGGTTCACCAAGAAAAACTACAGATAACAGAATTGCTATCGCCACACTGGCTTTATCCACGGGTGCTACCTGCGAAACTTTACCCAGTTGTAATGCTTTAAAATAGAAAATCCAGGATAGTCCGGTCGCTAAACCAGAAAGGAGCAGGAAAGTCCAGTTTTGTTTAGTCAAACTGGCTATACCATGGTGATCATTCCTGAAAAATACAATCGCCCATGCTAATAGCAAGATAACTACAGTTCTGATGGCCGTAGCCAGATTAGTATCAATGCCTTTGATCCCTATTTTTGCAAGTATCGCAGTCAATGCTGCAAAGAAAGCTGACAATAAAGCATAGATCCACCACATAGTATTTAGTTTATTCTTCTGCAAACAAACATACAGAGTCTGTAGGAAATCTGAAGTGGGAAAAGTACTTGAATTTAATATACCAGAGGCTCTCATTTAGCTGAGTTTTTGGAAAAAAGCATGTTATTTTAGTTTAACTAATATTTAGTTTTGGTTATTTTATTTGTCCATTTATAAATATATTCTCAATGTATACCTTATATTTATAAGGTTCAAATTCAATTACGCCCCACAATGAAACTAAGAATTATTACTGCTTTGCTAGGTATAGTGTCTTTAAATGCTGTAGCACAGCGACCAGTTAGTAAGGAAGATAGCCGTTTTAACGGGTTAGATACTACTTTCCAGCGGGTACTTAAAACCTGGCATGCCGCAGGTTTTGCTGTTGCTGTTGTACAAAAAAATAAGGTGATTTATGCCAGAGGTTTTGGTTACCGTGATGCAGAAAAGAAGCTGCCTGTTACGGCAAATACCTTGTTTGCGATAGGCTCTTGCTCAAAAGCATTTACTACTACTTTGATTGGCAAGCTGCAAAAGGAGGGAAAAGTAAATATTGACCAGCCTGTAAACAATTATCTTCCCGGATTAAAGTTTTATAATGAAGTCATGACCGATCATATTACGCTTCGTGATATGATGAGTCACCGCACTGGGCTGTCCAGGTTTGATATGTCCTGGTATTTATTTAATACGTCTTCAACAGACAGTCTTTTAAAACGTATTAAATATATGGAACCCAATGCAGGTTTAAGAGAGAAATGGCAGTACAATAACTTTATGTATATGGCACAGGGGGCTTTAATTGAAAAATTAACCGGTAAAAGCTGGGGAGATAATATCAAAGAGAAGTTTTTTATACCCCTGGGCATGACCCATTCAAATGTCAGCATACCTGAGCTGTTAAAAAGTGAAGAGATTTCCACTGGATATGGGGTAAAACCGGATAACACATTAGATAAACTGGACTATTACAATATTGACGGTATGGCGCCCGCTGGTGCTATTAATAGTAATGTGAATGACATGGCGAAATGGCTGATTGCCTGGATCAATAATGGAAAATATGAAGGCAAAGAAATTATTCCTGAAGACTTCCGCAACCAGGCCATCAGTTCACAGGCTATTGTTGAAGGGGCATTACCAGAAAAGGGATCTTTAGACACTTATTTCGGAAACTATGGCTTTGGCTGGTTTTTGGATTCTTATAAAGGACATTACCGGGTGGAACATGGTGGTAATATTGATGGGTTTTCAGCCATTTCTTCCTTTTTTCCGGCAGATAGTATAGGCGTTGTCGTACTTAGTAATCAGCATGGTTCAAAAGTACCGGTTATAGTGAAAGATATAATTGTTGACAGACTACTCCATCTAAAATATCAGGATTGGAATAGCAAAATTAAAAGTGAACGGGATAAAGCAGAGCTGGCCAGCGCTAAGGAAAAGAAAAAAGCAATAGAAACTCAGCATAACCCTTCCACGCATGCGCTAAAAGATTTTGCCGGAAGCTATACTCATCCTGCTTATGGTACAATGAAGATCTACGTGCAGAACGATTCCCTGTTTGCAAAGAGCAAAATCCGTACTTATTGGTTAAGACATGCTAATTACGATATTTTTGAGTTGTTTGATAAAGACCCTAAAGATGGGGTGAATATCACTACAGGGTATGCTGGTTTTAATCTGCAATTCCATATGAATTTATCCGGAAATATTGATGGTTTTGAAGCTCAGCTTGAAAGTAAATTAAAACCATTTTTATTTGCCAGAGTGGAAGATGTTAAACAGCTTAAAGCTCCTGAATAAAATAAGCTTAAGGGAGTTGTCAAAACTCCCTTAAGCTTATTTTGGTTTATTTTTCCTGAAAAATGGGAATTTAATCAATTGAAGAAAGTTTGAAGGAGAGTGGCCGTGGTATACGTCCAGTCCAAATTTAATCTCGCTTGCCTTCATTTCCTTGTATGTACCAAATAACCTGTCCCAGATACTGAATACGTCGCCATAATTGCAGTCTGTATAAGGCAGTTCAAAGTGATGATGTACATGGTGAAGGTTAGGGGTGATAAATAATAAACCACATATCTTTTCAGTTTTAGCAGGTAACTGCAAATAAGTATGTGCAATTAAATTTGCAAAGGTCTGTACGGTTTGTCTTAGTAAAAGCAGGCCGATAGAAGCTCCGGCAAGAAATACCCAGATCACCTGAAAACATACTCTGACAAAAGTCTCTCCGGGGTGTTCCCTTACAGTAGTAGACACATCCATTTCTATATCGGTATGGTGAACCAGGTGGAAATTCCAGAGCGGGCCGGCTTTATGCATAATCACATGATAAACGTATTCGAAAAAGTCCATTAAAAAGAAACCAGCAACGTATTTTATCCATGCACTTTGGCTATGTGGCAACAAGTATAAAATTCCCCAGTGATGCAGGGTGACCCAGCCTGAAACAAAGATTACCAGAACGGTCATAGCGAGCTGAATTGGAAGGGCAGTCAGGATAAACATCAGGTTAATGGAAGTATGTTGCCATTTCTCTTTTAGGGAATGTAAGGCCACTCTGAATTCTGCAAGCCAGATAGAAACGATAACTACAAGGTATAAAATGATTTGTATGAGTGTTCCATGATCATTTAGCATGGAGGATATCGTGTTCATGGTGTGGTGGTTATGAATTTTAAATTTAATATAAACAAGAATAGGATTCAATACTGTAGCAAAACTAAAGTTATAACATGTTTCTTTACCACCACATTAAAAGGCGATTAAAATCGATTAATTCAGATTTTGTGATGCTATTGCGGAAGCAATTAAATAAGGATGTTTTTTAAACAAAAAAGGCTATCATCTAATAGAAAGATAATAGCCTTTTTTTATTTGAAAATGAGTTTAGTCCAGTAAAGTCCAGGTTCTTTTGGTTTGAACCTGCTGTACCATTTGCTGTTCTGCAACCACAATATTTTCTTTTCGCTGCCCGATATATTCAAGCATGCTTAGTTTATTCCAGAGTGCAACCATTACTTTTAAGAATTCTTCAATGGTTGACATCGAAGCGTGGATATTCTGGTGGTCATAGATCATTTCGATATTACGCGCCAGCAATTCTTCAAAATTCCCGGGAGTGACATCACGCCATTCATAGAAATATTTCAGCATTTCTTCTCTTTCTTTAGGCTCGATCAGTTTGATGCCCGTGAAAAATACGTGCGCCAGGTTTGAACAGTAACCTACAATATAAACAGGTGACTGCTGATAACCCAGGTTCCTGTAATTGAAAAAGATCTGGGCAATATAGTCCAGCAGTTTTTCAGACAGTAAGCGAATGTTTTTTCCAAGAGGGGTAATAGAATCTCTGGCAGCAGTTTTATCGATGATTTTAAAAGCCGCTAATTGCAGATCATTGATCAGTGTACTGAACGATTCATAATATCTGATCAGGCCCGGGTGGCTCACGATAGAGCTGCTTGGTGGAATATAACTGGCGTTGATAGAAATCCTGCCATTCTCCAGTACAAACTGTCCGATAGTCAAATGATAGTTATCAGTTGCATTCGGAGTCATTTCAGCTGCCGGAAGAATTGATATGCTATATTTTTTGCTGATGTCGGGATATCTTGGCGGGTTATCCTGTGGATCGGGAGTTCCTGAAGGCACTCTGTCAAAAGGATTCACCAGCAGCAGAATGTTATAAATCGCAACTTTAGAATAATCAGTATTCTCATTGCTGAAAAACTGGCTGTAAGAAAGCTGATTATCATAGTTTGAGGTATTCGGAATATCAATCCTGCATCCTTCGGCAGTAATTGCATTACAATGCCTTACTTTGATTTCAATATGGTTTGTGGCCTTTTCTGAGATTTCTATATCATGTGATACACGCTCGCCAGCAAAGGGGGGAAGCAGACCATAATTGAAGTTGTTGAGCGATATCGAGTTGGCATCTCTCACAAAGTCCTGGTTAAACTGATCGGTAGCAACAAAATGGCTGCTTGATAGTTTCATCCCATCCACCCAGTTAACGGGTTTGTATTTTAATGGTGAAATCATAGTGTTTTAATTAGATGAAAATAGATTCGTCTCCGATTGTTTCGGGCTTATTGGCGTTTTCAGATACTCTTTTTGCGTAAATAGTAACTTTCTCTGTAATGCGGTTATTGACAATGTCGTGGTCTGGATCTATGAAAATATTCTTCTTGAAGAAGGATGTTTTGATAAAAAATATCCATTTATAAGATTCTCCATCTTCGCCGATATATTTAACAGGGCTTTTAGGGAATTTAAGGTTATAATCTTCAATGAATTTATAAAACCAGTTACCGAATATCATATTTTCCGGCGCTTTAGCTTTAACACGTAAAGGCTCAGGATCACTGGTGTTTTTATACAATTCCAGTTCCAGTACAAGCATACGGTCAAAATCCAGGTGATCCATATCAATATTGATCGGGGTGGAAGGATATTGCCAGATTTTATAAATCTCTGTAGGGATGCTGATCAGCGCAACATAGGCCCACCAGAAAAGTAAAGGGACAATAAAGGTCAGAATACTGGTTGCTGCCCACAGACCGAAGTGAATATCACTTAGCCAGTTGAAGGCCAGCTGAAACAAATAAAAGCTAAGCAGTGAACCGACTAATATGCCGAATACAATAAAAAGCTTTCTGTCCAGCAGCTCTTTTGGATATTTTTTCGTGAACAGGTAAACAAAAAAAGTACCGGTCATCAGGTAATAGATTTGACAGATAATATATCCCCAGGGCATAAAATCAAAGCTCAGAAAGCCAAGAAAGCCGGGAAGGGCAAGTACTAAACTTAATACGAGGATGCCAATGATCAGTCTTTTGTTATTAAGAAATTGATTTTTCTTATTTACAATTGAGAGCAGCGCAGCGGATACAACAAATATTAAAGGGAATAATAAATATCGGATAAAGAATGATTGAACGTCCATTAAATTGTACTTGATGTTTTTGTTTAACTGTTAACAAATATAATACCTTAAATCTATCAAAATAAGAATGGTATAGTTATTAGTGTATATTAGTTTAATTATACCGTAAATAAATATATGAAACAGAGGCTGCATTTAAGGAATGATCTCAATACTGATTTTGAAGCTATCACAAAAGTTGCAGAGTTAATAGAGAATGGTGACTTTCACACTGATCAGATTGCAGTACTTCCTGTAGGTGCAAAACAACGGGCTTATGCGAAGGATATCAGCAACCATTCATTTTATTATTCGGATAGTAAACGCAAGGACTGTTTAACTATAGAGGTTAACCAGGAGGGTTTTTATGATATGCTGCCCGAAGGACTGTTCCATACGCCGCCAACGGGTAGTGCAGGCATGTCTGAAGAGGAAATGGTGGAAGATGTACGCCTTAGACGGACAGAGGAAAAGGATGCCAGAAAGTTCTTCATGCCCTTTGAGGCGGAGGTCAATTATCTTAAAACAGTTTTGCAGCTTTATGAAAACAGGCTGGATAAAAGGACAACTTACAACGACCTGACGAATATCTTTGCTGCGGGTTGGAAAGAGTTCGAATTGCTTGATAAAGAACAAAGTATAATCTGGATGCATTTTTTGCCGGTGATCCATCAGAAAAGGAATGACCTGAAATTTCTCGGACAACTGTTAACTGTTCTTTTTAAAGTTCCGGTAGAAGCGGTTTTAAAAAGTACAAATGTGAAGCCTTCACCAATTGATGAAGGGTTGCAATTCAGGCTGGGCTCGGGAGCTTTGGGAATAAACTCTATTATCGGCAGCAGCTTTTTAAGTGATGAGGAACAGGTGTTTATCAATGTGGGGCCTGCGGACATCAATAAGCTGGTTAATTTTATGCCGGGCACTGCGCATGCGCATTTAATAGATCTGGCCGTATCTTATCTGGTGCCTGTTGAAACTGAAGTGACTACAAATTTAATAGCCGGCGAGCGAAACCAGGTGGGATCACTGGGCGCAGATACCAATAATTCCTATTTAGGCTATACTGTATATCTTTAACCCAGGATCGCTTTCTTTTTAACTCAGTAAAAGCCTGTAATGAATATTCATCGTGCTGCGGATTTCCAGCTTGGATTTAGTTAAGCTGAGCATAGATTTCCATTCCTCTTCATTGAGCTCGTTCTGCTGCGCAGGGGTAATGATAATGTCCGTAGTTTTAAGAAAGCCTTCTTTTGGATTTTGTGCGGGCATCAGTCCTTTGCGGATATTTACAGTCTTGATCTTGTTCCCTAATTCAAAAAAGCAGAAGTTAATAATGTCCGATTGGGTAACCAGCCTGTTGCCCGTTGTGAGCCCGTATTTATAGGCCTGAACCCTGTTAGTTGCATTTAATCTGGATCTTCCTCCTTTGGTATTACTTAATAAAAACAGGCTTTCGGGTATTGTTTTACTGCTTTCAAAAGATTGCAGGTGACTCCCGGATTTGATTTGATTGCCCATTTCTGCATTCGTTGACCAGAATTCAAGAAACAGGATATCTGCATTGTTTAAGGGTTTGACAATGATATAATTCAGCAGTTCTTTAATGGTAATCAGCTGTGCTTTTGTCTTTTGTTCAATGATAGAGATATTTTGTTCCAGTTCTTTTAAAGAACTGTTCAGAAAATCAGACCCATAGGCAGAAAATGCAGCCTTCTCGTCTCTCAGCAGTTCAAACAGATAGTCTACAATTTCTTTTGCATTTCTATTGTCAAAGCGTTCTGATCCTCCGTAACGTATTGAAAATGAACCTGCATTCGCATCATCGTCATGGCTATGCGGAATTTCAGTGTAATAGTTTCCTGCTTTATCAGTCAGGGAATCTACACAAAGGAACTGATCATGATCCTGAAGTTTGATGGGCATAATATTGGTCATCATTTTCAGCCGGTGCTTAAAGTCATGTATCCTTTTGTTGACCACTGGAAAGGCATTGATGGAAACATGCAATTCATCGAGCATGGCTTCATTAATTGCAGCAGGGAAAACGACTTTTAACCATAGAATTGGCTTTTTAAAGCTGGTCAGGCTGCCTGTTTGAAATACAATATCAAATTCTTTCGGGTAATTTTGAAGATAAGGCTGATGTGGAAAGATGTTTTCCTCGTCAACGGTCAGGAACCTATTCGCGTAGAAAGCGGTAACGTCTTGCGTAATCAGGTTTAAAACATCCTGATTATCAAAGGGGGACTGCCTGTTTTGTTCTGGCTCGACGTAGAATTTATTTAAAGAAAGATTAACCGGCAGATCGTTCAAAAACCATTTGGATAGGGCAATAAGGTCGTATACGCTATCATTGACAGCATAATTACGCCAGTCAAAATAGAAACTTAGTCCGGGCAAAAGGTTTACTGCTGGTGGGTTTTCAATGCCGATGTAGAGGGTGTTTTTCTCCAGGCCTTCTCCGGGATTACTATGGGTGAGCAAAGTCTTATTGTGCTGTGCATCAATCTTAAATATATTACTCCCATTGGCCAGATAAGCGATTTCTGAATGAAATACTTTAACGGCTTTTAAAGGGCTGAAAAAGATATCTGATGTGTTTTCACCGCTATTTTCACTTTTATCTTTCAGCCTTTTTCTAAAGAAGAATTGCGTTTTGGTATCAATTGTCTCTATGGGTTCAATAGCACGTGCATGTAATATAGCATGTGCAGGAAGGGCAGAGGTCAGGGTATCTGAAGCTAAAATTCGGGAAATACGATCCAGAATCCGGTTTTCCAGATTTTTTACGTCATTCGAAACATTGAAAAGTTCTGTGCTTAATGCTTCAATCAGCAATTTAACCAGCGGATCAAAGTCATTTGTGTTTTTTATACCCCAGTAATCCAATGCATTTTTTAAAATCCTGTTTCTTATTTCGTCTTTGGAGGAGTAAAATATGTTCTTCATTTAGCGTTTGGTTGTGCTTTGTAATGGTAAAGATCGTGTAAGCTTAAGTAATTTAATTTAAAACAGTAATGTTGTCCTGTTTTTATCGTATTGTAACAGATTTGTGATGTAGTGTGCTGTATATAAATTAGTTCAGTGTTTCCTTTAAATAGAACACTATAGCTAGCTTGAAAGTGGACTTAAGAATAAGCCAGTGTTAAAATAATATTTTTCTCCTGTAATATTCATTTTTCCCCAGATAGAAATATCTACTTTTTTCTTGATTTCTGTAACATTTCTGAGAGAAAATTTCTTTTCTACTTCGGTCATATTGATTTCAACCTCAACCTGATACAGGCGGCGTTCATATTCGGTAATAGATCTGAGTAAAGATTGTCTGAACTTTTCTTCCCAGGTTGTTTCACTTACTATTAATTCGAAGTCTAAATCCCATATTTCGCACCCAAAGTTCCTGTTATGCCTGTGTTCTCCATATCTGGTAAAAATAATTAACTCTATATTCTGAGAGATAGACTTGCCTAAATCGGCCTCTGTAAGGTCTTTGTTCTCGAGAATATTTTTTAATCGAAATGGTTTGTTGTATAAGAAATCTGACATCAGTTACTACTTAAATGGAACAATAATTGGTAAATGGTTAATCAATATTACGTCCAAAATTTATATATTGGAATATAATACTAACAGAATTTCAATAAACATGTTACTATAATTAAAATCTTAAACCTCTCGAATCTAATATACTTCTGATGAAACCTATCAATGCTCAGGAACTGAACAAGTCATACCGGCTCTTTATTTTTAATTTTATTTCCCTAACCATTTTCGCCGTCATCTGCGTTTACCTGTTTTTTGCAGCGTCCAGATTTGAGTACGAACTTTTGGAGAAGGAAGTAAAGCAAACAGAACAGCTGCTGTCAAAACGGAAAGATATCAATACTAAATTTGATATGATCCTGTTAAGGTTCAAACAACTTTCCAAATACACCTCCATCAATTCTGAGGAGATGAATAATCAGGCGATCATGCTTGAAGATATTCAAAATACAAATTTCAAAATCAAAGACATCATTAAAAAAGAAAAGACGACAGTCAGCAGTTTCCTTTTGTATAAAAAAATGACTGATGATGTTTCCCAGATGGCAGGAATCCAGGATTCACTGTTTACCACGAGATTTCAGATTGAAAATGTAAAAACACAATTGGATGCTTGTTTCAAAACGAATAACAATGCCGCTAAAAAAATAAGAGGGGGAAGGTTTACTAGGTAATTATGATTAAATTAAGTATAAAAGAACGAAGAGATCAATTCCTTTTTTTTATAGGGATATTTCTGTTTACCACCGCATTATTAAGCTTCGGTTTGTTTTACGATTATGGTAGTGGCCGGGTAGTTTCCAAGCAGGATCTTGCTGATAAACTGGAACAGAATGCTGAATTTGAAGCTACAGTTAAAGAACAGCGCGCTACAATTGATACTACTTATAAAGACATTATGACTTTTGATCCCGGGGTACAGGCTGTATTTCTGGAGAATGATATCAAGAACTCGATGGCTTCTATTAAATCGAATTATGAGCGTAAAGCATATGATGTACGTTACAAAACATTTTTACAGGCTTCTCAGCTTTACAGTGATTTGTTTTATAACAGAAGAGAACTTAAAGGAAATAACAAGGATATAGACAAATTGAACAAATCTTTAGAAGATTGTAAGTTATCTACCCGCCAGCTCAGACAAACCATGGGCAGCCAGCCGAACCAGAGATAACCAACCCGAACTGAATTAATAAAAACAAAATATAAACCTATGGCCGACACTAATACTACGAATGGAAAATCAGTAAGCAGTAATTCACAGGGATACATCTTCCTGTATATTTTTATTGCAATCCTGATTATTGCTGCACTTATCTTCTTATTAAAAAGCTCTTTTTTTGATAAACGCAGCGTTGATGCGAGAATTCTGAAAGATGAAATGTACCTGAATGAAGACCTCGTATTTACCGATAATACCAGAAGCGCAAAAAAATGGCTTTGGGAATTTGGTAACGGAGCAAAATTAACTACACAAAACGGAAGTTACCGCTATAATAAGGCGGGTTCTTATATTATCAGGTTAACTGTTGATGGAGAGTTAAAGGAACAATTCCCTGTTACGGTAAGAGATACGGTAATTGCTGCTCTGGACACCATGGTCACGATCAGCGGGCCAACATCAGGAGTGGTCAATGAAGAGGTCAGGGTGGAGGCCGAAGGAAAGGCCAATCAGTTTGAGTGGTCTTTCGGAGAAACCAACCGGGTAGATGTGAAAGGAAGAACTGCTTTATACACTTTTCATACGCCTGGTAAATTCATGGTGAAGTTAACAACTGACAGAAGCCACAGACCTATTTATCACACTATTTTTATTACAGACCCAAATGCAGAACTGGATACCGATATGGTGGTACCTGGTGAAGGGGAACAAAAGGTGATTGATGATATCAGGGCACGTTTGCAGGCAATTGCAAATGGGGCAGATTTCAATTCAAATTATTACTACCTGATCCGCAGGTATATGTGTAACAATGAAAAGGTTACTGTAGCGGTTGATCAGAATGGGGTTAAAAAATCAAGTGATTTTTATTCTTATTGTATGGGACTGACTTTCGGGGGTGAAATCGTTGTTGATGAAGCTCAATTGACGATCAGCCCTAATTCAACTTGTGCCACTCTGCTAAATATCAAACAACATTCTGCCAATACAGTAAAAAAATAACCACTATGAAAAGAATTATATCCCTCTCTATATTGATTGCCCAAACTGCTTTTGTCATGGCACAATCGCCGGCAGCTTTTGGAAAGAAAGTGAAATACATGCCTAAGGCTTATGCGAAACCATCTGCTTTAACCAACCTGAGTGAAGATGGAGGCAGAACCAAATTACCGTGGATAGTTTTCTCAGACAGAGATGAAAATTATACTACTACCGCACCTGGCGGAAGCCTGATCATGAAGAAGCTAAACTTTATGGAGCCTTTTTATGTTTCTAAAGATGAAAACGGATATTTAAAATTGATTAAATATAAGGCTGGCATGATCAGGGGCAGAAAGATCAATGATAAGAAAAGCGCAATCAGCTATGGCTGGATTCCCAAGTCAAAAATGTTGTTATGGCAACGGTCTTATTCTAATCAGAAATCAGGCTATCCGGAAAAATCGATTGCTATTGTGACGGGTAAAGTACCGATGACAGAGTCTAAATTCTATTATGACAATACGGATTCTGCTTTCGTTTACAGTTCTCCTGAGCTTAAAAAGAAAGTAACTAAAGTAAGGTTACATGAGCTTAATTATATCTTTAAAAAATCTGAGGATGGTAAAAAATACCTGATTGGAAATGAAGATCAGCTGGTCACTGATAGTGCTGCTAAAAGTATTTATGGCTGGATCGCTTCTGATGCGGTACATAGCTGGGGTGACAGGTTATATATCACACCAAAACAGATTGATTCTTATGACCAGAGTGATTCGGTTGCTTTAGCGCTTACTGGCGTACATATGGACCCGCTTTTATCTGCAAATGATATTATTCTGAGAAGTTCTCCTGTGGTGAATGATGATGGGGCCGGAAATTATACTTTAGGGGTAGCCAGTGATGTTTATAATAAATCAAATAATAAACTGATTACGATCAATGGGGCAACGTTATCTTACCTGACTTATTTAGAGTTAAGGAAAAATATCCACCAGATCAATGTGATTTTTGTGGTAGACGGCGGAAGTCCGATGTCACGTTATTTTGCTGGATTAACGAACACGATTCAATCCTTCGAGAATATTTTTAATGATTACGGTAAAAAACACAAGGTAAGTTACGGTGCAGTAGTTTATAGAAATGAGGCAGCCGGAACATTAAGTACGCCCGCGATCTCTCCTGATTACAGGAAATTAATGAGCTTTCTTTCTACGGAGGCTAAGCGGACGGAAAGATACAATGGAAGAATCGTTGCTGAACCTGTTTATGATGGCATAAGAGCGGGCTTAAATCTGCTTAAGAACCATAAAAATGAAACGAACCTGATTGTATTGATCGGTAGTACCGGAAATGAGACTTCTTCGTCTTATCGTTTAACGCAGCTGACTGAAGAGTTTGCACGTGCAGATGCAAGGTTATTAGCGATACAGTTGTACAGTGATTATGATCAGTTGTTCAATAATTTCGTCTTACAGTCTAAGAAACTGGTTTCTGAATCCGCAGTTTATTCGGCAGATAAAAAGAAAAGATTTTTAGTAAAGGGTGAGGGGCTGAACAATACACAGGCTTACAATACAAGTCAGCTGGATTCAATTTCTTATTACCTGGATTATCCAAAAAACAGTTTAATTCAGGGTGGGGTAGTTTTCCCGACCAAGGGTTCTGTAAATTCAGCGGAGTCTATGAATATTGCGGTGAGACGTTTCATTAAAGAGACAGACATGGATATCAATAACCAGGTGAGTTCTCTGGACAGTGCTTTCAGGTTAACCGGAATTGAGCGTAAAAATCTATCTCCGATTGTGGAAAGCCAGCTGAGTGCACCTGTGGGTGAGGAAGTAGCTGATAAAATGCCGCACAATGGTTTTAAATATTACATGACTGCTGGTGTGCATTCAGATATCGTATCGAAAAATAAAGATTTATTGCAATATGCATTGATCCTGAATACGATGGAGTACAAGCAGATTGGTGATATTTTCTCCCTGATGATCGGACAGAACCTTCAGCCTGATCAGTCTTCTTTCAGAAAGAAATTACAGAAAAACTATTTTAATATTCTACGTAATTTATTAGATGTGGATATTTCAAAAGGTCACATTAAACCAATGACTTTAGCCAGATATCTGAAAACGGTAACAGGTTTGCCGGTTACAAATGACTTGCTGAATAAATATACGGTTGGTGATTTAAGAAGCCAGAGCAAAATGCCGCAGGCAGATTTTGAGGCTTATATTAAATTCCTGATCAATTCTAATGAGCAGATTAAAAGAGGAACACAGATTGGTCAGCAATTTATTTCCAACGGAAAAACTTACTACTATATCACGGAGAAGAATTTTGTGCAGGCCGCTGCCAATGAAAATGCAGTGAAAGAAACACCTTAGTATCAGATATTATGAGTCTTACAAACATTAGTGAATCAGTAAAGCTAGCGATCAGGGTCGCGCAATCCCTCGCTAAAGAATACCGCAATCCTGAATTTACTGCTGCTCACCTTTTAAAAGGGTTGATGCATAAGGAAGTTGGATTGAGAGGTTTTTTATCTTCTATTGGAAAAGATGAGGAATATATCAGTGAATGGGCTGAAGTAAGAATTGAAGAGTTGGAAAAGACTTCGTCTTCGCAGGAGGAAGTAAAAGGCAGTCCTGAGATTGCAAAGGTTTTTGAAGAAGCTGATTTGGTGAGGATCAAACTTGGACTGGATTTAATTACACCTGTTTGTGTGCTTACTGCTTTATGTAAGCCTACGGTAGGTTTTAAGCCGGATCAGTTGAAGTCATTCCCGATCAAGGAAAAGGAATTGCTGGATCTCTATTTAAAGGATGAAGAGTTACAGGCTGTAGTGGCACCGGTTTCCGGAGGTGGAAAAGGTGCAAAGGGTGGGGTCGGAACAACTGCTTTACATAAGTATTGCATTGACCGGATTGCACTTGCACTTGATGGTAAAACAGATCCGATTATTGGCAGGGACAAAGAAGCGAGAATGATCATGGAAATCCTTTGCCGCAGAACTAAACCGAATGTGATTATTACTGGTGATGCAGGCGTTGGTAAAACAGCGTTGGTAGATGGTTTTGCGCAGGACATCATTGCTGATAACGTTCCTGAGTTATTGAAAGGGGTTCAGCTTTTTGAACTGGATTTAGGTTCTCTGATTGCCGGAGCTTCTTATAAGGGAGAAATTGAGGATCGTCTGAAGAATATCTTAAAAGAGATCAAGCAATTTGATAAGGCTGTATTGTTCATTGATGAGATTCATACTTTATTAGATAATAAAGGCCCGATTGGTGGTGGGGTAGGTAATTTACTGAAGCCTGAACTGGCAAGGGGTGAAATTACCGTAATTGGTGCAACAACAATCGATGAATACCGGAAAGTTATAGAGCCGGAACAGGCTTTCAGCAGAAGGTTTGAGGTTTTGCAGGTGAATGAACCTAACGAGGCTTCAGCGATTAAAATGCTGGAAAAACTAACAATTAAATATGAGGAGCATCATCAGCTGAAAGTTCAGCCGGATGCGATCCCTGAGTGTGTGCGTTTAGCGAAACGCTATATGAAAGACCGCAGGCTTCCGGATTCTGCTTTCGATTTACTGGACCGTTCTATGGCGGCCATGAAAATGATGAATGATACTTCAGAGAAGGTACTGGAAGAGTTAACGCAGACGCTGGCTGAGTTAGAGTTGTCTGATATTGATGAAGTCACTGAATTGACGGATTATAAATGGTTGTATAACCAGTTACAGGATAAAGTAAGCCCGGTTTTGTTAGGACAGCTGACAGATGAAACGCAGGTAGAGGCTTTTGAGACCGCTGATGAGTATCATCAGTATATTGCTAAAAATCTGGATGCATTAAAAGTGCTGACAGAAAGGAAGTCGGACGAAGTAACCAAACAGGACATTGCTTCTATTGTTTCTTATAAAACAGGTATCCCGCTTGGTAAAATCCAGGCGCAGGAGAAAGAAAAGCTGCTGAACATGGAGGCTTTCCTGAAAAGAAGGGTTGTTGGACAGGACCAGGCTTTAAAGGCTGTTTCTGATGCGATCCTTGAGTCAAGAAGCGGGTTGAACAAAAAAGGTCAGCCTATTGGTTCTTTCTTTTTACTGGGGCCAACGGGAACGGGTAAAACAGAGCTGGCCAAGTCTATTGCTGAATTCTTATTCAATGATGAAAAAGCAATGATCCGTTTTGATATGTCTGAGTTTAAGGAAGAGCATTCTGCGGCTTTGCTGTATGGGGCGCCTCCGGGATATGTGGGTTATGAAGAAGGTGGTATGCTGGTAAACAAAATCAGAGAGCAGCCTTATTCTGTGCTATTATTTGATGAAATTGAAAAAGCCCATCCTTCGGTATTTGATACTTTCTTACAGATTCTGGATGAAGGGCATATGCATGACAGGCTGGGTAAAGAAGGAGACTTCTCCAACTCGCTGATTTTATTTACTTCTAATATTGGAAGTGAGTGGATCTCTGAGCAGGTCGCACAGGGAATCATCCCGACTTCGCAGCAGTTAATGGAGATTATGGCACGTCAGTTCAGACCTGAGTTTTTAGCACGTTTGTCTGAGATTGTACCTTTTGCGCCGATCAATGAGAGCAATGTAGTCAGGATCTTCGAGATTCAGCTAAAAAGTTTAATTGATGCTTTACACAAACAAGGCATAGCTTTTGAGATTGAAGAAGAGGCAACGAAAATGCTGGCACTGAGTGGCTTTACGCCTAAGTACGGGGCGAGACAATTATCTGGTGTAATACGGAATGAGTTAAGAAGACCAATTTCGAAATATATTATCTCTGGTGCTTTGAAAAAAGGCAGTACGATTGTGATTAAAAAGCATGAAACAGAAGAAAAGCTGGAGTGGGAGATTATTGAACAAACTCCTGTTACTGAATTAGAAAACGAATTATAGAATTATTACTGTTTTATAAAATTAAATTCAATATTTTTATTGTAAATAGATCTTAAACCCTTAAATATCAATACTATGTTTAACTATGAAATTGGCGGAAACGAAAGAAAAGTAGATACTTCGGAAGCATTCGCAGATATCGCCCATAATAAAACACTTTTTATACAAAAATTAACAGATAATGAACCGATCAAACCTGAAAAAGTAGAGGGTTTAAAAACTGTACAGGAGGTCTTTAATCATTATAAACCTAAAGTTAATGTAGGTTTTGAGCGTCAGGATGGTATGCCTGTATCAGAAACGCTGCATTTCAATAACCTTGGGGATTTCTCTGTTAAAAGTATTATTAACCAAAGTACACACCTGAATAATATAAACATTGAGCGTGAGATGTCTTTAAATGTGATTAAACAGTTGAAATCCAATAAGACATTAAAATCTACGCTGGACGATGCGGAAACAAAACATGCGTTTATCAGTGCATTGAAGAATTTCGTAGCTGAGTTAGAAGAGAACAAATAGATCAGGTATTCATAGGTAGATTATAAAATATATTATGGCAACTCCAGAAGAACAAAAAATAACACAAGATAACTCCCAGGCTGCGGGCTACAAGCCAGCAGAAAAAGAAGAAGAAAAGGGGAAACTGTCTCTCCAGGAGAGTTTAGATAAATTAGCAAGAGTTGGTGGTTTCGATTTACTGGAAGCAACTGTTGATGGTTTACAAAATTTAAACCCTGAAAGAAAAGCAAGAAAACAGATTTTCCTGACAGGGGATGAAAAGAAAAAAGAAAGAGAAGAGTTAAAGAAGAAAATCCAGTTGTGGATTGATGTATTGGAAGACTCTGATTCTGTAGCTTCTATGACGACAAAAAGTACAGAGAAGTTATTGGCCGCAGAAGAAAACCTGAATAAAAATATAGCTTCAGCGCTGGAAAGTACCAGGGAACTGGAGCAGGCTTACCGTTCTGTGAATTTGTTCTATCAGAATACTGAGGCAGATAAATTGAAAAATGTAGTCTTGCTGAATGCTTCTATGGATCAGATTAAAGATCTGGACAATCCAAGATTTGTAGATTATGTGAGCGATGAGCTGAAACAAAAGTATGACCGTCTTGATTTACGCGAGAATTACTCTTTAATGGTTATCCCTGGTTATATGGGTTCTAATAAAGTGGTAGAGAAGTGGGGTAAGGTGGCTTATGAGAATAAAGCGATGTTAGTGACTGATTTTGCCGATCTGGATCAGCCTGATGATGTGATTGATTTATTTACTGCTGCTAATTTAACAGGTGCTGATGCTTTCAGATCGAACGTAATTATGACTTGTAACTGGTTAGTAGGCAGGGGTAAAGTGAGTGAGGTTGGTGAGGAAGATGATTTAACGATTCCGGGTTCAGCTGCTTTAGCTGGAAAAATGTACTATACTTTGATGTCACAGGTAACTGCTGGTAAGAAACATGGTGCGATCAATGATGTGGATGGAGTTAAGTTTGACCTTAAAAAGAGTGAAATTTCTCACCTGGAACGTATTGGTTTAGTACCAATGGTGAATGAGTACGGAAAGGTAATGGCTTTTTCTGCGAAAACATTGTTCAATGGTGATAACATTGGTTTACAGACTTATTCTGTAGTACGTGTGTTTGATTATGTAACTAAAGTACTCTTTGATTTCTTAAACAGAAGAGCTTTTGAAAACTGGACTTCTAAGACTGAGCAGGATCTGCGTGGACAGATTGTGAAGTTCCTGGATGGTATTCAGGGCCCTGAGCGTTTAATTGAGCGTTTTAAAATTATGCGTTTTGAGCGTGATGAATTACAGAAAGATAAAATTCACCTGGATATCCACATCACTCCTTATTTTCCGGCGAAAAGTTTCGTAGTGAAGCTTGATGGGCAAAAAGGGGAGGATGAAGAAACAACCTGGAGTTCAGAATACGCACAGCAATAAAAAATAGGAAGTTGCCGCTTTGTGGTAACGGAATATTTACTTGTTTTTAAAAATATCCGGTACAGATTGCTATAATCTGTCCGGATATTTTTTTATATATCGGTTCACATTTCCTCGCTTAACAATTTCTTCATATTTTAGCAATTGATTCTTACATAGGCCCGCAAATAAATGAAACAACTATTGATCATAAATGGTGATCCTGAAAAAACTGCTGCTACAAGTTATTTGATCCAGGCATATGTTAAGGGCGCTAAAGAAGCTGGCGCACATATTAAAGAGATTGCTATTGTTGATCTGATCTTTAATTCAAATAAGCAGTTTAATAACCGGGTAACTGAACTGGAACCTGATTTAAAACGTGCGCTTGATTTAATTTTATGGGCAAATCATGTGGTTTTGTTTTGTCCCGTGTATTTATCATCTATTCCTACAAGGATTACAGGATTCTTTGACAGGTTATTTATGCCTGACCAGGTTTTTCATCCTTCGCAGCAGAAAGTCAACAATAATTTTAGTGGCAAATCTGCACGGATCGTTTCTATTCTTGACCAGGAAACTTTTGAGTACTGGAAACAAGACAAGAAAATTACTTACCTGTCTATTAAAAGGAACGTTTTCGAAAATTGCCGGTTCCATCCGGTCTTAACCAACACGATCGGGCAGTTGTATTCGCTGGATAATGAGTACAGTAAGAAGTGGTTAAGGAAGCTGGAAGCCTTCGGATCGAAGATTATTTAACCATAAAGCGCTTTTTGCGGGTTTATCTGGAATTATTTATTATCTTGTTGGTAATAAGGTGATTTGGCAAACTATTTGCTATTGTCTTAGTAATTATAAATAATAACCCTAAAACAAAAAGTTATGGCTTTCAAAGCAAGATTAAACTTTTCGGGCAAGGAGTACGATGTACTTCATTGTGCCTATTCTCTAAACCGTGATGTGGATGCAAAAGGAAGACCTTCTTCCGGAGTGTATGGTGGAACAATCGATATTGAACTCGAGTCTACCGAAGATACCTCAGTTGTTGAAGCAATGGTAAACAATCAATACAAACCTTTAACCGGCACTTTGCTCATCAAAAAATCTGATGAAGATGCAAAGATGAAGGAGGTTCATTTTGAAGACGGATACATTGTTAAGTATTCAGAAGGAATCAATATCACTGGAGATAATCCAATGACTTTGAAATTCCAGATCTCTGCCCGTAAATTAAAACTGGGTAATGCAGAGCACACTAATGACTGGCCTAAGGCTTAATTGTAATTGACCGTTTAACATTTAAAAAAAATTATCATGGCGTTTAAAACCAGATTGAACTTAGGTTCTAAAGAGTACGATGTGTTGCAGTGCAGCTATTCATTAAACAGAGATGTAGACGCAAAAGGCCGTCCATCATCAGGAGTTTACGGTGGAACTATCCATCTTGAAGTGGAGTCAACTGAAGATACTTCAGTGATTGAATCTATGGTGAACAACCAGTATAAGCCACTTTCGGGAACAATCGTTTTCAAAAAAGGCGAAGAAGATGCAAAGATGAAAGAACTGTCATTCGAAGATGGTTATATCATCCAGTACAATGAGGGAATTGCCGTTAACGACAATACACCAATGACTTTAGGTTTTGTAATTTCAGCACGTAAGTTGAAAATCGGTAATGCCGAACATACAAATGACTGGCCTAAAGCTTAATTAAATATTTTAACTATTAAAATGGAGTCTGCCGCAGCTTAGGTTGCCGGCAGACTTTTTTATATAGTCTTTATAGTAAATTCTAAAAATTCACCCAAAAATTAAAGTTATGGCTTTCAAAGCAAGATTAACCTTTTCGGGCAAGGAGTACGACGTACTTCATTGTGCTTATTCCCTGAACCGTGATGTAGATGCAAAAGGAAGACCTTCTTCTGGTGTATACGGTGGTACAATCGATGTAGAAATCGAATCAACGGAAGATACTTCTATTGTAGAAGCAATGGTCAACAATCAGTATAAACCGCTGGCCGGTGTATTACTGATTAAAAAAGCTGATGAGGATGCAAAGATGAAAGAGGTTCATTTTGAAGATGGGTACATTGTAAAGTATTCCGAAGGAATCAGAATTACCGGAGATAGCCCGATGACACTGAAATTCCAGATTTCTGCCCGTAAATTAAAGCTAGGCAATGCAGAGCATACAAATGACTGGCCTAAAGCGTAATTAACCGCTAAAATTCTGAGCTCATTTTGTATATCATATCCTAATTGCGATATTTATACAGATTTCTCAATTTTATTGCGTTAATCAATTAACAAATTTTTACAATAAAACATTACCATGGCTTTTAAAACCAGATTAACTCTTGGATCAAAAGAGTTCGATGTACTGCAATGCAGTTTTTCATTAAATAGAGATGTAGACGCTAAGGGCCGTCCTTCGTCAGGTGTGTATGGGGGAACAATCCATGTTGAAATCGAATCAACTGAGGATACATCGATCATTGAATCAATGGTGAATAACCAATATAAAGCTTTGTCTGGAACTATCGTCTTCAAAAAGGGCGAAGAGGATGCAAAGATGAAAGAATTATCATTCGAAGATGGTTATATCATTCAATATAATGAAGGAATAGCTGTAAATGATAAAACACCAATGACTTTAAGTTTTGTACTGTCTGCGCGCAAGCTGAAGCTTGGGAATGCAGAACATACGAACGACTGGCCAAAGGCTTAAGTTTTTCTTTAAGGCCATCATGCCCGGGTATGATGGCCTTATTTATAAAAAACGATTTATTAATTCTATTTCTGTTCGGCAGGCGGCATAGCCGGGGGGCTTCCGTCTCTCATGGCCTGGTAATGTGGTGACATGATCTCTACGCCAGCTGCATTAAATTCATTCTGAATATTTTCAAAGAGCTTACTGTAAATGAGAGCCTGTTTATTGGCTTCTTTGGTATAAGCATTGATCTGGTAGGAAATATAAAAGTCATCGAGGCTGGTTTGCAATACAAAGGGTTTTGGATCGTCCAGTATATATTCAGTCTTTAACGCAGCTCTGGTTAACATCCCATAAATATCGGTGTAAGGAATGTCATAACCCAGGGTAAGCGTCTGGTGTACAATTAGCCCCTGGCTTTCTTTTTTTGTATGACTTGAATAATTGATCGTACTGCTGGAAAGTACCATAGAGTTAGGAACTGTAATGTCTTCGTTTTTAATCGTCTTGATCCGGGTAACCAGCATTGTTTTTTCCAGTACGTCTCCTACAACATCCCCGATTTTAACGCGGTCACCAATTCTGAAAGGGCGCATATAGGTAATCACCAGGCCTGCCACAATATTGGTAATTGCGCTTGAAGAACCCAGTGAAATCAGAATACCCAAAAATACCGATACCCCCTGAAATGCCGGAGAACCAGAGCCTGGTAAATATGGGAAAATAAGGATCAGCATAAATGCGTAGAGCACAAATTTCAGAATATTGAAGGTAGGGATAGCCCAGTCTGAGTGAAAACCGCGAACCTGGATTTCGCCGAGTTTGATTTCATAGAAAAAGTACTTGATTCCGCGGATCACATATTTGAAAATCAAACAAATTACAATAACAGTGAATAGGTTGGGAAGATAATGTGCTACTGCATTTAGTGCAGCTTTCATCGGGCTTAAAATCCAGCCCAGTAGTGTACCTGTCCAGGCTTCAGTTTCAGGAAAAATGCTGAACAATAGGGGGAGAGACAGGTAGATAATCAAAATGATAACTACAATGCGCAGAACGTTATTTATTTTAAGCAGCGCATTTTCAAAATGTTCGGGCGTGAAGATTTTGATATTTCTGATCTTTAACATACGGAGATAATTCTCCTTTTTAGAGGATAGAAATGTAGCTGTACGTTTAAACAGGAAATTAATAACCGAAATGATTACTGTCAGCAAGGCAATAATCAGCAGCACAAGTCCAACTCTTTTCAGCCAGTTAACCAGGCTATTTGCCTTCCTTTCTGCTTCAATACTTTGCTTGATTCTTTGCAGGTACTCTTTGGCTAACTGGGCATTACTTTTTGCAAACCATAAACCATCAAGATTTCCTACAGACATCAGGATGTCACTGTTTTTATAAGCTAAATCATAACTATCTTCATTTGGACTGACAGCGAGCGAATCTGCCTTATAAAATGGATCTTCATAGAGTTTCTCTATCTTTTTTGAAATCGCATCTGCCCGTTCCTGTGCGGTAAAAGATCCTGTTCTGACATAGATATAGAATAAAGTATCTGTGTTTAAGATCACCGGGTATCCTTTCGCATTCTTCTTCAGTGCCTGTATTTTTTCCAGCTGATGAATTTTCCTCAGGGAATCACTGATAGCAATCTGCCTGAGTTTATTTTCAAGTTCTATGGTTTTTTTACTGTTACCGGCCGCAGATTGAAGTTCATTTTTTAATTGAATTTTGACAAGGGAATCAATTTTTTGTTGCTGTTGATCTTTGAGTAATAAAGCTTCATTAATATTCTGCTGATCTTTTTTTACGGTATCCTGGATGTCTTGTGCGTGAGTAGTGTATGCGCATACGGTTACAATACTAAAAAGAAGGGCTTTAATTCGGTTCATATAGATTTGAGCACTAAGTCAACAGGATAAATATACCTAAATAGTATAAAACATAGCAACTGCGGCAGCTCCCATCGCAATGAAGGTGATCCAGACTAAAATATTAGATAACAAACCACTTTTGTAATCACCCATAATTTTTTTGCTCATGGCTATTCTGCCAATCAAAAATAACAAAGGTACAGCTGCCACGCCGTTTAATACCGCTGCATAAACAAGTGCTTTTACAGGATCGATACCTACAAAATTAATAGCTAAACCTATCAGGGTAGAAATGATAATTACTCCATAAAAGCCATGTGCACCTTTTAATTTGAGATTTAAACTAGCTTTCCAATCAAAAGCATCAGCTACTGCATAAGCCGCTGATCCGGAAAGAACTGGAACAGCAAGCAATCCTAAACCAATTATACCAATGGAGAAAATTAACTTGGCCAGAAATCCTGAATTAGGAAAAGAATGGACTAAAGGTTCTAATGCCCTTGCCGCATCTGCTGCGGTATTGATATCCTTTACACCACTTCCGTGTAAGACGGTCGCACCTACCAATAAAATGCACCAGGTTGTAAATTCAGAGATGATCATCCCTGTCAGGTTATCAATACGCATGTTTCTGATGCGTTGCCAGCTAATTAGCCTCCCATTTTTTATAGGATGTCTGCCAGTCTCTTCTTCTACTTCTTGTGAGGCTTGCCAAAAGAACATATAAGGTGAAATGGTTGTACCCAGAACTCCGGTAATAATAAATACAAAAGCGAAGTTAAATTCAAAGTGAGGAATAATAGTCGCTCTTAAAACTGTTGGCCAGGGCTGATCTATTATAAACGCCGTAATAGGGTAAGCAAGCAGAGAGATTGCAAGCCATTTAAGTATTTTGGAGTAGGCTTTATAGTTGGTAAAAATCTCCAGTACTAAAATGATAGTGGTGAAAAGCAGGGTGAGGACAACAAAATGTACGGGTACTAATAATTGTGCTGCTGAGGCCATTGCGCCAATATCTGCACCAATATTTATGGTATTGGCTACGACTACCAAACCTACTACCGCATAGAGCACCGGCCGGCTGTAATGTTCTTTGACTACGGCCGCAATCCCTTTTCCCTTAACCATCCCTATTCTGGCGCAGGCTTCCTGCACAGCAATCATAAATGGGAGCATATAAAGTGCCGTCCACAATTGACCATAGCCAAATTGTGCACCTGTTTGAGAGTAGGTTGCAATTCCTGAGGGGTCATCGTCTGCCGCGCCAGTGGTTAAACCGGGGCCTAATACCGTTAAGAACTTCCAGAATTTCTTTTTACGTGGTTTTGGTGTTTCAGGAATCTGCATATAGAGCGATGTATCTTATAAATATACTTATTTATTGGATTGTACAGGCTGCAATCGGATTGCATAGTTTGATTAAATTAGGTAATTAGCTGATTTCTTTATTACCTTCGGCTCAGTTATATGAGATTATTATCATTCATAGGGATTGTATTAGTGCTGGCTCTTAATTTAGTGCCATGTGGGGATGCTGTAGCCGGTTTGAATGGTAGTGTCAACATTGAAAAAGCACATCATTCAGAAAGAAATAATGATAATTGCAGTCCTTTCTGTAATTGTGCCTGCTGTTCTACGGCGTCTGTAATTAAAGATGTTTTAGTAATTTCTACTCCGTTTGCTGACCATTTGCCTGCATTTGCTGCACATTTAACCGGAAAGTTTATTGCTGTTGATCTTCCGATCTGGCAACCCCCACAATTGATTTCTTAACCATCTTCATTTTTCTATACATGCTTTGTGCATGCTATAGGTCATTATTATTATTTAATAATTCCATCAATGCTTTTATCAAAGGATAGGTTGTTCCGTTTGGGAATTATTCTTTGATATCTCATTATAAATAAGATATGCTAAATAAGATCATAAAATTTTCCATTCACAATAAATTGGTGATTGGTCTGTTTACCCTGGCGCTGATTGCGTGGGGGGTATATTCACTCAAACAATTACCCATTGACGCTGTACCGGATATTACCAATAATCAGGTACAGGTTATTACTTTAAGCTCTTCTCTTGCTTCGGAAGAAGTAGAGCGGTTAATCACTTTTCCCGTTGAACAAACGATGTCTACCATTCCGGAAATTGAGCAGGTACGTTCTATTTCCCGCTTTGGGCTTTCTGTAGTGACCATTGTTTTTCATGATGATGTGGATATCTACTGGGCAAGGCAACAGGTCAACGAAAAGCTCTCTGAGGCGAAGAACAATATTCCACAGGGCATAGGAAATCCTGAGATTTCACCTATTTCTACTGGTCTGGGGGAGATTTATCAATATGTAATTCATGCAAAGCCTGGTTTTGAAAAGACTTATGATGCCAGGGAATTAAGAAGTATTCAGGATTGGATTGTCAGGCGCCAGCTTTTAGGGACACCGGGAATTGCCGAGGTGAACAGTTTTGGCGGGTTACTCAAGCAATATGAGATTGCACTGGATCCTAACAAACTGAATAGTTATAATTTAAGTATCAGTGATGTATTTAAAGCTCTGGAAAGAAATAATCAAAATACAGGGGGCGCTTATATTGATAAAAAGCCCAATGCCTATTTTATCCGTAGTGAAGGGTTAGTCGGGAATATAGAAGATATCAATAAGATCGTAGTCAGAAATACCAGTTCGGGTCTCCCTGTTTTAATCCGTGATATTGCGAACGTGCAGATCGGAAATGCGATACGTTACGGTGCTTTAACCAGAACAACGGCCAAAAGCCATGGGGAGGCTGTTGGCGGGATCGTGATGATGTTGAAAGGTTCTAATGCCAATAATGTAGTTAAAAAGGTTAAAGAAAAGATCGCAAGGATTAATAAAACCCTTCCAAACGGGATTGTGGTAGAAGCATTTTTAGATAGAAGTGCTTTGGTAGACCGGGCAATTGGTACAGTCGCCAAGAACCTGATTGAAGGGGCTTTAATTGTCATTTTTGTACTCGTGTTATTCCTGGGGAATTTCAGAGCGGGTATTGTTGTGGCATCCGTAATTCCACTGGCGATGCTTTTTGCTATTTCCCTGATGAATGTATTCGGGGTTTCTGGTAACCTGATGAGTTTAGGGGCCATCGACTTTGGTTTGATTGTGGATGGGGCTGTGATTATTGTAGAGGCCACAATGCACCTTTTAGGGGCGAGTAAGCTGACCAGGAAAATGACGCAGGATGAAATGGATCAGCAGGTAGAGCAGTCTGCTACCCGGATGATGAGTGCAGCGGCTTTTGGACAGATCATTATCCTGATTGTATATCTGCCGATTCTTGCGCTTGTAGGGATTGAAGGTAAAATGTTTGGCCCGATGGCTCAGACTGTGTCCTTCGCTATTTTAGGTGCATTTTTATTGTCATTGACTTATGTACCAATGATGTCGTCCTTGCTGCTGAGTAAAAAGCCGGTGGTTAAAAAGAATTTTTCTGACCGCATGATGGACTTCTTTCAAAAGTATTATACGCCATTAATTACGGGTGCTTTGCGTAAGCGTGTACTGGTTGTTGTTTTATCGGCGGTTTTACTGGTCATCAGCATTTTTATATTTACCAGGATGGGGGGAGAGTTTATCCCTACTTTGGAAGAGGGAGATTTTGCTGTAGAAACCCGTTTATTGACTGGAAGTTCTTTGAGCCAGACGATTGATAAGGTTAATCAGGCTTCGAAAATTTTATTGAATGAATTCCCTGAAGTGATAGAAGTGGTGGGTAAAGTTGGTTCTGCTGAGATTCCAACAGATCCGATGCCAATGGAAGCTACCGATTTAACGATTATACTGAAGGATAAAAAGGACTGGGTAACGACAACATCCAGAGAGGAATTAGCGAATAAAATGGCCGCATCGCTCGATAAGGTTACCGGGGTTTCTTTTGGTTTCTCCCAACCGATTCAGTTGAGGTCTAATGAGCTGATTTCTGGGGTGCGGCAGGATATCGGGATTAAAATATTCGGGGATGATCTGGAAACATTAACAGCTATCTCCCAGAAAATAGGAAAAATTGTGACCACTGTTAAAGGGGCCAAAGATTTGTATCTGGAACAGGCTACGGGCCTTCCGCAGATTGTTGTGAAAATTAACAGAGATCAGCTGGCACGTTATGGAATAGATATTGAAACTGTTAACCAGGCTGTTAATTCGTCTTTCGCAGGACAATCGGCGGGTCTGGTTTATGAAGGGGAAAGAAGGTATGACATGGTGGTTCGTTTATCTGAACAGAACAGGCAAGGGATAGACGATGTGAAAAACATCTATATTTCAGCACCTAACGGAACTAAGGTTCCTTTGATCCAGCTGGCTTCAGTTGAGTTCAGGATCGGGCCAAATCAGATCCAGCGGGAGGATACGAAACGCAGAATCATTGTTGGGTTAAATGTTCGTGGTCAGGACATTGCTACGGTTGTTGGGGAGATTGAGCAGAAGATTGGTGAGAAAATTAAATTACCTCCGGGGTATTATATTACTTATGGTGGTCAGTTTGAGAACCTTAAGGCAGCAAAGCAACGCTTGTCAATTGCTGTTCCGGTAGCCCTGTCACTTATTTTATTGTTACTGTATTTCTCTTTTGGATCGGTTAAACAATCTGTCTTGATTTTTTCTGCTATTCCTATGGCTGCAATCGGCGGGATATTCGCGCTTTTATTGCGTGGAATGCCTTTCAGTATCTCTGCCGGGGTTGGCTTTATTGCTTTATTTGGGGTAGCAGTTTTAAATGGTATTGTATTGATTACTGAGTTTAACAGGTTGAAGGCTAGTGGGATCAGCGATCTGAAGGAGATTGTCTTGAAAGGTACAGCGCTGAGGTTAAGGCCTGTATTAATGACCGCGACGGTTGCTTCACTGGGTTTTTTGCCAATGGCACTTTCTACTGCCGCGGGCGCCGAAGTACAGAAGCCATTGGCAACTGTAGTGATCGGAGGCTTATTAACTTCTACAATTTTAACTTTACTCGTTTTACCTGTGTTATATACTTATTTCGAAAACTTCAAAAAGGGCAAAAAGGAAATTGCTACAGTAGTTTTGCTGATGGGCTTATTTTTCATGCCGTCAAAAACTATGGCACAAAGCCCGGTAAACGACAGGGTTGTCACTGTGCAGCAAGCGGTAGAAATCGCATTGACTAACAATCAGATGGTTAAGTCTTCTCAATTGCAAGTCAACAAACAGCAGGCTATCAAAGGCACTGCATTTGATTTGGGGAAAACTAATCTGAATTTGCAGTACGGACAGTTCAATAGTATCAAAAGAGACAATAACATATCAGTGCAGCAAAATATCCCATTTCCTGGATTGATGAAGAATCAGCGCAATTTATATGATGCGCAGGTTCGCAGCAGTGAGTTAAATCTTTCGGTAACACAGAATGAGCTGATCCGACAGGTGAAAAGTACTTACGGGCAGCTGAGTTACTTCAAAGCGCTTCAAAAGCTGTATAAGAGCCAGGATTCTATCTTTAGTAATTTTCTGAAAGCATCTTCTCTGCGTTATCAGACCGGGGAAACAAATATGCTGGAACGCACTACAGCCGAAACTCAATTGAACGAAGTGCGTAATCAGTCGGAAAAGAATATGGCTGATATCTCAATTTATACTGCCGAATTACAAAGGTTGCTGAACACAAAGGAGGCAATAGAGGTGAGTAGTGATCATTTAAAGAAAGAAAGCTGGAATCAGGTTGTTCCTGATAGCCTGAGGAATACATCCTTGTTGGCTTTACAACAGCAACAGGTAGAAATTGCGGATCAATCTTTAAGGGTAGAACGTGCTAAGGCAGGGCCAGATTTTACAGTGGGTTATTTTAATCAGTCTATTATTGGCAGTCAGACTATAAATGGGCAGGATCAGCTTTTTAGTGCCGGCAAGCGTTTTCAGGGGATACAGGCTGGTATTTCCATCCCGCTATTTTATAAGCCATTTGCCGGCAGGATTAAGGCTGCCAAAATTGAAAAACAGATTGCACAGACTGAATTCAGCTTGTTTCAAACTAATCTGCAAACTCAATATAAGCAGGCTGAACAGGACCTGCTGAAGAATTCACATAGTATTGATTATTATGAGAAAAATGCTTTGCCAAATGTCAATCTGATTCTAAAGCAGTCACAGATTGCTTTTCAAAGTGGTGATATCGGGTATCTGGAATTTTCACAGGCTTTGCGGACGTATTCTGAGATCCGGTTTAGCTATTTGCAGGCAGTTAATCAATATAATCAATCGGTTTATACACTTCAGTATCTGATTGACTTAAAATAATTTTAAAAACAATATACGGATGAAAACAAGAATTGAATTCAAACAGGCTATTTATATACTTTCTTTTGCTACGGTTATCCTTGCTTCTTGCGGGAATAAAAAGGGGGCAGAAGATACAACTGCTGCTGCTGCTGCTACTGAAGCTCCGGCCAAAGACGAAGAAAATACGGTAGAACTCACTGCTGCACAGTATAAGACCAGTGGAGTTACCTTGGGAAAGGTGGAGAAAAAATCGATCAGTGGAGTGTTGAAGGTTAACGGGACGATAGATGTACCACCAGAAAACCTGATCAGTATCACTACACAAATGGGTGGGATAGTGAAGTCTACTCCGCTGCTGCAAGGATCAACAGTTAAAAAAGGACAGGTGATCGCTGTGCTCCAGAATCAGGAGTATGTACAGTTGCAGCAGGATTATCTGGAAAATAAGAGTCAGCTTGAATTGGCAGACGCTGAATATAAAAGGCAGCAGGAGCTGGCAAGACAAAATATAAATGCACAGAAGGTGTTGCAGCAAGCCAGATCTCAGTATCAAACTATGTTATCCAGAGAGAGTGCTTTACGACAACGTTTACTGCTGATTAATATCAATTCGGCTACTTTAACGCCTGCTAATATCCGGAGTACAATTAATATTTATGCGCCTATAAACGGTTATGTAACCAAGGTTAATGTAAACTCAGGTAAGTTTGTGAGCCCTAATGATGTGATGTTCGAGATTGTAAACAGCGCAAATTTACACGTGGAGCTGAAGGTATTCCAAAAAGACGTAGATTTAATTAAGAAGGGACAGAAAGTCCGTTTCTCCTTACAAAATGAAGCTGAAGAACGTGTGGCTACAGTAACACTGGTAGGCAGAGAAATTAATGAAGATAAGACGGTTACGGTTCACTGTGTGGCGAATACGCAAAGCAGAAATTTGATACCAGGCGCTTATTTGAATGCACTGATTGAAACCGGAACAGCAAAGGTAAATGCTTTGCCAGAGTCTGCCATAGCTGATTTTGCCGGAAAGAAGTATATTTTTATAGAGACAGGGCAGCGTAAAGATGAAAAGGCTGAAGTTAACTATCATTTTCAGCTTTTAGAGATTGCTATCGGATCGGCAGATGCCGGATATGTTGAAGTCAGACTTCCTGAAAGCTTTGATCTTGCTACCGGGAAGGTGGTAACAAAAGGAGCGTATGATTTGATATCAAAAATGAAAAATAGTGAAGAAGAGTAGTGGTGAAAAACGTGGATTGAATTATAAATTTAAATAATCAGTATGGAACGTGAGGGAACTATTTCGCAGGCCAGTAAAAATAAAGGCCGTTTAAAAATTGTATTGGGCTTTACGCTTTTGTACCTTATTGTAGAGGTTATTGGTGGTATTATGACCAAAAGTCTGGCTTTACTGGCCGATGCAGGGCATATGCTGACTGATGTGGGTGGTTTGGCACTCGCGCTGGTTGCCATAAATTATGCAGAACGTAAAGCGACGACGGAACGTACTTATGGATATTACAGGGCAGAAATATTAGCCGCATTAGCAAATGCAGTGGTTTTAATCGGGATCTCAATTTATATACTTTATGAGGCATATCTGCGCTTTCTTGATCCTCCAAAAGTAGAGAGTAAGGAAATGATTGCTGTGGCTGCGGTAGGGTTAGTTGTCAATATTGCGGGAATGTTAGTCTTGCGGAAAAGTTCTGGTGAAAGTCTGAATATGAAAGGAGCTTATTTTGAAGTCCTTTCTGATATGCTGACTTCTATCGGGGTTATTGCTGCGGGTATTATTATGCTGACTACCGGATGGTATTACGCTGATCCGTTGTTATCGGCTGGAATAGGTCTTTTCATTTTACCAAGAACCTGGATTTTGCTTAAAGAGTCTATAGGTATTTTACTGGAAGGAACACCAAAGGACGTGAATATGGCCGAGCTGCGGAGTTCCATTCTCCTGGTAGAAGGCGTGGCGGATCTGCACGATCTGCATGTATGGGTTTTAACCTCTGGTGTAAATGCAATGACTGCTCATGTGGTTTTGAAAGAGGGAGCCGGAGGTAAGCAGGTTTTATCGGCACTACAGAAACATATCAAAGAGAATTTTAAGATCTCACATACGACGCTGCAACTGGAAGAATCCGGTTTTAAAGAAGAGCAGATACACCCTTAATTTATAAATTCAAGCCTCTTTATATACCGTTCAAAGAGGCTTGAATCTTTCTAAATAGAGGTAAAGAGTTGGATACATCTGGTGTAAAGTCGAAATGTTTTTTATCTTAGGTATAAGTAATTCAAATGCCATGAAATATAAAGCAATCGCTACCTTGTCTGTATTAGTAGGCACAGTTGTTATGTTAAGCGGGTTTATGCCCAAGGAAGAAAAAAAAGCCAGTAATCTTAAAGTTCTTCCTAAAGATATCAGTTATGAAGAGCTGGATAAGGTGATGGACGGATTTAAGGCTGCATTAGGTGTCAAATGTAATTTTTGCCATGCAGCCAGTAAAGATGATCCTAAACATCTGGATTTCGCGAGTGATGCAAAACCGGAAAAGGAAATTGCCAGGTCCATGATGAAAATGACCTATCGGATCAATAAGAAATATTTTCATATTAAAGACGTCTATAATACTAAAGCAGTGCTTGCTGTAAACTGTATTACCTGCCATCGCGGGCAGGCACATCCTGAAGACAAGTAACAAAATATAAGGTTGAGCAGGTTACAAATGATAACCGTGCTCATCTTTTACTTGCTGTAGTTTTTCTGATAACTGTTTAACCTTATCAGGATATTGGGATGCAAGGTTCTTGCGTTCTTCTATATCTTTTGATAGGTTATACAATTGAGGTTCTTTACTGTTACCGAGTTCAGTTTTGGTAGCGTAATCATAGGCAGCGGCGTTATTTGGTACTATGTATTTCCAGTTATCCGCAATTATTCCCAGTCCACCGGCATCTTCTATTAAATATGGGCGATTGCTTTTTGATTTTCCCAAAAGCTGACTGATCATATCAAAACTATCATAAGCTTGTTTAGTGCTGAGTTTCTGGTTCAGCAGACTTGCAAAAGATCTGATTAAATCAACCTGACTGATCAGTGCGTCACTTGTACCGCTTTTTACTGCTGATGGCCAGCTCACGATAAAAGGGACACGGGTCCCGCCATCAAATGCGCTGTATTTACCTCCCCTTAGCGGGCCTGCGGGTTGATGTCCACCCATTAGTTCTGCTGCCTGATCCTGGTATCCATCATCAACAACGGGGCCGTTATCGCTACTGAGTACGATCATGGTATTATTGGTTAATCCCAGGCTATCGAGTGTTTTCATCAAACGGCCCACACTCCAGTCGAATTCCAGGATAACATCTCCGCGGGGGCCCATCCCGCTTTTACCAGCAAACCGCTTATTCGGTGTTCTTGGAACATGGATGTTTGGTGAGGCAAAGTAAAGGAAAAAAGGATTAGCCTTATTTGCGGTAATAAAGGTTTCTGCCTGGGCCGTAAGTTTCTCTGTTAGTGTGTAATCGTCCCAGATCGCAGCCTTACCTCCGGTCATATAGCCGATACGGCCAATTCCGTTAATGATGGTATTGTCATGACCATTTGATGATTTCATAATTAATAATTCAGGACTTTCTTTTCCTGTAGGCCATTCTCCTGTTTTTTGATGATAATTTACAGTAATCGGATCTTTCAGGTCTAAATTTTCAACGTGGTGATCAGCTACAATCACGCATGGAACCCTATCTAATGTGGCAGGTATAATATAAGATTTATCAAAACCAAGTTCTTGCGGGCCCGGTTTGATCTCTCCATTCCAGTCAGGGCCGCCCTGACCACCCAGGCCAAGGTGCCACTTGCCAATGGCTGCGGTCGTGTAACCGGTTTGTTTAAATATTTTGGCAAGCGTAAGCTGTGCAGTATCAATTAATAAAGCTGCATTACCAGGGGCAATGCCTGTACCTTTTTTACGCCAGGCATAAACTCCCGTCAGTATAGAAAAGCGGGATGGGGTACAGGTTGCGCTTGTAGCGTGAGCATTGGTAAACTTGATTCCTTGTTTAGCCAGCTGGTCTATATGTGGAGTTTTGATTTTTTTCGCACCATAACAGCTTACGTCTCCATAGCCGAGGTCATCTGCATAAATTACAATGACATTCGGACATTTTTGCTGCGCATGCAGCGTTATGCAGGAAGTTAAAGTAATCAGAACAATTAAAAAATATGTTTTCATGTGATCAGATGTATGATATAAGCTCTAATTTAATTAATCCAGCAGGAAAAAATAATTGTAAAGCTGTGCAAACGTTTGCGTAATTAACTTTTATTATAATTATTGATGCTAATCTTTGTATATATATATTGATAGTAACTAAATAAATAATTATATCATTGACTTATGTGTTTGGACATGTAATAGTATAATATATGTATATTCGTAAGCAATATTTTTGCATTTCAGGGGCGTCTTTTGATGTTGATATGGTGAAACCGGTCTAAATTATTAACCTACAAAGGAAATTTAATAAAGTGTTAAAAGCAGAATCAGAAGATAAGAATACAGTTGTTGATATACTTACAAAATCTTTCAATGAAAACAGAAGTTTCAATTCTATTATTAAACAAGATAAATACCGCGTAAACAGAATCAGGAAAGTTTTTGAATACTACTTTGAGTGTTGTTCGAGGTATGGAGCGGTTTATCTTTCTGAGGATAAAAATGCTTGTGCCATGATCTCATTTCCCGATCAGAAGAAGGTCAGTTTCTGGTCTGTTTTAATGGACGTAAAACTTCTTTTTGTGCTTGGGCTTAAGAGCGTAAAGCTTGGGTTTAGCAGAGCAGCTAAAATTGGTAAGGTACATCCGGATTCTGCTTTTTATTATCTCCTTTTCATTGGTGTAAACCCTGATTTTCAGCACCAGGGAATTGGTCTTAAGCTATTGGAAGAATTGGTAGCAGATAGTGAGCGGTTAAAACTCCCTGTTTATCTGGAAACCTATATGGAACGCAACATAATTCTTTATAAAAAAGCCGGATTTAAGATCTATAATGAGTTGGATTTTGGTTTCCGTGTATTTTGTATGAAACGCGAATTTAACTAAGGGGATGACATTATTTGATACGAATATGCCCCTGATTATATTTTTTATAATCATTATAGAAGTTGCCTTATTGTTCCAGCAGTGGATAGGTTATCTGACAAGAAAGCATGAGCATAAGCGGCTTTATCATTTATACCTTGTTCTTCTTTTGATACTTTATAATATCTTCGAAGGATTCTTTCCTGATCACAGAATAACTTTTGTGCCTGAGAAATGGCAAAATTTCCTGGGTTATGCCTTTGGTTATGTTTTTTGCGCTTATTGTCCTGTTTATTTTTATAAAACGATGGGATTAAAAACGCTGAAGTTTCATGGCAGCTATGGCTTCCTTTTTATTATCATTCCGTTGATTGTCTTTTATGGGGTTCTATATCCGGTGAACAATGATATTTCGTTCACCAGAAAATATGTTTATATTATTCCTGTACTCTATGCCATAGTGTTGTTTTCTACGGCTATCAAGGGAATATATAAAAAGTATAAGCATGATAAGGAGCAGGAATTGCTGATCGAAAGGTTATGTATCTTTTTTGCTGTATTTCCGGTCAGTATAACTCCGGTTTTTGGTGCCTGGCTGGGAATTGATAAGTGGATCATTACATTTGGGTGCAATATTGGATTCCTGGTGGTCAACATGGTTCTCATGAGGCAGTTTGTCAGACAGTCAAAATCTGAGCAAGCTAGATTAGCAGAGATGAGGCGTGAGATTGAAAGCATTAATGCCGCGGCAAAAAAAGATGTTTTAGCTAATTTTATTGAAAAGTGTAGTTTTTATAATCTGACAACCAGGGAAACAGAGATTGCAGAATTGATAGCTGAAGGCATGAAGTACAAGGACATTGCCGAAAAGCTATTTATATCTGAAAGAACGGTTGCCAAACATGTTCAGAATATTTTTCTTAAGGCCGGAGTGGAGAATAAAACAATGTTGATTAAGGCTTTAAAGGAATAAGCTTTGCGATTGACCTGAAGTACCCTGTTAATTGTCGCATTGACACCTTACATAGTTACTGGTTAGCTGTTATTTTTGTTAGCACGTATTTATTAATACATCAGTTAAGCTATTGTAAATTAATAATTAAGGAGAAACATCATGGCAACAATGCAAAAGATTATTTCAAACTTATGGTTTAATGGCCAGGCAGAAGAGGCTGTAAATTATTACTTGTCTATCTTTAAAAATTCAAAAATCGGAAGGAAATCTTATTATGGTGAAGTGGGTTTTGAATATCATCATAAGCCGGCCGGTACTGTGATGACTATAGAATTTGAAATTGAAGGACAAAAATTTCTCGCACTTAATGCGGGCCCTGAATTCAAATTTAATGAAGCGGTATCATTTATTGTAAACTGCGACACACAGGAAGAAATCGATTATTATTGGGAATTCAGATGAGCTGGTTCTTGGCATATAAATAATGATACACGCACCAGCGAGCGCAATAGAAATCAAGTAAATAATTAAAGCAGTTCAGCTATATTTATACTTACAAATTCTATACTTTTATAACGTGAAGTTCCTGACGCTGCTTTTATCCTTAATTGTGCTGACACTAACTATTGTGCCTTGTTGTGCATTGGAAAAAGATGCGGACCAACTTTCTTTAAAAGCATTGCAGCAGCATACGCAGAAAGACGAAGATTGCTGCAAAGATTGTTCTCCATTTTATGTTTGTGGTACTTGTGTTGGATTTACGATCAATAATTTTTTGTCACCCACATTCACAATCTATTTAAGGCCTGTTAAGCACGATAGTGCCTATTTGACTGTGGAACTTCCGCAAATCCCTGTCGTGATCTGGCAACCGCCTCAATTAAGCTAATACTCTATTACGGCCATTTCAGGCTGATTTATTGGATTACTTAATTATAGAAAACATAGGATGAAAAAAATTGCTGTGCTTACAGCTGTACTGTTTTTTACAGGATCAGCTTATGCTCAAAATCTATTTAAAGCGCTCATTAAGGACGCAAAAACTAACCAGATTATTCCGGGGGTCACTGTGAAAATTCTGGGTACAAATATGAGTTCATTATCTGGAAGTGATGGGCTTGTCTTTTTAACTCATGTCCCATCTGGCAAACAACTGATCCAGTTCAGTTATGTCGGTTTTAAAACAAGAACAGATACACTTTTATTTCCATTAGCTCAGATTGTACCATTACCGATTGTATTGGAATCTGCTGAGAATGACGAAGAGCTAGCTGAGGTAGTGGTTTCTACCACCAGAAGCAGCAGAACTATCGCAAATATTCCGACCCGGATAGAGGTGATTGCAGGGGAAGAGCTGGATGAAAAGGGAAACATGAAGCCCGGTGATATTCGTATGCTGCTTGCTGAAAGTACTGGAATCCAGGCACAGCAGACTTCTGCTACCAGTGGCAATTCGAGTATCCGTATCCAGGGGCTTGATGGAAAATATACACAGATCATACGAGATGGATTTCCCTTATATGCTGGGTTTTCTGGTGGATTGGGGCTATTACAGATTGCACCGCTGGACTTGCAGCAAGTCGAAGTGATCAAAGGTTCATCCTCTACATTATATGGTGGTGGTGCAATTGCAGGGCTTGTAAACCTGGTCTCTAAAAAGCCAGCAGATCAGCGGCAGCTTAACTTCCTTTTAAATGGCACGTCAGCTTTGGGACTGGATGCCAGTGGCTTTTATGCGCAGAAATTTAAAAAAGTGGGTGCCACTATTTATGCTGCATATAACCACGGCAGCGCTTATGACCCTTCAAACACTGGCTTTACAGCAATACCGCAATTTAACCGCTTTACATTGAATCCTAAACTCTTTGTCTATTTGAATGAGGGTACAACGCTTTCTGCCGGGTTGAATACTACGGTTGAAAAACGTATTGGTGGTGATCTGGAATATATTAAAGGGAATGGTAATGCCCAGCATAGCTATTTTGAAGAAAATAATACACAGCGTTACAGTACTCAGCTGGAATTGGATCATCAATTAAATGATAAAGAAAAATTGATATTCCGTAATTCTGTGAGCTATTATAACAGGAGTATTGGCTTGCCTGACTATCTTTTTTCAGGCGTACAGCTTTCAACTTATAGTGAAGTGAACTATTCCCGTAAAGAGAAAAAGATGGATTGGGTAGGAGGGGTTAACTTTCTCTCAGACCATTTTAAAGAGGATAAGAATAATAATGCTGCGCTGAGAAGCTACAATTATACCACTATCGGAGGTTTTGTCCAGAATACCTGGAACCTGACTGATAAATTTATAGTGGAGTCTGGTATCCGGACTGATTACCATAATAACTATGGCTTTTTCTTTTTACCAAGAGTTTCCGGGTTATGGAAAATCAATGAACACTTATCTACACGTTTAGGTGGCGGATTAGGCTACAAAGCCCCCACTGTATTCACAGAAGACGCTGAACGTATCCAATTTAGAAATGTATTGCCAGTTGATGTGAACCGGACGAAAGCTGAACGCTCTTACGGAGCTAATTATGATATCAATTACCGGACTCTATTATTTGATGATAAAATAGGATTTAGTATCAATCAGCTATTTTTTTATACGCGGATCAATAATCCTATTTTACTAACGCCCGCTACAGGTGATGATTTAGCTTATATACAGCCAAACGGCAATCTGGATACTAAGGGGATGGAAACTAATGCTAAAATCTCTTATGGTGATTTTAAGTTATTTATAGGGTATACCCTTGCCGATGTTAACCAGCGTACTGGTGACCATCACATGGTATATCCGCTGGTTTCTAAACATCGTTTAAATAATGTACTGATGTACGAAGTCGAAGAAAAATGGAAAATTGGAGTGGAGGCGTATTATTTTAGCAAGCAAAGATTAAATGACGGGACAACTGGGAAAAGCTACTGGACTGCCGGGTTAATGGCTGAGAAAATCTGGGAAAGGTTTTCCATCTTTATTAATTTTGAAAACCTGACAGATACGCGTCAAACTAAGTTTGATACGATTTATACGGGTTCGGTTACCGATCCTGTTTTTAGAGATATTTATGCTCCTGTGGACGGATTAGTTATTAATGGAGGAATAAAATTTAAATTATAAAAAATTGATAATCTACCCAACGTTTAATCTGGTTGCTGCGTAGTGCTATTGAAACGTATAGATGTGAGATTACTAAATTATTTTAATGAACCTATTTGCTAAGCAACATTCTAAGCTGATTGAAGGTTGTAAGGCTAACAAACGCGCTGCTCAGGAGGGGTTGTATAAACTTTTTTATGCTGATATGCTGCGTTTGTGTTACCGCTATCTGAAATCTGATGAACTGTCTAAAGAGGCATTGAATGCAGGGTTTTTAAAAGTATTTCAGCATATTGGAACATTTGATGAGAAAAAGGGTGAGTTAGGGGGCTGGATCAGAACAATTATAGTAAGAACCTGTATTGATCTTGGACGAAAGGAAATTAAGTTTAGTAAAGAAATCAATGATTTGGAAGAAGCGGAAGATGTTTTTATGCCTCCGGCTATACTGAATAAGCTTTACGCAGAAGACCTTTTAAAATGCATCCGCCTGTTGCCTGATGCAACACGGCTTGTTTTTAACCTGTCAGTAATTGAAGGATATTCACATGGAGAAATTAGTGAACAGTTAAATATCAGGGAAAGTACTTCCCGATGGCATCTTTCTGAAGGGAAAAAAATGCTTAGAGAAATGCTCACTTCTCCCAATAGATCTATGAATCAACCAACTGAAAATAATAACAAGGTAATATGAGAAATTCAGCTTGGTATTATAAACTCTGGCTTAAAAAGCTATCCAAACTTCCTTTAAAAGAAGATGCTGGTTCCGCGTGGGCTGGTATGAAAGATATGCTGGATGCACAAATGCCTGTTAGCAATGGCGGTGGTACTGTGGCTACTAAGCCATTTGCTGCTAAACTGGTCTCTTTACTTGGCTATGCGCTTCCTGTTGCGGCAGCAATTGGCGTAACCACTTACCTGGTATCGCCAATAGTGATCAAGCCCAAAAACCCGGTGATTTTGAAGAAGCAACAATCTCATTTGCCTGCTGACACATTACATCGCAAAGGTCTTCCCATTTCTGCTGATTCTTTGGCAAATATTGAGACTGATAGCGCTCATGTTTTATCAATTGATAGCTTGTCAAGAGACTTAACGGGCGTTAAAGCTAAAACCAACGGGACTAATAAACAAATTTCTGATTTAAGACCAGCTGCGGTTTCAAAAATAGAAAATCATCAGGTTGAAAATTATGCTGTAAAGGTACAGCCTGATCATAGCGAAAATACAGTATCGCCGGGTACTTCATTAGTTAAAGAAAATACAGCATCAACTATAGAAAGTATAAAACCTGATAAAGAGGAAAATCAGATACCGGTGAATGAGAAAATTAGTGGCAAGCATTCAACCGCTAAAGTTGCCTCATCAAAGAAGAAAAAAGTTAGCCGTAGCCCGAAAGTAAAAGAATTCATGACTACTCCTGCTTATAATTTTGGACTGGAAAGCGGATGGAATACGGGGAAAAATAATGGCCTTTACGTTGGTATTTTTGGCGCATACAGAATAAAAACGAAGTTGTTGTTGAATATGGGTCTTCGGTTAAATACATCGACCACACTTTCGGGAAGTTATATCACTAAACCCAGTGGTTATCTCCGGGATACTTTATCAACTTATAAAGTATCGGATAACAGAAAGATGACGCTCTTAAATGTGCCGTTAACTCTTGAATACAGGCTTTCAAATCAGATCAGTATCAATGCCGGGCCAGTAATCAGTTTTCCGCTAAGCCAGTCAAAAGGTAATACCCAGTCTGAGCTTTACAAAGCTCAGCTGCCTTCTACTAAATACCTGGACTCAGCCCGTCACAGAGCCGTAGATTCTACTTTGAATTATACTAAAGTAAATAAGGTAAATCTGGGTATCACTGGTGGGATAAGCATTCGTTTCAACCAGTTTTATATGGAAGGTAAGTATTTGCGAAATCTCACGCCTTATAAGGTGAGCAATACATTGGGTGGTTATCAGCAATACAATGGTTCTTTCCAGCTTGGACTTCGCTATCAATTTAAAAAATAGTGCCTGATCAGGGCAAATCCCTGATCAGGCTGATTTTAATTTGAAGAACGAGGTGCGGTTTGTTTTAGCAACCAGCGCATAATTTCTTGCTGAAAGGTAGTTGTAGATTTCAGATCCTGCAAGGTTTTGGATATCTATTCCTGTCTCCACCATAATAAACAGGGGGATATATTTATCCCAGTTATTTGATTTTAATACTTCAAGATCAAATCCTTCTGCGTCAATATTTAAAAAGTCTATGATCTGTCCCTCGGGCAGATGATTTGCTAAAACCTGTTTAAGCGGCATAGTTCTGATATTGATTACTTTGGTAATCTTATAATTTGCATTTGTTGCAGATCTGGTGATTGATATTTCTTTATCAAAACTGTTCAATGCGGGTTCATTAAAACAGTAAAACGGAAGTATGCCCGGAGTACTATCAATACCGATATTCAGGTTAATATCTCTGCGGCGAAAAAGATTGAATAGTTTGATGGCACCAGGAGTGGGTTCTATGTTTATTCCGCGCCAGCCATTCTGATAAAAATGTACCGTGTTTGAAAAACGATAGGGATGGTGAGCACCCACATCAATATAAAATCCTTTATAATGTTTCCGGTTTTCAAAACATGATCTGTAGATCATATCTTCTCCTTCTTGTGAATAGGATCTGTGAAAGAAAAATTTATCAACAGGGAAGGTCTTTTTGAGTTTTTTGATTAAGGCTTTCATATTTATTACAGGGCCATTCATTGGAATGGTTATATAGTAAATACGCAGTTTCGGCACCAAACGCTGGGCAAAAAGAAGTAATTTATTTTCCCCAAATACGATTGATAAATCTTCTGCTGGGACGCTCTACCCATTGATAAGAAATATAAGATATCATAATGAGTAGGACCAGATAGGTTATGCAATATAAAACTCCGCTTGAAAAATCAATATTTTGTTTACCTCTTCCTATTCCTGTAATACCCGGCAAGTAAATACCATGTGAAAATGGTTCTTGCAGAAAAATCTGCATGAGGTAAACGGAATAAGAAATGTCTCCCAGGAATTGCGGAATTTTCCGGTTACAGAATTTAGCTATCCTGCCATTATTAGCCGTAAAGCTGAGTACAAGCATGGCAAACAGCAACACTGTAAGGCTATCATTCAGTGCAAAATGCATGGATAGCGTGATCGCTAAAATTATAAGCAGGCATACTATATCAGAAGAGAAAGCTTTTCTGAAAGCGCGTAATTCGTAGAGCAGATAGACAAGCAGGCCGGTTATAAATCCGGCTATACCACGTATATATCCATAATCGAATGTTGTATTTAGATTATGAGGTACTGGTATAGCAGGATTTATAGGGTTTTTTCGCGGAAGTAAGTACATGATGGAATAATATGCAACTACTATAAACAAAGCTAAAAGTATAACAGTGATCGCTTTTTTCTTATTCATGCAGAGTGCAATGATTGGAAAAAGGAGGTAAGCAGCCCATTCAGCACTAATGCTCCAGGAAGGAATATTCCAGGAATATATCTTTGTAAAGCCGAAGGAGTGGAGTAAGAAAATATTTGGTAGAATATCAGCTGGCTGTTCAAGGAGAATGGGTGGATTGCCCCAATCCGTAAGCCAGCGTACAATCACGACCAGCAGTAGCAGAGAGAACAGGTGCAGCGGATAGACTCTTGCAAAGCGGGCAACAAGAAAGTTTTTCAATGATTTTGCCTGTATGTTATTTTTAAACTCGCTGCTATATACATGCAGCATAATAAAGCCACTCATAATAAAGAACAGATCTACCATCAGGTAGCATTTTTCGAAAAACATTGATTGTGCAGCAGGAACAAACCTGGCGACAGCCATTTCAAAATGAAATATGGCGACCAGTAGTGCGGCAATTCCGCGCAAGGCTGTTAATGAAGAAAGATACTCAACTTTATGGGTTGTGATCTGAGTGGTTTGATTCATACTGGGTTTATAGCTGGTTGTATTTTTTCTTCTTCATTATTCAGGAGATTTTAAAAGTTACGGTATTTTTCTTACAGAATAAAAGGAGTGCCGCCAGGCGATCTTTTTAAGCATAATTGTTACAATAGTATTTCTATATATCCGTCCGTTCCATTCACCCGGATTCTTTGCCCGTCTTTGATCAGACGCGTGGCATTCTCTACCCCGACAACCGCCGGTATGCCATATTCACGTGCAATGACTGCGCCATGCGTCATTAGTCCACCAACTTCAGTGACCAGACCTTTGATAGAAACAAATAGTGCTGTCCAGCCGGGGTCAGTAAATGAGGTGACCAATATATCTCCATCTTCCAGGTTGGCATCTTCCATGTGCAAGATGACACGGGCCCGGCCTTCTATAAATCCGGAGGAAACAGCAAGGCCAGCGATAGCTCCTTCCGGGAGGTTTTCCCGTTTGTAAGTGCCCGAAATGATTTCTCCCTCAGAGGTAATTACACGTGGCGGTGTTAATTTCCCGAATAATCTATATTCTTCTTTTGCTTTGCTGATGAGTTGATAATCCAGTTTATGTGTGCGTACAACTTCATGAAGCTCCTGGAAAGTAAGGTAATAGATATCTTGTTTTTCATGAATAATACCAGCCTGTACGAGTTTTTCTGCTTCCTTCAGTAAAGCTTGCTTATAGACAAAGAAACGGTTAACTATACTGTATTTTGGATATTCACGATAACCGGCGAAATTACGGAGCAGGCTGATCATTTGTTTGGTTTCCCGGGCTTTTTGCTCCCCATCTGGTAATTGCTTCAACCGATCCAATAACTCTTCTTCTTTTTTCAAAGCTTGATGCCGTCCTTGCTCAAACTTCTGATTGTGGGCACCGGGTTTAAAATTTTGGATATTACTGAGAATCATAGGGATCAGTATAGCCGGTTTTTCGCTCCAGCGCGTTTGCGTAATATCGATCTCTCCCGCACAACGCATTCCATATTTATCGAGGTAAGTATAAATAGCATCCTGAACTTGTTTCCCGCCATCAAATTGAGCCAGATCATTCAGCAATAATTCATCCTTTACCTGTTGTAAATAACGAATTACTGCTGGATAGGGACGGAGTACATCGGCAACATCCAATAACTCCAGACCCATTTCTGAAGTGATATTGTTGGGGGCTGATTGGGCAATTGTATCTGCTGCATTTTTTTCGCCTAACCATTTCTTCATGTTTTCATTGATCCAGGAGCAGGCAGCTATAGAAGCCATGATTGCACTCATATTTTGCGGGTCAAACAACTGCCTTTTTGATAACTGACCGTCTTCCAGGATAAAATCAAATAAGTCCGGTCCTGATTTCGTTTGGATATCATATTTTAATGCTGTTAGTGAGGCCTCACTACGCTGAATCAGCTCTGAAACGATTGCTGGGTCATCTGCTGTCTGAGAGAGGATATCTGCGGAAGATTTACCTGTATTGCTTTGAATTGGATTTACCTCCTCCTGATCGCCTGGTATTTGTTTTATAAAATCCCCACGTGCTATGATGGTCAGCAGCGCGTCTTTGATGAGTGGATCGTGTTCTCCCATCACCTCTATGACCGTTTTTCTGCCAGTTGCAGAAGCCAGGCTGCCAGTGATATCAACGAATAACCTTCCGCCGGCTTTATACATTGGGCGGGCAGCTGTTAACTGCCATAAAGATATACCTAACGGTTTCATGGCATCAGTCATCATTTGTTGATGACCCACTGACACATAAACATGATTTTCCTGATCATTCACTTCAGGAACCGGATATAAGGTAGTGATTGGACGGCTTTGAACGATATAAAATGT